>DAISWL010000001.1:0-182262 GCA_036826375.1 Candidatus Saccharimonadota bacterium
TTCTTCATAACGTTATTTTACATGGTGGTGTCCTGATTCAAAACGGAATGGGGCTAGAGATGCTGCTAACTGGATAGAGCTTCCTCCCGGTTCTCCCGTTATATCTGTCGCGGAAGAGGTTTTATGCGCCCAGTGGGATGGCAGATTAAACCTAACCGATTCCGCCGACCCCAATCTTGTTGCCGAGGCAGCAGTATTTATTTTAAATTGCGCCCAAGAAGAAATAAGATATATAAATCCAAAGGCGAAAAATGTTCAAGATTTTTCAAAATTGATTTTAGAGTTTGCATCAATGAGCGATGAAGTTGATGATTTAGTAGAATCTACTGGTTCAGCTTTTGATCCCGAAAAAGATGGGGCTTTTGTTTTAGCTATACTAAAAAAACACGGTTTCGTAATAACTCAGCCGGAGGAGTAACTAAAATGTCTAAGCCTGAAACTACAATTAGAGGCTGGGGACCAGATGAATACGAATCGTTAGGGCCTAATTGGGTTGAAAAGAATGGCGAAGTATTACCCCCAAGTAGCGGACAAGCTTTTAATACCGATCCAGGGGCCTATGAGGAATACCTCACAGAAGTTGCAAGGAAAACTGCAGCTGCCGCCGCCATCGCCGCCTGCCGCAAAACCTTATGGGAAAATCATTTAAGAAGAGAAGGTTGGGAAGAACCAAACTGGGAACAAATAGCAGCAGATGCCCAAGCCCAACATCTGAGAGATAACGCCGCCTAAACTTAAATTAAAAATAATCCCTGCTCCCACCCCTAAAAACTTTATCACCTCCACTTTATACGCTATACTTTAGTTATGATTACTATTGAAGATGTTCAAAAACTTGCTAAACTTTCTCACCTTAAGCTTAGTAATGACGAGCTAGAAACTTATAGAAAAGAGATTGAAGCCATTTTAGGCTATATCGAGCAACTCCAGCAGGCAGATCTTGAAGGTATTGATCCTACTTATCAGGTTAGCGGTAATAAAAATGTTATGCGTGATGATAGGATTAATGAGGACATCTACAAAACTACTCAAGCCGATTTACTAATCAACGCCCCAGCCAAACTTGATGCCCAAATTAAAGTTAAGAAGGTACTTTAAACTTAAATGAACAAACAAGATAACAACCCCACTAGTCATCCTGAACTTGATTCAGGATCCCCCAAAAAAAACAGTACAACCGAAATCCGCCCCAAGGCAATTAAACACGGCCCAGTCTGGCCATCTTTAAAACAACTTGTCGAAGATGTAAACTCCGGAGTTATTAAGCCATCCGATTTGGTTGAAAAATCCTTAAGCTTAATTAAGCAAGCTGAAAGCTATAATTCGGTTTTATTAAGCCTACCCGAAAGAGCCAGAAAGATGGCCACCGAAATTGAACTTAAGCTTAAAGCTGGCGAAGAAGTTGGCCCCTTAGCTGGAATCCCTTTTTTAGTTAAAGATAACTACTTAATTAAAGATACCAAAATGACCGCCAGTAGCAACATCTTAAATGATTTTATTAGCCCATATACCGCAACCGCCGTAACCAAATTAGAGGATGCCGGAGCCATTTGCGTGGGTAAAACCAACTTAGATGCCTTCGCCCACGGAGGAAGCACCGAAAATAGCGATTTTGGCGTAACTCTGAACCCGCACGATACCAAAAGAGTTCCCGGAGGAAGTAGCGGAGGAAGCGCCGCCGCAGTTGCCTTAAGTTTAGTGCCTTTTGCTTTGGGTAGTGATACCGGGGGGAGCATCCGTTTGCCAGCATCTTTTTGCGGCGCAGTAGGCTTGAAACCGAGTTATGGAGCCGTAAGTAGATACGGCGTAGTTAGCATGGCCAGCTCAACCGATTGTATGGGACCAATCACTAATTCAGTTGAAGATGCTAGGCTAATCTTAAGCTTAATGGCCGGAATTGATGAACTAGATTCCACCACCGTAGAACTAGAGCGTCATCCTGAACTTGATTCAGGATCTCCCAACAAGAGTGCTGAACTCAAAATCGGCGTCATCAAACAATTTTACGGCGAGGGTTTGCAACCAGAGGTAAAACAAAAAACTTTAACCGCAATCAATAAATTTAAGGAGTTGGGTTACCAAGTTGAGGAGGTAGATTTACCCGCACTAGCCTTAAGTTTAGCCGCCTATTACGTAATTATCCCCGCTGAAATTTCATCTAATTTGATGCGCTACGATGGCATCCGCTATGGCTTAAGCTTAAGCGATGGGCAAAATTTAGCGGATATTTATAGTGATAGTCGCTCTGCTGGTTTTAATTCTGAAAATAAAAGAAGAATTATGATTGGCGCCTACGTTTTAAGTAGTGGTTATTACGATGCTTATTACAAACGCGCCCAAACTGTACGCACTAAAATTATTAATCAGTTTAAAGCTGCACTAGAAGAGTTTGATTTATTAGCCGGGCCGGTTGCTCCGACCACCGCTTTTAAGATTGGTGAAAACGCTGCTGATCCACTTGCCATGTATTTGGCAGATGTAATGACAGTGGGAGTTAGCCTCGCTGGCCTACCAGCCTTAAGTTTACCGGTTGGGGTTGATAATCAGAATCTACCAATTGGTTTGCAGCTTATTTGTAAAGCAAAAGATGATTACAAACTACTAAGCTTAAGCGCTGATCTTGAAGAGATACTGGGTTAAGTTTAATACAGTTCATACTTATTACCGATATTAACTACTGAATAAAAGTAAAAGGTTTTAAGACCCTTTAATCTGGCTCATTTTACCGTTTTCTAGGCGGAAAACTCTATCGGCTTGGCGGGCAATTTCTAGATCGTGAGTGACCACTAGTACGGTTGTTTCTTCATCTCTTGATAAATTATGTAGAAGTTGGAAGATGGAGCGTCCAGTTTTAGAATCTAAATTACCAGTTGGTTCATCGGCTAAAATTAATTTTGGCTTATTTGCTAGCGCTCGGGCGATGGCCACACGCTGTTGTTCGCCTCCGCTGAGCCTCCCTGGTTTACGCTTTTGCTTATCGTTAGTTAAACCGACTCGGTTCAATAATTCAACCGCTCGGGCATGACTTTCTTTTTTGGAAGTGTGTGCAAATAGCATTGGCATCATTACGTTTTCTAGAGCTGAAAGGTTCGGCACCAAGTTATAACCCTGAAAAACAAATCCAATTTTTTTGGCTCGGTATTTTATAAGAGCATGATCGCTAAGCTTAGTGATATCTGCTTTATCAATTTTAATATTGCCAGAACTCGGCTTTTCTAAAGCTCCCAAAATACCGAGGATGGTAGTTTTTCCGCTACCACTTTGACCGATAATCGAGGCGAACTCACCTGAGTTAATCTTAAATGATACATCATCAACGGCTGCTATTTGAGTATCACCAGAACGAAATATCTTCTTCAAATTTGTGACTTCTAACATATCTTATACTCCTTTTAATTTGTAATTAAATGTACTGATTTAAGTTTAACCACTAGGCTATTCACTGCGTAACACTTCGGCAGGTTTCACTTTGGCGATTATAATTGAGCTAACTGCGCTTCCGAAAAGGGCAATCACTATAGATGTAGCCAGCCCGCCCAGTAGCGATTCATAACCTAGCTTGGCTTGGATATCTTTAGCATCATTAATGCCTCCACCAACAATTCCCACTATAACGCCACCGCCTTTAGGAGCAGCTCCACCACCAGGGCCACTGTTACTAGCTAGCGCTCGAGTTACCGGTCCGCCAGCGACAACGCCAATTACAACTGCTATGGCTAATCCTAATAATGTTAAGGTTAAAGATTCAACCATGAACTGAGTTACAATTCTAATATTAGAACTACCAATTGCTTTTAATATTCCAATTTCACGACGACGTTCACGAACCACCATTACCATAGCAAGTAGGATGATAACTCCACCTGCAATTACAGAGCCAATTAGGCTAGCGATAGATATTTTTTGGATATCTTGGAGTGGCTCAATAGCGTTTTCAACCATTTGCTTGCTATCTGTGACATCTGCGCTACTGCCTAGTGAATCTTTAACTGCTTTAGTTGCTCCATCAATGTTGGCAACTGAATCAACTGAAGCAACGGCTCCATCAATTGCGCCAGCGTTATCACTTAAGCGTTGCAGAGTAGGCAATGAAGTTACAACAGTGTTTTCTGCAAATTGAGTTTCAGTTTTAAAGATTCCAACTACGGTTAAAGTTTTATCGTAAGCACTGAAGGTAGAACCAACCTTCAAATTATTTTTAGTGGCCATTTTGTCGCTCACCATCGCTTCGTCTGAATCTTTAGTTCCATCAATAAAGCGTCCTTCTGCAAGGGTGAATTTAGATTCATCCTGAGGCTGAGTAGCGGTTGGATCAGAAGTTCCTAGCACTCCAATTGGTGGTTGAAAATCTGTAGGGACTCCGCCTCCTATGCCAGAAGAAATAACCGTTCCGCCTCCGCCACCAGAAGCGGGCTCTTTATTAAACTCAAGCACAGGCTTCAAGTTGGTTTCAGAAAACTTACTGCCATCTGGGCTCATCATAACAGGGCTCGCTTCGCCGCTATCAGATTTAGGCATTACAGTTCCATGAAGAGTTTTAGTAACGCTTGTGATGTGTTCAATATCTTTAAGCTTATCTACCTGAGCTACCGTTAAGCCGTTGTTAACTGAACTGGCACTGCTGAATCCGGCAGGGGAGATGCTGATGCTATTACCGATAGATTTTCTAACAGATTCAATTTTATCGCCAACAGCTTGATTGGCGATCAGCATCACTAAACTTAACCCTATGCTAAGCCCTAGTATTGAAACTATGGAAATAGTTCTGACTGAATTTCTAAACGCATTACGGATTCCTAAACTTACCACATTCATAATTCTTTCTCCTTATTTTTTATTACAACTAATTACTACCATTCATCTTAATCTACAAAACCTAAAGAAAGCTTAAGATTAATCCCGATTTCTTAAAAAAGTTATTTAACAGGTAAACTGATAGAAAATGTTGAGCCTTTTTTGGCAGAACTGATAACACTTAACTTTCCACTGTGTTGATCCACAATTTGTTTGGCGATTGATAATCCCAGCCCGTAACCTTTATTATTGGCTTGGTTGCGAGCAGTATCAGCCCGATAAAAACGCTCAAAAATATGGGGTAGATCATTAGGCTTAATTCCTATTCCTTGATCTTCAATATTTAAATAAGCTGTTTTATTTTCAACTGAACCACTAATCTGAATAACAGAACCCTCGGGACTATACTTAATAGCGTTATCAAGTAAGATGACTAACGCCTGAGTTAGGCTGCTGCCCTCAGCGTTAATAATAATCTTTGGCAACTGATCATCAATAATAATATCTTTAATTTGCGCCAATTTAACTACCCGATTTATCGCCTCGGTTACTAACTTATTAAGCTTAAGCTCTTTAAAATCTTTTGAAGTTAGTGGAGCTTTGGTTAAATCTAACAACCCCTCTGATAAAGATTTCAACCTCCCAACCTCAGCATAATTAGATTCTAAAGCCGCTTTTGCTCTTGCTAAACTTAATTCTTTTTTAGCAAGCACTACTTCAATTTCAGCTTGCATAATGGCTAGTGGAGTTCTTAATTCATGCGATGCATCGGCTGTAAAACGCTCTTGAGCATCCATTGCCAGTTCTATTGGCTGGAGAGTTTTAAGTGCTAGGTAATAGCTAATAAAAGCACCCACCACTAGTGCTATCACATTTAAGATGATCAGCTGGTTTCTAAGATTAACCTTAAGTTTAGCAAAAGTATCTTCAAGTTTAGAATTAAGCTTAGTGATTTCATCTTGATTTAGTGGTGGAACTTGTAACATCTTCTGGTCATCGCCAGGGGAGGTGCTTGTAACCGATGGCTGATTAGTAAAATTAGGAGGAGGGGAAAGGGTTCCGGCCCCTACCGATACTTCAGGGCCCTCAATAACTTTAACTTGTAAATTTGCCGTTGATGCTTGGTAAAAAATGATGCTAAAGCTAACAAATAACACCATTATTATACTTAAGTATGTTAGAGCCAGCTTCAGGCGAGTGTTGCTGATTTTATCAAGATTAATGAGCCTCATTGGTCCTCCTCTATTTTATAGCCGAAGCCTCGCACGGTCTGAATCACTTTAGGGCCATCAAATGGCTTTTCTATCTTTGCTCTTAAATAAACGATGAATACTTCAACAGTGCTGGGTAAAACATCTGAATCGAAATCCCAAACATGATTAAGAATAGCGTTTTTGCTTAAAACTTTGCCCTTGTTTCTTAAAAGATATTCCAAAATAGCGTATTCTTTTGCTGATAGGTGAATGCCTTGATTAGCTCTACTGACATCTTTACTAATTAGATTAAGCTTAAGATCTTGATAAGATAAAATCTCACCAAGCGATTCATGCGGCCGACGTAGTAGCGCTTGCAGCCTTGCCCTTAGTTCATCAAAACTAAAAGGTTTTATTAAGTAATCATCGGCGCCGGCATCAAGGCCAGCCACTCTATCACTAGTAGTAGTTTTAGCCGTTAACATTAATATTGGAACGTGGTTTCCAGCTGCTCTAATTTTTTGGCAGATTTCCAACCCATCCATACCGCCAGGTAACATCCTATCAAGAATGATTACATCGTATTCTTCAGTTAGAGCATAACTTAAACCACTCGGTCCATCATGGCAGATTTCCGAAGTGTAGGATTGTTCGCTCAAACCCTCTTTAATTAAGCTGGCGATTTTAGGTTCATCTTCAATAATTAACACTTTCATGTATCTATATTATCCCATAACATCCTAAAGTTAGCCTAAAGTTTAGGATGCAGTAACTACCAATCTTAAGCTCTGAGCTTGAAGAGATACTGGGTTAAACTTAAAAAGAGTTTACTATCAGTGATATATATTGTATAGTATTACTATGAAATTCGACGAACCTGGTGCTGCAGACATAACTAAACTAACCCTTGAAGCCCAGAAGTACGCAGATGAAACCGGAGACGCTAATTTTGCGCTGAGTTGTTTCGGTTGGTTAATACCTCATCTAAGTGAGGATATTACGGGGATTATTGATTCAATCCGAGATAGAGCATTATTAACTTTTAATGAAGCAAGCAACCCCGATAAGCCACCCGTATGCTTTATTGGCTCCTCCGATTGTGATAAAACCGTCACTTTTACTACAGAAAATCTAACTTCTGGCGCCTTAAGTTTAGCACTAGAAAGCCTCATTAAGGGCTTAAAGGGCAGTGGTAAAGAGCATCAAACCACACACTTAAACAGGCTGATCGCTGGTTACATAATAGGCTCTGAAATAGCGGAGAATGGCGATGCAACTCCCTGGGCGATTGGTGACTCTATTCATAATCTATCGCTCCCCACTTTAACCGGCATTTTTAATACATTAAGTGCTCCGAAACCAAATGCGGATTCACTACCCCGAACAATGGAAGATCCCGAACAAGTTAATCATTATAGATTTGCGGGAGCTGCTGCCAAATTTGTGCTAAGTTGTTCACTGGCGGATATGGGCGCACTTAAGAGGGATGTACTAGCAATATCAGAAAGACTCGATCGAAGAATGGCTAAAAACTTCGGAAAAGTAGCAGATGACCTAATTGAAACTAGTTTAAGCGATTCAACTCCTGAGTTTTATAGAGAAACTGAGGCGGGGTTACTAATTGCAGCCCTTAATGAATCTTATAGTTTGCCAGCGATGTTTAATGCGATGTCTCGCTTCACACCAGTTCAAGAATAGCCATTCTAATCTCGTGTTATAATTAAATATGAATGTTATCTAAACAAATAATCGATAAATACCAGCCCGTGATTGGCATCGAATGCCACGTACAGCTAGCTACGAAATCTAAGCTTTTCACTGCTATTAATAATGACGCTCGTGAGGCTGATCCCAACACCACCGTTGGTCCGCTTTGCTTTGGTCTGCCGGGAACTTTACCCGTGCTTAACCGATCGGCCATTGATTTGGCTATTAAATTAGGAGTTGGGCTTAACGCTAGAATAAACGATGTCATCACTTTTGATAGAAAACATTACTTTTACCCAGATAGCCCCAGCGGATATCAAATCACCCAGATGCAAAACCCAATCATTTTAGGCGGGCATGTAGATGCCACCACCGCCGATGGGCTTAAGTTTAAGGTTAATATTCATCACGCCCATTTAGAAACTGATGCCGGCAAATTAACACATCCAGCGGGGGCGGATTATAGTTTAGTAGATTTCAACCGAGTTGGAACTCCGCTGGTAGAAATTGTAACTGAACCGGATATTAACAGCCCCGCTGAAGCCAGAGCTTTTGCTGAAGAATTACAAAAAATAGTTATTTTCAGTGGCGCCGGAGACGGCAATCTTTATTATGGAAATATGCGGTTCGATGTCAACGTCAGCGTTAAGCTTAAGAACGCTGAAGAGTTGGGAATTAGAACTGAGACTAAAAATCTAAATTCATTTAAATCGGTTGAACGAGCCGCCAAGTTCGAGATTGAACGCCAAATTAAGTTGCTAGAAAAAGGTGAGCGTATAATCCAAGAAACTCGTGGTTGGGATGATGCCAAACAAAAAACCTTCTCTCAGCGTAGCAAAGAAGATGCTCATGATTATCGCTACATGCCGGAACCCGACGTTCCTCCAGTAGAAATTGACGAGCAGTGGGTGAGTAGAGTTAAATCTGAGATGGGTCTTTTACCAGATGATATAAGAGCTAAACTAATTGAAGCTAAAATCAGCCCCGATCTATTTGACATCTTTTTAGATAATGAGGCCCTACTAAACTTAATTTCAAAAATTATAGATCTCAAAAACCAAGATGTAAAACTAATAAAGAAGGCGGTATCTTGGCTTACTAGCGATGTTCTGCCTCTTATTAGCGGAGATCAGCCAGAAATTAAAAAATTGGCTCTGAGCCCTGAAAACCTAATTAAGCTTAGTGATCTAGTTGAAAATGGGAACCTGAGTTCTACCGGCGCCAAGCAGGTTCTAATTGAAATTTGCAAAAAAGATTGCGACCCCGAAGCAGTTGCCGAGAGTTTAAGCTTAATTCAAGTTAGCGATAATAGTTTTATAGAAAAAATTGTAGCGGAAGTTATTGATGCCAACCCCCAAGCCGTAGCTGATGTCAAAAACGGCGAGCTAAAAGCGATTGGCTTTTTAACCGGCCAGGTGATGAAGCTGAGCAAGGGCCAGGCTAACCCCGCACTAGCTACTGGTGAAATCAAGAAACAACTAGGGGTTTAGCGTATTATCTAGAGCTATTTCAGAGTTACAGCTCTTTATACATTAAGCCTAATACCGTATACTTGAATTAGATTTATTATGAATGTATTTATAGGCCTCTCCGGAGGCGTAGATTCTAGCGTTAGCGCCAAATTATTACTTGATGCCGGACATCAGGTTACTGGCGTGTACATGAAAAACTGGGCGGAAG
The DNA here is from genome assembly GCA_036826375.1 of Candidatus Saccharimonadota bacterium. Taxonomy (GTDB): domain Bacteria; phylum Patescibacteriota; class Saccharimonadia; order Saccharimonadales; family HK-STAS-PATE-42; genus DAISWL01. The sequence continues at coordinate 9,375 of DAISWL010000001.1, forward strand.
ATCTGCCTGGTTTTGAGTGCCCATGGAAGGATGATTACCGCGATGCCAAACGTATCGCCGTTCAGCTGGGTATTAAATTTAAAGTTTACGATTTTACTAAAGAATATAAACAACTTGTTGTAGATGAGATGCTCGAAGCCTTCAAACAGGGCTTAACTCCCAACCCAGATGTAATGTGCAATCAAGAAATTAAGTTTAACTTATTTTATAAACTGGCCTTGAAAGAAGGGGCGGAATCTATTGCCACTGGTCATTACGCTAAACTTAAAAATGGAAAATTATTGATTCCTTATGATGCCAATAAAGATCAAACTTATTTTCTGTACAGAGTTAAATCTGAGGCTCTGAAGCACACCATTTTTCCTTTAAGTGATTTAGATAAGCCGGAGGTTAAATTATTAGCCAAAAAATGGGGTTTAGTTACAGCCGCCAAAAAAGAGAGTATGGGCATCTGCTTTGTTGGTAAAGTTGGCATTAAAGATTTCCTAAAAAACTTTATAGATGTTAAACCTGGCGATATTGTAGATCAAAATGGAAAAATAATAGGCAAGCACGAAGGCTCGGAGCTATATACTATCGGCCAGCGTCATGGGCTTAACATCGGGGAAGAAAAACCTTATTATATAACTAAAAAAGATGTTAAACTTAATATCATTTACGTCACAGATGATATATCCGATCCTAATCTATCCTGCAAGATATTAACTTTAAATTCATTAAGTTGGATTACCACTCAACCAGACCCAAACCAAAAATACCTTTTAAGATATCGCCACAGAGGTCAGCTGATAGAATCTTCATTGAAATTCATCGATCAGGATGCTCTAGAGCTAAACTTAAGCCAGGAGCAACGCTCAATTTCTCCGGGGCAATCTGCCGTAATTTATTCTATGGCGGGCGAATGCATGGGCGGAGGTATCATCAGTGCCACAAAATAACATTTGGCAAAAAGCTTCTAAGCTTAAGATTTTAGCTCCCATGGATGACGTTACGGATGTAGCTTTTCGGCGAATGATTTTCGAGCTCGGCCCACCAGATATTTTTTTCACTGAATTTGTTAATGTTGATGGCCTAAATTCTGCCGGAAGGCCCAATCTGGTTCATAAACTACTTAAGTTTAACAATACTGAAGATGTCATCGCCCAAGTTTGGGGATTGAAGCCGGAGAATTTTCAAGCTACCGCTGAGTATTTAGTGGAAATGGGCTTCAAAGGCATAGATATTAACATGGGTTGCCCGGTTAAAGATGTAGTTAAAACAGGGGCGGGAAGTGCTATGATTGAAAATCCTGAAAAAGCTCGTGAAATAGTTGAATCTACCAGAATTGGCGCGGGAGGGAAAATCCCAGTTAGCATTAAAACCCGAATTGGCTTTAAAAATATAGATTTAGGCTGGATCGAATTTTTGCTTAAGCTTAAGTTGCCAGCTCTGACCGTTCATTTAAGAACCCAAAAAGAAATGAGTAAAGTTCCGGCTCATTGGGACATTTTACCCCAAATACTAAGCTTAAGAGATAACCTGAGCCCTGAAACTAAAATCATTGCCAACGGAGATATTTTCGATAAAAACATCCTTAAGCATAAAATTGAAATTGAAGGCTTGAACGGTGTGATGATCGGTAGGGGCATCTTTCATGACCCGTTTATTTTTAACCCTGAAGTAGATTTCTTAAGCTTAAATAAAAATCAGAAATTAAGCTTAATGAAAAGGCACATTGAACTATACAAACAATTTTATATGAACGGGGGAGCAGGGGAAAATGGCCAACGCAGATTGCCAACTTTGTTTAAGTTCGCTAAAGTTTACATCTCTGGTTTTAATGGCGCAGTGGAACTGAGAACTAAAATGATGCAGACTAGAACACTAGCGGAGTTTGAGTTGATATTAGATAAAAACTAACCTTAAGCATTACTTTTACTAAGCTTAAATTGTTAAAATAAGCTTTAATGAATTTAATTCCAGAAAAATTGCAACCCTGGCACAATAAACTGAGCGAAAAATCTAGATTATTGTACTATGGAGTTTTAGGCAACTTAAGCTTAACAGTGTTAGATTCTGCCGCCAGCTTAGCGGGCGGGCAAGGCTCGGTTATCAATGGCTTGCATAATGCTGGCGATGTAGCATCTTATAGTTTAAGAACATTAGTGGCTTCAAATAAATTGCCCGAAAAAGCATCTAAAAATATTTTGTTAGGAGCTAATTTACTAGCCTTAGGCTTAACCGGGCTGTTTGCTATTAAGAGCGTGGTAGATTTAGTATCTGGCAACCAGCACCTAGTTGAGCCCTCCGCGGCAGCGCTAGAAGCTGTTAGCAGTTTAGGAAATTTCGCTATTGCAGGTGCCCTAAAAAATGATGAGGAAGAGGGAGATCACACTCATAATCATACCCATAATCACGCCTTGAAAGATGGGCACCACCATGCTAAAACTGATGCCTGGGCCAGTTTAACTGGAGCTGGAGGATTAAGTTTAGCAACCGTAACCGGAGATTCCCGATTAGATTCAGCTGGAGCTGTAGTTGGCGGAGCTTACTTTGCCCGGCATATGATTAAACATCTTCGGAGCGTGAGGGGAGGGCATCATCACCAAGCTTAATCTGAAACCTGCACTTTATAGTTTGGGTTCTATAGCTTATACTTATAGTTATGAAAATTAAAGGGACTAAACTTAATCTACAAGAAGATGGCGATTCTTCGGGTTTTAGTTCGGGCGAGCAAACGAAGGCTAGAAGTTGGAAGTTTTTGCCGAAGTTGTTTAACTTAGATAAGAACGAGAAATCTATTATAAAGCTATATTTTTGGAATAGAATTATTTTAACAATAATCGCTATGATATTTATAGGTTTAGTCGGTCGGGCGAATCCGACTAACAGTTTAAATACACTGCATCCAACTTTTATTAAGAACGCCCCTCAAGAATTTAGTAGCATAGCACCGCTTAACCTATGGGGCAATTGGGATTCCGGCTGGTATTTACGGATAGCGAATGAAGGCTATAAACCTAGTATCAATCAGGCTAACCAAGCCAGTATAGTTTTCATGCCGATGTACCCTCTGCTTGTAAATGTGGTTTCAAAAGTAACTTTTTTAGATAAGTTTTTAGTGGGCTTGATACTCAGTAATATATTCTTCGTAGTATTCTTAATTTTATTTTATCGCTACTTCAAGCTACATTTTGATGAGGTTTCAGCCAAGTATGCATCCATCGCTATAATAGCCTATCCTTTTGGATACTATTTCTCATCATTTTATGGAGAATCCTTGTTTTTATTGGCAATATTTTTGACTATAACCGGTGCCCTAAATAATAGATGGCGTTTGAGCGGGCTAGGTTTATTTGTAGCAATTTTAACTAAACTTAATGGTTGGATATTATGTTTGCCGCTTGCATGGATAATGATAAGAAAATTAATTACGATAGTTAAATCTAAGCCCAGAAAGGTAACTCCCGTATTCAACCAACTAGCAAGCTATTTATGGGTTATAGCTGGTTTTATCGGTGCAATTACAATTTATTTGAGTATCAACAAATTAGTTTTTGGTAATTATTTCGCCTTTATGGATATAGAAAAAGCCGGCTGGAATAAACAGTTGTATAATCCTGTAATTTTGACCTTCAATTACATTAAGGGCTCGGCGGCTAACGCTCTGTTTGCCTCTGTGGGCATCTTAGCATTATTGGCGTCAATAATTTGCTTAATAAAGATTAAGCCATTTAGAGAATTTGGATTATTCTTTAGCGTAGCGATGATCCTTTACTTTTCTACTGGTATGGAGGGGATAACCAGATATTCAATCCCTGTTTTGCCTATTTATGCTCTTATCGGGTTACTGACTGCTGGGTATTATAATCTGAAAGCGGGTAAAATTAACGAAATAAACTCACCAACGCAAACTGCAAAAAATAAGATGTTAAACATCATCAGCAATAACCCGGAAGCTATTTTTTATACTATGTTTATGCTTCAGGCCTTATTTATGGCTTTATGGGTGGGTGGTCATCCGTTTTTAATGTAGTATTAATCTTATCAAAAGAAGTAGCGGGATGAATCACGATTAAGTTTAATCTATTTATTTTATCCAAGCTTATTTTTTCCCAGCTTGCCATATAATAATCTACAAAGGGTTTATTCCATGTAGTGGGCATCTTTAAAGATGGAGATGACAAACGCGCCAATAACCTCATCAGCTTAAGCTTAAGATGCCCAACCAATGATACGCTTTTAAGATGCCCAAGCGATCTGAATTCGAAATCTGCTATATCGTTAAACTTACTGATTAAAAAACTAGATATCGGTTCAAAAGCTTGAATATGTTGCTCGCCGTCCACACCTCTAAACTTAATTCCCATCTGCCCTGCAAGCTTAAGTTGAGCCTCTAATTCTGTTTTTATATCATTCGGGTTGATTAACCTTAAGGCTAGAGCTAGAGCCATTTTAGTTGTATGGTACTTAAATTGACCCGAACTATTAACTAAACTGGGCACTGATTTGGGGTCTGAAATTGGGGATCCCGTAGTTAGGTTTGGATGCCAAAAAGCTTTAACGTCAGGATGCTTTTTGATGTAGCTCCAAGCCTCTTTAGCTTCGCCATAATTCATTAAAATAGATACACTTTTCAGAGAACCTAACTCATTAAACTTAATTACCTGATTAAGTATCTGGCGATTTTTACCGACATCGTCAATATGAAATATCAATTTATAATCTTTTATTTTTTGTTCTGATATTGCTTCCATTTTATACTTTTGATTTCTTTCAAATCTTCTTTTGCTCTTTTAACGATATTAACTCTAGGTGAACGTATTTCTTCTAGTTTAATTGGTATCTCACTTAAAACTAATTTGGCTTTCTGCGCCTGTATTAATAATTCACTTTCAACTAGCTCATTTTGGGTTGTACTCTTGATTAAGTTTAATAGGGTATCTGACATCCTGAACATTTTTATTCCGTGAGTATCTCCACCGCTATAGCCCATAGATCTATTCATCAATTTTGTTAATATAATAGATAATATTTTTCTGTAAAAAGGTCTTTTATCGCTAGATTCTTTATGGCTCTTACATCCTATTACAATATCCACTTTTTGTTCTGCCTCAAGTTTCAATAGAGCATCTTCTACAAAGTCGATATCTATCCAATCGGCATTAAACCAAATAGAATAAGCCGTTTTCACTAGTGACAAACCTTCTCTGAACGCATTTCCATAACTCGCTACATCGAGATGCTTAAAATCTATATCTAATTCAGTGGCAATTTTGGTAGCCATCTCTTGAGATAAATCAGTGCTGCCGTTTTCTATTATAAGTATTTTTATTCCTGTGTATGTTTGCTGGAGTTTCTTGATAGAATCTGGAATATACTGGGCCAGCAACTGCTGCTCATTATAAACAGGTATAACTGCCGTTAATTCCTCTCCGCTTACCCTCATATCAATTATTATACTCTATGGTGTCAGTTCGAGACAACTATACAATATGCTACAAAATGCTTCATACTTTCTAAATCATAGCTTATACTTATCTATATGACAGCAAAAGAAATTAGGAGAGAATACTTAAAGTTTTTTAAAGAGCGAGGACATCTGATTGTTCCGCGGGCATCTTTGGTGCCTCAAGATGACCCAACCACGCTTTTTACTGGATCTGGTATGCAACCAATGGTTCCATATCTGCTTGGCGAGCAATACCCTGGTGGCGCTAAGCGGATTGCCGATTCACAAGTAGTTTTTAGGGCAGTAGATATTGACGAAGTGGGGGATAGTGAACATCTTACTTCTTTTGAAATGTTAGGTAATTGGAGTTTAGGTGATTATTTTAAGAAGGAACAGATCCCTTGGATGGCCGAATTTTTGTTTGATGTGATTAAGTTAGATCCAACTAAAGTTTACGTAACAGTTTATATCGGCAACTCTAAACTTAATATCAACAGAGATGATGAGGCAATTGAACTGTGGCAAAACGAGTTTGAAAAACGCGGAGTTGATAATAAAGTTGTGGAGCTTGGAACATCTGAAAACGGCGATAAGCTTGGCATGCAGGGCGGGCGCATCTTCCTTTACGATGGCAAAGAAAATTGGTGGTCTCGTGGTGGCGATGAAGATGGAACTCCCATTGGCGACCCTTGTGGCCCAGATTCAGAAATGTTCTTTGATTTTGGAGAACAGTATCATGATGAAACCAAATGGGGCAAGGCTCATCCAGCATCAGATTCACCACGCTTTTCAGAAATTGGTAACAATGTTTTTATGGGTTATCGCAAGCTCTCGGAATCTGAATTTGTTAAGCTTAAGGCTCCTAATATTGATCAGGGTTCTGGGCTAGAACGTCTGGCGATGGCCTCGCTAGGTAAACCCGACATCTCTCAAATTGATTTTGCCAAACCAATCAATCAACAGTTAGAGTTAATCTCTGGCAAAACTTACGCAGAAAATACAAAGGCTTTTAGGGTAATTACAGATCATATTAAATCTGCTGTCTGGCTGGCAACTGATGGAGTTATTCCTAGTAATACCGGTCAGGGTTATGTATTAAGAAGATTAGTTCGCCGAGCAATTAAGTTTAGTTTAGATTTAGGCTTAACCGATAGAGTTGTGGCTCGGTTGGCTCCAGTTGTAAAAGAGATATACGGAGAAGATTATCCAGAAGTAGCTAAAAACTATGATTCCACCCTCAGCATTCTAGAAAAAGAAGAGCGAGTTTTCCGCCAAACATTGCAAAAAGGCTTGAAAGAACTTGAAAAGATGGCAAAGAATGGTCATCCTGAACTTGATTCAGGATCCCCATCAAAATCAGAAACAACCCTCTCCGGCCAAGACATCTTTAAGCTTTATGATACTTACGGATTCCCCAAAGAACTTTCCACCGAAGAGGCTACTCTACGCGGAATTAAGCTTAGTGATGATTGGCAAGATCAGTTTGAAATTACCATGCAAGAACAAAAAGAGCGTTCCAGAACCGCAACTAAAGGAGTATTTAAGGGCGGGCTTGGCGGCCAAACCCTGCAACACAAAAAATATCACACCGCCACTCACTTAATGTACCAAGCCCTGCGTGATGTTTTAGGCAATCACGTTATTCAACGTGGGAGTAACATCACCGAAGAACGGCTTCGCTTTGATTTTTCTCATTTTGAGAAGATGAATCCGGAGCAAATTGCTGAAGTTGAGCGAATTGTGAATGAACAAATTGAAAAAGATTTGCAAATTTCTTGGGCAGAATATCCGACCGAACAGGCGACCGGAGATCTTGGCGCGCTTGGCCAGTTTGGAGATCGCTACGGCGAAACTGTTAAAGTTTATTCTATGAAAGATCCAAAATCTGAGCCGAGCGAGCGTCCATTCAGTTTTGAAATCTGCGGAGGCCCTCATGTGGATCATACCGCTCAGCTCAGCGAAGGCGGGCTTAAGTTTAAGATCAAAAAAGAAGAATCTAGTTCTGCTGGCGTCAGAAGAATTAAAGCAGTTTTAGCTTAAGTTTAAGGGTGAATTGATAAACTATTATGAATAAACAAATAGATGACAAATCAGAGCAAATTACTAAGTTTAATACTCATGAGCTAAACCAGCTAACAGATATATCTAAATATTTGAAGAAAATTTATGATAAGGGATATTCTAACGCCTGGCGGATGATGTGGCTCTATTTTCTACGGGGAATTGCTTATGGCCTCGGAGTGTTCTTGGGCGGTACAATTATAGTTAGCACGGTGCTCACTATCTTAAACTTTTTTGGGATAAAACTTAATTAGCAATATAAAGATAAAGCTGATTTCTGATTAACTAGCTTGCATCTTGGTTTAATGGTATGCTAATTTAAGTTAAAGTAATGTCAAAAAGCAAAAACCTAGTAATAGTTGAGTCTCCGGCCAAGGCCAAAACTATCCAGAAATATCTGGGTAGTGATTTTGAGGTTGAAAGTAGTTTCGGGCATATTCGAGATCTACCAAAAAAGAACGACGCCATAGATATAAAAAATAATTTCGAGCCAAAGTATATAATTACTCCTGATAAGAAGAAGGTTGTTGCTAAGCTTAAAAGTTCCGCTAAGGGAAAAACCGTTTGGTTGGCATCCGATGAAGACCGCGAAGGTGAGGCTATTGCTTGGCATCTTTGTGAGGCGCTAAAGCTTGATCCCACGAAAACCAACAGAATAGTTTTTCATGAAATTACTGAAGGAGCCATCAAAAAAGCTATTAAAGAACCTCGCACAGTAGATTTAAGTTTAGTAGATGCCCAACAAGCCAGAAGAGTTTTAGATAGGTTGGTAGGATTCGGACTCAGCCCAATTTTGTGGCAGAAAATTAAGTTTGGGCTTAGCGCGGGCAGGGTTCAGAGTGTGGCGGTTAGGCTAGTTGTTGAGCGAGAAAAAGAGATTAACAATACCAAAATTGAAACCTACTACAAAATTAAGTTAGAGCTGGAGGCTGAATCAGGCGAACAATTTGAGGCGGTTCATCCTGAAAAAATTAAAAGTTTAGAAGATGCTGAGGCCATTTTGAAATCGGTTGTTGATGCAGATCTTAAACTTAAGGTAAGCGAAGTTACCAAAAAACCAGGCCTAAAGAGGCCATCCGCCCCGCTAACCACTAGTGCCTTGCAACAAGCTGCCAGCCAAACAATGGGGATGAGCCCTAAAAGCACCATGAGTAACGCTCAGCGTCTTTATGAAGCCGGATTAATCACCTATATGCGTACCGATAGCTTAAACTTAAGCGAACAGGCTTTAAAATCTATTGAATCTGAAGTTTCTAGCAGATGGGGAAAAGATCATTTGAACTTAACACGTTATAAATCTAAATCTGCTGGCGCTCAAGAGGCTCACGAGGCCATCCGCCCAACTGATTTCAAAAAAGAGTTTGCCGGAAGTGACGAATACCAAAAACGCCTTTACAACTTAATTTGGAGAAGAACTATGGCTAGCCAAATGGCGCCAGCCAAAACTGAAAAAACAATCATTAAATTAATACCGGGTCATCCTGTCCGCCAGCTGGCGGATGATTCAGGATCCCCCAAAGAAAACGAGTTTGTAGCTGAAGGCGAAGTTATAACCTTTGAAGGATTTCTGGCCGCAATGGGAAGAAAAAGCGCAAGCGGCATCTTACCTGCCGTGAATAAGGGCGATCAAGTTAATGTTACTTCTGGAGAGGCTAAAACTACTCTTGGCAAACGCCCTAGCAGATACACTGAGGCATCTTTAATTAAGAAGTTAGAAGATCTTGGAATCGGCCGTCCATCTACCTACGCCCCAACTCTTAGCACTATTGAAAACAGAGGCTATGTTGAAAAGGGCGATAAAGAGGGTAAACCGCTAGATGTTATCAACTTAAGCTTAGATCAATCTGGAAAGATAGCTAAACTAGATGAAATTTTGAAGTATGGCGCTGATAATGGGAGGCTGATTCCAACCGATACCGGCAATGTTGTAACTGAGTTTTTGCAAAAGTATATCCCAGATATTATGAACTATCAGTTTACAGCCGATATGGAGGCCAAATTCGATCAGATTGCGGCTGGTAACAGTAAATGGCAGAACATTATTAAAGATTTTTACACAAAGTTTGATTCTGAAATCGCTGGCCTTAAAGATGTCAAACGCGGAGATGTTGGCCAACGTGTTTTAGGTGAAGATCCTAAAACTGGCAAACCAGTTATTGCCAGAATTGGGCGCTTTGGAGCGATGCTCCAGATTGGTGAAAGTGGCGAAGATGTTGAAGAGAAACCCGCTTTTGCCAATATGCCAGCCGGCAAAACAATTGAAGATGTCACCCTTGAAGAGGCTCTGGAAATGTTTAAGTTACCAAAAAACCTAGGTCAGTTTGAAGATGCTGACGTTAAGGTTAATATTGGCCGATTCGGGCCGTACATCCAGCACGATGGCAAGTACATTAGCATTAAGGGCCGTGATATCCACGGGGTTACTTTAGATGAGGCTATTGAAGAGATTAAGCTTAAGCGCGAGGCTGATAAAGATAAGTTTATTGCCGATTGGGGCGATGTTCAGATCCTAAAAGGTCCGTATGGCATCTACATTAAAGGTGTTAAGCTTAAGAAGAACGCTAAAATTCCTAAAGATCTTGACCCTAAAAATATTACTGAAGAACAGGCTAGAAAATTGCTAGAGGAAGCTCCTGAAAAAAAGGGCAAAGGGAGATGGGCCAAAAAAACTGCGCCAGTCAAAAAGGCGAAGGCGAGGAAGAAGCCAACTAAGAAGTGAAAAGAAAAGTAATATCAGTAGAAGAATTGATAACTGGTGATAAGATTGTTTATCTATCACCAGGCCATGCTCCAGGGATGGTTTCTACAATTGGGCCAAAGCAAAATATAAACATTGCAACATTCGAGCAGATAATGGTTGTCTCGTATAGACCGCCTAGAATTATTATTGTTATATCAGAAAATTGCGATACTTATAAAAATATAGTTAGTGGTAGCAGTGCAGCTGTAGGCTTTCCTTATCCTAAATACATCCAACAGACCTATGATGCGGGAGTTAAGCTTAATAGAAATTTATCTGAATTAGATTATATATCGGGACTATCTACTTATGAATCACATAATATAGAATCTCCATCCTTGGATCAATGCTGGATTAATTTTGAGTGTAAGTTGTTTAAAGATGTACCGGCTGGTGATCATAATATTGTTGTACTAGATGTACTTTCCGTGAGTGTAGACCCTAAGATAATCAAAGAGAATGGAATTGCAACTAGAACTAATCTCCCAGCACTTTACTACACAACAAACGGCAACTTCTTTGAACCAGGAGAATTCAAGAAAATTAAGCTTAGCGATAATTTAAGAAGCCTTGATAATAGTGATTAGCAAGCTTAAGCTCAATAGGTAGAGTAGTTTATTAAACTAGCAATACTGTATTTAGTATTTGTTTTTTATTAGTTATTAAGCTTAAGGTAAAAACATAGTTGCGTTGATATCAACTGACATGCTATAGTATGGAATAGAATCGGTGGGGATAAAGTAATTGTTGCAGAATTTAACAACATATTGTATAATTATATTAATTGTACTAAAATATAACTTAATACATGGAGCATAGGGAGGCTCGCTAACATCATTTTTATGACAGATTCATCTCAACCCCAAAGCAAATTAGACCTCAATCAGGCCATCAAAGCTATTCTTGACACACTCGACAAAGAAAGGGAGCGCGATGTTGTTAGCCGCCGTTTTGGCTTAAATGGGCCCAAGGAAACTCTTGAACAAATAGGCGAGACCTATCACATTACAAGAGAAAGAGTGAGACAGCTTGAAAAATCTATCATCTTTAAGCTTCAAAATGCTGCTGAGACCGACTTACCATTTATAGATGACTTTCAATCTGAACTTTTTAGCTATCTTAAATCTAACGGGAATATCGCTACGATGACCGATCTAGCAAAACATTTCGGCCTCAAAGGAGATCTATCTGATAAACTTAAGGTTAGTTTTTTAACTGCTCTGCTGCCAGATTTAATCATTTTAGATGATTCTGACGATCATCATCACTCCGTAGCCCACCCTGAACTTGAAAAATTGCCTGAAATTAAGGCTAGAATCAGCCATATAGTTAAAACTATTAACGACAATAAAAAACCAATGACAATTGAAGAGGTACACTCTACTATGTCCTCTCACCCTAAGGAACATGTAGAGAGCCTAATTAGATCTTCAAAGAAACTGACAAGCTTTAAGGATACTTGGGGAAATGTTAAGTGGCCTAGTGTTAATCCTAAAAATATTCGCGATAAAATTTACTTAGTATTAAAAGAAAACAAAAAACCGATGCATTTTAGTGCTATCACTAACTCCGTAGGGGAGGCCGATTTTAAAAAGAAGGAAGTTACCAACCAAGCCATTCATAATGAATTAATTAAGGATGATCGCTTTGTGTTGATTGGTCGCGGAATCTACGCCCTAGAAGAATGGGGCTATAAAAAAGGTAATGTGACTGACATCATCAAACAAGTGCTTATTGAGGCTGGTGAGCCACTAGGACGTGATGAAATCGTCCGCCGGGTTTTAAGATCTCGCCAAGTTAAAGCTACTACAATTTTACTGAACCTACAATCTCAACCTTATTTTGAAAGAGTTGAAAGGGGAGTATTCACCTACAACCCAGAAAAAGATAAAGCGGCTTAAGTTTAATATACTAGCATCTCGGATCCAGAATCTAAGATACAACAAATATAATATACTTACGTACTAGGAGCAATCCTCAAAAGCCTTATCAAGAAATTGAGCCCTTCCCGTCATTATCTCTGGTTGGTTATGGGTAGGGGGAAGTGGTTAATACTGCTTTATGATCTTTACAGTAGCATGAATCATCTTTAAGAACAAAAAACGAACATTAAGTTTAAGGCTAAATATCAGAATTTCAACTTGAATCTACCTCTGTTAGCTAATATTTTTACCTCTGTTAAACTTAAGCTGTTACAGCAATCCGAAACTTGCTTCAACGTCACATAAAAACAACTCCGATGCTAATTATATAGTAGCTTAGAACTGCGATCCGGCCTGAGCGGAACCAGAGAGTTAGAGTTTTTTACATAGCGATAGCAAAAGGCAACTTAAATTTAGTTAGGTTGCATCGGGAATAAAGAATTTATTAAAGTAGTTAGGTGATTGTTTATAATTTAGAGTCGTTCACCTAAAAATCAGATTTAAGGCTTAAGCTTAAGGGTAATACCAATCAACTCTTCGATATATTAACGATGTCGCACAAGGTATATTTTGCGACATATATCTATAAACTTTTTTGTGATTGAGATATCCGCCCGGCAGGCGATTAAGAAAGCTACTACGGCTAAATAAACTAGCTAGCGTCTATTCCTCATTATCTTATCAGCTATTAAAGAAGGCTTTAACGGAAGCCTCAAGCTATCAACATCAGCCGCTCCAGCCTAATTGGTACATTATTCAGATCATACCCCCGTAACTAACAGAGGTACTTATGAAATCTACCCCTGTTAATTAAAGACTTGATTGGAGCGTGGTTATCAAAGCTTTACAGGGGTGCATTTGACTTATTTTGGAATATTAAGTTTAATATAGTTGACTTTGTTGATATTATGTTTTAATAATGTTTGACTTTTCCACAGTATATTATTTTATTATTTGACATCTACTATATTTTTATTATTTTACTATACTTCCCTCTACCCTTTGCTTCTTCCCTTTTTTTTAATTTTAACAGATTAGAGTTAGCCTTTCAGGGTTTTTGTTTTACTACTACTCCACCCTTTAAACCACTTTAGAACAAAAAACGAACAGTGTAGCAGAGTAGCCAAAAAAACCAAGATTTTACAACCTGGCTATAAATTCGGTACAAACCGGAATTATAAATCCTAACCTCTTTTATCAACCGTATTAGCAAGAGGAGCTCCCCCACCCTAGCCGTTTACCATTGTATTTTTAAACAAAGACCGAACATAAAAAATATCTTTAGTTTAATCTTAATCACTAAGCTTAACTGAGTTGAAAGATTCCCCCTACTTCCAAAAAACCTTGCCCGGAACCCGTAAATCAATATATTCAGCTGGAGCTTTGCCCTCGTTAGCTAACTTATCTATAATTTGTGCCAGCAGAGAAACCTGACCCTCAGGATCTAGCTCTGTTGAAAGCTTTACCACTAGCCCACTCTTAAGCTTAATATCTATTTCTTTCAGGCTGGTGGCAGGGATCCCAAACCCAACAAAGTTATTTTTAACTGATGGATTATTATTTACCGCCTTCATGGCCAAACCGCAGAATGTAACATTACGCTCGGCAAACACTTTTTCGCCACTATCAAGTTTTAAACCACTGTTATCTTCAATAACGTACAGATCATTCTGATTTACAGGGGTTGAGTTGAGGATCACGCCGTTTTCATCAATAAACTTAAGTTCATTACCTGCTTGCCATTTTATAATTGGCTCGCGCATCACATAGCTGATATCCACTCCCTTTTTATACCAAATGCGTTTGATTTGAACGCTTTTTACATCGCTAAATTTTTGTGTAATTTGAGATTCTACCTTTTTAGAATCTAAGTTTAACAATGTGTAGTTGCTGACTTTTGAATCGCTGAATTCTTGGAGATCATTTCTGTAGGCCTGGTTGATATTTAAGTTTTGGATATTGCTATAGAAGTGGCTTCTGGTTGAAATTAAGCTTAACCACCAAATAAATATTAAGGCTAACACGGATATAGCTAGGTATAATCCCCTTTTTGATAACTTTTTTAGCTTGTTTAATTTTTTGAATCTGACTCGAGGCGATTTTTTTGCATCAAAGCGCTGTTTAGCTTGCTCATTTGTAGATGAACTCGAGCGCATATCACCAAAATATTGATTGCGCATTACCGGCGCACCTAGCCTTTTAGAATCTAAGCGCTGATTCTTTTTGTTTTTATTTCTAAACTTAAGCATTATCTTATAAATTATAACAGAGATACCGCCACCTCAGCCATCTTTTTGGCTGCCCCAGGTTTATAAATTTTAGCGATGTTTTGACTTAGGGTTTTAAGCTCGGTCATGGCCTTTTCAATTTCTGGCATCAATAGAGATGGATCATCCCCCAGTTTGAGTTCATCTAAACTTAAGGTGGCGCCTCTAGCTTTTAAAAACTTTATATTCTTGATTTGATCGCTTAGATATGGGCTAGGAATTATGATGCTAGGCTTTTTATTGTAGGCTAGTTCTTGAATTGATGTCGCACCCGCTCTGGAAATCGCCAAATCACTAAGCTTAAGGTACTTGAGCATCTCAACTTGAGGGCAGAATCCGAACTGAATGTATTTACCCGGGCACTTTGAGCTATCGAAATTGACAATTTTCCCCTCCCCTGCTTGATGAATGACATTATATTTTTTTAAAAGTGATTTTAAGTTTAAATTAATGATTTCGTTAAGGTTGCCCGATCCGTTGCCGCCTCCTGAAACTAAAATTGTTTTAAGTTTAGGGTTAAGTTTAAGATGACCTTCTGATTTAAACTTAATGATTTCATCCGCACTGAAATTTAATTCGTTGATTGGGATCCCCACCCACTCAGTTTTATTTTTAGGATAGAAATCTGTTTCAAAACCAGTGAAAATTTTATCAGCTTTAGGCGCCGTAAGTTTAGATGCCAGCCCCGGCCGGGCGTCGGAATCGTGAATAATTATTTTTGCCCCAATTAATTTGGCCATAAAGATGACCGGCACCGCTACATATCCGCCCTTAGAGATAATTAGATTTGGCTTAAGCTTAATCATCAACCAGAAGCTCTGCCAGAAGCCAAGTAAGGTTTTAAATACGTCAGAGATATTTTTTAGATAATAACCTGTTAGCTTTAGCCTCTGGCTAAACTTAAGGGCAGGATGCCTTCTGAACTTGCCCGCTGTTATAGTTTTGAAGTGAACTTGAGGCTGACCACTGAATAACTGTTTAGCCATACCAAGAGCTTGCCTGTTGGTAATAAAAACAAAGTTTAGCTTAGGCTTAAGCTTAATCAACTCTTTATGAACAGCCAACAACGGGCTGATATGCCCCCCAGATCCCCCCCCTACATAAATAACTGTTTTGGCTTTTTTCATCTTAAGTTTAATTATAGCAAAAAAAGAGCGTCATCCTGAACCGCCAGCTGGCGGTTGATTCAGGATCCCCCAAGAGAAACTACACTGTCATCCTGAACTTGATTCAGGATCCCCCAATAAATCAGCAAAAGCTTAGGTGTAGCTGATTCCCTCTCCAATTTGGAGAGGGGTAGATTGGCGATAGCCAGTCGGGGTGAGGCCAAACTTAACAGAGGTAGATCAAAAATAAACCAACAAAATACTTGACAAATAACGAATATATATATATATACTAGTGTTACAAAATTAACGCTTGATTCAACACTTAAGAGATTGCCCTTGAGCCTATAATGAACATAATACCTAGAAGAGACACTCGCCAAAGATTAGAACCCGGTTTAAACCCGATAATTGAAGAAGTATTAGCAGATATGGCAGATGTAGGCAAAAGGTGCACACCACCCGAAGAAATAAAAATAGGAATGGGCATGCTTGTCCGCGGGTCCTATAGCCCCGAAAAACGTGATGTAGTATTAGCGAGGGGTAGTAGTAGCTCAATGGCGAGATACCTCGCTCATGAGCTGCAGCACCACTCAGACTCAATTAATGATCATCCGTGCATGCGCTCGAGGCGTTTTTCTTCATTTGCGGCAAGGCTTTCAACCTCTCTTGGGGTAGCTGCAGACTACTATATATTAAAAGGTAATTATGTTGCGGGGATAATACCACTTTTATTGAGTACAGTAGCCATCGGTTACTACTATACTGATCCCAAGGAGATTAGAGCAAGGGCTGCTAGTAGAAAATATGGCCCCATTCTAGAAGAGATCGTGCGGCCATATTCAATTGGCGAAGAGGTTGTTAACCGTGATAGTTTGAGCTATAGAATGGGCCGATATGTAGCCTCTAAAATGGTGCTATAGATTGGTGGTCAATATTACCTACTCAGCACCGTATACTTCGAAAGGTTAAACGCTATACCTAAAGTTATAAGAGTAAATACCAAACTGGTTCCACCGAAGCTAATTAGTGGGAGTGGCACTCCGAGCAAAGGAATTAAGCCTAGCATTCCTCCGATGTTGACCACTACACCACCCAAAATAGAGCCAAAACAGCCCGCCACAATGGTTTTAGTGTAAGCACTAGGCATTCGGCGCATAATATAGATTAATCGCCGCAGAAGATAGCCAAAAATGCCTACAATAGTAACTGAACCTATAAAGCCGAACTTTTCACCGATTACCGCAAAGATGGAATCGTTGGCAGCCTCTGGTAAATAACCGTAAATTTGTTCACTTTTACCCAATCCCTTGCCAAATAGGCCTCCGCTACCTAAGCCTATTTGAGCTTGATTAGAATGGTAGTTATTGGTTTGGGAGTGGTCATCTTTTTGCAAGAAAGCCGTTAAGCGTTTGATTCTGTATGGAAAAATGATGGTTATAAGTAATGCTACGGATATCATCGCTACAGCTATTAAACTTAATTGCTTGTTACTGATGCCAGAAACAAACAACGGCACAGCAATTGTTCCGCCCATAGCTAACAATGTTCCCCAATCTTTCTGTAAAAATCCAATCATAAGTACTACACCGATTAAAACTGGGTAATAAATTTTTTTCAAAACATCGAAATTATTAATGTTTTTTTCTCTAATTAGTTTATGAAAGATGTAACCGTTCCATAATATTAAGCTTAATTTGAGTAGCTCTGCCGGTTGAAATGAAAATGGGCCCAGGCGCATCCATCTAATTGCGCCGTTCACCCTGATGCCCAACCCCGGGATGAAAATCACAATACAGGCGAAGAATGCAGAGCCTAGCAAAAATACGGCGTATTTTTCCATATTGCTGAGTTTAAACTTAGATGAAATGAAGAAGCCGGCGAATCCTAAGCTTAAGAAAACGATTTGTTTTACCATAAAATAATTAGAATTTTGATTTATCTGTTGAGCTAGAGTTGGCCCGACAGCATTTATAACAATCAGACCTATGAAGCTTAATAACAGAGCGGATACTAACAGGCCATAATCTGGACGATGCCTTCTGACTGTTGCCGGGTTGTTGGTGGGCGTTTTAATATTGATAGCGGTTTTAGGTTCAGCGAAATGGAAACTCTTTTTATTGTTCTGATGGTTAGTTTTTGAGCGATTAGTTTTAGGTTTTATGAAGAAATCTATCACCCCACTGAATGATGGTTTTGCTGATCGGGTATTTCTATTTCTTTGATTGTAGCTTTGCATAATGATTTTAATTTATATAGTTTTATCTTTTATTTTTTAGGTTCAATTTTGTAATAATCTATTAGCCAATTAGCGACTCTTTTGAAAACTGGAGCGGCAGTCTGACCGCCAGCGAATCCATCTATTTTAGGATTCTCAACCTTGATCATCATAACATACTCAGGCTTATCACCACCTAAGAAACCGAGGAAAGTACCTCTACCACCACTTTTGGTGTAGGTGCCATCTTCTCCTACAATTTGAGATGTACCTGTTTTACCCCCAAATGTATATCCATCTCTTTGGGGTACGGTTTTATTTTTGGCTCCAGTTGTTTCTAGCATATCTATAATATCGGCCGTTACAGAAGGCTTAACTATGTTAGAGCGTACAACTGAAGGATTTTTTAACTCTTCTCTGCCGTCACTAAACTTAAGTTTATCTACTAATTGTGGCTGGTAGATTGTGCCTCCATTGACTACTCCACTAAAGGCTGTAGCTCCCTGTATTAGCGAAACTGTTATACCTTGGCCAAAAACCATGTTTGAATATCTAACATTGTTACCTTCTTGAGCATCCGGACGATAAATTATCCCATCCGCTTCACCAGATTGCTCAATGCCAGTAGGCTTTCCAAAGCCGTACTCATCATAAAAATAATGGTATAGATTTTGCCTAGCTTGCATATTTATCTGTCCCCCACCCATTTGAGAAAGAACAAAAACCATTCCGGTGTTCATCGAGTTTTCGAGAACCTCTCGCATAGTAGTTGGCCCAGTGTGTAAGGTTTTTGTAGCATTACCAATGGTTCTATCCTCAACCTTAACTGTGTTGGTGTTGTTGAAAGTTGTATCTTTATTTACTAACCCCATATCTAAAGCTGCCGCCATTGTTAGCGGTTTCATAACTGATCCAACTTCGGTTCCATCGCCAACCGCTTTATTTAAGAATAACGAGCTATCCTCGGTTTTATAATATTCAGCCGGATTATATGACGGATAGCCTCCGGTAGCGATTACTTTGCCGTTATTCGGGTTGATGATTATGGCGCTCGCACTATCGGCATGCGATGATTCAACCGTATCTTTTAACGCTGATTCTAACTCGTTTTGAACTGTTCTATCTATATTAAGATAAACTGAGGCGCCATCTTCTGCAGAAGTTAAAGAGTCTGAATCATCGTTGATAATAGTGAGTGGAACCCCGGATACAGAAGCTATCGTTCGCCTTACTCCATCTTTTCCCGAAAGTTGATCGTTATAATAACCTTCTATGCCGTATTGGCCCTTGCCTTCACCGTTAACAAACCCGAGTAATTGAGATCCCACCTGGCCTTCTGGATAATAACGCTGAGGTACTTCTGTTAAGCCCAAGCCTTTAAGATCTTCCCGAGTCTGAATTTGTTTAGCTTGATCTAAACTTAAGCGTTTAGATAGAACTTGGTAGCGAGAGTTTTTGTCGCTGAGTTGCTCTTGATACTTACTTTTATCGCCACCTACTATTTGAGCTATTACACTCGCTTCTTGAGATGGATCTGTTACTTCTCTAGGGTCTGCATAGAGGCTATAGACAGAGGTATTCAATACTGCCGGAACTACTTTATTGTTATTATCGGAGAAGTAGATTACTCCTCTTTTGGCTGGAATAATGTATTTTCTTTCATGCTGAGCTTTAGCAATCGTATTGTAATCATTATATTTGATTATTTGGATGTAGAATAACCTTAATAGAAAAATTATACCGATCAGTATAATCAACCTACCGAGAATATCCTCCCTAGTCAAGCTTAATCTAGAGCTTAAAGCTGTCCTCTTTCTATCTCTATAGCCATTCATTTAAATAATTTATTAGTTTAGAATTTCAACGCTAGCTGGTTCACTCAGATTTCTACTAACAGAATTCTTTTGAACCTCTTCTAGTGATTGTTGACGAGCTAATTCTACTTGTAACCTTTCATTCTCTTGAGAGAGCTCTTTTTTCGTAGTTTCAAGTTTAGAAACCGGATAAGCATACCTGCTAGCTTTCGTTTGTTGGGATGCATACATTATACCAATTAAACTTAGTAACAGCACGGCAACGACAAAAGTAGATACTGGCCCCAAACGCTTGGCACTGAAATCGTATTTTAAGTTAGCGTTTCTTTTGTAAGAATACCGTGAACGTTGTATTTGGTTTTGGTAGTATGTCATTTTTATTTTTGCCTCTTTTATTTTTGTTTTCGTTTTTTTACAAGAAAGATGTTGTATTCACTGGGGCTTAAGCTTAACTATGTAAGCTTAAGCCCTAGTTTTTTGCTACAAACTAAGCAGTTCTAACTGCTATTCTGGTAGCTTTTGAGCGACTTTGGATTTTGATCCTCATGTGCGCATCCTTTCTTTTTTGCTGTGAATGTTTTTGTTTTATTTGAATACGAAGCCCCGAAGCACAGCACTTCTCGCCCGCGGATTATTAACATCGTCTATTTTGCCGTAAAACGGGGTGGAATCTATTTTATTGATTATGGATTCATAACCATAGCTGTTTTCTCTAATCCAGTTTTTGACTATTCTGTCTTCTAAACTGTGAAAACTAATGATTGCCACCCGCGTATTTGATTTTGAGATTTTAGATACTAAGCTTAATACTTGTTCTAATTGAGTAATCTCATCATTTACGGCAATCCTAATGGATTGGAATGTACGAGTAGCTGGATGCTTTTTCATCCATCTACCACTGTAAGCTTGACTAACTATGTTTGCTAACTTAACAGTTGAATCAACTGGTCTGTTGGCTACAATAAGATTGGCTATTTTTTTAGCCTTAGGCTCATTTCCATAAATTTGCAGAATCTGGATTAACTGCTGTTCACTGTAGGTATTAACTATATCTCCAGCACTTAAGCTTTGTTGTTGATCCATTCGCATATCTAATGATGCATCTGTTTGGAAGGAAAATCCCCTATCTATATTGTCAAGCTGTGGTGACGAGACTCCTAAATCTAAAAGAACCATATCGAATTGCTGATTTTCATCAGCAAGCATACCAACCGCCTTCAAATAATCAGATTTGATTATCCTACTACCATTCAGTTGCCTGTTAGCTAGTAAATGGTCTACGGCAAACTTATCGCGATCTACCAGTGTCATATCACCGGGCTTAATGCCTGAAGATACTATTTCACCAGTATGACCACCATATCCGGCAGTCAAATCAAGATATCTGTCACCTTTTTGAGGAGAAAGAATCTGGATAACCTGCTTAATAAGTACCGGTATGTGATAAAAGCTATTCATTGTTTTTATGAGTATAGCAAATTCAAATGTTTTTGTTTTTAGTAAGCTACGATCACGGTATTTTTAGCAAGTTTATTTTTCTATAAATTTAAACTAAAAGATGTGATTTATATGAGCTTAGTAACCCTCTCTCAGCCTTAAACTTAGGTACTCTAAATTTAAGATTAAGAGGGGGTTACAATTTAAAAGTTCGAGGTCACCTTAAGAGCAATCAACTTTTTGTTTTTTTTGTTTTCATTTTTGTTTTTTGTTTTATAAAGATATTCTTAGCTAAACTTTTTAAGATTGTTTTAATCGCTTTTATAAAATGCGAAATTAACTAGCTAGAATGATCTTCATAGAGAGACTTATGTGAGGTGGAGTTATTTTTTTGGGAGGTTTTTTAAAATAAGGTGCAAAGTTTTTTTAATGTGAAACTTCTATACCACATGTTGACTGCCCTAAAGTTGACCTCGATGGTTTTATTTTGTTACTTATTATATTTTGTTAAAGTGCAATTAAACTTAATGGCTGCCCACCCTGATTAGATTATCTATTCAGGCTTAGCCATTAAGCGCCAGTAAGCTCCAGCCCTAACTGCTACTACATCGCTGCCGATGTTAGCCCAATCTAGGTGATGTTGCTCCAGAGTTATTCTACCCTGTTTGGCATCCATTACGATCTCTACTCGGCCGGTTCTAAACTTAACATTTAAATCAGCAACTTCTTCACTTAAGATGTCGCCTTTAAGTTTAGGCTCTACTTGCTGATCCCATACCTGTTTTGTGTAAAGGTGCAAGTATTGACCGAAACCTCTAGTGATTACAACCTGACCTTCAGCGAACTCGGCCCTAAGCTCAGAAGGTATAGTTAGCCTTCTCTTGCTGTCAAGCTTTCGCTCAAAGTAATCCAGGTTTGCCACTTTGTTGAGATCTCCTGTTTTTTAATTTATTTTTTGTTAATTTTGGGGATTTGCCTTGTAGCTTTTAGTGCTACCCACTTTTTCCCACTAACACCAGTTTACTACCCACTACTACCCACTTGCAAGCCTTTTATAATACTTTTTCTTAGTCATTTAGAATGTTTTCCACTAGCAACCAATCGCAAAAATTAAACTTAAGTGTTATTGAGACATTTGTTTGTACAAAAAAACCTTTTAGTTTGTTCACACCTGTGGAAAACTATTTATAAAACACCTTAAAAATCGCCTATCTGGTTCAGTTTTCGGGTTTAACATTGTTCAAAACATGCTAGTTTCGCTCAATGCTGGTGAAAACACTCTTTGCGCCCTCCCCCAAGATAAGCCTCGGCCCCCGCGCGCCAGACAAACTAGTGCAAAGTGGGCCACAAGCCTCACCATGGCTGGATCAAAGACTCAACTCTTCCCCTTTTAAAAGAGAGGCGAGTCGATGATCTACCTCAAGCTTAGTGAGTTTAGAATATTTTAACTAAGCTTAAGTTTGAAATGAGGGCAGTCCAACCTCTCTATTTGCCAACCAGTTGGAGAAGAGAGGGGGTTGTTGCATCGGGGTCCCTCTTTATAAGGGAAGTAAGTGTAAAAGAGACATCCGTCATCTTCACGGTGATGATAATATTTCCCATCGCCATTCTCTTCTTACACGAGGGGATGAGTAAGCCTGCCCGCTTCTTCATGGGCGGGCTTCACCCTTTAAACAGAAATCATTCTTTTATATTAAGCTTAAACTAAATCTATTAAAGCTCCGCCGATATGTCCTAAACTACTCTTCGTTTTTTGGTTTTGTTATTTATGGTTGCGGAAGAACTTTTAGGCTTGGCCGCTCCTGGAGATTGCACCTTTTTTGTTTTTGTTACAGCTTTTGGCGATTTGCTGCTTGGCCTCTTAATAAAATCACCAAATTTAGGTTTCTTAATTGATTGATTAATCTTAGATTGAACAATTTTTTTATTATCTATAAGCTTTGCTCTGGCAGAAGCAGAGGTTGATTTAAGTTTAGCGGCGCCAGCTGATGACATCTTTTTAGCGCTTTCAAACGGATTAACCCCTTCCCCACTTAAGTTTAGCGATGAGATGAAAGATTTTAATTTCGGATCTCCACCTTCACCTATCGCCACGATAGGCTTTGATCGTTTAAGTTTAGCTTGATCAACTTTTGACGCAATAGATTTAACAGATTGTTGTAAGATATTTTTAACCTTACTCCGCTTAGCTTTTTTATATTGGTTAATCGAATCTATTATAGAACTAACAGCTGGCTGGTAGTTAGGTTTTCTGGCCTTATTGACACTCTTGATCAGCTTGGAATAAGCCCTGGCTCTTGCCTGAACTTTTAATTTAGACGAATTTTTAGACTGCGCACAAAGTGATTGGCTGATGAACCTACCGCTATTTATTTGCTGGGCTTGAGTTAAGTAACCATAAATATAACCTATCATATTAGCTTTTTGTAGAGAGGCTTTAAAGAGAGCATTCACGCTATTCTCAATTTCCGTGGAATAATATTTTTGCTCAATATCAGAAACACCGTTGTTAATCACCAAGATTGGCATTTGTAATTTGGTATCTAAATAATTAAAAGATTTAACCATAAATTTTTCGGTATCACCCTCGTTCATATCACCATAATACTCTTTTGAGCCTAGAACTGATTTTGATTCATTAGCCCTATTATTTACCCCTAGACCAATAAAATCGCAGCTTCTTTTGGCTTCTTTCAGTATTGTATTATGAAATAGCATACGATTAAGCTTAATATGGCGGCTTAATGGTTTATCTAAGAAACAACTTGATACCGTTAGTCCAACCTGAATTGATTTATCCTTAAGCTTAATTATTGTAGTTGCGCGCCTTAATGCTCGTGCAAAATTAGATGACAAATTAATTGCAAGTTTAGAAGATCCTGCTCTACCGCTAGAAAATATCTGTTTATAGAACTTAAAATAGTTGTAAGTATCTTCTAAAACTATCACCGTAGACCCACTAGGGATAATATCAGTAACGTGATTAACATAACTATAAAAATATTTAAGATTAACTTTCGATTTAAATCCTCCTAGCTCTTCAAACCACTGAGGATGACTCCATGCCCATAGTGTTAATATTGGTACTATTTTGTTTTGCTTAAGATGATTAATAATTCTCTTATACTCGTTGAGATATTTTTTAGAAAAAGTACCCCTCTTTGGCTCTAGCCTGGCCCAGTCTAGATTGACCATAACGCTGTTGACCCCTACTGATTTAGCTATTTCTATCACCTTTTGCCAATCACTAAACTTAAGATCTGATAAATCGAGAGAGTAATTATTGGGGTTTAGTAGAGCATCTTTAAAGTTGGTATATATTGGCTTGTGGCCATGTCTGGCATAAAATGCCTCTGCTATTGACTGATCATAAGCGGATCTCCATTTGGCAATTTGAGATGAACGATCCAAAAACGTTTGATAGCAAAAACCGTTAGATCCCCAAAGGAACCCATCACCTATTACGTCGCCTAGCTCCCTGAAATCCGGAAGATCTTTAAACTTATTTTCCATATAATATCAACTCAATAATATATTATTATATCACAGTTTGGCTATCTAGAATCTCTTAGTGGCATTCTTAGCCTTAAGAGCCTAGTACCCCTCTCACTATATTAACCACATCGAATATAACCACTTGAGATTTTACTAAATAGCCGCTGATTCCCATTGATTCAGCCTGGGACCTGTAGTTATCCTGTGAGAGAGCTGTAAGCATGATGACTTTAATATTTTTAGTTTCCGGATTTTCTCTTAGGGTTTTAAGAACTTGGATACCACTAAGTTTAGGAATCATTATATCTAATAATATTAAATCTGGCTGATTCTGAATGGCTCTAGTGACTGCCGATTGGCCATCATTAACAGATTCAACCTCGTAACCTTCAGCCGATAGTCTTGCTGTATAAACAGAAGCTAACGCTATTTCATCTTCTACTAATAAAATCTTCTTTGCCATTTATTCTCCATATTAACTTAATTATTATTTATATACTGTATTGCTGCTTGCTTTTGCAGGTCATCACCACTTATTTTTTGGGCATAGTCCATTTTTACTTCCTGATCGGGCTCTATACCCTGTTTATCTATATTATCACCATTAGGAGTGAACCATTTAGCTACTGTAACTTTAAGGGCGCTCCCGTCATCTAGCGGTATTAGTTCTTGGACACTACCCTTCCCATAAGTCTTTTGGCCTATAATTCTAGCTTTCTTATAATCTCTAAGTGCCCCAGTTACTATCTCGCTAGCGCTAGCGCTATAAGAGTTAACCAGTACCGCTGTTTTTAAGCCAGCGAGTGGGCCGTTTCGATCAGATTTAAATGTTTGTCTGACCTTACCTCCAGCTCTCTCTTCAACCACAGTCTGACCGAAATTCAGCCATTGACTACTCACACTAACAGCCGCATCCAGTTGACCCCCTCCATTATCGCGTAAATCAACAATAACCCCCTTTAGGTTTTTATCTTTTGATCCAGTTTCAATAGCGCTGGTAACTAAATTTGCGGTGTCATCGGCAAATCTGGATACTCTAATATTTAAAATACCATCATCTACACTAAACTTAACGCTCTTATCTTTGATATTTTCTCTAACTATTTGGTAATCCCTCTCGCCCTCAGATTGGCGGAAGATCTTAATATTAACAACCGTGCCGGCATCACCCTTGATTTTATCAACCACCTCTTGTAATGTAGATTCTTGACCTACTGAGTAATCCCCCACCTTCATGATAATATCTCCTGGTCGCAAACCAGCTTTAGCGGCTGGAGAATCATCGAGTGGAGAAATTATTTCAATAGCATCGCCCTTTTTGCCTACCTCCGCTCCAATACCACTATATCTGCCCTGAAGATCACTACTAAATTGTTGGTATTCATCCTTTGTGAAATAGGATGTATGAGGATCGCCGATAGATTGAACCAAGCCACGCTTCAGCCCTAAATTAACTTCCTCGTCAGTTAAATCCCCATCGTATTTAGATTTAAGAGTATCGTAAACCTTTTGTAAACCAGTAGTATCGACTTGCCCAGAAAGATTTTGTGCAGATTCAGATTTCAAAATACCCGGTAGGGGCATATACTTAACCCTGTTACCGAGGGCAAAGAATATCAAAGCTATTGCAAATAGCGTGATGAAGTAGGAAATCGGCGAAATATCCACTCTATTATCAATATATTTGGTAGAATTTTTACTCAAGCTTCCTCCTTATAACTTAATATCCGTATACACTACTCTAACTAGTTATGAGTTAGCTAGAGTTGTTACAGTTGTTACTATAATAGCATAAGCTTGTAGTAAATTTAGTGGTAATTTGGGCTTTAGTATTTAAGTTTATATCTTAAACTTAAGGGAAATGTATAAAGTAAAGTCCAGCCGTTGAAGTAACCATCTCGCTATACATTCCCATTGGTATACCGTAATTGTACTGAGATACTTTGACGGTACCATTATTATAAACAGCCTCAACGTACATTGCGTGACCATAGTATCCGGCGTTAGAGATGGCCACATCGCCAACTTTCGGTGAAGTATCTACAGGAATCCCAGCCGCCCTAGCGTTATCATCCCATTTTTTAGCATCACCGCGTCCTCCCCAATAGGGCATGTGGCGACCACTCGAAGCGACTCTGTAGGCCGTATAACTGACGCACTCACGATTATACATGCCCCAACTATCTACCATACTATCCTGAGGTGCATTCGCCCATAAAGAAGGGTACCCTCCTCCGCCAGTTCCGGGCGAAAGAGTAACCCCTCCGCTTACTGGTGCTATGTTGGCTTTATTAGCCTCGGCCTGCTGCTCCCTTTGATCATCAATCTGTTGCTTTTTAGAGGTTATCTGAGATTGATAGGCAGCCTCCTCCCCCTTTGTAGTTTCCAACAGTTGATTAGTTTCTGATTGTTTCTCATCCAAACTAACTTTTATTGCTCGTTGATCTTGTATCAGGTTATCAACCTGGGTTTTCTGAGATTCTAAAACAACCTTCTGGTTTTGAACTTCCTTAGTCAGACTAGATACTTTAGATTGAGTTTTGTTCAACTGCTCTTGTTTATCTATGTACTCGCTCAAGTTAGAGCTAGATGCTAGCATCTCTAAGGATGAAACTGTACTTTCAACGTATAATTGTTTTAAACTCTGAGCTAGTAGTTTTTTGTTAGAAGTGATTTTCTTTTCAGCTTCATTAATTTGATCACCAAGTTGATCGGTCTTAGCCTGATTAACCCTAATTTGGCCTTGCATGGTCGAGATCTGACCATTTAGCTCATCTAACTTGGCCTGGAGGGTATCCCCCCTAGAAGCGGCATCGGCAGCTTTCTGATTTGCAGCTTCTACATCAGCCTCAAGAGCTTTAATCTTTTCATCGTATTTATCGGCCAGAGTAACTCCGCCATTCAGAAACGGAAACCCAGCAACTAAGTTTAAGGTTACTAAGCCGATTAGCAAAGCTGATTTTATTTTTAAAACTATTTTTTTATTTTTTATGATTTTTGTCATATTAATTTAATAGTAACACTAACTTAAGCTTAATATCAAGCAATTCTACCACTTATATCTGACTTAGGGTATGAAACTAAGGTTTTTCAAAACTATATTATTAAAATCTGCAATGTAGGTTTTGTCTTCGGTCCAAACATAAAGCACTTTATCACGTACGGGCAAAACTACAAGTGAACCATCCTGATCTTTGTTTATCTCCCCATCTATTCTAGCCCCGGATACGCCAGAAACCTGGTAGGGGCTAATCGTAATTTTCTTTGATTTACTATCTTTTTCGTATCCAGATAAGGCGTTCTGGTAGCTATCACTAGTAATCGCCACCCTAAGGGCATACTTTTTATCTAGGTTAGCAGATGGCACTACAATAGGATGGGAATAAAAATCGAATAATTTTTTACCCTGATTTTGATCTATATAAACAGACCAGTTTCTGGGATAGCTAATTTTTACCGATCCAAGCTCGCTTGGGCCTTCATAGGTAAGATATGGTGATTTAGATTGCTCAGCATACTCTTTATCTAGGGTAACTTTTTGTTCTTTTTTAGCCGCAGCTACTTGTTGATTTGCTATATTCTGTACATTATCTCGTTGGTACTGATACTTATTTTTATAACTAAACAAAAAAATGACCAACGCTATTACTGCCAAACTCAGTAAAACTGTTGGTATTATCATCATATTAAATTTCTTCTTTGACTTTTCTTGGCTAAAGTTAAAATTACCGTAACTACCCGGAGGTGTCGGTTGATTCGGTTGGTTAAAATTTGGTTCCATAATAACTAAATTATAACACGCTTAAGTTTAGGCTGTGAAGATTATTTTATAAATCAATATTCATACAAATACATCCCTCCTTTTATCCTAGCCGGATCTTTGCCCGGAACTTTAAAAGCAAAACTTATTAAACTTAAATGTTTGTTTAGTTTATGAGATTGATCCTTAAGTTTAACATCTAGCCTTTCCATGTACTTATCTAATAAGAAAACGAATACTGTTGATGTCTCTGTCGGCAGGCTTTGATCCCAAAAGTTAGAAAGTTTAACTTTAGCAATTTTACGATACTTGTGTAGCCTAATTTTAGAGATTAAAAATAGATAAGGGTTAATCTCGTAGCCTAAAGAATGGATTCCCCGCTCAGCCAGAACTTTCTGCACTGCCCCATCGCCACTACCAAGATCTACCACAAAATCACCTTTTTTTAAGTTCGCGAGTTTAATAGCATCTAAAATTTGTTTTTTGCGGGTTGGTAAGTATGGCGCTCCACTGAAAACTACTACCATAGCAAATGGCAGAAGAATAATTGAAAAGATTATGAATAACCAATTAGGCATCATTGCCTATCTCCCTGATCTCAACCTCGCTAAACTTAAGTTTATTTTCAATTAAAACGATGATCCCAGATGCCCGCTTAAGCTTAAGGCTAGATTCCTCAATTTCTTCGGGGTTGGCATCCTGAACTTCAGCGAGGAGCTTATCCAGCTCATCTTTTAATTGTTTAACTGTCGCGTTTTCATCAATATCATTCATATTTTAACTCCTTCACTTCTGCCTTAATTGTAACATTTTTGCCCTTAAGCTTAATAGTTTGATTTATCTTTAGTTTTTTAGATTTGGTTAATTTGGCATCTTGTTTGCTAAGCAATAAGAACCCGGCATCGAATAACTTATTAATATCGGCTGCTGCAATTTTCTGTTTCGCTAAGTTTAAATAACTGTTCATCAAGTTTAAATCGCCAAACAATTTATGCTTAGCTAAGTTGAGCTTATTGTAAAGATTAAGCTTAAGCTCTTTAACTACATCACTGCGCCTATCCTCGGCATTTTGCAGATTAAGCTTAAGGCTTTCAACAAAACTAGTATATTCTGGAAATAGAATATTAGCCGCATCGGTTGGAGTAGCCGCCGCCCTATCAGCAACTAGCTCACTTAAGGTTACATCTACCTTATGACCGACCCCCACTAACACTGGTAAAATTGAACTAAAAATTTGTTCAATAACTTCTTCAGAATTGAAGGTTGCGAGATCGTCAGAACTACCGCCACCCCTAACAATAACCACTAGTTGATTAGCCTGATTTTGATTAGCTTTTTTGATGGCTGAGGCGACATCTTTAATGGCGCTTGTACCCTGCACACTAACGTTATACAAATTGATTTTAACTGCCGGCCAATTTAAGTTTAAAATATGCAAAAAATCCTTCCAGCCAGCGGCATCTTTTGAACTTACAACTGCAATTTCAGTTGGCAGAACTGGCAGTTGACGCTTACGACTGGGTTCAAAAAATCCTAGCTTTTGATACTTAAGCTTAAGCTGATCGAACTTATTTTTGATGACGCCCTCGCCCAACACCTTAAGTTTGATAATAGTGAAACTAAACCTACCAGAATTTAATAATTTAGGAGAAACAACCGCTTCCACTAAAGTCCCATCGACCAGATCTGTCATAGCAAGATTATCAGAATTAAGCTGATAGGGCGTTAAGAAGCAGTTCAGAGTAGAGTAATCATCTTTTAAATCTAAGAATATGTACTGGCCCTTATTGAGCTTAGCGCTATGAACCTCTCCTACCACTGTTATACCATGGAAGGCGTACTCCAGTGACTGATTAAGTAAAGCGACACACTCTGATGGGCTAATTTTGATTTCTGCTAAACCAGTCATTATTTTTTATTTTTAGGATTAAGTTTAAGTAATGAGTCGGCGTTTAACCTTTTGTGGTAGTAGTAGTATCCGGCGGGCAGAGATAAAGCCGTATTTATAATTCGATACATCACTATTCCCGAAAGACTAACCCCAGCCGGAACTCCAGCGCTGACCATCACTGCTACCATTAAGCCTTCGTAGATGCCCACTCCCCCGGGCATAATTGAAAATATTCCCGAAAAACTAGCCACAGCGTAAGATATAATGATTGCCCCAGGATTAACAATGTAACCAATTGCGGCAAAAACTAGGTATATAGTTGCAAGCTCAGTCAGGTTAGCGAGTAAACCGTATACAAACGGCTTTTTAAGATGTCGTCTGCTTCTCTTTAAAATTAAGTAATTATCGTGGATGGTGCTAAGCCTTGCCACTATTCTTTCACTATCCAGAACATCGTTAACCTTTTTTTCTACTTTTTTAGATGAAAGTTTTGCGGCTAAATTATTTTTAGCCTGCTTAAGTT
Source organism: Candidatus Saccharimonadota bacterium (assembly GCA_036826375.1). Classification (GTDB taxonomy): domain Bacteria; phylum Patescibacteriota; class Saccharimonadia; order Saccharimonadales; family HK-STAS-PATE-42; genus DAISWL01. The sequence goes on from DAISWL010000001.1 coordinate 40,040, forward strand.
TAGTGAAAAATAGGTTTACTAAATCTATCAACCATTTAGTTGACGACCGGATTCTGGCCTTAGAGCTAATAATATATATAAATATTGCTCCGCCAAATAGTATCATTAAGCTTAAGCTAGATGATACTAGTATTAATAAATTGCTGGCCTTGCCGTAAGCTGAAAGTACAAACAAACCACCAAATAAGAATATTACAAAACTTAGGTTTTGAATCATTATTTTAGTTGTAATCACGGAGGTAGAGATAGATGCCTTAGCTTTTTCACGCATCCTAACCGCTAAATAGCTGATTACCGATACTCCCGCTGTTGGCAGAACGAACCCAACAAAGTTAAGCTCTAATGCCAACTTTAATGATTGATTCTGGCTTATATCTACGCCAAATATCTTGTAGATACTGCGGTACAAATTGCCAGTTGAACGATAGTTCCAATACTGCAAAAACGGAATAATGGCTAAAATAAAATAATCGGCATTCTTGATGTTTTTCAGGGTTTCTAGTATATTACTGCGTAAAGAATAAATAGTAGCCCCTAGCAACAGCAACGTAACCAAGTTTATAACCATTTTTAGTTTAGATGTTTTCATGCAAATATCAACTCTCAGTTAAAATATATCACCCGATAAAATCAACTTAATCAAAAGTTAATTATACCATCAAGACGCTAATTAAAGTACCCCCAGTCTCGTTTGAAGTAGGGCACTCTCATGTAAAGAATTAAAACTACTTTAAATAATAATATTAATACAACAAAAATTATATTGACATACTAATGTTATTTATGCTAGTATGTAAGCGGTAGACGTAAGTAAAACACAAAAATAATTTGAAAGGAATATACCTCAATGAGTGCGGAAAATGAATTTGCGACTAGGCCATCACCTAAACATTTACACTGTGAACAAGAGCCCGATGCGCTAACAAGATTACAAGATGCGGTAGACTCCGGGGAATTAGAAAGAGTAGATTCGAGTTTTGTGGCTCGAGGAGCAAGCATGGCAGCCCGCGAAATAGCCAGAGTGTCATCCAATAGTATAATTGGGGCGAACGTTCACTACGATACAGCTGAATCTAGCTCCGGGCTCAGACGTTTAGCAGGGGAAGTTGGGAAAAAATTAATGAGTCGCCTGTTCCCCGACAGATATCCCCCTCATGTTTTATATGTGATGCACAGTCTTATCGATAATGTGTATTTACCTAAACCTGGGGAAATTAAAAATCATGGGGCACCGACGACCTTATTAAGAGGTTCAACCGTGCTTGGATTTGATGACAATGGCACAGATTTCGGTATGGCGCAGGTCGAACGAGGAGCCGGGGTTAGCGATTCTACCGTTTTTGGGCCCGTTAAGATAGGCGAAGGTGCCAGGGTTACGAATTCCGTAGTATCCTACGTTTGCCCACAGCCTGTACCCATAGTTGGCGAAGACGCTGACTAACTCAGATGTTGGCTATTTGAATCGTGGAGAAAAGCTTAGATTACCCGGGCACGCTGATGAGGCAACAGTTACACGCATTCCAAACGGGGGGACACTCTTTGAAGCAAATGCCAAATAGTAGTTATTACCTAGCTGTTATCAACAGCGCTAACAACAGCTTCAAAAGCTTTTGGCTCGTTAACAGCAAGTTCAGCTAAAGTTTTTCTATCCAAAATAATTTCAGACTGATTAAGCTTAGCAATAAACTTGGAATAACTATTGGTAGGATCCAACTGCCTTAGGGCTGCGTTGATTCTAACAGTCCACAAACGGCGGAAATCACGCTTTTTGTTACGTCTATCGCGGTAAGCATACTGCAGTGAACGGATGACTCCTTGTTTTGCCAACCTGAAAGATGTACGACGAGGATGACTCATCCCTTTCGCCATCTTTAAAATTTTCTTGTGCTTAGCTCTTTTGGTTACGCCTTTTTTAACACGCATTGTTTTCTCCTAGTATTATATCTTTAAATTAAAGCCCTAGAGCCCTTTTAATTGTTTTTTGGTTGGTAGAATCTACCCCTACATCACCAGATTTCCTACGCTTGTTAGCGCCAGATTTCTTGGCCAAGAAATGGCTCATGTATGCCGAGCCGCGCAACATTTTTTTGCTACTGCTAAGCTTAATTCTTTTAGCAATAGACTTTCTGGTTTTTAACTTAATCTTAGGCATTATTTAGATCTCCTTACTGTCATTGATAAGTTGTTCCCGGCTAGAGTTGGCTGCTGCTCAACTATAGTATCATCACTCATCTGAGCAATGATGCTTTCAAACAGTTTAAAGCCTAACTCTTTGTGGGCACGTTCTCTTCCTCTATATAGTAACACAAATCTTACCTTGTTGCCAGCATCTAAAAACTTATTAATTTTGTTAAGCTTAACATCGAGGTCGTGCTGACCTATTTTAAGGCCGATACGCATCTGCTTAAGCTCTTGAACTACCTGATTTTTCTTACTCTCTTTAGCTTTTTTGGTTTTTTGGTAATTATATTTACCCCAATCGGCAATTCTGGCCACAGGAGGATCAGCGTTGGGCGAAACTTCTATTAAATCTAGGCCTGCTTGTTTGGCCATACCAAGAGCTTCATCACGGTCAAGGATGCCAACCATTTCACCCTCATCATTTATCACCTTAAGTTTAGGCGCACGAATGAATTGGTTGATCCTGGTTCTGGGCTCAAATTTTCTAGAGCTTTTTTTTCTGATAGCTGATTATCCTTAAAAATGGGGTTGTTAATTTTACTTTATAAGTTAGTATAGCAGATGTTGGGATGATTTCAAGCATCTTTCTTGCGGTATTGCAAAGCTTCGGCTATGTGGTTAAGTTTAACATCTTCACTCTGTTCAAGGTCAGCAATTGTTCTGGCTACTTTAACCGCCTTCATGTAAGCACGGGCTGAGAGGTACATCTTATTGGCGTAATCATCTATAAATTGCTTAGCTTCAGGGGTGATTTGGGCTAGCTCGCGGGCATCTTTATTGCTCATGTGCGAATTAGTTTTCGAACCTGAACCGTAACGCTTTTTCTGAGCCTCTCTAGCTATTAAAACCCGAGTTAGTATCTCGGCTGTAGTTTCTTCATCGCTAGCCTTTTTAAGCAGCTTTTCATGCTCTACTCTTTTAACAAAAACTATTAGATCTATCCTATCTAAAAGCGGACCTGAGATTTTTTTACTATAGTTTTGAACTTGAAAATTAGAGCAACTGCAATCGTGATCTTCATCTCCAAAGTAACCACAGGGGCACGGATTTTGGCTGGCAACCAACATAAAATCTGCCGGGAATTCTACGCTTTCATTAACCCTGGCAATTGAAACTATTCTATCTTCTAGCGGCTGGCGCAGAGCTTCAAGATTCTGACGAGGGTATTCTGGCAATTCATCCAAGAATAGAACTCCGCGATGCGAAAGGCTAATTTCACCGGGTTTAGGTATTTTACCCCCGCCGATTAATGCAGCCCCTGAACTGGTGTGGTGCGGGGCGCGAAACGGTCGCTGGCTTAAAACTTCGGTAGATTTACCTGCCAAACTGTGCAATTTAGTAACTTCCACAATTTCATCTTGAGTAAGGGGCGGTAAAATCCCAACCAAAGCTCTGGCCATCATCGTTTTACCAGCTCCGGGAGGCCCACTCATCAAAACATTGTGATGCCCCGCCGCAGCAATTTCTAGCGCTCGTTTAGCTTGTTTCTGACCATGGATGTTACAAAAATCTATCACATTTTTGAAATCACTGAGTTCATCGTTAGGCTTATATTCCTCTGTTAAGCTTAACTTCTCAATATTCTTCAGATGCTTAAACACTTGCTTTAAGTTTTTAGCACCGTAAACTTTAACTCCACCTATAAGCGAAGCTTGTCCGGCATTTTCTTCCGGAACAATCAGATTAGTTTTACCAGATTTTTTAGCGATTTCAGCATAGCCGATGATTCCACGAACAGGCCTTAACGATCCATCAAGAGCTAACTCCCCTATTAGAAGAGTTTCCTCAACTGATTTGGGGTCGATTTCATCTGCGGCAATTAAGATTGCCACCGCCATTGGTAAATCGTAAGCAGTTCCATCTTTATAGATATCAGCCGGCGCTAAGTTTAAAGTGATATTTTTCTTCGGGAAGAAAAGATCACTGTTTTTAATAGCACTTCTGATTCTTTCTTTGCTCTCATCAATAGCCTTAGCGCCTAATCCGACAATTGTTATTCTTGGTTTTCCATTAGTGATGTCGCATTCAACTTCTATCAGCTGACCGTTGAAACCGATGTTTGCTCCGCTATAAACTAATGATGTTCGTTTAATTGCCATTTCTAAATTCCTTTATTTATTTTCTTTATCCAATCGGAAAAATCAGCTCCAACATCTGGATGCTTCATCCCATACTGCACAACTGTTTTTAAATACTCTAGCTTATCTCCACAATCATGGAATTTAGCATTGTTGATTTCAACCCCCAGGCAGTTATAACCCTTTTTGATTAGTATATCTAGGGCGTCTGTGTACATCAATTCTCGCTTGCCAGATAAGACATCTGGCCTCTTTGATAATTCTTCAATCACTGGGAATATCATGGGAGTCCATAATGAACCACCAGGAACCGCGAGTTTGCTATCGGTGTTACCGTAGCCCGGCTTTTCTAAGATTCCACTAAGCTTAATCAAGCCATTATCTAGCTCTTGCCCACTTATGTAGCCGTATTTATCATAATCTTGCGGCCTATCTGCCTTAAAAGCTGATATTACAGCAGCGGCATCTGGGTTATTTTGGTATGCCTTGATGAGTTGCATGACTCTTGAAGGCTTAGATTCCATAAAATCATCACCCCACATTAATATAAATGGTTCATCACCTATTAAATCTTTAGTGTTAAGTATGGCAGTAGCATTGCCGATTGGGCCTTTTTGTCTAACGTAATAGAAATTAGCCATGTTGGCGATAAGTTTAACTTCTTTTAATTGCCGATGTTTGTTGGCCGATTCAAGCCTTTGTTCCAATTCGAAACTATGGTCAAAATGATCTTCAATCGCTCTTTTATGATAGCCAGTTACGATAATAATATCTGTGATACCAGCCTCAACTAATTCTTCTACAACATATTGAATTATTGGTTTATCAACAATCGGCATCATCTCTTTTGGCATCGCCTTAGATTGCGGTAAAAATCTAGTGCCGTAACCAGCTGCAGCAATTATGGCTTTTTTAATTTTTTGCATATGACTTTTGTATTTCAGCTTTTAAAGATGAGCTCTCATTTTGCTCTCTCGTACTAATTTCAATTTTATATTCATGAGCCATTCGCTTAAATATACCTGCAAAAACTTTACCACTAAGATAAACACTGTTGACCGTTAGCCCCGAATACCCCACGAAGCCTACCTCTAAATTTATTGTATAATCTGACATAATTTTAGTCTCCGCTTTTTTAAAATTTAAAGCCTATTACTATCTATTATTATACCACCGCTTTTAGGAGAGCCCTACAGTGTTTACGCGCCCAAACAATTACTCAATATATAGAAGAAACCCGAATATATTAAAAGCCCAAAACCTCTTGTTTGGCACGAATATCATCGATATCTTGTTGATGCTTAGCCCAATCTTTTGTCGAGCAAGATTCAGTAACCGCTAAGGTGCTTTTACGAGTACTCTTAACTAGGTACCTCATACGGTAAGGAACTCCATCGTTGCTCTTATAGTTGTAAACGGCACCCTGTAGGTTTATTTTTTGACCATCTTTCTTTTGAATTTCTACCGTAATTTCATCTAGTTTCTTAATGTTAGACTGGTCATTGACATATGTTTTGAGCTGATTAACGCCATTATTTATAGCCTCTTTATTGCTCAAGAGAAGATTATTATAAGTACTGGCATAAGAAGCTCTGCAGGTAGAATCTGAAAGCTTAAACTCTCTTGCATAAGATCCGCCGTCAAATGACACATCCCATTTTGGGCCATAATAACTTTTATCTGACTTAAACGAAAAATAATATTCAACATAGGCATCATCACCTATAATTTGAGAATCGGCAGAAAGTGATGACAGCTCGCTAGATCCGAGATTATCGCGTTGGCCGTAGAGCCATACTCCAAGAAAAATGAGGCCCGCTAAAATAATCAAAACCAAAGATACCAAGGATATAATTAAACCAGCTAAAAAACCACTCTTTTTCTTCGCTGGTTGATTTAACTGAGGACTATAGGGGCTTGGATTATTGTTATTTATACTACTGGGTGCATCTTGGTTAAATTGATTTTGTTGATTTTCCATCTGTTAGAAGTCTCCCTTATCGTTGTTAAAGTTATTTTCAGTTATTATTGTGATGAGACGAATTGTTTATTATTAATGAACTTTTTCGAAATACCTGTATGAATCTTAGAAGATTATTGTTATTAATCTTAGCCAGAACAACCGCCTTTCCACCCTAAAGCTTAAGCATTATTTTTATATATTATACACCTAAGAATACTTAAACAAAAATATATTTAGAATGAACCATAAATGTAATCAGATTTCACTTCAAAACATTAGGGTTTTAGTATTTATTTTGATTGTAATGATAGAGATACTGATTCTAGCCAACTACATTCTATCAACCACTTCAACTCCTAAAAGATTTAGACCTAGGCTCAAAGTATTAGCATACTTTCGCACCAAGCTTAAACGTAATTGTTGACGGCTATCTCCTATAATGCGTGTTTTTTCATAAAATCTATTGAATTCTTGCGCTAATGAATAGAGGTAGTTAGCAATATAATGAGGCATCGCCTCCTTTGCTGATTTCCCAAATGCCTCGCCCCACTCACTAAGCTTAAGCACCAATAGTCTCTCCTCTTCATCGAAACTATTTCCGTCAATACTAAGGTTGAGATCTTGTTTTGTTGAATCTGCTTTTCTCATAATTGCCATCGCCCTCGCATAAGCATACTGCAAATATGGCCCACTATTGCCATTCAAACTAACTGATTCTTGAACGTCAAAGTTGATATCGCTGCCAACTCTGTACTTCAAAAATTCATATTTAATAGCTCCTAGCTGAATCACTTGAATCTGATTCTGATCACTATTATTAAGCTTAACCTTTTCTTCAACCGAAGCAAGAACATCAACCGCCCGAGTAACATTGCCGAGGCGTGAGCTCATTTTTTTGCCATCGCTAAACTTAACGGTACCGTTAGCTAAATGATGATTAAGCCCTTTAAGTTTAGAATCTAACTGAGAAACCGCCGTGAAAACTACCTGCATATATTCTTTCTGATCGTTACCGGTGAGCAATAAACGCTGATCGAAATTATAATCTTCAATTTCTTGAAATATTACTCCTACATCTTTAGTTTCATAGGTTGGTAAGCCTTCCGAGTTGATGAAAACCCTAGTGTGATTATTCAGATTTTCACCGCCTTCAAAAATAATTGCTCCATCAGATTTTTTAAAGATGCCCGCCTCCAAACCTTCTTGAACTTTTGAGATGCCTAAATCTGCCACGCTACTCTCGGGATAATAATGCATTTGGTTCACCTTAAGCTTAGCGTAAAAAGCCTTGAAATAATCAAAGCTCCAATCACGGCAGGTAAAATAGATTACCGCCAGCGGATCATCTTTTTTGATTTCACCAGAATGAAACTGGTAGATTTTTTTATTGAGCTGTAAAATCTGCTCTTGGGCTTGATCTTCTTTATCGGCACTGGCTCCGTTAACATAGCATTGAGAGATGAAGTTGGCCCGCTCTATAGGATCTTTAGAAATGTCATTAAGCTTAAGCGGATGCTCCCCGCCAAGTTTCTGTAGAATTCCCCACATCGCCCTAGCCACGTGACGACCAACATCTCCACCAAAACTAGTTCTGTTAACTCTTGCTCCGGCCGCCTCAAAGATTTTGGCAATGCTATCTCCCAATAAAGTGTTGTAAAGATGCCCAGTGTGAAGCTCTTTAAAAGCATTCGGACAGCTGTATTCAATAACCCAATTTTGGTTTTGATAAATTTGGGGCAAATCTTGATTTGCCAAGTTCCAAAGCAAGTCATCTTTAAGCTTAATATTGATGAAGCCCGGGCCAGCAATCTCAACCGAACTGATTGCTTTATGATCCTTAAGTTTATTGTAGATTTCCTCCGCTATCTCTCTAGGATTTTTTTTAATTTGACCAGCTAACTTCATAGCGATGTTAGTTGAAAAATCGCCAAATTGAGGATCCGGCCTAGTTAGCTCTACATCGGCATCTAAGCTAAATAGTTGATTTACAATTTCAGAAATAATTAAGTTTAAATTTGCTTCCATATTATTTATTATAGCAGTTTAGTGATATTAGGCTTGGTATCCGCCAATATTTTCTGCATCATTAAATCCGGCTGAATTCAAGATTTGTTTTGCCGCTTCTGCTCTGCCTCCGCTTCTGCAATAAACTTCTATTTTGGCATCTTTTGGCAGATTTGGTAATTCGCCCTGCATCATTAAGTTTAAATCAAAATTGATAGCGCCCTTATAGTGGCCTTGGTTGAATTCCTCAGGGTTTCGTACATCGATTAGAATAGTTTTCTGATTCGTATGATCTATACTTACCTTTTTAAATTTGAGCGTACTTATTGCCTAAAAATTAAGCTTCATTTATCACGTCAAAACCTTTTTTACTGCCGACCAAAGCCAGGCCATAAATTTTAGAATCAGGCTCAAGATTGTTCAACATCTTAGCAACCTCATTGAAGCTAGCTCCTGAACCAACTGCATCATCAATGATTAAGATGTTCCTTCCGTTAACTTGTAAACTTTCACCCACAAATACTGTTTGATTAATATTAATTATTCTATCTTTAAGTTTTGATAGGGTTTTTTGAGGCGTGATAATATCTCCAACTATCTTGCTAAGCTTAATCCTTGGAATATTAATAGCTAAGTGATTGTTCAGATAACCCATTAGCTGTTGTTGTCTTTTTACGGTTGGGGGGATGAAACAAACTACCTCAATTTTATTAAGTTTAATGAAAGTATTTATTTTAGCCTCGGTTAAGCTTAGAATCTGCTTAAATAGCTTTTTATCTTGAGCTTGCTTAGCATAAAGAACCAGCTGACCTAAAGATGTTTTTCCAAATATCTCATCTGCATAAAAATCTACATATGCAGTTTTTGCAAGGCAGTAATCAGCAAAGGTTTCTCGCATTTCTTTATCTGCAGAAATTAAGCCTGAAGAATCTTTAAACTTAAGATTATTTTTTTGTAAATCTTTATATTTTTTAAGATAAGTATCACGATCGTAATCTCTTTCTTGACACCAAAAAGTGAAAGCCTCATCGCCTTTCAGTAATTGGCCGGAGGGAGTTATTTGGATGTAATCGACCAAAACACTCTCTATCTTAGCACTGGTTGAACTAGTTTTAGGCTGATCAATTTTTATTGAATAATACACTTTTGGAGGTTTACCGAACTTGGCTATTGCATTGGCGTCTAAAAGAGGTGTCAGATAGTGCTTATACAAAGCCTGACGGCTGATACCTAGCTCTTCTATTATCTGATTTACGCTAGCCTTGCCCCTTTTTTCAATGAAAGTTAGCAGGGTACCCACCCTATCACTATTTCTGTGGTTATCAAGATTAAGCATCCCGCTGGTGCCATCTGTAGCTGTTTTTTGGATATTCATATGTTAGTATATTAGCACAGTTGACAGTTGATAATCAACTGTCAACGTTAAACTCAAGTTAAAATTGATGGCATCTTTATAGTGGCCCTGAATGAATTCCTCGGGGGTTCGGACATCGATTAGGACTGTTCCCCCGCTCTTACCCTTAAGTTTAACATGGACACAAGGCTATTGTTTAGCCCTAGAGTTATCTACAAAATCTTGCACTTCATGGGTGGCTACAAATTCATCAGGAGACAAACCGCCAACCAATAATATTTCAGGGATTGTTGGATGCACCAGCGCTCTGCCTGGTTCTATCTGAGCCTCGATTACAACTGGATCTTGACCCCACTGATGATCCTCAACTAATCGGCGTACGAACGCACTACTACCGAACGATACAAACGGAGAACCTATTCTATCTTCATATCTAGATAGCAAGTGCAGCCCAGGATCATACCTACCAATTCCTTGTGGACCAAGATTACCAAAGCTTACTATTGCTGAAGCCGTAATCCCAAGACCGTTAATCACTCTCTCTCTCTTCAAGTCGGAAAATGCTTAAAGAATCAGTATTTGACAACCAAATGTTACTAGAAGAATATCTGTCTCTAGCATATACCTCTGATTCAGGCGCGTCAGTTGGATTAAATTTAGGGGTTATCATTACAAAATATAATAACATAAGCTTAATAAAAAATCAACTACCTTGAAATGTAATCGGGGTTATTCTGATTTATTTTTATGCTCATTAAACTTAATCTGCGGATAAATTTTTTTAGTAGTTTCATCAACCTCCTGGCGAAGCTGAGGGAAGATTACTCCTTCACGGGCAGAGACTCCTTCAAAGAACCAGAAATTGCGCTCACTGTTACCCCAACCGCAGGCTGGAGGCATGCCGTATTCAAGCATCTCAACAAAATCGATATCCAGCATCATTGCTTCTGCGTCGCCTGAATCCCTTAAGTTTTGCTGTTCTAAAAATCTTGCAAGTTGATCTTGAGGATCGTTCAACTCACTAAACCCATTACCGAGTTCGCTACCACCAATTACTGGGTGAAAACGCTGGGTTACCCTACTATCTTCAGGATCAGTCTTTGCCAACGGGCTAATCTCTACTGGCTCGTGAATTAGCCAGAATGGACCGGCAGATTTTCGGCGAATCAATTTCCAAACGTTATCTAGAGCCCTGTTAACATTAACGTCGCCGTCAAGTTCCACTTTATTTTCTTTTAAGATTTTTTTAAGCTCCTCAAGATTAGGATTAAAAACATCAACTCCAAATTCATCTTTCATGATATCGGCATAATTAATACGTGGCCAAGGCTGATCCAGATCAATCTCGAAACCATTGACATTGCTAAACTGCAATGTTCCCCAGGTTTCTTGAGCAACATATTTGATCATTCGCTCATACATTTCCATGCCGTCTTGATAATCTTGATAAGCGGCGTAGCTTTCCATGGCGACGTGTTCGGGAAGATGCTCATCGGAATAATTTTCGTTGCGGAATCTCGGACCAATATCAAAAACTTTCTCATATCCTCCACCGATTAGACGTTTGAGTGGAAGTTCATGCGAAATGCGCAGGTAGAAATCTTGACCGAGGGCATCCATATGGGTAACAAACGGGTTGGCATCAGCCCCACCAGTGGTATGCTCTAAAACCGGGATGTTAATTTCAATGAATCCTTCATCTAATAGAAACTGACGAGTGGCCTGCCAGAACTTAGAACGGCGAATAAAACGTTCCCTAACCTCTTTATTAACATTAAGATCAACGTAGCGACGACGTAGACGCTGTTCTTTATCGCTAAACTCCTCATGCCCTAGAGGCATTGGGCGAAGAGTTTTTGTTAGTAACCGTAGGCTGCTAGGCTGAATAGAGATTTCACCTGTTTTGGTTTTTATCACCTGACCGGATGCCTGGATGAAATCCCCCGTATCTAGAAGCCCAACTTCGCTAAACTTAAGCTCGCTATTTTCTCTATTTTCAGATGTAAGGGAATCTTCATGCAAAAAAAGTTGGATCTGGCCACTTTGATCTTCAATCACAATAAAGCCGATTTTGCCCATCTTACGGATATTCTTAATTCTACCCACAACGGAGACGCTGGAGCCTGTGAGTTCACTAAACTTATCTGTGATTTCAGAATTCTTGTGGGTTCGTTTGGATTTTGCAGGGTACGGGTTAATGCCTAGAGCCTTAATCTGCTCTAACTTCTTCAGTCGTTCGTTTCGATAATCTTGTAGTGTAGCCATGGTATCCCTTCTTTTAAATCCTGCTTGTATTAACTTAGGTTTAATTATAGCAAAAAGCGCCTTAAGTTTTAGATTAAGACGCTTTAATTTTTTGTGCTAAAAATTGATAAACGCCTACTCTACACGTTTTATAGTGTACTTTTTGCCGTTTACTTCAAACTCTTCACCGATTTTTTTGCCGAGCATTGCCTTGCCCATTGGAGATTCATCGCTGATTTTGCCCTCTGTTGGATCAGCTTCCAGGGACCCAGCGATTATTAAAGTACGCTGTTTGCCATCTTGAGATTCGATAACAACGCTCTCGCCAAGCTCTACAACATCTCTGTTTTTACCAGCGGATATTAACTCATAATTTTTGAGTATAGATTCTAACTCAGATATTTTATCTTCAACCTGAGATTGTTCATCCCTAGCAGCTTGATACTCAGCATTCTCTTTTAAATCACCTTGTTCTCGAGCAACTTTTATGTTTTCCGCAATTTCTGGGCGGCGGCCAATTAACACCTTCAGTTCGGCCTGGTACTCTGCTAAGCCCTGTTCTGTTAGTTTAAACTTATTAGTCATAAGTTTTCCCCTTTCGATGACTGTCTGATTTTAGTTTTGTAGCGATTTCGACAGCCTGACTCACATTTTAGCAAATTGGATGTTACCTATTCAAGGCTGTTTTTAAAAAAGTTTTTATTAAATCGTAGCATAAGGAAGTTTTAGTCAAAATACTTTGGCCCGGCGGTAAACTAAATCCTAAATTTAAGGTCGAAGTGTTCCGGCAAAAACCTGCCAGGCCAATACAGTTTTTGCTACTAAACTTAAAATTATATAGACCTTCTCGCCATATAAATATTTAGACCATTTGCCAACTTTCTTGTACTGAAGATACATATTGAACGCAAAACTGTTGAAGAACAGGAAAATACTAACATATATCCAGTAAACAAAAGTTGGTATCTGACCTCCTCCGTAACTGCTGGAACTTGCTACGTAAATTACAAACACCACCCATGGAACAATACCAGAAAGGCAGCCTATACAATAGGATAGCCACTTAACCGGTTTTTTAAGCTCAGCCCGATCATTATTCCAGAGCTCCATCACCAGACCCATTAAATTCATAATTGCGGTTAGGGCAAATATCATAATCAGTGAAGATAAATCATATATTCCACTTAAGACGGATATTGCCACCATCATAACAGAGGCGGATATCGAGTATTCTAGCCATCTGAATCTGTTAATGCCGTTAGATAGATCTTGGTAGTACTTTTGGTTCCAGATAACTCTCACGGCAAAATGGAAGCTAGCAGAAATAATAAAGAATAAAGCCACTAGAAAAGCGAGGTTTATATTGCCTATTTGATGACTGGCGGGCTGTAATGATGAAGTAACCGGGTTAAACTCTAGGTAAGATGTAGTGACCGGCCAATGCGCACCGTCTTTTGCCCATCCCAATATTATGGAAGCGCCTAGTATATGAGACATGCCCGCTACTAAGTTTAACTTATTTAGCTGATTCTTAATTGATCCAGATATTGCCATTACCACCTCCTTTGAATTTATACAGAATTATATTGCTTAATTTAAGTATAGCCCTTAAGCTTAAACCAACACAAGTACATAACTAATTTAAACTTACTAAGTTTAAAAATCTTCCGGAAACTCTGTTCTGTTTTTTAGATCTTCTGTAAGAAAAGTAATCTTCACTTTCTAAAGTACATACGTTGGAATCCCAAATATTATGATGGTCAACTCCAGCTTTAATTAGTTGATCTATTATATTTTGCTTATTATTAAAGTGGTACTTTCCATGTTCAATACTTTTCAGGTATCTGCGTTCAAACAGGTCGCTAGCCTCCTCCCCAAACTCAAAGCATTCAAAACACAGCATCGGACCGAAAGAGATTAATATATTTTCTGGCTTAACTTTGTAGATGCTTAGTGCCTTGGATACAAACTTAGATACAATATTAAGTTTAGTAGTATGCCAGCTACCGTGTACTAAACCAACGAAAGTTTTGTTTTTATCACTAACTATCAAATTGCCACAGTCCGCTATCCCTTGGCCTAGAATAGTATTCTTGCGGTTTGTCATAACGGCATCATAACCATCATAATCGCCCCCGGAAGACTCGCCATCAATAACCAGGATATTATCTTCAAAACTATGTCTAATGAAAACTATTTTCCCTGAGTTAAGCTTAATAGATTCCGCCGCGTGCTTCAAATTTTCTTGAATGTTTGCTTCGGGATCTCCCATCCCCTTTTTAACATTTAACGATTCGAAATCTCCGCTAGAAACTCCACCATACCCCTGGAAGAACCCATGTTTCAAATTAAGATTTAAAAGTAGCGGTGATTTTATAGATTTTATTTTACTATGCATATGTTGAAAGTATATACAGCACTAGCCCACTAATAGCTGAGATAACCGAAACTACCCAGTAACGCATTGAAACCTTATAGTTTGGCCATCCCTTTAATTGCAGATGATTATGAAGCGGTGCAATTATAAATATTTTGCGCTTAAACAATTTTTTGCTAATTATCTGAACCACAGCTGAAAGCACTGTTACAACCAGAGGCAGTCCGATTATAGGAAAATAAACTATGGTATTAGTTGAAACTACAATTATTCCGATCATCACCGTTAAGGCTGTTGAGCCCACCTCGCTCATGAAAAACCTGGCCGGTGGGATGTTGAACCACAAAAAAGCAAAGATTGCCCCGCTGGTTACAAAGCAAAGTGTTGCTAAATCGTATTTGAATTGCAGAACTGAAATTAAGCCTAGCGTAATTAGGATAATTCCAAAAACTCCGCCCGCAAGCCCATCTACGCCATCTATAATATTACTAGCGTAGGTTGAGATAATCACCATAAATACTATAAAAAAGAAAAGGAATGGCGCAAATTTAACTTCTCCAAAAAAAGGAAAATAGGTACTGGTTATATCTTGTTTAACAACCATCCACCAGCCAGTTAAAATTGCAACTAAAGATATTATGAGCAGCCTAAACTTAAGGCTTAATCCCCCGCCAACATACTTACTAAACAAATTAAACTTACCACAAACCATCATGTCGTCTAGAAATCCAACTATTGAACCTATCATAAATCCGAATATTGGCAGCCAAGTTTGGCCCCTACTTACAAAGCTGAGTTTACTTATTATTTGATTATGGGTTATATAAGATGCTACATAAAGAATCCCGGCAGTGAGCAAAACCCCAACTATAATTACTAGCCCGCCCATACGTGGCACCTGACGCTGGGCATCGTTATGCAATTTATAAGATAACGATGCAGGCGATCCATCTACCGCTTTAGTTGCGCTTTTTTTGCGCCACAGTTTATTTTTGTATAGAAAATCTGCCAATGGAGATGCCGCAAGCATCCCAAAACCAAATGCGAATAACATTGGCAATATAAACTTAACCATATCTAGCCTTGTTAAGTTTAATACTAATTCGAAGTTTTGATTTTGTAAGTTTTCAACCATCTATGACATTGTAACACGAGAAGTATTGTACTTTAATATTTTAAGATTAAGTCACCATGAATTTAAAATTCATAAAAAATGTTTTCTGGAAAAAGCTATGCCCGATCCTGTCTTCAAATAAGATTCAAATTTCAAGGCATCAGTTTCATTATTTAAAGCAAAATAAGCATGCAGTAACCAGGGCATATGTTTTGAAGTGTGATGACTTTTACCATTATTATGCTCTTTAAATCTTCTTTTAAGATCTTTCATGTAGCCCGTATAAATACTGCCATCCTTTAAACTTTTTAGTATGTAAACATAAAACACTTTGACGCCCCTTGTATCATGCTATTGCGAAGAATGGCTCTTCAGCAAACTTAGATTACATCCTACGTAGCCTTTGGCGAAGTGGGATGGCGGAAGAGGAGGGATTCGAACCCTCGGTACCGTTGCCGACACACTTGTTTTCGAGACAAGCCAGTTCAACCACTCCTGCACTCTTCCTGCTAAGCTTAATTATAACTTAAGTTTAAAATCTTTACAGAAAATATAATAAAAACGCTAACCCAGCCACTATCCTATAAATCCCCCACGGTAGAAATCCGTATCTTTTTACAGCGCTGATGAAGAATTTGATCGCTAGAATTGCTACAATAAAAGCTACAATGTTGCCGATAATTAAGTTTAGCATCTGAGTATAACTTAAGCTTAGACCATCTTTAAAAAAACTGAAGAACTTGTAGCTTGTTGCGGCAGTCATGGCTGGAACGGCAATTAAAAAGCTAAATTCAGTAGCTAGTTTTTTAGTTAAGCCTTGTTGTAGGCCTCCGATGATTGTGGCAGCACTGCGGCTAGTTCCGGGGAACAAAATCGCTAACGTTTCCCAAACACCAACCCACCAAGCTTTTTTATAACTAATTTTTTCTTGAGGAGATTTTTTAAGATGTAACCTCTTAAATAAAGGATCTATAAATAAAAGAACTATACCGCCGCAGATTAAGGTGATGGCTGTAGCTATTGGGCTGCCGAGGGCGGAATCTATTTTATCAGAGAAGATGAAGCCGATTATTAAAGCTGGAATCGTTGCCACTATAAGCTTAAGATAAAACTTTTTATCTTTAAAATTAAAGAATAACTTATGGTACAAAAAAACTACCGCTAAGATTGCCCCGAACTGAATTGCAACTTCATAAAGTTTAGTGAAATCATTCTGCGGAATTTTTAAGATGTTTGATACTAGAATCAAATGCCCAGTTGAGCTAACGGGGATAAACTCGGTTAAACCTTCTACTACCGCAAGAATAATGGCTTGAATTAAATTCATTAAGCTTAATTATAACAGTAAGAAATGAGTTTAGGCGGAAATCCGATTTAAAGATTTAGGACCGCGATGCGCCCGATAAGCATAAATCATAACTATCACATCGATTAATTCTTGGATGCCGGCTCCCACAACTGGGCTGAATTTGCCAGTTGCAAAAATTAACATTAAGCCGATGCTGATTCCGATTCCAATTAAGATTGCCTCTTTGGCGGTTTTAAAAGTATACTTAGCTATTTCTCTAGCCTCGTATACTTTATGAAAATCATCTAACATAATAACAACATCAGCGCTCTCTGAGGCTGCCGCACTGCCCTTAGCGCCAAGAGCGATCCCCACATCAGCGGAGGCCAACACCGGCGCATCATTGATTCCATCTCCAACAAAACCGACTTTTAGATTAGCACTTTTTAGCTCGCGAACATGGGCTAGCTTATCTTCTGGCAAGCATTCGGCTTTGTAATCTTTGATGCCAACCGTAGCTGCAATCTTTTTTGCTACATTTTTAGCATCGCCAGTTATCATCACTATTTTTTCTATTCCACCTTGCTTAAGCTTAGCTATTGTAGATTTCGCCTCTGATCTTTCGCTATCAGTGAAAGTAATAACTCCAACTAGTTCATTATTTTTAGCAACATAAACAGCTGTTGAACTTTGAATCATATCTTTATTAAGCTTAATACCATTTTGCTCCATCAGCCTTATGGTTCCAGCCAAAACTTTTTCCTTACCTTCTGATACTAGGCCCATTCCGGGAACCTCTTTAACCTTAAGTTTGGCGTAATCAAGATTTTTCTGCTTAGCTAAATCTACAATCGCCTTGGCCACAATGTGATGTGAGCCAGATTCCAACCCAGCTGCTAAACTTAATATTTCACTTTGTTTCAACTTACCGGCAGATATAATTGACCCAACTTTAAGCTCGCCAGATGTAATTGTTCCTGTTTTATCTAGGGCTAGGGTTTTAATTTTAGCAAGAACCTCTAAAGCCGTACCGTTTTTAACGATGATCCCAGCCTTGGCGGCCCTACTCATCCCGCTAACTAAAGCTATCGGCGCGCCTAGAAGCAAGGGGCAAGGAGTTGCAACAACTAGAACTTGCAGAAACCTAATCCACTGCCCGCCGGAAATGAAAAATGCCGCAAAAGCTATGGTAAAAGATATGACAGTAAAGAAAACTGAATATTGATCGGCTAATCTGACGAACCTAGCTCTGGATGTTGTGGCCTCTTTAACTAGCTGAACTATTTTTTGGTATTGGCTTCCTTCTGCGGTAGATGTGGCTTTGGCGTGCAAGTTTCCATCCATATTTATTGACCCAGAAATTAAGCTTAAACCTTCAGATTTTTCTACAGGTACGCTCTCTCCCGTGAGTGCAGATTCATCCACAAAACTGCTTCCTTCTGTGATTATCGCATCAACCGGAACTACATCCCCCGCTTTTAAAATTACTATGTCACCTTTTTTAATTTCGCTAAGTTTAACTTTAATTTCTTTGCCGTTTTTTAAGATTAAAGCCCTGCTTGGTTGACGATTCATTAATGCATCCAACTCTCCTTCGGCACGATGCTCAGCATAATTTTCTAGAGATTCACCCCCAGTGAGCATCAAAACTATAACTCCAGCTGTAATATATTCACCTAAAATCAAAGATGTCACAATAGCAGTAATCGCTAGTAAATCTACCCCAAGTTCACCTTCCCTGATGCTGTTTATCATATCTTTGGCCATTGGCACAACCTGAGCTACACAGCTAGCTATCAGGATGATATTACCCACATCGTTGAACTTAAATAGATATGCAATGATGGCGGCTAAAAGCGCTATCGCAGCCAAAGCAGCCTCTTTGTAATCGAATTTATTCCACCGCTTAATAAGTTTATTCACTTTAATCCATTTCCTCTCTGTTATATTAAGCTTAATTATACTATAGAATCAAAATTTAATCCATAAGAACATTGACAAAAACATAACAAGTATGATATATATATTAGCTTTTTGAAGCTAAATAATAGTAATCAAGCAAGAAGGAGAATAAAATGAGCCTTAACACTCTAAATATAGGCCCGATAGAAGAGCTCGTGGGCCCCGGATCGGTTATCATTGATGGTGATGGCCGAGTAAAATATAAACCAGATACCATTAGCCTGGCAACTCACGATTTAGATGTGGCTAGGGGCAAGATGATTGTTAGTTTAGTCGTGTGGCCAGACGACCCAGAAGCGACAGCTGGCGCAATAAGACTTGTTGGTTCAGAACGATTAAAAGCTGTAGCTAGGCACGTTATGGGTGACGGGGAAATTAACCTAGATGCACCAGAAGGTACAGTAACTTATCTAAAACCAGCGCCGGATAGTCCAAATTAACCAATAAAATCTTTCTTGATTCCCCTTTTTACCCGCCAAACTACTATCTTGCTTAAGCTTAATTAGCTAACTCAACTTTTATTTGTTTATTGTTTTTATATTTTTCATATAAATTTTTATCAAAGGTTATAAACTTATCACAGTCACTTCTGATTGCCACCGCTAACTGCAGGGCATCTTCAAAATCATTACCCAAACAATTTTGATAAGCCCATTCAAAGTCTGTATCCGATAAACTATTCATATTAAAATCTGCCAAAAATTGTTGCAATATGTTCAGATCGTACACCTTGAGCCCAAAATGGATCACTAAATGCCCTGTCAAAGTTGATATATTGGCATTTCCATAATGTTTACGCATTATTTCTTCGGCAGTTTTTTTAGATTTTCTATCTAAAATTAATTCCAGCAATACATTAGCATCTAAAAATATTGAATCTGAATTAGCTGTTATATTTTTCATTTAAAGATTCACCGTAAAGTTGCTTTATAGATTTACTATTATCGTACTTAAAATTTTTCCTGGGAGCAGAATTAAGAGCATCTAAGCCGGTAACCGCCTTTTGTTCGCGCTTAGATTTTTGAGGTACCAACCTCACTGGGTTTGAGTTTCTATAAGTCAGCAGAAATTCTTCGCCGGCGCTAACCCTTGCTAACACATCGCCCATATTTTTTCTGAATTCTAAGGCTGTAATTGTTTTCATGGTTTAAGTTTAACATGAAGTTTAACTTAAAGTCAATAATTTTATTCTTAAACTTAAATTAGCACCTGCTCTAGTTTGATTTTGTCAGAGTTAACCAGTAGAATCTTTCTTGATTACCCTTTTTGCCGCTAATCTGATTATCACGCTTAAACTTAATTACTAAGTTGTTAAGCTTGAGCCAATCTTCTAAATTTTTGAGAATTTGACGACGAATAGCACTGTTTTTAACTACGCCGGAGTTGAGATCGCTAGCCTGACCTTCAAATTGAGGTTTGGCCATAGCTAAAATATCGGGGTTAGAATTTGTAACTTTACTTAAGTTTAGTAAACTTGGCAAAATTTTAGTTAAAGATATAAAACTGACATCAATTACAATTACATCAATTTTTTGGCTAGTTTTGAAATCTCTAATATCAGTTTTCTCATGCAATTCAACCTGTTCATTGAATCTGAGCTCGGGCACCATCTGATTGGTGCCAACTTCAACTGCAACTACTTTTTTAGCTCCGTTATTAAGTGCATATTGAGTGAAACCCCCGGTTGAGCTGCCAACATCTAGCACAACTTTTCCGTTGAAGCTGAATTTGAAAGCCTCGGAGGCATCGGATAGCTTATCGCCAGCTCTTGAAACTGTTGAAGAATTTGCCCCAGCAACTAACTTAAGCTTAGCTATATGAT
The DNA here is from genome assembly GCA_036826375.1 of Candidatus Saccharimonadota bacterium. Classification (GTDB taxonomy): domain Bacteria; phylum Patescibacteriota; class Saccharimonadia; order Saccharimonadales; family HK-STAS-PATE-42; genus DAISWL01. The sequence goes on from DAISWL010000001.1 coordinate 60,427, forward strand.
TTTTATCAATAGTTTTTGAAGGCCTTAGTACTGGACGATTATCAAACTTAACTAAACTTCGCCGAACAAGATCGGCTCCGTGAGAACGTGAACGTGCCAAACCCAGAAGGAACAAGGCCTCATCCGCCCTTATGTAATCTGGGCTTGAACTATCCGTTTGATTAAAAACAGATTTACCTCGTTTCTTTTCAACATAAGTTTTATTAAGTTTAAGTTTACGGTAGCGATGTTTCATTATCCCTAGTTTAACACGCTCTAGCTACTTGACTAAATATGCCTACATAATATATAATTTGTAGTATGAGTAAAGTAATATCAGTTAGATTAGATGATAGCGTTCGAGATGATGCCAAAAAACTAGCTGCAGATTTAGGCTTAAGTTTAAGTTCAATAATTAATTCTTACCTGAAGCAAGTTAGCGCCACCAGGCAGATTACCCTGTTTGCTCCAGAGGTATTAGATTCTCGAACAAACAGAATGCTTGTAGAAATAGATAGGGAGAAAACTTCCAAAAGTTTTAGTGATGTAGATGATTTGATGACCGATTTAGAGAATTAAGCATGGATATATCCTATAAGCCCAGCTTCAAAAAGCAATTCAAAAGGCTAGATTCAAAAACCAGAGATAAGTTTAAACAGAGGCTAGAACTTTTTATGGAAGATCCGAGGCAACCAGCCCTAAGGCTTCACCCACTTAAAGGAACTCTCGCTGGTATGTGGAGCATCAATGTAACTGGTGATATTAGAGCAGTTTTTAAGTATGATGGCCAATCGATAGTTATATTCTATATGATAGGCACGCATTCTCAGCTCTACTGATGAATACAAAATTCGTTACCTTTTATACCTGAAATCACTTTTTAAGCTCTCAAGATAGTAGACATAGAACATAATTTTACAAAAACTCTGCTACTTGGCGTACTCTACTGCCCTAGTTTCCCTGATCACATTAACCTTAATTGTTCCAGGGTAGCTCATAGTACTCTCAATTTTGTTGGCGATATCCCGAGCTAATTTTATTGCGCTTAAGTCATCAATGTCACCAGGGCGAACTATCACCCTAATCTCGCGTCCGGCTGAAATTGCGTAGGCTTTATCAATGCCTGGGAATCCGGTGGCAACGTTTTCAAGATCTCGCATTCTTTCTGCAAAATTTTCTGCTGAAATGTTGCGCGCTCCGGGTCGGGCGGCAGAGATGGCATCTACAATTCTGACTACTAGTGCTTCGGGGGTTGTGGCTTCCATATCATCGTGATGAGCCTCAATTGCGTGAGAAATCTCTTCACTTAAACCATATTTCCTGGCCAACTCTCCTCCAATATGGTGATGCTTGCCTTCTAGTTTATGGCTGAGGGCTTTGCCGAAATCATGCAAAAGAGCGGCGGTTTTGGCAATTTTTACATCGGCGCCAACTTCTTCGGCTATCATAGCGGCTAAATGACTCATTTCGGTACAGTGCTTTAGAACATTTTGGCCATAGCTTGTTCTAAACTTAAGCTCACCTAAGTAGCGCATTATTTCAGCGGGAACGCCAACTACTCCGGCTTCCCTACAGGCATCTTCGGCGGCTATATCAATTTCTTTATCAATCTGTTTTTCAGCTTTTTGAACAACTTCTTCAATTCTGGCTGGATGTATTCTCCCATCTTTAATCAACAGTTCCATTGTCTGCCTGGCAACTTGCCTGCGAACAGGATCAAAACTGGAAAAAACTATCATTCCAGGGGTATCATCTACTAAAATATCTACACCTGTTGCTCGCTGAAGAGCTTGAATGTTTCTACCTTCTTTTCCGATGATTCTACCCTTCATTTCTTCATTTTCAAGAGGTATGGCAATTGTTGTTCGCTCAGCCGTAACCTCGCTAGCCATTCGTTCCATGGCTGTTAAAAGAACTGTTTGAGCTCGCTCTTCGGCATCTTTTTCTGCAGTTTGCTGCAACTTTGCAATTAAGTTTTGCAAATCGTTAGATGTATCTTTTTCTACCATTGCAAGAAGCTTTTCTTTGGCTTCCTCTTTTTTTAATCCCGCAATTTTTTCTAACTTTTCTTGCTGTTTCCCTCTTATTGTTCGGATTTCATTTTTGAGATCCTCTAGTTCATCTTCTTGGGTTCTGACTTTTTCTGTACGCTTATCCAGCTCCTCTAATTTTTGATCTAGCGTTTCTTCACGCTTCGATATTCTATCTTCCTTTTCTTTGATTTCCCGCTTGGCCTCTTCGCTAAGCTTAAGGGCATCTTTTTTTGCCTCTATCAGAGTTTCATCGGCTTCTCTTTTGGCTTTTTCTTTTGCCTCTAGGGCCTGCTTTTCGGCTGAGCCAAGCTTCTGTTTTTGTAGAATCTGAGATCCGAAAAATCCAGCTACAAGAGCTCCAACGGCGATTAAAATTAGAATCATTTTTTCTCCTTTGTTACGGAATAGGTTTTTTAATTGAGAACAGATCGCGCCATCTTTTAATTAAATTTAAGATAAGAACCAGTATTGAAATCGGGGATCTACTCTGTTTTTTTAAAAAATCCTAATAAAATTATTAAAACTACGATTAAACTTAAAAACTTACAAGCTATAAAATAGATTTAGAATTGAAAAAGATTTATCAATGTCCCATCAACTTTATTACTAAATTAAGATACAAAATAAAAATGATTTTTTAAGTTTAATTAAATGGTGGGGCTGGCTGGGTTCGAACCAGCGACCAATCGGTTATGAGCCGACTGCTCTAACCACTGAGCTACAGCCCCCTAAAATAGCAATCTGACCTTATAAAGTATAAACTATTTTTAAAAAGTTTAAAAGTGATATAGAATTATAGAGTGCTAAAAGTAATAAAACAAAAACTATTGATATTTTATAAATACGCTCGTACTAAAGAAGGGCTAATTTTACTGACCTGTGCGCTTATAGGTTTTACGATGATGGCGCAAACATTAGGCGCAATTAGGCATAATAAAAACCTTGATGCCCTAGTAGTTAAGCTTAATAATGAAATTGAGGTAGAGCAACTCAAAAAACAGAATCTAGAATTCAAAAAAAAGTATGCATCTAGCCCCGAGTATGCCGAATTAACTATGAAAGAAAAGTTCAATAAGGCCCTACCAGGAGAGCATGTGATACTAGTGCCAACTATTAAACCCTGGGTTGCCTCCGGCTTTGAAAATAACGTTGAAGATTTTTAAGAAAATAGATTCTTAACCTTAGAATAAAAAAGAACCAGCAGCGCAGGTTCTTTTTTTTATTCTGTTTTAAGCTTAATTTGGTTGCGGGGGAAGGATTCGAACCTCCGACCTCTTGGTTATGAGCCAAGCGAGCTGCCACTGCTCCACCCCGCGATCAACTTTAAGTTTAGCAAAACTTAGATCTTAAAGCAAATTACTAGAATCTATCTAGTGACCAACTTAATCTCTTTTGAGCTTCCCTTTCCATTAACCTCAAAAACCACAAACTCACCTTCTTTAAGCTTATAAATTGGCAATTCCGGATCTCCAAACCCCCTAAGCTCCTCTTCGACTTTCAACCAATCTATGGTTTCATCGGCTTCATAGTGAGGAATAAATTTTATTGGCAATATCCCACTACCTATCACGGGGCTCTTCCAATCAATATTCCAACAACTGCTTGAAAAGTAATCCGAGCTAGCAGAATTGGTAACTAAAACTTTCCCATTAAACAGGCTGAAATCAAATTTATCCATCCAATATGCAAACAGGTGGTCATCGCCACCATTAAAATAAATTATATCTGCATCTTTAATTTGATTAGCAAAATCATCGGGCATAGCAAGCGTGAAACTTAAATCATACTCAGGTAAATCCTCTTTAATTGAAGCTGAGTAACCCGGAAATTTTCCCTCCCAAAATTCTCTGCCCTGAGCAAAAGTGCAGATCAAAATGTTAAGTTTAAGAGATAAGCCCTTAACCATTTCTTGATGAAACTGTTTTTTTAGGTCTTCCCTACGTTTTACGCCACCTGAATTTAAAATAAGTTTAGTTTTCATTTAAGCCTCCAGCACATTATTAGTTTAAATATTTGGCGCCATCTACTTGGCTTGCGAGTTTTTTATCGAAAGTGTATAGTGGCTCGGCATTATTAAGCTTAGCGTAAACCGCTAGCATGCAATCTTCTAAACTTAACTTCGGATGTTCAGTAAAATAATCTAGAGATTGAATCAAAAGCACCCTGTTAAAATTTAAATTATCGATATATAAAAGGTTTTCCAAAATTAGTTTCATATCTAATCTACTCAGATTGTAATATCTATCCAGCACAAAAGAAATTTCCGCCAAAGATATATCCGCCACATGGAATGTTGGACCCGTATCAATCAACTTTTTGGCTAATAAATATTGAGCCTCGCTATCTCGTAACAATAGCCTTAAAACTACGTTTGTATCTAAACTGCCGCCTACTGTTTTCATATTCTCGGTTCTCTGTTTTTATAGAATTCCCTAGGGTTTTCAAGTGGTTTTTTCCCTTTAAGTTTAGGCGCTAGGTACCGATGAAGATCTTCTAAATTACCCGGTTTTAGCATAACCGCGCTACCATCTTGATTAAGCTTAAGTCGGAGCTTATCTCCTGGTTTATCAATCTTAAAGATTCGCCTTAATTCTACCGGTATTGTAACCTGACCCTTGCTTGAAACTGTTAGTGTGTAGATTTTGCTCATACCTACATTTTAACATAAGTAAAGATTAATTACAACATACTTACTTTCTGTAATTAGTTTTACCTAATCAAGTTTAGCATAAATCAAATATCCAACCACCGAGGCTATGGTAGTTAAGATGCCGCCCCACGCGGTATCCAGAATAACCATTTTCCAACTCCAATTCGCTAGTGTTGCCATGTTTGTGAGCTCGTAAGTTGCGTAAGCTAAGAGGCCGATTCCAAACCCTATAAATGCAGCTTGTTTTGGAGAATTACTAAGCTTAATTGTAAATGTTAAAACTCCAGCTAGATAAATAACGTAGAATAGAACTGCTGCAACAGTATTTGGCTGAATTTTCAAATAACCACTAGCTATTTTTTCTAGCTCTGGTTTAGCGATAAACTTAATCCAAATAACATCTAAACCTAAAAATGTTAATGCTGATCCTAAAAAAGTAAAAATATAGTTCATGTTAATTTCCCTCCAAAAATTCCTTAAGCTTAGCCACTGCTTTGTTGCGTGGTGAGTATTTTGAATATTCTACTTCATTCATCTCTCCGAAAGATTTATCCGAGCCCTCTGGCATAAATAATGGATCCCAACCATGGCCAAAGTTCCCTACGGGATTAACGATTTTACCTGCGGTTACACCTTGAAACATTCTAAACTGATCTCCATCATATAGGCAATACACCACCTCTGCCGTCGCCGTTTTATCTTCGAAAGAACTAAGTATTTTATATGTCCCCTCTTCACCCAGGCTTTTTAAAAACCACTTAATGAACGGACCCGGCAACCCAGATAGCGCATTAAACTTAAGGGAAACATCTTCAATTAATACTGCTTTATTGGCAAATTGATAAGCCCTCACGGCTTTATCTTTTACAATTTTTTCTTGATCTAAGCTTTGTATTTCATCCAAATCTATATCCGCAGATTCTACCCTGTAACCAATAAACTTTTCTAGCCACTTAAGCTTATGCTGGTTGCCTGTTATAAATATAAAATCTTTCATTTTATTATAACTCCTTCTTGTCTTTTAGGTCTCTAAAAGATTTTAAATAAAATGGCAGGCTCAAAATAACAAGGCTCAAAGATGCAACAAGCGAAACCCTAACTCCAAATCTATCTATCATATACCCAAACGGAATTATGAACCCAGCAAATACTAATGAAGAAATAAAACTGATTATCGAATTCACCGTTGCTCTTTCTCTATCTGGTATAAGCTCTTGCTTTTCTGAGCCTATCGATAAATCACTTGCAGCGCCAAATATGCTTGATGCCCCCATCAGTATCGGAGATGCTACCCCCTGCAAAAATACAGCCCCTACTTGCACCGCCCTATCAAGGATCATTCCTTTATAAATGCTTTTATAAACCCCGCCCATTCTTGCAATTATCTTTCTAGATTCTGAAGTAGCGAAACCATTCATGATATTATCGAGAGCACTAGAAAAACCAATTGCCCATACCGGCCAAATCATCTGAACAAACACTGCCCTATATTGCCAGGATGCCTCGCGAAATACTCCTGCAATTATTTCGGCTAAAGCAAAGGATCCTAACTTATCACTCTTTTTTATTTCTCTAAATCCATTCCTTGCTAAAGCAATTAAAGTTATGTATCTATCCTCCGCGTTTAAAGAACGTACATCTTTGAGCCTAAAAGCCAAAAATGCACATAACACTCTGGGGATTAAGCTTAATATGGCCACCGCAAAAAAAGATTTGCTAGCAATGATTCCGCCCAAAACTGCTGATACCCCAGAAGCATAGAAAGCCAGCTTGCTGTACTTAGCCAGATGATCTAAAAAATGTTTATCTGTTTTAGATGAGCTATCATACAAAAGCGATTCGTTATTTCCGCTGTACGCCGCCGCGGAGAAACCCTGCAATAACACTCCAGCCGCCAAAACAAAAAAGCCGGTATACCAACTAAGCGCAATCAAACTGAATGCTACTACGTTAACAATCGCCCCTATCTGGGTTGTTTTAGCTCTGCCGAATTTATCGGAAAAAGCTCCTAACGGTATCTCGAAGAATGATGTTGAAATAGTCAAAACTGAGAGCAATATCCCGGAGCTTGCTACAGACCCCCCAACCTTTATGTAATATAAAATTATAATCGGCCAGAGCATAATGAAGGAATCTATCAAATTAAATAGATTAAGAGTTCTAACATTATTCTCTGCAATCGATCTACTATTCACTTTTAAACCTAAACCTCCTTAAACTTAATTAACTTACTTTCCTTTTATCTCATATCCCCCGTCTACTAGCCACTCTGAACCTATGACATAGGAGGCTTTGTCACTGGCTAAAAACATTACTACTTCTGCAACTTCTTTTGGTGAGCCCATTCTGCCTAAAACCGTGCCCTCGTTAATCCGTTTGAAGGTTTCTTCATTCCAATCTGCAACTTGATCAGTTTCAATATACCCAGGAGAAACTACGTTAAACCTAACCCCCTTAGAAGAATAGACCTTAGCCAGACTTTTAGTTAATGAAATGATTGCCGATTTAGTACCGCCGAATGTTAGGGTTGATAAGGTTGAAAGGTTAGATCTGCCCTTTATGGATGCGATGTTAATAACTGAACCCGATTTTGCCTCAAGCATATAAGGCATAGCGGCCTTAGTAACATTGAGAGTTCCGAGAACATTTGTTTTATATTCAGTTAAAGCCTTTTCATTATCAAGATCATTGAGATCCTGTAAAAAATTTTTTGCTACACCGGCATTATTAACTAAAATGTCTATTTCTAAGCCCTGAATGGCTGATGTTACGGCATCCGAATCTGCTACATCAAAAAACACTTTTCTGGAACCCTTAAGCTTAGCGTGAATATCGTTAAGTTTAGATGAATCTGTTCTGCCGTGGACAATTACATCATAACCTTGCTCATGGGCTAACTCAGCTATAGCTTTGCCTATACCCCTACTTGAACCTGTGATTAATATCGTTTTCATTCGTTACACCTCCCCAAACTTAATCAACTTACTACCCTGCTCGCTTCTAAGCTTAATCTCAACGGAACCAGATTCCAAAGTTTTAGGGCTAACAACTAATCGGATTGGGCATCCAATTAAATCGGCGTCAGCGAACTTCTCGCCAGGGCGAACGTTTAAGCGGTCATCCCACAGAACCTCATCCCCACGTTGAACAAGTTTTTTGTACAGTTCTTCTGACTTTTTGTAAGATTCGTCATCTTCACTGCGAGCAATACTAACAATATGGTACTTATAAGGTGCTACTGATTCTGGCCAAGCTACGCCATTTTCATCACCAAAAACTTCAGCCAGAACTCCCATCACCCTACTTGAACCAATCCCATAACATCCCATATAAACTGGCTGCTCGGTTCCATCTTCACCAGTTATCTTAAAGTTGAAGGCATCGCTAAACTTAGTTTGCAGTGGGAAGATGTTCCCAATCTCGCAAGCCTTAAAAGTTTTATAAACTTCACCAGTTTCTGGGTGGATGTCCCCTTCTTTAGCCACTTTGATATCGTGGAACAATTCTGGTACTTGAACATCCCTGCCCCAATTAACATTTTTGTAGTGCACCCCAGCTTTATTGCCGCCCATCTCAAAGTTATTTAAGTTTTGGCAAGATTCATCCACCACAACCCTAACTTCAGGATTTAAGTTTAGTAAGCCAGCGTATCCGATTGTAGATCCGGTCATCTTTTTGACCACTTCTTCACTAGCCAACTTAAGTTTAGCTAAACTGATTCCTAAAACTTTAGCTAATTTTCCTTCATCCATCTCACGATCTCCACGAACTACCGCTGCAACCATTTGATCTTCTTCAGAGCTGCTGTTTTGAAAGAACAGAGTTTTGGTAGTTTGTTTAGGATCTATTCCCATTTGGACAGAAAGAGCCTCCACGCCAATTACACCATCGCCCGCAATCTCCTCTAAACTTAATTGCTCGGTTGGTTGGCTAAATTCTGGTGCCTTAGCCGGAGCAACCTCTCGGTTAAAACATTCACCTGTTGAAGGAACTTCAAAGATTAAATCTTCCCCAGCATCACATTTAGTTTGAAACTCGTGGGAAAAATCTTCAGTGAAATCGCCTCCACTTGCAGCCGCAATTATAGTTTGCTCACTTAAGCTTAGTTTATCGAAAACCGCCCAATAGGCTTGCTTAGATTTCTCATAATAATCTTTAAAATCATCTTGGCTTAAATGGAAGCTGTATAAATCTTTCATTCGGAATTCTCGCCCACGCAAGATGCCCGATTTAGCCCGTGGTTCATTGCGGAATTTAGTTTGGATGTGATAAACCGCCAGAGGGAAATCTTTATAGCTAGTTACTAAATCGCGGACTAGTGGAGTTACAACATCTTCATTGGTTGGGTTCATAACATATTCTGCGTTGTGCCGATCGGCACTATTCTCGTTAGCTGGAACTGCTTTTAAAAGTACATCCACCGTATCGTAACGGCCAGATTGCTTCCAATTTTCAACGGGAGAAAGGTTGGTCATTAAAAGTTCATCGCCAATTTTATCCATCTCTTCGCGAATAATGTTTTCTATTTTAGATAGAACTCTTTTGCCTAGCGGTAGAAAGGTGTAGGCACCCGCCATTAGCTGATCTATAAACCCAGCCCTGATTAGTAAGGTTGCATTTTTGCTGGCTAATTCTTTGCTCCCTTTTCTGGTTTTTCCAAACAGTTTTGAATATCTCATTTCGGTCTCCTTTTTTAAATCTTAAAAGATTATTAAACTTAAACTTATTATAGCGTAGATACTGTACTTTTAGGGGATAAAAACTAGTTTTACTCGACTTACGCAAAAATTGTAATTCTTCAGGTTTTGGTTCGGATGAGGAAAAAAGTAGTTTTATCTGAAAGAGGTGAAGCCGTAGCTTCATAGAAAGAAGAAAAACTAGTTTTTACCGGCCGAGCGGAGGCTGGGGGTTGGAAGTTTTTGCGTAAGTCGAGTTTACCTATCCAAAAATAGAATCATTAACCAATTGTAGTCCCCGCTTTAGATTCTAAGACCAACTCCAACGGCTCACCAGCATGAGCAACGTAAGATTTAGATTCAGCACGATGTGATGCAAAATCTCTAGCGGCCTTAAGTTTAGTTACCATACCGCCTCCGCGATCAGATTTGCCTGCGTGAGGGCTCAATTCATCTAGCTTATCCAAACTAAGTTTAGATTGAATTCTTCCATCAACCATAAACCCATCTGCATCTGTGTATAAAACTAGGTGCTTAGCGCCCAAAAGTTTCGCAATCTCAGCCGCCAAGCCATCATTGTCGCCACCATATATTAGCTTCTTAAGCTCTTCATCACTAAGTGCATCATTCTCGTTGATAATTGGCACTACACCTAAGTTTAAGCTGTTGTTTAGAACACTTAAAAGTCGAGCTCGTTCGGTATCAATCCCCAATTCTCGATGTGTAACCAGAACCTGCGAAGAAGTAACGCTAAACTCACTAAAAGATTGTTGCCAAATTCTAGCCAGAGCAGGATTCCCAATTGTTGCTAGAACTGCAGGATCTTTAATTTCGGGAGCCAAAAGTTTACCGCAAAAAACCGCACCAGAAGCAACCACTACTAACCTGTCTGAATATTTAGCAAGATTCTTAGAAAAACGCTGGATGTTACTCTCAAGGTTATCTAAACTGTTATCTTCGCCAGTCAAAGCCCTGGAGCCAAACTTAACAATAATTAAATCACTCATCTTATACATAATAATATTTTTCTCCTTAAAATCAAAAACCCCTCGCTTTTTGTTGGCGAGGAGCGTATTTTTACTTAAACTTAAATTCTATTAAACAGCAAAATTTACACCCCTGAGGGTGGCATCGGCGAGAAAATTAGGAACTGATTTTTGAATTTCTTCATATCAACCTTAAGTTTAGCCTGTTTGACAGAATATATCAAATTTATTTTAAAAACAAAATATAAAAAGCGATGGAATTTTTAACAAAGTGCATCGCCATTGATGAATAAAGCGAACCAGTTTTTTCAACCGCAAGAGCCATAAACATCCCTAAAATAAAAGTATCTATCCCTACGTTGATTTGCCCGTGGTAAGTTGCAAACAACAAAGAGCTACAAATTGCAGCTGGCCAAAATCCAACCAAACGCCTTAAGTTTAAAAAGCCCAGCCCTCGGAAGATGAACTCTTCGATCACCGCAGGCACAATCACGATCACGATAAAGATCTGTATTAAGCCAAGTGCGTTTTGCTGTTTAGTAAACCCAACTTCTTGAGCTTGTTGTAAAACATCTTGAGGAATTAAATTTAACCTTGTAGCTATTAGAATTATCGATCCGGTTAAGATTAAATAGCCTGTATATATCACAATAACTTTAACCCATTGCTTAAAATTGAGATTTTTAAATGGGAGAATTTTGTTCTTAGGCCAAGCGTAAACATTAATTAAAAAGTTAACCATGTAGATGGTTAGTGGAACGCTTGATACGTAAAGAATGAATCTGATAACTGATTCTGGAACTGATAACGCCAACATTGTTACGCCCAAAAACTTTAAAAAGAACGGGAGAAAAACGCTCATAATTAAAACTGGAGCCAGTATCGCGCTCAAAAAACTGATTACTTTTTTGACATCTTGCCTGTCGAAAAATGCCTTAAGCTTAAGCGCTTTTTCTACTGGTGGAATGATTTTAGCCAAGCTCTTTTGTAGATCGTCTAGAGATGAATTCTGAGTCGACTGTCTGACTTTGACTTTTAGCTTTTCCGGCTTTTTGCTGTTCATCTTATTTAAATTGTAAGAGTTTATCTGCCTATTATTCTCTGAACATCAAAGAATGATATAAATAATATCAAGCCAATAAGTACCAGCATACCCCAGCCGTGGATTCTCTCTTCGATTTCTTTAGTCAGTTTTTTCTTCAATACATAAACGTAGAATAATGTTAAGAATAAGCGACCACCATCAAGCGCCGGGATCGGCAAAATGTTCATAATGCCTAAACTTAAAGATATCAAAGCAATTAGTAGAATTAAGTTATTGATACCCTGGTTAGATGAGCTGACGATTGCATCAACAGTGGCAACTGGCCCGCCAACAGAGCTTTTCGCCTCTTGAGTATTGCCTTTGAATAAGTTTGAAAAAGTATATCCTAAACCTTTAAAAGTAAGCTCACTATACTGGTACATTACTCCTCCGGCTACAATTGGTGCGCTCCAGGTATAACGAGAGATCTGAGAGACTCCCGGCACAACCCCGATAGCGCCTTGGGCTTGAGCTTTTTCGCTACTGTTAAGTTTAAATTTCTTTTCTTCCACTTTTCCTTGGTGTCTAACTTTGATAGAAATTTCCTTATCGATATTTTTTTCTCCAGCGTTTCTGACATCTTCAACACTACGCATTGGCTGACCGTTAATTTCTAATATGTCATCTAGGGCTTTTATGCCAGCATTCTCGGCGGGAGAATCTTTAGTTACAAACTGCACCTTAACTACGCTTTTAGTGACGTACTCATCAGATTTAACCGTATACTGCTCTTTATTGTAAAATGGGAGATCTTGCAAGTTAAGCTTAGGCAAACCGAAAACAGCTAAAGCCAGAAGTAGCAAGTAGGCTGTAATTAAGTTCATTAAAACTCCAGCTACTACAATTTTAAGCTTATTCTTCATTGATGCTGCCCCATAACTACCCTTTTCAGTAGCGTCATCATGTTCGCCTTTAAGCCTAACAAAACCACCTAGTGGTAGCCAGTTCAGGGTATACTCTGTCCCATTTTTTTTAGTGATTGTTTTAGCTTTTGGAGGAAAACCGATCCCGAACTCTTCTACCTCAACACCGTTTCTTTTAGCCGCAACAAAATGGCCAAACTCATGAACCACAATTAATAATATGAATAGAACAATTCCTAAAAATATCAACATAATGAATTAAGTTTAGCATAAATATACTATTACTTGCTATAAATTGATTTTGGAACCCCAAATTTATCATTCTGAATAGCCAGCTCACCTCTTCTATCAAGGGATCCTGAATCAAGTTCAGGATGACGCCCACCACCAGGTCATCCTGAACTTGATTCAGGATCCCCCAAGAGAAGCCACTGCCCGTCATCCTGAACTTGATTCAGGATCCCCCAAGAGAAGCCACTGCCCGTCATCCTGAACTTGATTCAGGATCCCCCAAGAGAAACACACTGTCGTCATCCTGAACCGCCAGCTGGCGGTTGATTCAGGATCCCCCAAGAGAAACAGATCGAACTTAAGCTTAACCAAATAAAAACCACCCATTTTACTGAGTGGTTTTTATTAAAAATATGCGTATGTTTTTAATTATTTTTAATCAAAATATCTGATTTTAGCATTTAACTTATTTAAAATCGATTTATAGTTTAGTTATAAATGTTTGATTTATAGTTTAGTTAGATATAGCTACTTTTAAAGTTTAATCGCATAAATTTAAATCAAGTGTCAACTAGCTTGGTTTAAACTATTCAACAAAAGTTACTTTGATTTTAGTCATTTTTTTCTTCATTTGACTATTTACTACCCTTCTTTTTTATTAAAATTATTTTTTGTTTGTTGATTTTTTTGTTTTGAGCTCTTTCTCGATCAACAATACTATTCTAGCATAAGCATTGTTTAATGTCAACTATTTTATTTAAATTACTTATTAATTAAGCTTAAGATGCTATAATCTACCCTAGTATTCATGTATTTATATTTTTTAGGATCCAACCACCAGTTAAGCTTAGCCGAGCTAGAATCTTTGCTCGGCTATCGTAACGTAAGCTTTTTCGATGAATCTAGCGGCATTGTTGAATCGAACTCTAAACTTAATTTGAAGCGTCTTGGTGGCGTTATCAAGATAGCCGAAGTTATCACTAAACTTAATATTGAAGCCAATCTGGAAGATGAACTCCCCCGTTTAATCTCTAAACTTAATCCCAATCAACGTAATAAGTTGAATTTAGGAATCAGCGTTTACGGCAAAAAGATGCCACCCCCCGCCATTAGTAAATTGGCTTTTAGCATTAAACATGCCATGAAACAAAACTTAAGTTTGAGGATCATCCCCAATAAGAATCAAGATTTAGGAAGCGCTCAGTTGGCTCATCTGAAATTAGGATCTGGTGGCTTAGAGCTAAACTTAATCTTTAAGAAAAGTAACGTCTACGTTGCTAGTACACTAGAGAGCCAAAACCTGAAGAACTATACTTTGCGTGATTATGGCCGTCCTGCCCGAGATGCCCGCGTTGGGATGCTCCCCCCAAAGCTTGCCCAAATAATGCTAAACTTAAGCGTTAAAGATGAAAAAAGTGGAACCGTTCTTGACCCTTTTTGCGGAACTGGAGTTTTACTGCAAGAGGCCGCATTAGCCGGTTTTGATTTTATCGGCTCAGATATTGAGCCCAGAATGGTTGAGATGACCCTCACCAACCTAGAGTTCATCAACTATAAGTTTAAGCTTGAGCTTAGCCCTCAGCAGTTGAAAGATAGAGTTTTAGTTGCCGATGCTACCTCTGGCAAATGGGCAAACCCAAATTTTGTAGTTAGCGAGGTTTTTTTAGGGAGGCCTCTAACTAAATTACCGGCTGGTGAAAATCTGAAAGAAATTATTGAAGATGTGAACACTATCACTAAAAAATTTTTGTTGAACTTGAAATCTCAAATCAAAAATGAGGCGAGAATATGCCTAGCTGTACCCGCTTGGAGAAATGGAAATAGATTTATTGACCTACCACTTATTGACCAGTTAGAAGTTTTAGGCTACAATAGATTAAGTTTAAAGCTAGTTACAGATAGCGATCTGCTCTATTTTAGAAAAGATTCTATCGTTGCTAGAAGAATATTATTACTTAAGCTTAAGGAGAATTATTAGATGAGTAAAGTTAAATCTGGTGGTAGTACTAAAAATAACAGAGATTCAGCCGGAAAACGTCTCGGTGTTAAAAAATTTGGAGGCCAAAAAGTAACAACTGGTCAGATTATTGTACGTCAAGTTGGCGCCAACAAAGTTGCCGGCGAAGGTACTTTCATAAGCCGTAACTTCACTATTCACGCCGCCAAAGATGGCGTAATTAAGTTTAACAAAAACCGTAGATTCAAAAAATTCACTGGCAAAAGCGCACCTCGCACCGAAGTTACGGTTGTATAATAGCAACTGATTTTTTCTATCTGATATTAGCGTATATTAACACTACCGGCTAGCTTCTTCTATTGCGGCCTGCAATTGTGCTAGTTTATGCTTATCGGCTTGGTATGATTCGTAATCGGGATGCTTCGTCATTCTCTGATAAATAGGCCCCCGCTCTCTTTGTAGTTCATTAGATATCCTTGCCTTGTGTTCATCTTTAGGGTCGTACTCATAATCGGCGCTCCAGTTATCTTCCATTTGGCGCTCGAGGCTAGCGATTTCTCTCTCTAGGTCGGCGATGAACAGATAGCCTGGATCGCTGGCAAATTTAGCCACTAGGTTTGTCGCCTCTTTGCGCATTGGCTCGATATCATCGGGGGGGGCAGCCTCAACTGCGCCTCTGACAGCGGCGGCAGCGGCGGCACGCATCCCCTCAGTTATAGGCCTACGACGTTCTAGTTCAGGGCTAAGGCCTCTACTTCTTAATCTAGCGTCTTCTTTAGCATCAATCCTATCCCGTATCTCAAGCTGCATTTCCATGAAAGGACCGAGTGAATAGATTTTAGTCAAAGTTACTCCCCCTTCACCGGAATTTAATGCCTGAACGGTAACCTTATCTGATTGGCCATCTGTACCACGCTCAGCATTCACTATCTGCCATCCTGCCTCAACTGTACGATCAGTACGAATAACTAGAGCTTCGTCACATAACCTAAGTCCCTGCGGCAAATTACCTTCAGAATCAATCCTCCACCGATTCCTGTCTTGCTTACTAACCACACCATTAATTTCTACTAACATGCTCTTTACTTCTTCGGGTTTAAACTCTATTAACTCAGGTTCGGTGAGTTTAGGTACCTTAGGTCCTTCTTCTACTCGTGCTTGAAGATCTAAAGGGACTTCGTTTATAAATTGTGGTGCTAATTGTTCTGCCATACTTTTTTCTCCTTTGTGGATTTTTTATTATGTTTTTATTGTGTATACAATACTAGCATAAGCTCAATAAAATGTCAATATAAATTACGATTTAAACTACAAATTACAATCATTATCCCCGAGAAACTTACTAGCTGATAATTATTAAGCTTAGCCTAGTAATTAAATCAAGGTGGCTGCCAGAGGTTAACCCGAAATGTAAAACTTAAGCTTAATTGTCAATCATATAATCACGCTTTAGGTAAATAAAACTCCTCTTCCGGCGTCATACCCGGCGGGAACTTGGGCATGTACTTTTTTCTATCAGAGGCGTGCTTAGAGTTGAGATCTAATTATAAACTGCATTACACTTTATTTCGCCCCTAATTCATCTGTAACTGCCTGTCATTATGTTCTTTTGCCTCAGCAGCTCTTGCTGATAAGACCCTTTCGCGTAAATCTTCATCCGTAATTAAAACCCTAATAACTGCTTGTGGGTCTTGTAGATATCCATCTTTTTCTTTCTTCTTGTATGTGCTATAAGCACATAGCAAATCAGCCATTCGTTTGGTAAGGCCTTCCCTTTCCTGTTCTGGCGTAAGTTCCTCTCTAGCGCAATGGGGTGCTGATGATGACGTGTCCCCAAAGTTGGGCATTCCTAATATATCTAGAATTTCACCGCCATTTGTAGCGAATTCTTCTAATGTATAGTCTTCTGTTCTATTAGATTCTGCTACTCCTGGTGGGTTTCCAATGGTGAATTTTTCATTCATAAAGAAAAAGAGGGGCTGGTCTATGGTTGTTTCTGGGCTCGGTTGTTTTTCGTTTGACATTATCATCTCCTTGTTAATACATGCTTTAATTCTTACTGTTACACAACAATCATAACAAACTTAAGCTTAATTGTCAATCATATAATCACGCTTTAGGTAAATAAAACTCCTCCTCCGGCGTCATCCCCGGCGGGAACTTTGGCATATACTTTTTTCTATCACTAGCCTCGCTAAAACTTAAACCTTTTTAAACTTTTGAAAAATCAGCACCATCCCACCAACTATTGTATTTATAATTAGTAAGTAGATTACAAATACCTGATCAACAGATATCTCCCCGGAGGCCAATAATGCGAATAACGCTCCGGCGGCCCCTGCAAGCCAGAACCAAAATACTTCGTCTCTTGGTTTCTTCCAAATTGCAACTATTGTTGGTAGGGTCGCAAAAAAATCGGCCAAACAAATTAGCATAAGACCACTGAGGGCTTGGCCAGATATACTCCATACAATAAGGCTTAGAGATAGTAATAAATAACAAATTATATCAACTGGCCCCAAGCCACCCTTGCCGTTTTTTATTGAAACTACGCCAACCAAAATACATACGATGAGTTCGCTTAAGTTTAGCCAAATAGCCCCCGAACCAGATCTTAAGCTTAGTTGCTGGGCCAACGAAACTGCAAGCAATAGAATATACATCAACCTAGTAGCCCTCTCCGGTGTAACCGATCCAGAAATAATACTCCTTATATAAGATATAGATGCCAGTATCGGGACTAAAAATGCCAACGTTCTGTATATTAATTCCGTCATAATAAATCATCTTCCTTGTAGCAACAATTCTAGCATCTAGATTTTATCTTTCATAAAGTTGTCTAGATTTACGGACAACTATGTTATAATAAAGACTATGATTGAATCAGATTTTTCATCCATCAAACAAGTTTTGCAAGATCTAAAACTGAGCGATGAAGCCAGCGAGGTCTACATTTATCTCTGTAAAAATGGCCATTCTTCCGTTTTAAACATTGCGAGCAAAACTGGGATTAGCCGCACCCAGGTATATCGGCATTTAGATGCCCTCACTAAGCTTAATCTAGCAAGTGAAGAAAAACCCTATTGGGGAACCTACTTCTACGCCCTACCCATATCTAACTTAAGCGGCGAGATTGAGCTTCAAAAACAGAGCCTAGAAGAAGCCTCACTTAAGCTTAAGGCCGCGGAAAGTGTTTTTGATAACCTATTCCAGAACAATAATTCCGCTCAAACCATAAATTACCGAGGGGTTTCTGGCCTTAAGCAGGCTTTGTGGAACATTACAAAAGCCGAAAAAGAATACAAAGTTTTTGAGGTTGATCATATCTCTAACCTGTTAGATCTTAAGTTTAGCAAAAGTATACGCCAGAAGCAGATTGATAAACAAATTAAAAGTTACGATTTATCTAACCAAAAGCTTCATAAAAAAGAAGAGCTAGAGCCATTTGATCCAAATTTCAGCAAACTCAAGTTTATAAGGCCAGAGGTTTTAAAAATTAAGTTTGAAATTATTATCTATAACGATATCATTACCCTGATTGATTACTTCAAGCCGGAACCTGTTGCCATGGAAATCAAAAACCCAGCCCTAAACTTAATGATGAACCAAATGCACGATGCCTTCTGGGCCATGGCCGAGGAGGTTGAGTGGGAAGGCTAGGTTTTTAAGCTTAGGCTTAAGATCTCAGCAACAAGAGAACTAAACCAATGCATTTATATTTTTTGCTTGGTTCAGAATTTGCAATATGCATATTTTGCATATTGCTCTTTAGGCCATCTTTCTATCTTCCAACTATCCGGAAATTCCGGATAGTTGGATCTTACTTCAATCTCTCTTATGTAAATAGCGGCCTTCGCATGATCGTCCACCATCCCCACCGCTTGCATAAATGCGTAGCAAATTGTTGGTCCAACAAAGTCTTGCATTATATGTAGACCTTTGGTATACTACGTTAGGTAAGAAATAATTTGAATAAGGAGGTTACGTATGTCAAAAGAACTCAAAAACACTCAAGAAATCAACTCTAAATCAATACTACTGCCCTATTTTATATGCCTAATTATTGGATGCTTACTTTTGCAGACATTTATCTCTTTTAACGATCATGAAATATCTCTGGCCTCCAACATCCTACTAGCCTTAGTTGCGCTATCTAGCGCGCCTTTTCTTATAGCGAACAAAACTAAACTTAATAAAATAAGATTTGGGTACTTAGTTTTAAGCTTAGGAACTTTTGTAATAGTAAACGGAAGTTACCATCTTCATGCCTACTACTTGGCGGTAATAAAATCACCAGCACTAGTTAGCGGAGCTGATTATTTACCGATTAATAATGGTTGGTTTGGTCTTATTTTTGGAATGCCAGGATTTTGGGCGCTAGGTTTAATTGTTCATATAATAGCTAGTGTAGTCCTCAGAGGCTTTGAAGAAAGAAGATAGCGTATTTTATGCTCTCAGAAATTGAAGAATATATCGAGGAACTAGCTCAAAGCTGGTCAGAAGTGTACAAAAAAAGTATCACCACTTACTTACTGCTAAGTATTTTAGAGAAATCAGAAATGTGGAGCAAACAAATCCACGAGGAGTTGAGCGCACTTTCTTTTGGTAAGCTAGCTCTAGATGGAAAAAGCCTCCACAGAACCCTAAGAAGGCTCGAAAAACAAAGCTTGGTTACGTATAGATTAGAATCCGGTGATAAAACCGGCGCAAAACGCAAAATCTACTCAATAACCCCAGAAGGCAGTCATCTGCTAAGAACCGTCAAAAATAAATATTTAATTGCTTAGGTAAGCACTAGCTTTTAAAGTAGCACGTATGCTCGTGGTCATTAACCATCCCCACCGCCTGCATAAATGCGTAGCAAATTGTTGGGCCAACAAAGTTGAATCCTGCCGATTTTAAAGCTTTGCTCATAGCTTCAGATTCTGGGCTCTGGGTTGGAATATCACTTAAACTTAAGTTTAGATTATTAGATTTTACAGGGGCGAAGCTCCATAGAAACTCAGAAAAATTAGTTCCCTGACCCTTAAGCTTAATGTAGGCCTGAGCGTTTTGAATAGCCGATTCTATTTTTTTACGATTCCTAACAATTCCAGAATTTTGCATTAAACTTAATACTTCGCCCTCACCGATCGCGGCCATCTTTTTGGCATCAAAATTATAGAAAGCCTTATCATAATCATCAAATCTTTTAAGCACCGTTAGCCAACTGAGGCCCGCTTGAGCTCCTTCTAAAATCAACATCCTAAATAGTTCTTTAGGATCTCGCACTTCCCTACCCCAAACCTCATCATGATACTGAATATAGAGCGGGTCGCTTAGGCACCAGGTGCATCTTTTTAATTCTGGGTGATTCATATTCTGTTTAATTCTAACATTATTCAGAGATATTACGCTTAAATAAATATATACCTTGCATTGCAATGCACATGGTGATACAATCTGTATCAGAAAGGTAAAATATAATGGATGATGACAATATAAAAAGTTTTGAAACCCAGCTTCGAAAAGGCCTGCTAACTTACTGTATCTTAAGCTTAGCGCTTGGTGGCCAAGTTTATACCTCTAAAATTATTGAGGAACTTAAATCTGCCAATATGATAGTTACCGAAGGTACCCTCTACCCTCTTCTCAACCGTCTTTCAAAGAATGGTTTTCTGAACCATGTTTGGGAAGAATCTAGTGGCGGTCCGCCAAAGAAGTATTATTCTATCAGTAAAGATGGCCGGCAATACCTAAAAAAGCTAGATTTAGCCTGGAAGAACATCTCAGTTAGTATAAATAAAATAGCAAAGGAGAAATAATTATGAAGAAAACTGAAAATATAAGCCTTGCATCTACCCCTGTAATCATAGATTCTGATGCTTATTCAAATTTAGATAAGTATCTTAAAAAGATTGACCTTAAGTTTAATAAAGATGAACTCGATGAACTTAAAAAAGATGTCGAAGTTCGCGTTTTAGAGCTTTTATACGAACAAGGCTGGAAGCCAGAAAGAAGCATATCTGCAGCTCAGGTTGAAAGAGTTATTGATCAAATTGGCGAAATTGAACCAGATAATGATAATTCAGAAATAAACACCGAACAGAAAACCAAGCTTAATAAAAAACTTTTTAGAGATCAGAAGAACGGTCAGATATTTGGAGTTTGTCAGGGCTTAGGAGAATATTTTGGCATAGATCCTGTTTGGCTGAGATTGCTATTTATTATTCTGACATTTGTTACAAGTGGTGCATTTATTATTATCTATCTCGTAGCCGGATTTATTATTCCAGAAGCCAAAACTGAATTTAATCGTGCTCATTTAAGAGGTGAACCCCAAGACCTAGTATCTGTACTCAGTAATATTAATGATGAAGAAAAAACTCAGCGGTTTTTAAAAAATACCAATAATATCTTAAGAGGGATAACAAGGATTGCGCAGAAGGTTATAGTTACTATAATTAAGTTGTTTTTACATTTTATTAGATTCGTTTGTTTAGCAGCGGCAATATTCATGATTTTTTGGCCAGTGATATTTATATGGTCCGATAATTACCAAAAAGAGTTAAATATCTTCCTAACACCCCTTAACTTAAGCGAAAAAATCGGTTTTTCGTTGCTACTACTGAGTGTCGTATCCTTATTAATATTAGCCTTTTTAGGTCTAACTAAACTACTTAGTGGTAGCAAAAATAGATACAAATTTAGGCTCGCCCCTGCATTATTTACCATTCTGGCGCTAACTATGATACAACTACCTCCTGCTGTTTTGTGGGGCAAAAACTTTAGTTCCAGGAACCAAGACTGGGAAGTTATGAGTAAAAGATATTTCAGCCCAGTGCAATATAAAAATAACTTAAGCCAAACTAAACTTAATATAGAAGCCAATGGCAAATTTACCTACGCCATAGAATTTTCAGATGATAATACATTTTCCCTAGAGGCAAATGTTTATAAAAATCTAAGTGATGATTTTAGGCTTGGAATAGTTAACCAGAATGAGGCCAAGCTAACCTCTCCTACATATACCAAGGTATTACAAACACGTGATGATATCTGTTTAACATGTAGCCAGGCTAGATTTTCCCATGAAGATGGATCGATAGCTGGATTAATTACGCTACGTGTACCCAGAACCTTAAAGACCATAGATATTAGCAACAACGGAACTGATTTTACGGTTAATACTCAATTTATTGTTAGCCCAGATGTGCTCAATAGCGGATTAATATCGGGTATAAATAATGATAATGGCGACTATGAAACGAACCAGTTTATAATTATTAATCAAAGAACTAATGAAGTTATCTATCCAAAATTTATGACTAACAAGGGCATCGAAATCATTCACTGATTTCATACTCCCCTATTTTAGTGCGACGGAGTTCGCTCATATACGCCCCACATTTTAGAATCTGACCAATATCGTTAATCAAACTACGGATGTAGGTCCCACTCGAAACATGAACCTTAAACTTAAGCTTAGGGTAAGCATATTCCAAGATTTCTAGAGAATAAATTTCAACTTGACGAGGCTTAAGCTTAGGAGTCTCACCTTTTCTGGCTAAATCGTAGGCTCTTTTGCCATCAACTTTTATAGCACTGAAAATTGGCGGGGTCTGTTCAATTTTGCCAACAAAAGATTGGCATGCCCGCTCAAGCTCTCCCCTCTCCAACTGGAGAGGGGCTGGGGGTGAGGTTGAATCGGAAGGCAGAGTTGTTAATTCCCCTTCACCATCATAAGTTGTAGAAACTAAACCTAGCGTTGCCTCGGCAATATAAACTTTATCTTTTTTGAGGAATGTATCGGCCTGTTTGGTCATTTTACCAGTTAGCAGAATTAGTAGACCCGTTGCTATCGGATCCAAAGTCCCAGTGTGACCAACCTTAATTTTGCGCCCAGATTGCACCTTAAGCTTAGCGCGAACTACAGATACAGGGTAAAAAGATGATTTCCCCTTTGGCTTATCAAATAAAACAATTCCCTCTTCGGGAATCTCAATTTGATTAACATTTTCCATATTTACAACTTGCATAAAACTCCATTATTTGCTATGATTTAGTTATCACGACGAAAAGGGCTCCAAAAGGCTAATTACCTACGGACCCTTTTTCTTTTTTCTATCTTAGATTTTACATCTCTATTGCTAAGGCAATCATAAAACACGGTTCTAATAGATTTATATAGTGAAGACGCCCTGGCGCTTGGGAATAGAATCTTCTTAAACTTATTTTGCTCTATCAAGAAATCAACTAGCATTTTGTAATCACCATCACCAGATACCAAAACAATTTTATCGAATTTTTCTTTAAGATAAAGCCTCTTCATAATATTGAAGATTATATCAGAATCAACATTGCCTTTTTTATTAGAGATCATCGCCTTGCTGTGCTGGCGAAAAACTAATATGAATCCGGCAGATTGGATATCTTCATATAATTCTTCTGCTTGCTCGCCCTCCTGAACATATCCAAGATAATAATAAGCCTTTTCTACTTTATACTTTTCTTTTAGATAAACCCTAAAACGTGCTAAATCTATATACCAGACAGGCTCACCTTTGGTTGTTCCAAGGTGTAAGTTCTGCCCATCAATATAAGCATAGTTACATTCTGTTCTATTCATTTCTTAAAATCCATATTCCTTTTTTGCCCATACATTAAGTATAGCGTAAGTTTTAGCTTTTCAGATGTAAAAACCCGCTCTGAACATTTAGTTCATTAAGCTTAATAAATTCCTGGACCCTAAACGCTGCTTGGTTGCAAAAAGATGCACTAATCCCCTCGCCTATTTCAATTTCAGAAAGCTCCCCTAAAAACTCTGGCCTACTAAACTTAAGCCAGCAAGTTCGAGAAACTGTTCAATATTTTTATTAGTGCGGAAGCTGTAGATGAGCACGTTAGCCTATAGTATATTCCCAGCCTGGTTGCCAGGCTTTGGTTTTCCGCCAATCTTCAGCCAGAGCCTGCTGCCAGGTTTTTCCATTAGTAATAACTTCAAAAGCTATCTGAGGAGCCTTATGAGCCACTATTGCTATATGCTTACCGTCGTATTCTTCTTTGATATCATCCAAAAAGCTTTGAATTCTTTTTTTTACATCCTCATAACTCTCGCCATTTGGAAAAGGTTTATCTATGCATTCTTCTTCCTGCATATTTTCAACAATGTCAGATGAGGCTCCGTTTAGATCTCCGTAATTGCATTCTCTTAATCTTGCATCCTCTATTATAGGGTACATTCCTTCCCACGTTATATGAGTGGAATCAACTGCGCGCTTTAAATCTGAACAGAAAACTACATCAAATTTCTTATCATTTGATTTCTCTTTTAGTTCTTCTGATTGTCTTATACCAAGTTCTGACAACTCAATATCCTTCCAGCCAGAAGATAAATTAGCCTCATTATCGACCGTCGTTCCGTGCACAAAATAAGTTATTTTTACTGACATTTTAATTCCCTTTCACCTCTTCCAAAATTTCTTTAGCGTTATCATCTGGTTTTACTTTGCGGTAGATTTTATGAACTTTGCCTTCAGGATTTATCAGAATGCTGTCACGGCTGATGCCCATATACTTTTTACAGAACATCGATTTTTCTACCCAAGCTCCGTAAGCTTCAATCGCTTGGTGATCAGGATCGCTAAGCAGATTAAACTGCAAGGAGTGCTTATCTGCAAACTTCTGGTGCGAAGATGTTGAATCCCGGCTGATTCCCAGAATCACGGCGTTGTTTTGTTCTAATACAATTCTGAGGAGCTCGAACTCGCAGGCTTCTTTGGTGCAACCGGGAGTGGAATCTTTAGGGTAAAAGTAAACTACTACCCATTTGCCCTTAAAATCATCTAGGGAGATTTCCTCCTCGTTTTGATTCTTAAGCTTAAACTGCGGTGCTTTGTCTCCGGTTTTTATCATATAATTACCCTTCTAATTTTTTAAAGTTCAATATCCTCAATTTTCACTCTCACCTGCTCCATCGTATCGCGATCTCGAACCGTAACGGTATCATCTTCTAGGGTTTGGAAATCGATGGTGATACATTTTGGAACTCCAATTTCATCTGCCCGGCGGTAGCGCTTACCAACGTTACTATTATCATCATAGAGGATGCTACCGTACTTAAGCTTAAGGGTTCTGTAAACCTCTTGAGCTTTAGTAGCTAGTTCTTGTTTGTTTTTCACTAGGGGAGAAACAACAAACTTTATCGGCGCAATCTCGTTATTAAACTTAAGGTAGGTTCTTTTATTTTCACCTTCACCATCTTCTTGGTAAGCAGATACCAATGCCGCCATTAAGGACCTCTCCACACCGAAGCTAGGTTCTATAACATGAGGAACAAACTTTTCAGATGTAAACTTATCAGTATATTCCATCTTCTTTTTACTAACTCGCTCAATGTTGGAAAGATCGAAGTTTGTTCTATAAGCTAAACCGCTGATTTCATCGCGACCATGTGGGTAATCAAATTCAAAATCGATGGTTCTTTTGCTGTAGTGAGCCCTATCTTCTGCCTCAACTTCAAGTTTATGAATATTTTCTTCTGGCAGGCCTATAGCTTTGAAGAAGTTTTCACTAAGCTTAACCCATTTTTCAAACTCAGATTCCCAACCTTTAGGGTTGATGAAGTATTCTATCTCCATTTGTTCAAATTCACGAGAACGGAACACGAAATCACGCGGGCTGATTTCATTCCTAAAAGCTTTGCCCATTTGCGCAATACCAAACGGCATGTTGGGATAAAAAGTATCTACTACATTTTTAAAATTAGTGAAAATACCCTGAGCAGTTTCTGGCCTTAAATAGCTGATTGAATCTTCGTTGGTCAGAGGCCCTACATTAGTTTTAAACATTAAGTTAAACTGCTTAGGTTCTGAGAAAGAACTTTTTGCCTTACAACTAGGACACACTTCTTTGTTTTCCAGCTTATCTTCACGAAACCTTCCCTTGCATTCACTGCACTCTACTAACGGATCAGTGAATGTATCTACATGCCCACTTGCCTGCCAAACTTTTTGATTCATTAAGATTGCGGCATCCACACCGTACATGTTATCCATTTGTTCTACAAACATTTTCCACCAAATATTTTGGATGTTCTTTTTTAAAAGAACTCCAAGCGGACCATAGTCCCAGGTTCCACTTAGCCCACCGTAGACCTCGGAACCCTGAAATATAAATCCTCTACGCTTGCAAAGGCTCGTCAGTTCATCTAAACTAATATCTTTCATTTTTATTCTCCTAAACTTAAGTTTTAAAATTAGTATTCTGTTTGAGACGTCTACGAAATAGGCCCTAGGCCAATGCCCATTCCGCCAAATGATTGAAAATTAAGTTTAAAGTTTTTATCAAGTTTCATATTAATTTAATTATATCATGAATTTAAAACGCTCTCGAGATAACCGCTAAAGGTATCTAACAATCTGTAATAATCTTCTATATCTTTAATGCGAGTGATGTAACTGATATTCTGAGCTTGTATCAGACGTAAAACTTTTATTGTTGGAGCCTTGAAAATACCATTGGCAGATTCAGCAAATTTCATATCGTTTATATCGAAGTAGTATGATGAATCTTTTTGTAACCGCTTTCCTCTATCATCGGTAAATAGGTTTGGCTGGCGACCAGTTAGCTTTAACAAATTGAATAAAAAATTTATACGTATTAAGCTTAAATGATAACTAAAATTATTCAATTGATCTAAAGATTCATTCAATAAGCCAAAGTAATCATCTGCCGTATCGTCTTCAGTTACTTTATCAATTATCTTCATAAATTCATAAGCCTGCATCATCCTGGGGAAATCTTTAATGATATTCCCATAGTGAATTTTTAGCTTAGCCTGAATAATTCTACATAGCTCTCCCCTAGTTTTAATAAAAGTGATTTCCGAGACACTGAACAACTCTACGCCAGCCGCCAGTTTAGATTTAGATTTCCTAACCCCACGAATTAATGCGGAGATCTTGCCCGACCGCGAAATAAAACTAACAACCTTATCAGATTCCTGATAGTTGGTTCTTCTGAGAATGATGGCGTTTGTAGTTATTTGTTCTGGCATAATATGATTTTAAGTTTAAGTTTAAATGAGCATCAGAGCGATAATAGTTATGAATTTGGTACTAACTAAAGCCTTAAATCTATTCTTTCTATTCTGCTTATTAGTTGATTAATATCTGTTGAGGGTGCATAAACTACATCTTTAATTCCGTAAGATGATTTCAAACCTCCGCTCAGCATTTGCTCTAACTCTGGGATGAAGGTATAAAAAACTATTGGTATATCTTTTGTATCTGGGTAAGATGATAATATCGACATCATCTTAATGGCATCGGAATCTGGCAAAAAATAATCGGTGATGATTACATCCGGGTAGAAGCCATCATCTATTAAATCTAACAATTCAGATGCACTGTAAGCTGATACAAGCCTGTGCCCTTGATTTTTAAAAGCCAATTCTAGTAATTGACCCTGCCACTGACTCTCGCTGACAAAAATTATATTCATATTCAGTTAGTAATTCTCCATATCAAACAGTGGTTGTTGCTCAGAAACCGGCAATAATATATTAAAGCTACAGCCCTTTTTAAACTTAACTATATCAAACACCCCGTTGAGGTTAGTAACGATAGTTTGGGCGATAAAAACCCCTAACCCACTATTGGAGGCGAACGTTCTGGTCGGACTGCGCATCGTAGCGAACTGCTTAAGTAATCGTAGTATTTCTATTTTCGATATATATAACTTTTCTGATTTAAGGCTAAGCTTAATATGATTTTTAGCCCTACTAAGCTTAAGCCTCACCAGACTTTCCGTTGGGCTGTACTTGAGCAGCATTTCAACAAGATTATAAACAGCAAGAGACACAGCCTTTCTATCCCCAATAGCTAGAGGTAACCTTTTTGTAGATTCTAAACTGAGATGCTGACCGTAATGGACGGCTGCAACTTGTAAATCGGAAATTATATCACTGGATAGCAAAAACATGTTAGTCGGCTCTAAATTAAGCTTAAGGCTAGATTGATTCCATTGATAGCTCTTCACTATACCATCTATCAGGTACATGCAGCTCTCAGTCTGTATGTTGATTTTCTGTAAATATTCTACTAGTTGCTTTCTGGTCAGTTTTTCGTGATTAGTGGCAATGAAATCTGATGCATCATGCATAAATTTGAGTGGGGCCTGTAAATCTTGTGCAACACTAACTAAAGCTTTGAAACTTTGTTGGTTTAAATTTGATGTTGCAAGAAAATCAGGCCTGCTCGACATAAGTATCTACCCTCCTTACTTATATCTAAATTATAGTTTAGTTTGGAACTGTTTACTATAACAAAAATAACAACGAGATTCTAAACGCTAATGCTTGCCTATAAGCCAATTTTTTGATCCAGCCATCTTCCATTAATCTCAATTCCCTCAATCCCCTGTTTTATGCTTAGGCTTAAGCAAGGCTCTTTGTTTTCTTCCCAGAACTTCACAAACTCATCTTTAAATTCTTTGAACCATAGGCTTCGCGATACATAAACTGGAACCCGAGCAATAAAGTTTTCAGTAACTAGTAGTTCACGGATTTTAGGCCAATTAGCAGTTAGCCAATCCCAGTTCAAACGAGCCGAATATTTACCGGTTGCCATGTAGGCAATCCAGAAAACAATATCCTGAGTTCTAATTTTGTCATCCAGAATAAGTTGTTGGCATCTTTTCAAAAGCTTCTCTGATTTAAAACCGGTCATGGCCGCAGAAACTGTTCTTTTATCTTCATCTGATGTTTTATTATCAAAGTACCAATCTTCCATTTTATTGAAATCTTGCTCGCTATCTAATTTAGCTATTCCCGAGAGTATAACTCCCTTAAGTTCGGGGTCGAGCTCTGATACTTCATTCGCTTTATCAAAGCTAGATCTAACCCAATCGATAACTTGTTTATCTTTCACTGATATTCGCATTGCTAAAATTGTAGCTCTAAGTTGAAAATCGTTTTCAGTTTCACCGTTTTTTGGTTCTATACCTAAGCGTTTGAAGTTGTGATCAGTTAAGTTTAATATTACATTGTTTAAAGTTTTAGATGTATTTTCTATATTGCCGTAAATCAACTTAAATTTAGTAATTGCGCGCGATACAGTTCGCCACACAACTTCATCTTCTTCTTTGGCGAAGGTATTGGCTACCATCCAGAAATTTGCGTTATCAGTTTTGCCAGCTTGTGCCAACATGAAAATATCAAATAGTAAGCCCATCTTTTCTACGGAATTAAGTTTTGACATATTAGATACTAAATCGCGAACCAGCTCGGAACTATAGTTGGTAATGAAATAGCCTGCCTGATTCTGGTTAACGTAGATGCTATCCCCCAACTTAAGCTTAGCATTCCGGCCAGAATAGATTTTATTATCTATCGGCAGCTCCCACAGTTGGTGATTAACCTTTTCTGGCGGGTTTAAGAAGAACCTTTCTTGGGTTGCCCTTAGGTTGCCTTGTTCATCTTTTTGAACCTTAACTTCTGGGAAGCCCGGCTGCATGACCCAGCTATCCATAAACTTAGCTACATCTTTTTTGCTAACGGAACTTAAGGTTTTCCATAAATCAGATCGCTCAGCATTTTTGTAGGCAAAATCTTGCATATATTTTCTGATGCCAGATCTGAACATCTCATCACCTAAAAATTGATGCAACATATTTATCATGTTGCTACCCTTTTGGTAAGTGATAATATCGAAATTAGTTCTAATATCACTTGGGCTTTTAATACTTACAACTATCGGATGAGTATTATCTAGGGCATCCATACCCATGCTAGGTTGCATATCGCTTTCTATAAACTGCTCAAAAACTTCCCAATCGGGATGCATATGATCCATAGCATAAAATTCCATCCAGGCAGCAAAGTTTTCATTTAGCCATAAATCTTCCCACCATTTCATAGTTACTAAGTTACCAAACCACATGTGTGAAAGTTCGTGGGCTATTACTAAAGATACGTATTGTTTGTGCGATATATCGCTGCTCTCATCTATTAAAAGAGATGACTCCCGAAAAGTAATCAGACCCCAATTTTCCATGGCACCGCTTTCAAAATCTGGAACGGCCACAATGTCGCATTTCTCTAGCGGATATTTAATCCCAAAAAAATCATTATAAAACTTAAGGTAACTTTCGGCCTCTACCATGGCAAGACTAAGATTTCCCTCCTTGCCTGGAGTTGCCCACGCCCTGAGCAGCGTTCCATCATCCAAAACTTTTTGCTGAGATTTCATCTTGCCAATTATTAAAGCCAGTAGGTAGCTACTCATTACCGGCGTGGGCTTAAACTTAAGTTGCACCAGCTTATCGGAGCTAGATTCTGGCACCTGAGTTGGAGCATCTACAGCCTTAAGCTTAACAACTTCTTCCGGTTCGGTGTTGAATAAAATTTGATTTGCTTCGTGTTCATCTTCACTTAAAATTAAGCTGAAGTTGAAGATGGCCTTAGCCTCGGGTTCATCAATCATTGGGATTACATTGCGGGCGAAGTGAGATTCAAACTGAGTTGTAAGTAAATAATCTTCTTTACCGTTTTCATCTACAAAAGTAGATTTGTAGAGGCCGTCTAATTCTTTTTCGGGGATTATGCCTTGATATTCAATTTCAATTTTATATTCACCAGGGTAAATTGTGGAATCTGAATGCAAGCGGAGTTCTTGAGTGCTGGGGTGATGATAAATTCTAGAGATTGCAACTTCTGCATCTTCACCTTTTTTAGGCTTAAGTTTTATAATTTTTGCTGATGTTATTTTTAGGTATTTTTTTTCAGCGTGCAGAGTTAACCTCTGGCTAGGCTTGCCGATCCTGCGCCCAATAACTTCTACCCTACCATTAAACTTAAGCTTAGCCTTGTTAATTGCCAACGTAATATTGTAAATGCTCGGCGCAAAATTTTTATAAAGCCTGTTAACTCCAGTCAAGATTCCCTCCTTAAAAATTATTTTCTTGATTTAAGTTTAATTATAACACGCACTCTGCTTAACCCGGGCTTAAGTTTAATTATGAACTCGGTGGTTATAAACATAACTGAGGTAATAATAAGAAAATACTTGACTTTTTTCCCTATTATTGATATATATATTAGCTTTTTGATTGAGTTTAGGCTATTCACATAGTCCTTAAAGCTCTCAAAATGCACTTTAGCAAGCAAGATCTTTCGTTTTTCAGGGGAGAACTTTGAGATTTAAGTTTTAGATTGCTATTTAAACTTAAGAATCTCCCCTGAAAAGGGTCAGCCGAAAGTCGGCTATTGAGAATGTGAGGAGACTCTCATGGTACTGATTAGGGCTACATGCAATGATTGCGGGGATGTCGATCTCCGCCCTTCGAGCGTAACCGCTCGGATATGCACTAATGACCACGAAGTTACGTACCGATTCAGTTGCCCCATCTGTCAGATGACAGAAATAAAGGGGGCAGATGATAGGATACAGGGGTTACTCGCCCTCGCAGGTGTAAAGCGGGAAGAGTGGAGGCTCCCGCTAGAGCTGTGGGAGCGGCCGCCAGCGGGCAAGCCGATAAACCATGATGACCTGATCGACTTTCATATCGCATTAGGAGGTTTGCCCGAGGCATGCCCTGAAAGAAGGGCTGATCCTCCCCGGTCTAGGGGGGTACCAAGAATTTGGGTTTTTCTCAAAAAGGTCTGCGGGCAATAGAATTCTATTGCCCGCAGACCCGGCGGGGTTATTGCTTGCTAAATATTTTTAGAACCTTATTTATATATTTATATGGTTGAGGGATACCAACTATGCTTCTAACCCCCATTTACTTAAGGCTTTTTTGGTTACTTGCTTATCTTTATTGCTAAAATCTAGTAGCTGATTATATATGCCTCCGCTTTTTGCTAGTTCAGGAGGCGTACCTTGTTCTTGTACTCTCCCTTCGGCAATAGTAATAATTCTATCCGCCCCAGCAATAGTAGAAAGACGATGTGCAATGATTATCGTGGTTCTGCCTTCCATTAAATTATCTAATGCAGCTTGAACTTCACTTTCTGAACGATTATCCAAGCTGCTAGTAGCCTCATCTAAAACCAAAATTGGGGCATCTTTTAAGATTGCTCGAGCGATGGCAATTCGCTGTTTTTGGCCTCCACTAAGCTTAAGGCCTCTTTCGCCTATTACCTCATCATAACCCTTATTAAACTTAATGATAAACCCGTGAGCATTGGCTTTTTTTGCTGCAGCTATAATCTGATCATCAGATGCCCCAATTTTACCGTAAGCAATATTTTCTTTTATAGTGCCACTGAATAATGATGGATCTTGAAAAACTACAGCAATACTATTCCTAATTTCGGGAGCATCAACGTCATTAAGTCTAGTTTTACCGATACTAATCGAGCCGTTCTGAGGACGATAGAATCCTAACAGTAAGTTGGTTATAGTACTCTTGCCTTCTCCGGATTCAGCGACGAAGGCAACTTTTTGGCCCTCTTCGATTGTAAAACTTAAGTTTTTTAGAATCTTGTTTTCTTCGCCATCATAGGCAAAATCGACATCTTTGAAATTAATATCACCCTTAAGTTTTGTCATTGAATGGTTTTTATACGTAACTGATTCATACTTATCGTTTTCAAGATCCATAACGGTAAAATAATCTTGACTACCAGCAATTGCGCTCTGAGTTTGCTCTACAATAAAGCCCATGGTCATTAGTGGGAATCTGAGTCCGGCTAGCATCAGAATTATTGTTGTTAGAGGTCCGGCAGTTATTTGACCCTGGTAAGCTTGATAGATTAAAAACCCGTACATGAGAGCGTAAAATCCTGTTATAACCAGTTTCCTTAAGACATCTTGGGTGTGCCACATCTTAGATTGGGGAACATTAAGCTTAGCTATACGTTTAAACTTATTGGCAAAACTTTGGAGCTCGGTTGGTTCTTGCAAAAAACTCTTAGTAACTTTAATTTGACCGATAACCTCGGCGAATCTTCCAGTAGCTATATCGTGGTTCTGATTCTTCTCCATTTCAAATTTTATCCACTTAGTAGAAGTTTTTCTGGTCAGCCAAATGTAAAATGGTATTAAAATTGCCGCAGTTAGAGCCGTTTCCCAGGAATAATAAGCAATATATATGATACTAAACCCAGCTGTTAAAAAGAAGCTGATGAAATTGTTGCTCATCATCTGGAGGAAACGAGTGATGACATCTATCGAGCGAGTTAGTCTGTTGATTACCGCTCCCGTTTTTTCATCATCAAAATAAGATTGGCGCAAATGCATTAGTTTATGGAAATAGTTATTGCTCAATAAGCCCTTAAGCTTAACTGTCATTTGATCCCCCAGATAACCTTGGTAATTGCCTATTATGTTTACTGCTATATCTATAGAGAATATCACCGCAAAAGATATTATTAGCCCGCTAGCCACATCGGCTTTCTGACTTACCAGTTGAGTTAATAAAGCTATTACGCGGCCAGAAAAGATTGGCTGAATCATCATCATTAAAGATACAACAACGTTCAAAATAGCTATCGCTATATAGTACTTTTTAAGCTCAACTGTTGATTTTATAATTTTTAGTATTGCGTTCAAGTTGAAACCTCCTATTTATTTTGGCTATCTTCTACCGTTTAAGTTTAACACAGTTGGGGCGTCCGATAAGAGTTTACTTATAGGCTCTGGATCCTGCCAATTCGGCTACGGTAACGAACTGATAGCCGGATTCCCTAAGCTTAGGTATAAGTATTTTAACAGCTTCTACCGTCTTCGACCTGTCACCACCTCTTGAATCAAAACCATCATGAAAAATAATAATCGAACCTGGCTTAATAATTTTAAAGGCCCTGTCTGCAATTTTAGCTGGATTAATTTGCAATATTTCTAGAGGGTGGCAGAATCTACCGCCAACTAGATTTAATTTTCTAGATCTAATGTATTTCACTATAAGTGGTGTTCTAAAAAGCCATGGCAACCTTATGTAGCGTGGTTTATTGCCGGTGATCTTTTTAATTGTATTCTGCGATTTCTCTATCTCTAACGAAAAATCAAGGCTACGTAAATAATTACTAAACTTATGAGATTGAGAATGATTAGCAATTTGGTGCCCATCTTTTAGCATTCTGTTGAGCAAACCCGGATGCTTTTCGGAGCACTTGCCAACTACAAAAAAAGTAGCCCTTACATTATTGGCAGATAGA
The DNA here is from genome assembly GCA_036826375.1 of Candidatus Saccharimonadota bacterium. Lineage (GTDB taxonomy): Bacteria > Patescibacteriota > Saccharimonadia > Saccharimonadales > HK-STAS-PATE-42 > DAISWL01. The sequence goes on from DAISWL010000001.1 coordinate 94,027, forward strand.
AAATCAAGTATTGAGTCTGTATATGGAGGATTTGGTCCATCGTCAAACGTAATAGCGACTACCTTCTTGTTAGTTTTGATCATGCGAGGTATACGGTAAGGCCAATCGGAAAATTCTGAGAACATAAATAAGTACACAAAAAGCGCTACTGACCCCACGGTTATTGCGAAAACAATCATTGATATTTAAGCCGCCCCTCTACGCATAATTTTATCTTTTATCTTTTTTAGCCTTGCTAATCTCTTGGGGTCAGTATTTATCAGTTCTTTGTACTTAATTTGAGAATCCTTGAGTAGACTAGCTACTCTATCGGGTCTAAGATTAATAAATTTATTTTTTATTAGTGATACTTTAGATATCATGTAAAAAAAGGCCCTTTCGGTAACTTTAGAATCATTAAAATGAGGGGCTGATCCTATTACAGACTTTTTGAATATTCTTGATAGGTTGTAATCCAAAAAGTAGTAAAAAAACAGAGTTACAAATAAGTTATATATCAGCCCTCTATCCTGCCTTCTTGAGGATGTATAAACCGGATTATCCGCCTGAAAGGCAACTCTGCCGTGCTTTCTGAGTTGTTTTAATAAATATAGCTCATCTCCACCCTGAGTCAAGAAACTAGGGTAACCGCTCCAATGGCTTTTATAGAATGATATATTGGCGCCAGAAGCATATAAGGTTTTACCGGTTAATTTATATATAGCATTAACTGCAGAAAACAATAACTTGCTATATATGTTTGTCCAGCGCGGCGCATCAACGTAAACGCAACTTCCCCCCACTGCGACGATATTATCATCTAAAATGAACCTAGAATTTATTCTTTTAAGCCAATTTTGGTCAAAGTAATTATCGGCATCTGTACTAACTATAATTTGACCACTAGCCGCAACCGTTCCGGTATGCCTAGCCTTACAGACGCCTTTTTCTGGCTCATAAATCACCTTGACCCCCAAATTACTAGCTATCTCTGCAGTTCTGTCGGTGCTCGCATTATCTACTACAATTATTTCATAATCCCTAAAGCTTTGAGATAAGAGAGAAGTTAGGGCGAATTCTATAAAGTTCTCCTCATTGTATGCAGGCATAACTACGCTAAATCTAGGAACATTAGTATGGCCCTCATCTTTTTCCCTAAGTGAATCGTTTTTACTATCCTTAAGATGCATTACTTGTCAATAATACTACACATTAGTTAATCTACTCAAAAATAATAGTGTTAGCATATCCAGACAGATATTTTAAATTATAGGCTTTTAATAGACCTTGAATCTTATGTATTTTCTAATAGCTAGAGAAGCGGAAAATACTCCTATGAATATACCGGCAACCAATATCAATAGCAGGCACAACCACCAATATTCCTTAATAAAATCTGCTACCGGTATAATTTCTATGAAACTACTAAGCTTAGAAGAGTTCTTAATTGATCCGTATGTTATTCCCATAGTGAAAATCGAAGCAACAAAAGCGTAGAGTGATGCCTCCACTAAAAACGGCCCACGAATGTACCACACGCTCGCTCCTATTAAACGCATAATCTCAATTTCGTCTTTGCGGTTGAATATAGTCATTCTGATAGTGTTAAATATTAATATAACTGAAATTACAACAAATATTAAACTTATTATCAACCCAAACTTACGCATAAAACTAGCGATTCTAGTAACGTTGTTAATTGTTTCGTTTTGCTTGGCACTACTTTCTGAATTGGTTTGATCTAGAATATCCGCATATTCTTTTTTACCTAGCTGATCTTTAATCGGCGTTAAATTTTTAGGATCATCAGTCTTGACCTTAATAGTCGAATAGACGCCATCTATACCAGATAGTTCGTAGCCACTAAGCTTAATTTGATCTTTTCTGGCTTTAGCATCTTCAACCTGTTGGTTATAAACAGTTTGCTTATCTAGATATTCTACAGATGTAACCCCTTCTATCTGTTTAATTTGTTCTGAAACTCGCTTGGCATCGGCATCAGTAACGCTATCTTTAACAAAAAGGGTTATATCTATCTTTTCAGCTACCTTCTTAATTGTTAAATTTGATGCCTGAAATGCAATTGCCGTAAAACTAACCATTACCAAGGTAATTGTCATAACTAGTATTGCAGCAGAACTAAGCCACGCATTACGCAAAAAGTTTTTAGATCCAGATACTAATATTCTTTTGAAAGTTATTAACTGTCTTTTCATAATTACCTCTTAAACCTTGTTGCCGATCTATCGAAAATAACTTTGCCATCTTCGAGATTAATAATTCTTCGTTGTAATTTACTGACAATCTCTTGATTATGAGTTGTCATGATCACGGTAGTACCGTACTGATTAATCTTCTCTAGAATCGAAACTATATCCCAGCTATGTTTAGGATCTAGGTTACCAGTTGGCTCATCAGCTACTAAAATTTTAGGCTGCCTTACAACAGCTCTGGCGATTGCCACACGCTGCTGTTCACCTCCACTAAGTTCGTGAGGGAAACTCTTTTCTTTTCCTTTTAAGCCTACTAACTCTATAACTTTTGGGACGGTTCGTTTAATCTCTTTATTAGTCATTCCAGATACCTCCAGGGCGAAGGCAACATTTTCAAATACATTTCTGGTTGGAAGGAGTTTGAAATCTTGGAACACTACCCCTATTTTACGTCTGAGCAGGGGTATATTTCTATCCGGTAGCTTATCGTAATCTATTCCGCCAACTATAATTTTGCCAAAAGATGGTTTTTCCTCGCGAGTCAAAAGCTTCAGAAAAGTAGATTTCCCCGCCCCGCTAGTTCCTACCATAATAACGAATTCTTTAGGTTCTATCCTAATACTGACGTTATCTAAAGCTTTGCTTTTTTTATTGTATTGCTTGGTCACTTGATCAAATGTAATCATAACTAAACTTAATTATAACATAAGCGGAAATAGAATCTAAAATTTTAAACTTAAGATTAAGCTTAATCTGAAATGAGCGCCGTCCCCCTCTCCAACTGGAGAGGGGTTAGGGGTGAGGCGATCCGTAGCTAAGTTTAAGGCTTGAAATGGGATCTGGAGCTTCCTCCTCTGAAAGCGGGAGGCTGGGAGGGGCTAAACTTAAACCCTAACAGAGGTACTTTAAAAGAACTGCTTGACAAATAATGAATATATATATAATTGGTTTACAAAATTAAGTTTTAAGGAGTACGAAACATGAAAAGAAGTTCGATAACACCAAGACCCAAAGGTACTTTAGATACATTAGAAGGAGAAATCCAACTAGCTCAACACTTAGTCGATCATGCTAGGTGGCAAGATAGCAAAGGGAAAAACCCTTCAGAAACTGGGTTTGGCACACAAAATCCAAGACTTGCACTTGAAGCCGCGAGGGGGCTTCTGAAGTCAGCCGTAGAGGTTAGGGTTGACTCCATTGGTCGGCTTATTGATCCCTCCTCAGCGAGTCGTGTAGCGTTGTCACTGCTAAATCTTGAAGGTATTCGTGCTAGGGAGGGCGGGGAATCAGCCTCTGAATCAGCTGGTCACTATACTTATATTACTGTTACCGGTGAAGCTGGAGAGCAAGTAAAGCTAGGCGATACTCTAACAGCGGAGCAAGTGGTAGCTTACTCACTACAGAAATAGACCCCTGAACAGTCAAATCAACTCAATCTCCCCCTCCAAAAACCTCTTAACATCCCCCGTCTCCTTACCTGTTCGCTGATCTTTCACTAGCGTATACGGGTGCAAAACATAATTTCTGATTTGGTTGCCCCATTCAGCTGATTGATTCGGCCCTTTGAGCTTAGCTAAATCCTCTTGGTGTTGTTCCTCTTTAAGTTTAGTTAGCCGAGATTTCAATATTTTCATAGCCGTAGCCTTATTTTGAAGTTGTGAGCGTTCATTTTGAATTGAAACCGTGATACCGCTCGGCAGGTGAGTAATTCTAACTGCGGAATCCGTAGTGTTAACACTTTGCCCGCCGTGGCCGCCAGCTCGGAAAACATCAATTCGTAAATCTTTTTCATCTAGTTCAAGTTCGCCCTCAGATTCTACCTCTGGCAGAACATCAACTTTCGCAAAACTAGTTTCCCTGGTTCCTCCGCTGTTGAATGGGCTGATTCTAACTAGGCGATGCACTCCGTGTTCTTGCTTCAACTTGCCATAAATGTAGCTCCCGCTAATTTCAACTGTTGCAGATTTTATCCCAGCCTCGTCCCCGCGAGATTCTTCAATTAAGCTTAGCTTGGCATCATTTTTTTGAGCCCAACCAGCGTACATTCTGAGTAGCATCTCGGCCCAATCTTGGGCATCAACTCCCCCGGCACCAGCGTAAACTGAAAGGATTGCATTGTGGTCATCCAGCGGATCTAGGAAACGATAATCTTTTTTTATTGCCTCAAAATTAAGCTTAATGCTTTCTAGTTCTTTTTCAGATTCCTGCATTAAAGATGCATCATTCAAGCTTAATATCTCTTCAAAATCAGCTACTTGAGCCTTAAGCTTAGCTAGCGGATCTAAAAATTTTTCTAGCTTAGCTTGCTTCTGGCTGACTTTTTGAGCTGATTGAGGATTCGCCCAGAAATCATCTTTTTTTATTTCCTCATTAAGATACTTGAGAGCTTCTAGCTTTTCTTCAAAATTAAGATTACCCAGAAACTGACTCAGCTCATCTTTAAGTTTAGTAATGTCATCGTTCATTCTAACTTAATTATACTACTATTTTTTAGATAAACTTACTTAGAAGGACGGCCGAGACCTTCCGCCCTACGCTATACCCAATTTAAGCTGCACAAAATGTAATGCGGAATTGAGGCCAGTGGTTTTTTTGGTTACTTTTTTGTCCATAAACAAAAAAGTAATAAATAAGATATATTAACCTAAGGTTTTATTTTATCTTCGTGTAGCCTCCGGTTTTTCTATTCCAACTTTAACTGCCCATTCATCCAAATGTTTTAAACGATGTACCCAAAACGGATGAGAAACTAAAGATTCAGCAATTAAGTTCATGCCTCCCCTACTTTCGTATTGCTGCCAAGCCTCAGTTTTTTTATCGATATATTTAGCTCCATCAGGGCCAACATGCACTACGCTTAAGGCCTGTTGAACTAATATTTTATCGCCAGTGTAGCAAAGAGCCAACCTGTCACAAGCCAGTTCGGCCCTTCTCCAGTAAAAATCGACTATCCACTGTACGAAACTACCTAGCACGGGGATGATCCCGGTAACAGCCATTAACGGCATTAAAAATATACCAATTACTGTATGCTTAAACTTAATATGACCCATTTCGTGTACTATAACAACTTTAAGCTGCTCCTCTGTTAAATAACGGATCGATCCAGAATTAAGCACTATATTAAAAGGTTTATAAAATCCGAATGCATAGGCGTTAATGTATGGATCTTGAGTGATGAATATTTCAACATACGGCAAGCCTAAGCTTAAGGCAGTCTCATTAACCCAATCTTTCATATGAGCATATTGGCTATATTTTAAGTTTAGTGAATTTGCTAAGTTCATCTGGCGTTGGATTCTGGTTATAAAAATTCCTAGGCCGAAAATAACTAACATTATAACAACATAAATGGCGACATTGATCAGCTCACTAAAAAACCTTTCTTGATCTATAAAAAAGCCAACTATTAAATTAATTATGAAGAAAATAAGAATTGAGATACTAAAAAGAACCACGATTCCGGCTAGAATTCCGGTGTCGGAATCTCGTTTAGCAGCTTGATAAGCCCACTGTCCACGGGATTGCTTATTGTTCTGATTATCCATTTACTTTTACCCCTTTAAAATTATTAAGCTTATGAATAAATTATAGCAGAATATCGAATGCCTTATCGTAATCGTACAGTTCATTATAATCGAACTTAGATTCCGGCACCCCGAACTTAAGTTTAGAGATTTCATCCCCCCATCTTTTCTGGGCCATATGATAAGCTAACCTCAGTTCATCAATCTCTCCAACGCATTCAAACGGCTTCATTACGCCATCAATGCCAAGAAGGCCTTTGAAGGTTTCCTCCATTTTTTCATCTGCTATCATGTCTGAACCCATGACTGAATTTAAATCATTGGGCTCAACAAATGGCGCAAAAAGCAAATAGCTATTAGCGCATTTCGGGCAATTTGCGCACCACTTAAGCTTAGTGTTACTTGCACCTTGTTGATAATTAGCATTATTGCAAGATGAAAAACTAGTAGAATATTCAGCCCAACAATACTGCACAAACAGCTCAGCTACTTTAAGTTCACTGTATTTTCTGATTGGTGAACCCACCACAATATCTTTAGCTACATAACTATATATATACTCAGAAAATAGTTTTTCGGCCTGCCAAGTTTTTGACCATTGGTGGTTAACATCAAGATCACCAATTTTAGCATGGGGTTCATCGCCTTCATGGGCAATTGAAAGTAGTACCCAGTTTTGGCCATGAAGAATGGCATCCACAATGGCAATGCTGGCCGTAATGTAAGTAATTGGAATGTGGCCGTTGAGGCCTCCTTTTTCAGAAGCAATCTTTAAACTTCTAGAATCTATTTTTCTATCAGCGTAGCTGGTCGATCTATCAAACTGATCTAAAATCGCCGGGTGATTTTCCCCGTAGGGCATGTTAAAAGGCTTAAACTTAATATTTTTCTTCTTTAATAAAGTGGCTGTTAGCAAAGAATCTTTACCCCCGCTTTCTAGAGCCAGTATATCTTTTACCTCTAACTGGTGGCTACTTTTTTGCTGATTTTGCGCGTTATAAGTTTTTAAGTAGTAATCCAAAAAAGGAATCACATCTAAACTTAAGTTATTTTCATAGATGAATTGGCTCAGACCATCTCGATAGATGCTGGCCATGAAGCTCATTTGCTCTTCCGTTGGGTTGATAGAATTAAACTTAATATTAGCGGTTGGAAAAGCTTTAAAATAAGATGTCCCAGCCACCAAAAAAAGAAGCTCTAAAGCCCCATTAAGCTTAGCCCTGTCATAGTCAACAAGATTATCTTTTGAAAATTTTATAACCTCTTTGAAGCTTATATCCGGATTTTGGTTTTGATAATACAGGCTTAGTTCTAAACTGTCTTCATCAAAAATAAACTTATCAAAAATAAAACTATTCATAATTTATTTATTATATCCTTAAACCGATTTCCCCGCTCTTCAAAATTATTAAACATATCAAAACTCGCCGAACCTGGGCTAAAAATTAACACCTCTTCGCCTTTTGTATCCGCAATTACGGATTTGATTATCTCTTCAAAATTAGAAGAGTTCGAAGATCCTAAAACTACATAATTACTGTAGCCTTCTTTATCGAAAGCATCTTTAATTTTTAACCTATTTTTACCATAAATAAAAGTCTTGATTCTCTCTCCGCCAAGCTTAAGTACTTCGGCCAGTTCACCGAACTGAACGCCTCTATCAAAGCCGCCCAACATTAAAACTATTTTTTTATTGAAAGATTTAACCGCCGCTAACGTTGCGCTAGGGTTTGATGAATAGCTATCATTGTAGATTTCCAGACCATCGATAGTTTTTACAAATTCCATTCTGTGCGGCAGACCCTTGAATTTTTTGATTGCGGCCGCTATTGAATTTGAACTTAAGCTTAGAGCTTTAGCCGTATTCACAGAAGCCATTACATTTTCTAAATTGTGAGCACCAATTAATTTTACATCTGTTGTTGAACAAATTATTTGATCATTAAACTTAATGTTTTGATTAGAAATATGAGCAAAATTTTTATTTGGGTAGGGCACTTTTTTGCCAGCTGGTGAGTTGATTCCAAATTTGGAACTGATTTTATTTTCGCTAAAATAGATTAGCGAATCTTCTTCATTCTGAAACTTGGTGATATTAAACTTAGCATTTCTGTAATCTTCAATATCGTCGTGGACATCTAGGTGATCTTCGGTAATCATCAAAATTACCGCCACCTGCGGGCTAAACTTAATATCCCACAGTTGAAAAGATGACAGCTCTAAAACTACATAATCTTCTGGCTGAATCTCGGAGATTAAACTTAAAGCCGGCTTGCCAATATTGCCAAGCAAGTGAGATGCTCGGCCATCTTCAATTAACATCTGGTGAATTAAGCTAGATGTTGTCCCCTTGCCTTTTGTGCCAGTTACGCCAATTAAGTTTTTAGATTTAACTCTGGCAAAGAATTCGTTGGTGCCACTCCAAATAATAGCGCTAGATTCTATTAGCCTAGGGTTAATTGGTGGTGAGCGAAATATTATCTGAATATCACTATTTTGATTAAGTTTAGATATATAACTTTCGCCACTCGAGAATTGATAGTTCCCCGGAATTTCGCCGGCGAGATTTTCTTTAGCATCGTAAATAGTTATTTGATTAGAATCCAAACCCTGCTTAGTTAAGTAACTTAGAGTTGCTCTACCTTCTAAACCGTAACCAAGAATTGCAACTTTCCCCTTAAACTTAGACCATTCAAATGTTGGCGATTTTAAATCATCCAAACTCAAGACCATAGTTTTAAGAATTCCTTTTCTACTTTTTTGGCGACATCTTGGTGGCTAGGCAAACCGAGAATTGAAACTGCTTGAGAGTTATTGTTTATAAACTTATTTAAGATGTTAGTGATATCTGTTTTTGTAATGACGTTGATTTTGTTTTTGTAATTTTGGTAATCACGGATTTCATCATCTTCGTAGAAATCGCTAGCGAAATAAGATATGTAGTTATTTGGCGTTTGCAGTGCTTTCTGGAAGCTACCTAGTGCAAACTGTTTGGCGCCCTTAAGTTCTGAATCTTTAAGCCCACCAGCTGCTATTTTTTTAAGCTCAGAGGTTACTAACCTCATAACATTAACTGCGTTTTTATCGCTAACTTGAATGAAGAACTCAAAGCCAGGATATTCTCGCCAATTACCGCAACCGGAGCTCATATCGTAGACCCAGCCTTTTTCGCGAGCTTTTCCGAAGATGCGCGAATGCAGGGTTCCGGTAATAATGTTGTTCAAAATTTTCATAGCTAGATGTTCTTGCTTGGTGATTGGATTTTGCAGGAACATTTCTGCCTCTATACTGAGGGCGCTGGCATCATCTTTTTTAATGAAGAGCAGTGGTTTTTTAATAGGCTTTCCACCCTTAATAATATCTAATCGCTTGGTTCCTGAGCTGAGTTTAAACTGATCTACTAAACTTAAGATTGCTTTTTTACGGGGTGCGGAAATTTTACCGGCAATTATGAACCGCATATTTTTTTGAGTATGAGTTCGTTTGTAATGCTCTGTAATATCAGCGTGAACTACGTTATCCATTAAGCTTAAATTATCTTTAAAGGTTGTTTTAGTTAAACCTACATTTTTATTATGGAGCTGAAATAAACGTACGGTATCGTAGTTCCATCTTAGAGCCAACTCTTCTTTAACATTGCCGAATTCTGCCTTAAATTCGTTTTCTAAAAACTGTGGCGATTCTAACTGCAATAGAAGATGAGAGAGTACTCGTTTCCATTCGAAATCAGCACAATTGGCATAATAAGCTAGTGAGGTATGGCTGGTGTAGGCGTTAGTAGATGCCCCATTTTTCTGCAAAACCGCGTTATTTTTACGCATTGTTTTATACTTAGCGTTTGCTCCAAAAGCAAGATGCTCCATAATATGAGCTGTCTCCACTTTTTGTTCGCTGATTGCATATCTATCACCCGCTCTGAATTCAAATTCAAAAGCCATTGTATTGGCTCCGGGTACATGAATTATTAGGCCCTTAGCGCCGCCTTTTGTTTTAATTTCTTCTACCTTAAAACCCATTAAGTTTAATTATAGCACTTTATTATTTTGCTAAGAATACCGGCAAGGTTCCATCGGTTAGAGTTGCTGCTGTTGCTAATGTATATATAGTTACTGCAGCCATTGCTGAGGATCTTCTACTTTCATCAATATGTCCCTTTTTAGCCAACGCATCTATCATGCTTTCAGCCTGCCAGATATCCACCACAAAAACTTGAGGTATTTTTGAATCTACTCCATGCTCATCAACCATAGATTGGCGGAATGATTCTTGATCAAAAGTAACACCTTTTCTAGTATTTATAACTACGAATGCCTCTTGGTGATTGCCGGTGAGCTCTTTCCTAGCCACGTTCTCACATTCTTGTTCTAGATATTGCTGCTGAGCGGCTCCGTCGTAGCCATCAAAATAATGTCCATTTTTTCTTTCTTGAAAAATAATGTTGGTTAAGTTTATATCGCCCCTGCCAACGCCTAAGAGAGATTCTGCAGCCTTGGCTATGTCGTCTTCATATTTTAATGCCGTAGCTATTATTTCTGGGCGTCTATCTATGGCTCCGCAGCCGTGTAGATCATCGCCGTGGTCATCGTTATGAATACCCATAACCCAGCCCATGTTATTCATAATACTAACAACGTGTCTATCCATCTCTTTAAAATTATTAGCATTAGAGCCACTATAGCTGGATACTGCGAGAATTGAATAAAGAGTAGCTAAATCTCCGCCAAACAACTTAGGCCTTAGTTTTGATTGACTGGCTTCCAGTTGATGTTCTTCTCCATCGAATTTAGTTTTGATCTTGGCCCAGATGGATTTAACCGGCCTGCCATCACCACAGCCAGAATCGTATACCTCAACTGTTTTATAGTAATCTTGTTTTAGTATTTCTTGAGCTGCGTCATCGAGAATCTTCTCATCAATTCCGTTTTTACCACTCTCACCTGATATTGACCCCCCCCCGAAGCCCAAACCGTTCGGCGCTATTTCGTCGACAACTATATCCCCTACCACTTCTCCTCCTTTTTTATTATCTAATATATCGGAAAGCCTGAGAGCTAATTTACCTAAAACCCTTAATAATCGTGAGGGTGCACTTCTAACAACTTCTGGCAATGACGGTTCGGCTTCTTCTTTTTCCATGAAAATTATTATAACACAATTATTTAATAATTGCCAGCATTAGCAATACGCCCAGTTAAGTTTAATTACCTTTTTTTACGGTTTTGACGCTCTTTTTTGCGAGATTTAGATTTAGCCTTTTTGGCTTTTCCTGCTGCACGGTGAGCTTCCCCGCCGCTGTCGCTGCTCATTTTAACTTTAATTGGTCCTTCAAAATCTTCGGCGGATGATGCAACCCCAGTAGTAATATCTTCAGCATTATCAACTGAGGCTTTGGCGGCCTTGGTTAATTCGGTTTCAATTACATTATCAACATCGCTTAAGTTGGCATGGAAAATTGGTTTCAGAACCTGGCGACGCAGTTCAATCTGCATAGCATCGAATAATTTTTGACCTTCAAAACGATATTCAACTAAAGGATCTTTCTGACCTATTGAGCGCCAACCAATTCCTTCACGCATATGATGCATACTCTCAAGATGCTCCATCCAGAGTACATCTAGAGCTTGTAGGTATACATCTCGCTGCAAAATATTTAGCTTATCTTCACCAAGAGCTTCTTTTTTATCTAAATAGGCCTTAGTAGCAATTTTGGATAACTCCTCGCTAAACTTAAGCAGCATCTTAGCTTGTTTTTTAGATCCAGATCTTGGTAACTTATCTTTTTTGCTGTAACTCTTGATGACCCCGACTAGAGCATCTTTTTCTAGTTTGGTGAAATTAAACTGCTCTATTAATTTATCAATTACATCTCCGGGTTTAGCGCCATCTTTCATTTCAGAAACAAGATCTTTAGCCTCTAAATCAATTAAGTTTAATATCTTATCTGATATATCCTCCCCATCTAAGGCCTTTCTACGATTAACATAAGTAAACTTACGGTGCCTATTCATTACATCATCATATTGAACCACATTCTTACGAGTATCAAAGTTAAATCCTTCAACCTTACCTTGTGCGGATTCTAACGATTTCGAAACCGAACGATGAGTAATTGCAGTATCTTCTTCAACTCCAAGCCGATTCATTAGGCCAGCTAAACGCTCTCCTCCAAAGATACGCATTAAGTCATCTTCAGTTGAAACATAAAACTGAGTTATACCAGGATCACCCTGACGGCCAGAACGACCTCTAAGCTGATTATCTATTCTGCGAGCTTCGTGCCTTTCGGAGCCGATAACCACTAAACCACCCTTATCTTTAACTTTCTGATCAAGCACAATATCTGTTCCACGCCCAGCAATGTTAGTAGCAAGAGTAACCGCCCCCGGCTGACCAGCCTTCGAAACGATCGTGGCTTCTGTTTCATTATTTTTAGCGTTAAGCACCTGATGAGGAACTTTCGCCTCTGTTAGCAATGAGCTTAAAAGTTCATTTTTCTGGATCGATACCGTACCTATCAACACAGCTCGACCTTCTTTGTGATGCTCTCGGACATCCTCAATTAAGGATTTAAACTTACCGGATTCTGTCGAGAAAATCTTATCTGGTAAATCTTTACGAGCCAGCTCTCTGTTGGTTGGAATAACTATAACCTCAATATCGTAAATTTGGTTAAATTCTTCTTCTTCTGTTTTGGCAGTTCCTGTCATCCCGGAAAGCTTTTTATATAAACGGAAATAGTTTTGGAAAGATATTGTGGCCAGAGTCATACTCTCCTCAAGCACATCAACACCCTCTTTAGCCTCAATGGCTTGGTGCAAACCTTCGTTATAACGCCTACCGTGCATTAAGCGACCGGTGAATTCATCTACAATTATTACTTCGCCGTCTTTATTAACTACGTAATCTCTATCGCGTTTAAATAAAGTTTCAGCTTTAAGCGCTTGTTCTAGGTGATAAATTAAGCGGACATTATTAGGATCATAAAGATTTTCGACATTTAAAGTTTTCTCAATTTTTTCAATACCTTTTTGAGTAAGTACCACTGAACGGCGTTTTTCATCAAGATCATAATCTTCAGGGCTTAAATCTTTCATTATATCTGCAAATAAACGATAGCCAGATTCGCTCTCGCTAGCTGGAGCAGAAATAATAAGAGGAGTTCTAGCTTCATCAATTAAAATTGAATCTACTTCATCAACAATGGCGAAGTGAAGATCACGTTGCCTAAGCTGTTCTTTATCGCTGACCATATTATCGCGTAAATAATCAAACCCAAATTCGTTGTTAGTTCCGTAAGTTATATCGGCCGCGTAAGCCTCCTTACGGCTAACTGGCATTAAATGATTAAAGCGTGGATCATCATGATTATCATCGTTGAATTCTGGATTATAAATAAAACTCTGATCAGCAATGATAACACCCGTGCTTAAGCCTAAGCGATGATAAACCTCTGCCATCCAACCTGCATCACGCTGAGCAAGATAATCGTTCACCGTTACCACATGAACGCCCTTACCCTCTAAAGCATTAAGGTAAACTGGCGCGGTAGCAACTAGAGTTTTTCCTTCACCGGTTTTCATCTCGGCTACATTGCCGTCATTAAGAGCCATTCCACCTATCAATTGAACATCGAAGTGACGCTGGCCTAAAACTCTTTTTGCAGTCTCTCGTGCAACTGCAAAGGCTTCTGGCAAAACGGCATCTAGCTTCTCGCCTTTTTTAAGACGTTTTTTAAATTCTTCAGTTTTCTTAGTTAAGTCCTCGTCATTAAGCTTAGATATTTGCGGCTCTAAATCATTAATTTTTTGAACCGTCTTCTTATATCTTTTTAAAATTGCATCTTGAGGATCACCCAATACTTTAGATAAAATCTTTTTCATAACTCCTGTTTCTACCCCTTCTTCACACCCAATTAAATTGAAAATTAACTAAGCTTAATTTTAACACAGAATATGAATCAAACCCAACCTCCTAAATCCTAGAGCATAATGCTATAGCCCCCACAAAACAAATACGGGTCTTTTTGGATGATAGATCGGAGTGATGAAATAGTTTGTTATTTGAGTGAAACGTATCCGTAGATACATTGAATGAGAAAACAACTATTTCAGCCTGTGAGGTGCAGCTAAAAAGGCGGGTTTTGTTTTGCGGGGGCTATAACCTTGCTTTAAGTTTAATTATTGAGTTTTTCCGCCTGCAACCAATAACTCTCAAACATCTGACGCATTGTATCTGCATAAGCTTTGTTAATGGTTTCTAGCCCTACTTTTTGATCATCCCGCCAGTGGTAAACCGCAACCGTATCGTTATAAATAATAATTTGTTGATCTATATTTAAGATATCCTCGCCTATATATCTTCTTTCAAAATTAGTATAGAAATCTGAGTTTTTAGTAAAATCAGCTGGCTTTTTACCATGATTATTAATCTCTCTAATTTTATAGTTTGCATCTACCGTTTTGGCCCGATGCTTTTCTGACCAGTTTTTATTCCCGGTTAAATCTTCAATTGTTCCTGAGCCAAAAACTAGGAGTTCCCCTTTTGTTTTTAGTTCGTTCCATAGCATCTGTTTGAAACCGCTGACGCCCTCGTAAGTATTAACTACAAATTTCAAGCTAGAATCTTCTTTATTAAATAACTTATTAAGCTTAGGCAAACTCATTTCTAGAGCTGTTTTTTTGGCATCTAGTTTAGATTCTTCTGTTTTGATTTGAACCTCTAAGTTTTTAGGGCTGGCTGGCAGAATTTTTTTACCTTCATCACTAATATTAACTGTTACTAAGCTTAATTTTTCAAGGTCATCAATAATTCTATAGATTTTTGTCCGGTTGATGCCTGTTTTTCTGGAGATATCTAAATGACTACTAGCCCCACTTTCTAATAAATAGATGTAAACTTTAGCCTGATCACCGCTAAGCCCTAATTTATTTAAGCTTAGCAAAATTCCGTTTTTGTTGTCCATCATAGTGAACAGTTTAGCATAACCTGCGCTATGATGCATAATAGTTATTATTAGATAATCTAAACAAAAGGAGTTTTTGTGCAAATTAAAGAATCTTATAAAGGAACTCTCTCTCTCTTAACTGGCGCATTTTTATATGCTAGTTTTGGCGTATTTATAAGAGAAATGAACAAAATGTTTGGCGTATACGCCCAGGTAACTGCGAGGTACCTGATAGTTGTAGTAGCAGCCCTCATTCTTACCATAACATATAAGATAAGCTTAAAGATTGATAAAAAGGACTTGCTAAAAGTCATTATTTTTTCGGCTATGTTCCCAATTAGTGTGATACTATTTACTGTCTCTGCAATAAACACCAAAATATCTATAAGCGTATTTTTACTATACGGAGTAGGCTTAATTTTTTCAGTGATTCTTGGCAAAATTTTATTTAAAGAGAAGATTAATAAGCAAAAATCAGTCTCCGTCATTATTTCGTTATTAGGATTATTAGTATTCAGTGGCCTATTAAATAATAGTTTCTCATTGGGTCTAGGTATGGTTACTGGTTTTTTCGCAGGGGTATTTGATTCGCTTGCCAATGCATCTCGTAAGCTAGTCAAGGGTATTTCTTGGCAGAAACTATTATTCTGGCAATTTAGCTTCGGGTCACTTATATCTCTCGCTATATCATTTATTAGTGGCGAGCAGTTCATAAAACAAGTTAGAATCTCTTCAATTGTGGTAACCATTATATTTGGTTTGTGCTTAACTCTTCTAAGCAGATTACTTTTGTACGGTTTCTCTAAGGTCGATATCAACATAGCTACGCCCATTTTAGCTATGGAGCTTGTTTTCTCTGTAATTCTTGGATATTTATTTCTAAAGGAATCACCAGAAATTTATCAAATTTTAGGCGGATTATTTATAATCGCTGCTACCGTAATTGCATCTTTAGATTTAACAAGATTTAAAAAAATAAGAACCTAAGCTTAAACCACAGAAGTACAACTGGCGTTAATACATGTATTAACGCCAGTTGACTTGCTATAATACATGTATTATAGTTAATTTATGATTAAACGATACCTACAGCCAATCGTAGAAGAATCCCTAAAACAAGGCTTAATCTCAGTTATTTACGGGGCCCGGCAAACCGGAAAAACAACCCTATCCCTAGAAATAGCCAAAAAATACCCCGGCTTTATCTATTTAAACTGCGATGAACCAGATGTAAGACTAAGCTTAACCAACCAAAATTCCGTAAATCTAAAAAGATTAATCGGTGATACCAGCCTTGTAATCATAGATGAGGCGCAAAGAGTTGAAAATATCGGCCTAACCGCTAAACTAATTTATGATGGCAAGTTAACCCAAAATTTAATACTAACCGGTAGTTCCAGCATCGATTTAGCCAATAAAGTAAAAGAGCCCCTAACTGGTAGAGCATCCGAGCACATCCTCTACCCCCTAAGTTTAAAAGAACTAACCACCAATAACTCCCAAATGTTTTCTAAGCTTAATGATTATCTAATTCATGGCGGTTATCCGGCTATTCAACAACTTAGTTCAAATGATGCAATAACCAGGCTTAAAACATTGGCTGGCCAATATATTTATAAAGATGTTTTTAACTTTAATACTAAACTTAATGAAGATTTAGTTAGCAGATTACTGCAGTTATTAGCCCTGCAGATTGGTAGTGAAGTATCTTATGCCAACTTAGCTAATAAACTAGATGTATCCAAAGGAACTGTAGAAAGATATATCGATTTACTGGAAAAGGCCTTCATAATTTACCGATTCGCTCAGTTTAGGAAGAACCAACGTAACGAAATTGGGCGCCTTAGGAAAGTTTATTTTTATGATTTGGGTATCAGAAATGCCCTGGTTGATAATTTCAAACAGTTAGAACTTAGGGATGATTCAGGTGCCCTGTGGGAAAACTTTATAATTAATGAACGCCGGAAGATGCATCAAAAAAATCTTTCAATTGTTAAGCAAATGTATTGGAGATCTCGCAGCAAGCAAGAAATAGATTTAGTTGAAGTTAGTAATCAAAATATATCAGCTTTTGAACTTAAGTTTAGTACTACTAAGATATTAAAGATTCCATCTGAGTTCAAAACAAGTTATAATATAAACAACTTAGAGATTATAAACAATAAAAATTTTGTAGATTATATATAATTAACACCGTGCCAATTAAACTTAATCCAAAAATAAAAAATCTTATTCCCCTGCCTCTAACGTTTGTTGTATTCTTAAGTTTAATATTTTTATTGTATCTAGAGATTTTAGGCTTAAACTTAATTACAAATCAAGATATTTCTACCGCCATCCACTGGCAAGATGTTTTGATCGGCTTAACCATCTATTTAAAAACATCAGTGGATTTCGCCATCTTTATTGGCAACCTGATGCACAAAAACCCCGGGCTGAAAGGCAGAATCGGGATAGAGATTGGCACCGCTCTGGGCAACGCCCTGGGAACTATGATCATCTTAATAATTTGGACCTTTTTCAAAGAGGTAACCTGGCTTTTGGCTTTAATGATTACTTTAGCGGCGTTAGTTCTTTTCAAAATGGCTGAAGATAGCCTAGAGCACGCTGATATTGGCGCCCACAAAATTAAACTTGTTCACTTGTTCCATCGCAGTTTAGTTAAGTTTAATTCAATTGTTGAGCCTTTCTTGAGCAAGATAATTCCCTCGCACAGTATTAAACCTAGGGCATCAAAGAGTTTTATAGGCCTACTGTTGGCATCTTTTTCGGTGCCATTCATTTTAGGCTTGGATGATTTCGCTGGATACGTTCCCCTATTTAACGTGGTTAATGTTTTAGGATTCAGCATCGGCGTATTACTTGGACACATGATTTTAAATATTCTACTGTTCATATCACCAGCCAGAACCATCAAATTTGTTAAAAATAGATTTGTATCGCTGATTGGCGCAATCGCCTTTATTCTACTTGGCGTTTGGGGCATTTACGAGGCTGTTAAGCTTATACTTAATTTGCATTAATGAATTAAACTTAAGCCTCAAATTTGTTGACGTTAGTTTAGCCTCACCCTGGGGCAAGCCCCTGTCCCTCTCCTAGAAGAGAGGGAGGTCGGTGGTTAGTCGTAGATTTGATGAGTTTTTCTACTAAGCCCGAGGTTTGAAATGAAAGCGGTTCCCCTCCCTTTCAGGGGTGGGGCTAGTCTAATCCTAATTCTTAATTCTAAAGTTAAATATTAAGTTTAAAAAGCAAAAAACCGGTCTTTTATTGTATCTCTGATTGGCAAATCCACCCTAATCAATTAAATAATTGGCGCTTGCTTCTCGTTGAAAAAAAGTATCCGGTTTTTTGTGACTGACCGCCTAGATCTTCTTTAGGAAGATGAAGGCGATTTATTTTTTGATGTTTTTTGTTTTGGTCCTTTCGCTTTTCTGACCTTACATAAATACTAGCATAAGCGAGATGTAATGTCAACACTTTTTCCAAAAAATAAAAAATCTCCCTTAAGTTTAAGCGGAGATTTAAGTGGTGGAGCATAGCGGATTCGAACCGCTCACCTCTTCGCTGCCAGCGAAGCGCTCTAGCCAAATGAGCTAATGCCCCATCTTAGAAAATTGATAATTCATAATTTACCATTGGGCAATTTATAAATTACTCAACCTTCATTTAAAATATTTTAACACAAAAACAATACTAAGAGCTAAACACCATTAAATATGTTAGCCCTAAGCTCATGAACATAAATATAACGGCTATCCCAACCGTATAGGGCCTTATCTTCTTGAGAGTAGTTATTCTAGCATATACAAACTTAATAAAGGCCCAGTAGAATAGCAAAGTAGAAATCGGTACTAAACTGAGCCAATAATAGCTACCCTCGTAAATATACGATGCTTTTCCTTGAATATCTATGATACCAAGAATGCTAGATTGATTAGCTATATGGGTGTAAACCAGACCCATTTCGGTTATGGATACGATCAGAGAGGCCGCCCAGCCCCAGTTTCTAACATCTTTAAGTTTAGATATAAACATAGCTTTAAATATTTATCTGCCCAGTAGCTTCCTAAGTTTTTTAATGCCCCTACTGGCGATACTAGTAGTGTGTTCATCTTTATAGCGAACTAGTTGGCTCTTAAGTTTAGATTCTAAGATGTCAACGGCCGCAAACATGTTAATTGTAGAATCTTTAGCGGTGATTTGTTTTTCCGGCAAATGGAAGATGCCCTCCGCCTCAAATTTATTAGTTTTTTCTTGAGTATTCTCTCTTAAGTTCACATCTATGCTTAAAGATTCTTTCGCTGAACGCGGTATATAGCGAACCAGTTTCATCATCTTCTTATTTATGTAAGCTCTTAAATTATCACTGATTTCAAAGTGTTTAGTGGTAATGTTGATTCTATCTTTCAAAGTTCCCCCTTCCAATTTAAGCTCTGTTAATTATAACACCAAAACCAGGTTCAAGAAAAATTATATTTTCTCTCGCCCGCCCATATACAGTTTGAGGGCGCTAGGGATATTAATAGATCCATCTTCGTTTTGATGATTCTCTATAAAAGCAACTAAAGTTCTACTCAAAGATACCGCTGTTCCGTTTAGAGTATGCACAAATTCCAAGGATCCGTTTTTACGTTTAAGTTTAATATTTAAGTTTCGTGCCTGAAAATCTGTACAGTTGGAACAACTGGTTAATTCTCTATATTCATTATCTACCGGGCTCCAGTATTCTATGTCGTATTTTTTAAATGCCGGGGAACCTAAATCACCACTCGGAATATTAACTACACGATAAGGAATATTCATCTTCTGCCAAATTTCTTCTTCAATAGATTTTAGATATTCGTGAACTTCCAAACTCTTCTCTGGTAAAGAATACGCATACATTTCTAACTTATTGAACTGATGCACCCTGAATAGCCCCCTGGTGTGCTTGCCGTAAGTGCCTGCCTCTTTTCTGTAGCAAGGACTATAACCCGCATAAAAAACTGGGAGCTGATCTTCTTCAAAAGTGCTATCTGTATGCAAACCTGTTAGAGATACTTCTGCCGTGGCTATTAATGCTAAATCTTCTCCTTCTATAAAATATTCATCATTTTGAGAATCCGAACGAGGAGCGAAACCAGTACCCATAGCTGTTTTTTGGTTAACCATATGCGGTACAGTTACAAATATAAATCCCTTTTCAACAATTAAGTTTAATGCAAATTGATAGATTGCATTTTCCAGAAGTGCTAGATCTCCCTTTAGGTAATAGAACTTACTGCCCGCTACCTTGGCGCCGCTGGAAAAATCCACCCAATCTTTAGATTCAGCTAAATCCAAGTGATCCTTAGCCTTATCTTTTTTCGTTCCAAAAGAACTGATTACCACGCCCTCGCCTTCTTTGCCAATCGGTACGTCCTCAGCCATAAGATTAGGGGCTCTGTGCATTAAGCTTAATAGCTCTTCTTCCAGTGGTTTAAGTTCGGTCTCTAGAGCAGCGATTTGATCTTTAAGCTTTTTACCTTGTTCAATAACCTCTGGAGATGGCTTCCCGCCCTTCATCTTTTCAGAATTTTCATTTCGCTTTTGGCGGAAAGTATCTAATTGTTGCTTAAGTTTAAGAACCTGTCCATCAATGGCTAGTAATTCATCAACATCAACTTTAATGTTTTTATTTTTTGCTGCAGCTTTCACTACTTCCGGATTCTGACGAATAAAATTTATATCCAACATATCTAATTACTTATCCTTATTTAAATTTAAACTTATTTAGATGCCCCCGCTGGAACCCTAGCAAGCTGATCTTACTAACGGCTTATGACCCAAATTCACTAAACTTAATTATACCAGAATAGCGTGAACTGAGTGTTGAGTTTAGGCTCAAGATTCATCATGCTTAAGTTGAGATTTCCACGCCAAGCTCCATAACAAAATGCTGATTCCCGCAGAAACAGATGAAAAAATGATTCCAAATACAACCAGCAAATCTTCGCCATTTTTATCAACAAAGCTATTCGCACTGTCCAACAACTGCCTTTCCTCTGTGGAAATCTGATCATCTCGCATGCTCTCACTAATCCCCTTTTTGAGCTCCGTTACAAAAGTAGCTTTACTGAACGTGATATTGGCTATTGAAAGAAATAAACTTAATGATATCGCCAATAACTTTACTATGAGCCCAATCTTTTTTTTCATAAATAGTAAAATCAGAGCTACCAAACCCATGATACTGATTGGTATTGATACTAACGCTAATATTCCTTCTGTAGATTTCCCATCGTTGAATGATACTACAGCGGAGAATACGGAAGAAAATAAACCGAAAAAACTAAAAAATGCACCAATGGAACTGAAGATTAACATAATTAAGAACAATGTTGAGTATCGGGATTTTGGCATCCGACCAACTGTCATTGGTGGTACTTGTTGCGATTGATTATTGTTTTGCTTCACTTTGTAATTCTCCCAATTATTTCATTAAACTATAAGGTTCTAATTCTATCACTCTTTAGATTGAGATTTCAAATACGCCATCGTCAACTGTAACCTATTATAAACGTAATCACAATATTCGCATTCATCGCTATTTTTTGGCATCTCAGTTTGGTTTAAACAAGCCTTAAGCTTAACAATAACTTCATCTATCCAATCATCTGAGCCGGTGTAGCTGATTACCTTAGTTCTGAATTCTACTTTGTCGTAGAACCCATCTTTATCTTCAATTCCGTTAGTGTACACAAAATAACCCGTGTTAGAGATGTTAAGGCCAATTTTTCTGAGCAAATATTGGTAGATTTCCATCTGCCGTTTATACACAATCTGCCAAGGAGCGTCCAGATCTACCTCCTTTTTTTTGGCGGTGGCTTTGTAATCTACAACTATAACTTCGCCGGAATTAGCATCCACCCATAAATCATCAACTGCGCCAAACAAAATAAGATTGTTGGCTTCATCGTGATATTCAATTCCTACAAAATTCTCTCGCCAATCATTAAGTTTAGGGTGTTGGTATGGCACTGCATCAATTTTGTATTCAAGCATTAATGGATGTGACTCCCCTTTTTTGCGATATTGATCGAACTCATTTTTAAGCAAAGAATCTACGGCCTTGTTGATTTGAAACGGCGGTGTTGAAGGGCGCTTAATCCCCTTTACGGTTTCCAGCCAGAAACAGCGTGGACACTGCACGAATAAATCAATTTTAGAACGGCTGATCCTAAACGGCCGATCACTGTTTTTATTATAAATCCCTCTGTATCCCAACATTACTATCAAGTATAGAGTATTTAGCATGTAGCACAAAATATAATCATATAGAAACCATGTTAAACTTAAAACTAGAAACTAAGCCAAATTATGAAAAAGAATAAACTCGAACAACAATTTAAAGTTAAGTTTAGCTTTTTAAGTTTTATTATTATTTTTACAGTGCTAATCCCGCTAGATTTATACCGTTTTTACCTCCGTGATCATCTACCAATTATGAAACCGATTTTTAATTCTTGGGGAAATATTTTCGATAGCGTACTTGTTGGGTTTATTCTGACTCTGATTACAACCCTGTTAATTTCTATTAAGTTTAAGGATAAATCAACTTTGAACTTAAGCTTAATTTTGAGTTCTATTTTTTTTGTTGCTCTTGCTAACTTTTTTTCGGAAACTGGGCTTGGCCAAAGTTTTCTAGTTCACAATGTCGGATCTTATTTAAAGAATGTTGGTGATATTACAGATTTCATTCTGCCCCTGATTGTAGCTCCTCCTCTGATTCTGCAGATTGTTAAACTTAAGGTGGTGGAGCCTGAATCTGAGTTGGAATTTGAATTGAATAAAGATTAAGTATTATTTTATAAAGCTTGACATTAAGCTTAAGTTTTGATACTATTGTAGCAGAATCATGAAAAATAAAACAAAAACTAAAAAATTAGATTCAAGTTTTCAGATTCAACCTCAAATAGTCGCTCAGGTTGTTATCTCTGATGTTAAAAGAATATCTGTTATTGCTTTTAACAAACTCAGAGCTACCGACCTGGGTGCATCCTTTCTTAGCCTTCATTTTATAATCAAAAGTGCTAACTGGATCGATCAATCTTATACCAGTAATTTTTCTAAAACCTCCAGTTATAACCTACTTTGGTTTTTGATTTATACTTATTTAGTAGGGATTTTAAATCAAACCTGGATGATATTTATCCCCTTATCAACTAACTTAAGCTTAGTTTGCGTAGAATACGTTTTAAGTTTAAGAAGAAGAACAAAAAATATAAGCTAGGCCTTTAATAAGTATTCTTCCGCCAGGAAGAATACTTTTGCAAAACCTTCTTAGAAGGACGGCCGAGACTTTCCGCCCTTCTCTATACCCTCACCAAGGGAACATAAAAACAGTAATGCGGAATTGAGGCCAGTGGTTTTTTTGGTTACTAATTTGATCCATAAACAAAAAAATAACAGCTTCCAGTGTGTAATTCATTGTTAATAATAACTAATTAGATCCCGAAATGAATTCGGGATGGACTGCAAATACTAATTCAAGTCTCCAGCACCACTAAACTTTCAATATGCGGAGTTCTTGGGAAAAAGTTGAACATCACCGGCCCATGCTTGATTTTATAACCAGCCTCAACCATAAGTTTAATATCTCTGGCCTGAGTTGCCGGGTTACAACTTAAATAAACAACTTTTTTAGGCTTAACTTCGCAAATTTTAGCCGTTAAGTTTTTATGTAATCCCGCTCTGGGTGGATCTAATATTAGGTTTATATCTTTTAAGATATGTTCCAGAGCTTCTTCACTGCTATTTGTTATCACATCTGTGGTGTTTTCACTTCTTTCTGAGCTGTTAAGTTTTGCGAATTTAGTGTTAAAATCATCAATTTCTATTAAACTTAATTTTTGATTTACCTCTGCCAAACTTATTCCGATACTACCAACTCCGCTGAACATATCTACCAACGGGAGGCTATAATCTATAAAAGTTGATATTAAACTTAAAGATTTTTGGTAAGCGTTGATGTTACCCTGAAAAAAGCTGAGCGACGAATACTTAAACTTAATGCCACTTATTTCATCTTCAAGAACTGTTGAGCCGTAGCTTGTTATAAGCTTAGTTGGTACTGAAGCTGGGCTTTTAGGCTCAGAAAAATAGATTTCAATCCCCCACTGATAATTTTGAATTAGTTGCTTAAGTTTAGTGATTAATTCTTCAGCTTGGAAGTTTTCATCCTTAACAAATAAGGCAGATGAAACTGAACCAGAATTGGAACAACGGATGATCACACTTTTGAGCTGCCTGCCTTCAGATTTAATACTATTTAAAGCCGTTATTAAGCTCGAGCTGAAATCATTGATTGGTTTTTGAGCCAGAGCTGAACCTGAAACCACAATTTTCTGATTAGTGCCCCGCTTCCTTAAACTTAAGTTGAGGCCGTCATCATCTGCCCAAAAACAATATTCCATTTTATTACGATAATTGAAGAATTGTTCTGTTTGAAATCCTAAAGAAGCCTTAATTTTGATTCCCTCTCGCTCGAATTGCTCTTGAAGAATGTTAAGCTTAGCTGTGTCCTCTAGCTCGGGTGCTAAAATCTGCCAGGGTGATGTTGAAAGGTACTCGGGCTCACTGGGCTGGATTCTGCTTTCTGATGGTTCTATAACTTCTGCTACCACGCCCTCGGCGTAATCTTTTTTACGCTTTGTAAGTTGAACCGTTGCTAGCTCGCCGGGCAGAATACCCCAAATAAAAACTGGTTTGCCATCTTCATTATGAGCCATAACTTGCCCACCACCAACAAACTTTTCGCCCTTAAGCTTAATAATTGGCAGGTTCTTATTTCTATTTCTTCTCATGAATTAAGATTAATTGTAGCATGGTTAAGGCTCGGGCTATTACTTATTTTTTGATTTAGATTTTAGCTTTTTGGCTGAATTTTTATTCGGCTGAGGGGTTGATTCCTCTTTTGGTTTGGAATGAATTATTTTTTCCTCAGCAATTTCAACAAGCTTATGGTTAAGAGCTATTACCCCAATTGCATGATGACGCTTAACTTGAATTTCTTCGGCGATGTCATCTTGAATAAACTTAATATGACGTTTTTTATGAGCTTCGAAGCTCCTTTTGCTTAAGCCGTTTTTCTGTAAAAATTCAGCCACCTTACGGCCCCCAATTGAATGAGGCATCATCACATAATTAACGCCTTTGTCGTACAGTTCTTGAGCGTGCTGAGGAGTATCGGCGTTGGCGACGATGATTGTATCTTTTTCGGTTCTAGCCTCTAGTAGATCTATTAAGTTTGATACCGGCTCAAATTCTGTAATGGTAGAAACTATTAGTTTAGCCTCTGAGATATCAATCTCATCTAGCAAATCAACTTGAGTGACATCTCCGTAAACGTAGGGTATGTTTTTACGATCCAGCTCATCTATAACTTCTGGGTCGTAATCTATTACTAAAGCCTTAAGTTTAATATCTTTTAAGGCCTTGATGAACTCTCGCCCGCCCTTACGATAACCAATAATTACCGCATCAAATTCAGATTGATAAGCTTGTTCAAATTTGACCTTTCTTCTTTCAAATAAACTGAGGTGAGATTCAAATAATTTATACAAAAAGTCATCATAGCTGATCAAATAAGTTGATACCGTTATCGTAATCACTGCCACCATAGTTACCAGAGTTAGTACATCTTTATGCACCAACCCGCTTTCGCTAGCCAACACCATCATAATTAATGAAAATTCACTAATTTGAGTATGGGTGATTCCGGCTTTGAAGCTAGTTTTTTTAGTGTAGCCAAACAATCCAACAATAGTGGTTACTATTAAAGGTTTAAAGATTATCACCGCCGCCGATACAAGAACCGCAGGCAATAGAATTGAGCCCACCGAGCCGAGTTCTAGCTCCGCCCCTAAGCTTATGAAGAATACTATCAAGAAGAAATCTCTAAGTGGTCGCATTTTAGATGCTATCTCACTTGAATAAATCATATCCGCCAGAGCTACCCCCGAAAAGAGAGCTCCCACTTCTAAAGAAAAGCCTATTTTATTAAACAGTGTTGCTATGCCAAATGCCCACGCCAGAGAAAATAGGAACAATAGTTCATGAGATTGGCTTAACATAGTGGTCATCTTACTTAAAACAAACCTAGAAAAAGCCATAATTAAAGCAATCAGAGCTATCCCTTTTACCAATAGAATAATTAAGCTTAAAGGGCTGAAGCCTCCCCTGGAGCTAGCGGCTATAAAAACTAAAGCTATCGTTGCTAAAATATCTTGAAAAATTAAGATACCTATCGTCAGTTTGCCATGAAGCTGATTTTGCTCTTTATTATCACTAAGTAATTTTAAGATGATAATCGTGCTACTAAATGAAAGCGATATGGCCAGCAAAATAGCCTCGCCAGTGCCCACGCCTACTAAACTTAATAACAGGGTAGCCAGCAGTGTTGAAAACACTACTTGGATTGCGCCAACAATAGTTGCGGTTTTGCCTACCTCTTTTACTACTGACGGGCTTAAGCCTAGTCCCACAGTAAACAAAAGTAGTGCAATGCCAAACTTAGACATGATGTTTATAATTTCAGATTCATGCACCACACCTAGCACAGCCGGGCCAATGACTATCCCCGTTAGAATATAACTTATTATTATCGGCTGCTTCATGGTTCTAGCCATAACAGCGAAACCGGCACTAATCGCAAGCAAGATGCTAATCTGTGTGAATATATCCATAATTATTTTAGATTTTTATTTTTAGTGTTTTATTTCATCTTGCCTTTGCTGATTATATAATAACCTGAGCTTAAGCTTAATGTCAAAGCATATTATATAATTATTCTAAAAATTTGCAAATTAGATTGCACTGTGCTACAATTTTAAAGATGAAAAATTTCGCAAACAACCAATACTGGTATTCTACTTGGCTAAGGGCAAGTGGAGTTTAGTTTGCACTAAAAATAGAAAAATAAGATTTTCAGCCTCCGCCACTTGCCGCGGAGGTTTTTTGTTATTAAGAATTAAAGGAGAATTATTATGAATAAATTACACACCACCAAAAGAATATTAATTATAGGGGGCATGGGCCCTCAGGCATCTATACACGCTCATAAGCGTCTACAAGAACTACTTACAGAGAACGGCAAGAATGCCGAAATAGTTCATGTCAGCCTAATCATTAAACATTTTTTTAATAATAGTGGCCGACCAAAACTAAACTTAACAGATAGACAAATTACCCTACTAAGCTCAATAGATGCCGACCTCAGCTTTATAGCATGCAATACCGCTCATTTGTTTTTTGATAATATTTCTAGCTTAATTAAACCTAAGCTGGTTTCCATGTTAGATTTTGACACTCATCATAACCCCGTTATAGTGTCCTCGCCAACCAGTAAAAAATTTAAAGTTTTCGGTGATACCGCTAACCACTTAGATGATGAGCTAGATAAAATTACAGGTGAGATAATAGAGCTTGTTATCCAAGGTGATGAGGAAGAAGCGACCAATAAGTTCAAAAAACTAATGAACGCTCTACCGCAAAATCAAGAGGCTTTAGTTGGTTGCACTGAACTAAGCATGCTGGCTCACAAGTTAAACTTAAACGTACGATGCACCCTAGAAGAATTTCTTCGTAAGCTGGTGTGGGATCTATAATTAAACTTAAGTTACAACAGAAAGATATTAAGGAGAAGTTATGACCATAACAATTTTCGGCACCGGCAGCTTTGGCAAACTAATTGCCAAGCTCTGCCCCCAGCAAACAAAAGTAAACTTACTAAGCTTAAGAGCGCTTAGTGATGCCGAGCTCAAAGATACTTTAGAGCGAACCGACATCTTGTTTTTGACTATCCCCCTTTCCGCCTACCAAAAATCTTTGGCCAGAATTAAAACCTTTTTAAAAGAAGAAACTCTACTGGTAGATGTCTGTTCGGTTAAGCTCGCACCCTCCGCTAAAATTAAAGAGCTACTTCCCGAACATAAAAACTTGCTAATTACTCACCCGCTCTTTGGTCCTCAGAGTAGCAAGAACGGAACCAGAACTGAAGGGTTAAGCTTAGTCCTTTGCCATAAACAGGGCGAACTAGCTGATAGAGTAATTTCATATTCAAAAAGTATTCTTAAACTTAAGATAGTTGAAATGGATGCCCGCGAACATGATAGACAAATGGCCAACGCCCAGGCTCTAACATTTTTCGTATCAGAGGTTTTATCTAAATTTAAGTTTAATGACCAGATTTTAAAAACTCCAAGTTTTGAGGAATTGCTAGATTTAAGGGGTTTAGCGGAAAAAGAAAGCACAGATCTACTACGCTTAATCCAGAATGATAATCCATTTGCCCAGGAACTGCGCAACAAGTTTATAACTGAGGCCTTAAAAATTAATAAGAAATATACATCTTAAGGATCTAATCTAAGCTATAATTGAGAAGAGAATATGAAACTAATTTTTGAAAAATCAGAACAGTTTATCTTAACTCACGGCCGAGAATTAGAAAAGGCATTATTTAATTATCATTTTAAAGATGGAAGCAAAAATTCGGTTTTAAAAGAGCTTATTAAGTTTCAGAATCAGGATGGTGGTTTCGGTAACGGCATAGAACCAGATCTAAGGCTCCCGCAATCTACAGATATATCTACCTGGTGCGCTTTGCGTTTGTTGAAAGATTTAGACATTAGTAATGATGAAACCGTGCTTAATGCAGCTCTAGATTATTTAGAACTTAAGTTTAATACAAAAAAGAGGGGCTGGGACATTGTTGTTCCAGGGGTAAATAACTGCCCCCACGCTCCCTGGTGGAGCTACGAAGACGCCATAAAACATTTCGGATGGGGCAACCCATCAGCAGAAATACTAGGATTTTTTATTAAATATAGAAGCTCTTTCAAATTAATAAAACCGCTTCTGGAACTAGCATCTCAAAAAATTCTAGAGGTTAAACCTAATGACTTTAACGAGATAGATTGTTTCAAAAAGTTATATGACTTAGCCGATGGTAACCTAATGGAGCAATTACGCAAACCGCTCATCTCACTGATGCAGAATTCTATCGAGAAAGATCCAGAAAAACAGAACGAATACGTGGCCAGGCCGCTTACTTTTGTAGATAGTCCCTCTGATAATCTAATCAGCGTATTTAGTCCAACTCTTATTGAAGAAAATCTGAGTTTTATTGTTAAAAGCTTTGATCATAAAAGTGGTTGCTGGCATCCAAACTGGGATTGGGATGGTAATTACCCCGAGCAGTGGCAAAAAGCTAAACAAGAATGGCAAGGAATCTTAACACTAAATAACCTATTAAAACTAAGAACTTTTGGAAAAATCTAATAAATACTCACTAAACTTAAGTTATAATATTTATAAAGGAAGAAATATGAAACCAACTATACTTACAGGAATTAAGAACTCAGGCCGATTGCACATCGGCAGTTACCTCGGTGCCATCAAACCAATGGTTGAGCTGCAGCAAACCAAAGTTAAATCTGGCGAATATCAAATGAACATGTTCATTCCAGATTTACACGTATTAACCGTTCCGACAGATTACGCTAAACTTAAGCGCTTTATGCTAGATAACCTCAAACTCTACATAGCTTGCGGGTTGGATCCGAGCGATGTTAACACTCACCTTTATCGCCAGAGCCGCATCTCGGCTCACTCTGAAATGTGCGTTTTACTCAATAACTTTACTAGTTTTGGTGAACTTAGCCGTCAAACTCAGTTTAAAGATCAGCATAGTAAGGGCGCAGAAGTAAGTGTTGGGTTATTTGATTACCCTGTTTTAATGGCGGCGGATATCTTACTTTATAACTCTAGATACGTTCCAGTTGGCGATGATCAGCGTCAGCATTTAGAGCTAGCCCGCAATATCGCAATTAGAATTAACAATAAATTCGGTGAGATATTTGTAGTTCCAGATGAGATTAAAAAACAGGTTGAGTTTGCTGGGCTAGAGAAATCTTTAAGAATAATGAGCTTAGCTAGCCCAACTGATAAAATGAGTAAATCTGTTAATGACCCACGCGGAACGATTGATTTGCAAGATTCCCCTGCCGAGGCCAGAAAAAAGATTATGGCCGCCGAAACCGATAGCCTAGCTAACGTTAATTACGATCCTATCAAACAGCCAGGAATTAGTAACCTGATCGAGATTTACGCTAACTTCAAAAACCTGAAGTTAGTTGAAGCTGAGGCAAAATTCAAAGGAAGCGAACGCTACGGTGATCTTAAAAAACAAGTTGCTGATGTAGTTTGTGAATTTTTAGAAGATATTCAACTTAAGTTTAGCGAAATTAGCGATGAAGAGGTTATGCAAATTCTGGAACGTGGAGAATTAACCGTAAAACCAACTGCCGATAAAACACTACTCAGAATGCAGAAAGTTCTAGGGCTGTAACAAGATTTAATCTGACGATTATAGCTCTACCTCAAATAATAACTAACACTAACTGTATATCTTAGTTCATTCTCACCAGGTTGGATCTGTAGAGATTGTTTTGAATCTGAACTAGACACTGATTTATCTTCGTAAATTAGAGGTACTGGCTGACCCAGATTACCACCATCTTGAATAGATTGAACCTTACCTAGTTTTGCTCCAGTATTTTTAGCAATCTGTTCGGCCTTAGAGCGGGCATCTTTTGTTGCCTCATCCCGAGCCTTATCTTCAAGTTCTTTGCGTTTACTTTCTGAGAAGCCTGGTTGCGGAGTTACCTGCCCAGAAGGGCCGGTAGTTAATAAATAATCTTGAACTTTCTGAGCTAAATCTTTATCGGATACTGTTATTGTTAAACTTAAGTTATAAATAGTATCGTCATCGGGCGATACTGGGCTCATTTGCCCTGTTGAATAGCCAGAAGAATTGTTCTTGATGTCGGAATCTTTAACCCCCAACCCCTTAAGCTTAGTAATAATTTCGTTACTTTTTTCTGATTGCTGATTTAAGGATACGGATTCATCTTTATTTTTAAATTCATAATTCGGGCTGAAGATGTAGCGATCGGGCTCAGCCATAATTGTCGATTCCCCACTCACGCTAATAGTTCTAGATTCTGAGTTGCGAGACCACGGCATCCAAACCGCCAGCATCACAACAATAATCAGCATCAAAAAGATGATTACCGATTTGTATATTAAACTTAAAGAGATGTTAACTTTATCTTTCACAATAATTTCCCCCTATTAGTATAATTTTAGGCTTAAGCTTAATTAAAGTAAACCCTCTTTTATATGAGGTACTTAAAATCAGGAGGGTTTTTGGTGCTAGAGGCTATTGATCTTTTCAATATGATGCTAAAATTAAATCAGAATCAAATAACTTTTAAGGGAGGTTAAACTATGGCAATGGAAGTTAATTTAGTAGCAGTTGGAGCAGCAACAGCAACCATGTTTGCAGTTGGAGCAATTTGGTACATGCTGCCGTTTGGTAAAATATGGGGCAAAATCCACGGATTTGATAAGCTTAGCAAAAAGCAACAAAAAGAGATGCAGTCTAAAATGGGCCCATGGTATTTAGCTCAGTTAATTTTTACAGTTATATCGGCTTACGTTTTAGCGGTTTTAATCAACTTAATGCCAGCTCAATCACCATACTACGTTGCATTTCTAGTTTGGCTGGGTGTTTCTCTACCAACAACTGCCGGAAATATGATTTTCGGTGGCTCTCCAGAAGGCTATGTTTGGCATAAAACGCTGATTACAGCTGGTGAAACACTTTTACATTTGTTGGCTGCCGCTTGGGTAATCAGTGCTATCGCTGGTTAAATACTAAACTCGAAGTTTAACGAAAGGATGCATCATGCAAAAAATAACGCCAGCACTTTGGTTTGATGGAAACGCCCAAGAGGCAATGGATTTCTATACATCTATATTTAAAAACTCTGAAATAATAAGTGTCGAAAAATATCCTGATGAATCGATAGATCCTCATTTTAAAGGAATGAGCGGAAGAGTTATTAACGGAGTTTTCAGGCTAGATAACCAAGAATTTGTTTGCATAGATGGTGGACCTCAATTTAAGTTTAATGAGGCCATAAGTTTTGCTATAAACTGTAAGGATCAAGCGGAAATTGATTATTTCTGGGAAAAACTTTCATCAAGCCCAGATGCCGAAGCCTGCGGTTGGTGCAGAGATAAGTTTGGTATCAGTTGGCAAATTCTACCAGAAAATATGGCAGAATTGATGAACGGTGAAGCATCTGTTAAGGCTATGATGCAGATGAAGAAGATTGATATTGAAGGTTTGAAATCTGCAAAATAACAGCTTAAACTTAATTCAAAAACAGTACAAAAATTATATTATGAAGGAGAAGATATGAGCGTTAAACTTAACTGTTACTTAAACTTTAATGGCAATGCCAAAGAGGCGCTAGAATTTTATAAAGATATTTTTAATGCCACTGTAGAAGTTGATACTTTTGGTGAGTTTGCCGCCAAGGCTCCGGATTCTGGCATGACTTTTACCCCCGAAGAAGCCGATAACATTATGCACGCTTCGCTTATGGGCGAAAATGGAATTGAGCTGATGATCGCCGATTCTCCATCTGGGATGCCTCCAGCTACAACCGGATCTCAACTGACCTTAACCTTGAATGGCGATGATAATAAGACGTTACAAGGTTATTGGGATAAGCTTAGCGTTGAGGGCACCATAGGAGTTCCACTAGATTCAGCTCCGTGGGGCGATAAATTTGGATATTTAACTGATAAATTTGGCGTCAGCTGGATGTTCAACATCAGCTCATCAAAGGCTTAAGTTTAAGCTGTAATTACTGTTTGCATCTTACTGCTAGCGAGAGGAACCGACTGAAAATATATGAAATACATCGCACTTCTTAGAGGAATTAATGTGGGTGGAAATCACAAAGTTGAGATGAAAAATCTCAAGGCGCTTTTTGAATCTCTTGGTTTTAGCGATGTTTCAACCTACATCAATTCGGGAAATGTTATTTTTGAATCAAACGAGGAACGGAGTGTAGTTCTAGAAAAAATTATCACTTGTTTTGAAAAAGAATTTGATTTTCAAATTCCGACGTTAGTAAAAACGGAGGAGGAGATCAAAGCCATTGCGAACGCTATTCCAGATGAATGGCAAAATAATGCCGTACAAAGAACTGATGTGGCGTTTTTATTTACAGAGGTTGATGATCCAAAAACGATCGATGAGCTTCCGATCAAAAAAGAGTTTATAGATATCCGTTATATTAAAGGCGCCATTTTTTGGAACATAAAAAGAGAGAATGTTTATAAGAGTATGTTGAATAAACTTATTAGCCATAAATTTTATAAATTGATGACCGTCCGGAATGTTAATACGGCAAGATTTCTAGCAGAAGTGAAAAAATGATCCGCACCGATAAAAAACTTTAAAGCGTTACTACATTAAACGGATCAACTCACCTTTTCGCTTAACAATGTTTTTGTAATCCCACTGAATTTTTTCAGATTTACCTTAAACTTAAATATGGCAGTTATCTGCAAAGTTATTTACTTTAAGCCAAATTGAACGTCTTAGCAATTTCAAAGCAAAATAGAATAAATGAACTAAGCAGACCCCCTATTGGAATTAGCTTATTTATAATGAAAACGTGTTCAGGATTATGCTTACCCCTATTATCCCATTTTATTTTTAGTAGAGATAGGTTCACCAAGATAAAAACCAAGAGAACTAAAAGGCTAGTGAATTTTGCGAGTCTTACCAGAGGAACGGCCATGGTAAGAACAGAGAGCAAGGCTATCATAATAGCGGTAGTTGCAATCGGAACTGATCGGCTACTAAGCTTAAGGAAAAGTTTAGGCATCATCTTTTTTTCACTAAGCCCATAAAGTACGCGAGATCCCATCACCGCATTTACAATAATACCGTTGCCTGCCGCTATTATTCCAACTATAGTTAAGAATAATGGGTTAGTACTGCTGACGGATTGAAAAACCAATCTTAGAGGAGCGGCGGAACTGGAAAGCTTTTCCGATGATACATTACCCATTGCCACGCCCAATACTAAAATATACAAAATAGTCGCAACAACCAAAGATACTATCATGCTTAATGGTAAGTTTCTTCTTGGATGCTTAACGTCTTCGGCCATATTAACAATATCTTCAAATCCTAGATAAGCGTAAACCGCCAAGAAAGTTGCTGATATTGTCGGTGCTACTAAGTTTAAGTTCCACCCAGAAGGATTAAATACTTCAAGATTAACAGCTGGTCCAGATTTCATATATCCCAATATTATAATGAAGATTAGACCTCCTAGCTCGATTACTGTAAATAAGCTGGCTATTAACGCTGATTGTTTCATTCCTGCGAAAATAGTACCTACTAAAGCTAAAATAACTATTACCTTTAAGAGATCTTGATTAAGATTAATAACTTCGTGGATATAACCAACCATACCGTTTATTAGGGTGGCTGAAGATGTCGCCCCAGCCAACACCATCCCCAAGCCCACAATTATGGGTATCGATTTATGACCGAATGCAGTTTTAAGATACCCGCTAGCTCCAGACGCCACGGGGTAACGAGATGAGAGTTCGGCGTAGCTGAAGGCAGTTAGTGCTGCAACCGCTGCGGCAATAATGAAGCTAAGCGGTGCGTTAGAACCAGCCTCCCCTACCACCTTGCCAATCAGAACGTAGATCCCGGCTCCCACTATATTACCCAGTCCGTAGAATATTAACAGACCGAGCCCGAGTTCTCGCTTAAGTTTATTTTTTCTAGTTTTTACGTATTTCATACTTAGATACACCGTATTCTAACACGTATGAACGGCGTTTTTGAAATATCGCTTAAGCTTATAAGAAGATGCAATATTTTACTTTAAACGGATCAGCTCACCTTTTCGCTTAACAATGTTTTTGTAATCCCACTGAATCTCTTCAGATTTTTGGAGCCACAATTTCAAATCGTTAAAATCAATTTCAGAAATATTTTTATAGATTATCGAGGCATCTTTGAACTTGCCATTCCCAGGTTTTAGATCGGGTTCATCAAAAGATACACCACTCCAGAACATCAATCTAACACCAGGCTTTTGGATGCTATAACCAACAATCGGGTTGCCATCTATAAACCAAACTGGGGATCCGTGCCAAACTTTTGATTCGGTAAAACTTAAGTTTAAGGTTATTGATTCTGCCAGCCTTTCGCAGATCAGGCGATAATCGTCTGAATCTGCCTCGGTATTAAACTTAAGGATATCTTCGGAGATCTGTAAATCGGATTTAGAGTTATCAATCATCTTAAGCTTAGTGTATCATATCATCACAGATTCAGGACACTGTACCTCTAGCCATAACCTGCTATAATTAAATTATTAAAGATAATCTAACTCAAGGAGAACTTAGGATGAAAGCAGATAGTAAACCGCTCACAGGCATGTGCCAAAGTTGTATGATGCCCTTTAAAAAAGATCCAAAAGGATCAAATCGTGAACATAAAGATCACTGCAGTTATTGTTTTAAAGATGGCGCACTTTGCTACTCGGGAGATGACGTCAAAGAGTTTAAAAAAGCTATGGTTGAGGCCATGGTTAAACGAGGAGAACCTAAACTTAAGGCTAAGTTTTTCGCATTTATGGCCGGATTCGCTCCTAGATGGAAGAACAAAAAGTAGATTTGAACTCGCCGCTCGGGCTTACCTAGGGAAATTGTGATTATTGCGCATTCTCTGGAGCGGAATCGGGTGTGAATTATAAGAATTGTAAGCCCGAGTATAGCTGATCAATAGCAATACCGGCTATCAATAATCGGCTGATGATATTGCTTTAATAAGACGACCCCAGCCAATTAATTGACGATACACATAATATTGCTTACACATTTTTGCAACTTTATCCGTTTTTTCTCCAGCGTATACCGCTATACTATCTGTGTATTGGGATCGGTTTTTTCTATGTGGCTCAAGCGTCATAGTGTGGTTCCAAATTTTTGCTATGTCACCTGTTTCTTTTGTTCCTATGGAATAACAATCAGTATCATAATCTGTATTTACTTCGGTGACCAAAACTTTTTGTTCTGTTCGGCTGCCAACAGCCAATTTGCCAATTTTTAACCCTCTAAAAACATCAAATGAATATTCTGTATCTGGTGCCCATAGCATAGAATCAACCGTTTCATCAGAACCCCCCCTATGGCAATATCGCTTGATAAGCTTAGATTAACTACTGGCCAAGCTATTTTTTTTAAAGTATCTACCTGTATCAGTTTAGAGAACATTAAAGCAGGAGGTATATTAAATTCTGAAGTTACAGTAACTAAACGTCCTTCGATTGCCTTTTCACCCTCATCAGCTAAATTTATTGACTCAATTTTGGTTTTTGGAAATTTCATAAACTGAATACCTCAACTTAGTTATTGTAAGCTCTTTCTTTGATAGCATAACATATTATTAGGCAATTATACGTTTAATACACCCAAACTATAGAAACAGCCCAACATGACTACGGGTTTAACCCCCTACTTCTCTTTAGGCTTTTTAGGCGGCTTAGCTGCCTTGAGGATTTTATCTACTGCTTGATTGAACGTCATATTGAGTTTTAATGGTCGTTCGTTTGTGCGAACTGGCTTTGCTTCGTAGTCGTCAATTTGCTTTTGTAGCTTCTCGGCCTCTTTTTTTGTTGGCTTACTCTTTGTCATAGCTTGATTATAGCAAAGAGTGGCGTTATAGATTTTTAGTGACTGCTCATCACTAAATATCGTTATTGCACGTAAAACCCTTTCTTGATAATATAAGCTGAAATGCTCAAAGATGACAACAAAAAGATTGTTTTGATTACAGGATCATCAAGTGGCCTTGGCGCTTCTCTTGCCAAGGTACTAGTAAAGCTCGATTACACACCCATCATCACATACCGTCATAATGAGGTTAAAGCACGAGAGCTAACGTCACTTTTGTCTAAAGAGACTGAGTCTGAGATAATCTGTAGACATCTCGATGTTTCTAATGAAGATGGTTTTACGGATGTATACTCCGACATTATGAGAACCTACGGTCGCCTAGATACGCTTATTTGCAATGCAGGTTCTGATTTTTACCATGCAAGCCTTCAGGATATTAAATTAAAGGAATGGCAGGAAGTATTCGGTACTAAAGTATTCGGTACATTTAACAGCGTAATGGCCATGCTGCCTCTACTTAAAGCAAGTAAAAATCCGAATATAATCATGATATCCGCATCACTGGGCACTAAACCGGATCCTCTAGATCCTGTGTACTCTAGTGCCTGTGCGGCTCTTAATAATTTTGCACAGTCATTAGTTTATTCGCTCTCATCGGAAAAGATACGCACTAATGTAATCTGTCCTGGTCCAATGGATACAGGACTAAGCTATTGGA
Organism: Candidatus Saccharimonadota bacterium; assembly: GCA_036826375.1. Taxonomy (GTDB): domain Bacteria; phylum Patescibacteriota; class Saccharimonadia; order Saccharimonadales; family HK-STAS-PATE-42; genus DAISWL01. The sequence goes on from DAISWL010000001.1 coordinate 130,996, forward strand.
CTGACTTAAAACGCAGTCAACCTGATATCTTTGCCTCTTTTAAAAGCTCAAACCCAATGAACATGCAAACTGATGCTAACCATATTGCGGAACTTATCTCAGCCATTGATACTAATGTAAGCCTAAACGGCAATATACTCTACGCTACCGGCGGCTCTCACCTCAGATAGAAATGTAATAATGGATATATCAAAGCTTGTTACTGATAGCCTAATGTCAAGAGAAGAACTTCTTGCATATATGACTGCCACGTTCGCTACAGACCTAGAGAAGATTAAAGAAGTTGTTTTATATGCTGATAACCAGGTACCAGATACTGATAGTTTAACATATATACCTCATCATCGGCGTAAAATCTACCTATCCAAAGATGGTGTAATACATATAGCGCCTTCTGAGGGCTTACTACGAGTAGAGCATCTACAATTGCAGGTAGAATGCCTGGCATCGTTACTCAAAAAACCTATTCCTTGCAAGGTTATAGGCAAGTATATCTTTTCCGAAAAGGCACAAGAGTTTATAGATTTGCTAGATGCAAAACGGCTACAAGGCAGATCCGTAGACGGATTAGTTATAGGTAGCCTATGGAACATCAACTACATAATTAATAGACGGCTTCATTCAGCACAAATGCAATCTGTCTTTAAGGCGATGGATAAGAAAGAGCTGGGCGAGTATATCGAGTTTCGAGCACGGCAATCAGCACTAGAGCAAGCCTCTTTGACTGATGGAATTATTTTGAACAAGAGTGAGCTAGCTACGTTCCGAGAAGGTGCTATTCCGAGTAAAGATGAACAGGATATAGTCAATAGTTTATACGAAAAGATGGCGTCAAAAAAAATCGCAAGATATAGAGATAATTTTCTGAATAATGACGAAGCAAAGGAGTACGCAGCGCTTGATTTTATATTCTTCAAGGATTTAGTTGAAAATACCCAAATATTTGATTCAACCTTAGTATCCGAGGAGTCCGCGATATACTCCGACAAGGGTATTACTTATCAACTAATCAGCCTTGAAAATGGCATGTTATTAAATATTGGATGGATACACCCAGAGCTCTTAGGTGAGCTTGTTCGGCAGCTGCATAATCGCTATAACCTAAAGAGCCTTCATATGTATGGCAAGTGCGGGGCAATCGGTGACGCACCTCTTGGCAGTATAGTGACCCCTTGGCAAACACAGTGGAATGACCATATGATTCCAATTCAAAACAAACTGCAGAACCTAGACGGTACAACTCCAGCCAATTTCTGCTGTGTTCCTTCGCCCCTGATTGAGACTATGTCATGGGGGAAGCTTATGCGAAGCAGGGACGTTGAATGCGTTGAAATGGAGCTGTATGAAGTTGGCCGCAACCTAAGTCAATCGATCGAATCGTTCATTGTATATTATATTTCAGATAGGCCTTTTGACAATTATAAGATAGGTCAGCGCTGGACGTTTTTAGAGCAAAAGCTTAAATGTACCAATATACTTGTTGATAGTATTTTTAACTTATACACTCACCGCCATCCACAGATATCACCTGGCCCGTAATATTCACTGACCCTGGCCCGCATAAGAACGCTACAGACTGAGCTATTTCCTCAGGCGTATTAATGTGACGCAGAGGGATATTCGCCAAAGCCTCTTTCTCTTTCTTGGTGTCCATTCCGTAGTTCGTAAGGTCTGTGTATGTTCTTCCTGGAGATATAGCGTTTACACGAACGCCTTTTACGGCAAGTAGCTTTGCGAGTGATTTAGTCAAATATATGATGCCCGACTTTGATATACCGTACTCGATCGACCGAGTGACATATCCAACACCCGCTTGAGATGCAATAAAAACAATACTGGAACCAGGCATAAGAAAATGTACAAGTTTTTGAGTCAACAGGTATGGTGTACGTAGATTAATGGCCATAGTAATATCCCATGCGTCGGCATCGGCATCTTCAAATGTCGTGCGTTTTTTTATACCAGCGCAGTGAACCAGAATGTCAATATGGTCTATTTTCTCGCCAAGAATACTGGCAAGCATATCTATATTTGCCGCGTTACTTAAATCCTGTAGTATATGAGTATAATTACGAGATGTAATCTTTTGCTGGGGAGTGTTTTTCGAGACCCCAAGTACAATGGCACCCTGCATCAGAAACTCTTCCGCTATTGAGCGTCCTATCCCTCGGGAAGCACCCGTTATCACTACAACTTTATTCCTAAACATATATTCAAATGTTATTATAACACTAGTAGAAAACCGAAGTAGACTAAAACCTAGCATATTTGTAACGAAAGGATACACCAATATGAAGACTCTCGTAAAAGTATGTCGAGTGTTTGATATAGAGACCGCCGAGAAATTGGCTCGACTCGGCGTGCAGTTCATCGGACTGCACGCTATCTTCGATAGGCCTAACCCACAAAACACGCTAGCTTACAATCAGATAATCAATACTATGAGAGATTCATACCCTCGGACACGTACCGTACTAGTAACGCGTCTTACTGAGCCTAAAAAATTGGCGCAGATTTATAGGAAAGCCCCTACGGACTTTGTGCAGATTTCGGGGCCATGCCCTAGATCCGCCAAAATCAAATTTTTAGAGCTGGCACAAGCCGTAAATAAGAATGTAAAAATTTTCAATGTCATTTCAGCATCAGAAAATCTTAAAATCAACTCAGAAGATATCATAGGTAATTATGTAGTAATCGATAAGGAGTTCGCAGGCGGTACTGGAAAGTTAATCCCAAAACAAACAGTGAGCGCGTTAACTCATGCATTAAAGGGTAAAACCATTCTATTAGCCGGTGGGGTTGGTAGAGTTGATGCTCGTCAACACATAGCCGGATTGTCTGTTGATGGCATTGATGTAATGAGTTCACTCGAGTTTAGTAAGGACGATAAGCGTAAAGATATGCGAAAAGTATACGCCTTACTTCAGAACGTATGGGGAGATAGTGTATCCGACTCAGTTTGAGGACAGACGTAGATTGTGGGTTTACAACAGCAAAGGTCGCACTAGAAGGATCAAAAGAGACCAAAAAGCCCACCGAGAAGAAAACAGAAATTAACTAAGATATTGAATGATCAAATACGGAGGTATGACAAGGTGGAATTGCTTACATACATGCCGTAATGGCATACTCAACTATTTATATTCTTTCTACCGGCTTGACACCTATAACGTCCAAGGCGCTTGAAAATACAGTTGATACAGCAGTACTGAGCTCCATTTTCTTATTAGTTTCGGCGAGATCTTCACTGATAAAACGCTCCTTCGCATAAAGAGAGTTGAACGAATGTGCAATGTCCAGTAAGTATTCGACGAGCACATTAGGTGAATAGTCGCTCAGAGCGGTTTTGATGTGCTCAGGATAATAAAGAAGCTTAACGATTAACTCACGCTCTCGAGCTGTGTAGTTACTATCTGATAGACCAGATGTAATACTTCCCATGTTTTTTGCGATAACCGTGTTAACTCTGGCGAATGTGTACAAGAGATAAAGTCCGCTATCACCCTCGAGGCTAACCGCCTGTTGTATATTGATGCTAGTATCGGTCGTTCGAGCCGGCTTGAGTAACGCACACTTGATTGCGGCTACAGCAATCTGATCAGCTAGCATAGGAGTGTAGCCACGATCGGAGTTAAGTAGTGTATTCTTTACTTCATCGAGAAGATCATCTATCAATAGAGTGTTACCTCCACGTGAGCTCATTTTCTTCTTAGCCCCAGATTCATCAGTAATATTTACTAAACCATATGGAATATGAGCGAAATCGTTATAATTGCCGACTCCTAATTGCTCACAGACAGCAAACACCTGTTTCATAGCAACACTTTGTTCAGGCCCAATGACCCACAGGAGCTTGTCTGCTCCATAGGAGTCTTTCTTCAATTTCGTCAGCGCGATGTCCTGAGTGATATATAGAGACGTGCCATCGGATTTAAGCATGATAGTATCCGGTATATTATATGCGTCTAGATTGGTAAGGATAGCGCCGTTTTCGAGTCTTTTGAAAGTACCTTTTTCTAGACCCTTGGCTACAAGATCCTTACCTTGATTATAGTGTTCGTGTTCGTGCCATATTTTATCCCAATGGTTGCCTACTCGATCCAAGGTCTCTGTGATACCCTGATGAGCGTATGAAATGATCAGCTCCCATAACGCCCATATATTCTTGTCTCCGGCTTCCCATAAAACAGCCATCTGACGAATTGCGTCTTGGGCGTCCTTATCGTTCTTAAAATCTTCACTCGCCAATGTATAGCATTCGCCCACAAAATGATCCGGCTTGACGTTGATCTCGCTCGGCGTTAGCCATTCATCTTTGTGTTGTATCCAATAATCCACGTCATATGTAGTTTTTTTGTCTTTGTCGCGTCTTTCATATTTGAGATAGCCCCACATAGCCTTTGTAATGGCAATACCCCTATCATTATCGACGCAGTCTCGTATGACTTTAGCGCCTGAATATTCAAGAATTTTGGCGATTGACATTCCTACTAAATTATTTCTAAGATGACCCACGTGCATCGCCTTATTAGGATTTGGAGAAGTATGTTCAATGACCCATGTTTCACCTTCAAGCATCGTATTCTTGCCGTATGCGCTACCATGCTTTTTAATATCCTTGATAACAGCAGATAAGGAAACATTAGACAGTCTAAAGTTGATAAATCCAGGCATTATAGCCTCTGTACTAAATATATCATTTGGTATCTTATTTATTTCTTCTACTATTTCCTGAGCAATTTTCAACGGAGATTGAGATAGCTCCTTCGCTAGCTGAAACGAAATATTACTGACGTAATCCGCTTTCTTTTTATCGGTTGGTACAGATACAGTGGAGTGATGCGGCGACAAACTAGGATATAAAGAGCTAACTGCCGCATCTATGGCTTTTCCTAGTGTGTCAGTCAATTTATCATGGATCACTGTAAGCTCTTTTCTAAAATTGCTATGCTACATAACTTCCACTGCATTGACAGTGGTAATTCTTTAGTATATTTTAACAAACTTTCATCTATTAGGCTAGATAAAAACTGGGAGTTAGTGAGCAGCCCGTCGCTGATAAGACTTTCAATAAACTCTTTACGCTTATCAGGAAGATCGGGGAAGCCAAGCTTCTTTCGTTTAGTTATGTACTCCGGAACATGTTTCTGTCCTATTTTCCTTAATATATATTTCTCTTTGTTATCAAGCATCTTGAAACGAGAAGGTACGGAACTCAGATACTCTACAAGGCGATAGTCCGTAAAGGCCGTTCTACATTCCACCGACCAATTCATTGACTGTTTATCTTCTTGCGCAAGCAGGGCTGGTAAATGAGTCTTGACTCCGAAACGTAATACGGAATTAAGCGTATCGTCCGTAGCGTAAGGAACGAAGTGTTTAGTAATATTTTCGTCTATTATTCGCTTCAGTAGATCCTTATCAATAGCATTCTTTAGCGGTGATTGGAGATACCAATACTGCTTAAACACCTCACTGGTTGTATAGTTATTTTCATCTCTAAGAAAACTATAATAATCCAAGTACCCTAAGAATATTTCATCTGCGCCCTGGCCGTTAAGCACGGCTTTCAGACCTTGTTGATGAACCGCTTCATAATTTCTACTAATATAGATATAAACCTGGTCGAGTGACGGCTCTTCCATAGCTCTTGTAACTTCGATGAACCTTTCTAACGCCAGATCTTGATCTCGTACTTGTACTTTATGATGCGGTATATCATATTCTTTGCAAAATTTAGATGCATAGTAGAGGTCTTCATCTATATGTTCTCCTTTTGCAAGTGTGAAGCAATGAGGTTTATAGCTCAAATCTCTCATCGCCAGTGACGTCAGGAGTGTACTATCCAATCCTCCAGATAGTACCATCCCTATATTTGTATCAAGTGAGGTTCGAAGCGCAACGGAATCGATAAGAATTTCCTCAACATTCCGTAAAATTGTCTCTTCATCATCGTTGATTTCATTTTTTTGAAGTTGCCAGTACGCTATCGTTTCTTTGGTATTTTTTCGCGTATCTATAGCTATGTAGTTACCTGATGGGAGATTGTAGATATCCTTAATGTGCGTACGTGTTTTATCGCTCCAGAAATTAAAAACTAAATCCGAGACTATTCTATCGGTATCGAGCGTCCACTTCTTATTGTGACAAACGTCTTTAATAAACTTGATCGTTGAGCCGAAGTAAAATGTACCTGAAGATATATCGTCATAGTAGTAAAGTGGCTTCTCGCCGATTCTATCACGAGCTATTATAAGCAGACCTGATGAATCGTCATGAATCGAGAGAGCGAAAGGGCCGTTAAATTTCGAGAAGCAGTTCGTTCCCCAATGGTCATATGCAGATAAAATAACCTCACTATCTGAAGTTGAGAAAAACTCGTATCCAAGTGCTTGTAGTTCAGACTTGATTGCTCTGAAGTTATATATTTCGCCGTTAAAAACCAAAGTCTTGCCATGCTTAACCATTGGCTGATGACCGTGAGAGCTAAGGTCAACTAGACTCAATCTGCTATGCGTTAAACCGACGGTATTCTCCGTGTTGAAATATACACCGAAATCATCTGGCCCCCTACGTTCATGCTGCTTCTTTGAAACACTGACGAATGTTTCGTTATTCAAATTATTACTTTGTTTATTACAATAGTAGCCGCTAATGCCACACATCTTATAGATCCTTCTTTAAAACTTTACCCGTCGCCGTTCTCGGTAATAAGCTGACAAATTTAACTGTAACGATACTACTAAGAGCTTCAGGCAGTGAATGTAGAATATTATCTTCAAGCAGAGATTTATCAATATTATCTTCTCCAACTACAAAAAGTTGCAATTCACTGGCAGATAGGAATTTATAGCTCATATCTTTGATCTGTTCATTTGATAATAAGAGAGGTATATTGACGGATGCCGTATTTACTAAGTCAGTAGGTAAATCCATTGCATCTTTTTTACGGCTGACAAGATAAAAGAAATGGTCTTTATCTTCATAGAATAAATCACCTGTTTTGAACCACCCGTTAACATTGGCACTTTCATTTTGCTCATGATCGTCGTAAGAAGCAACCATCGGTCCTTTAATTAGTAGCTCGCCAATAGCTCCGTCTTCAACGTCCATATAATCCTCATCGACGATTCGACATTCAACCTGCCTACATGCTTGCCCGACGCTGCCTAGTCGTAATTCCGCATTACTATCGGGAAGTAGAAAATGGGTTAAAGATGTTGTTTCCGTGAGACCATATCCTTCCGTGATCAACACGTCAGTTTTTTCTTTCATTTTTCTCACTACTGGTATCGGGATACTCTCTCCGCCGGAATCACAAATACGTAAAGACGAAAAATCGTATCGACTCAAGTTAAGACTGGATAAGCTTTTATAGAAAACCGGGTTTACAACCAATATGTTAACTTCATGCTTCTCGATCAAATTTGCGATTGCTTCAGCGGAATCTTCCTCTGGGCATATTACAATTGTCTTACCTAGGCTCATAGGCGCCACACAACACGGAATAACACTATAGCAATAATGGAAAGGTAGAGAAAATAGGATCGTGTCATTATCCTTGAGCTTATAAATTCTTTCATACTCACTCACGGCCCATGCTATATTATCGTTCGTATAGTTTACTTTCTTAGGTATGCCCGTAGTGCCGCTAGTATGTGCAGTAAATAATGTTTTGTTATCAGGGTGTATTATTTCAAGCTGCGTCTTATCCATCGTGTCGTTATCAATACTATCTAATTCCGGAATACGGACAATGTTTACAGACTCTAATTGTTGTTCTTTATCTGCATACACTACATCGACATCATGGAGCATGACATTCAGTCCACTTTTGTTCATAGTCCGATCGATAACGAGAGGGGTAATGCCTCGGAACATTAGGGCATACATGAAAAATACCCACTCCGCCTTACGGCTGGGAAGAATGGCGACCTGAACATCCTTGCTAATCTGCTTACTCTCCAGATAAGCCATGTACTTGTCTATTGCTTCTTTTATTGATGTACTATTAAATGTCCTATCTCCATCAATAATCTTGAGAGTACTCTCATCTGATATAAGAATTTGTTTGACCGATTCTAAGTAACTCATCTAATTATAGCCTTTCGCTCAAAGCATTATCTAGTATTTGCATGCCCTGTTCTAGCATTTCATTTTTAATTACAAGCGGCGGTGTAATACGTAGAAACGACCCATGAGGCCCATTAGGCATCGATAAGAGCAAACCATTCTTAAAGCTATCTCTAGCTATTTTTTCGGCCAAAGTTTTACTGTGCTGACCATCAATTGTGATATGCAAACTAGCGACCATACCAAAGACCTCGGAATAAGATATAGCATTTTGATATTTCTCCGCTAATTTGTCTATTTGAGTTTTAAAGCTCCTAGAGACATCGAGAAGATTCTGTCGGAATTCTTTATTCTCCATAAATTTGATATTAGCTATAGCCGCAACGCAGCTCATAGGGTTTGCGGAATGAGTAGTGGCGATATCAAGTTCATTACTTTTGTTAAAGATGTCTCTTTTTACAGCAATAGCAGACATGGGCAGAGAAGATGTGAGACCCTTGCCTAGGCAGATAATATCAGGGCTGATATCAAAATGTTCGAATGCAAATCGTCTTGAGGTTCTATAGAATCCAGATTGTATTTCATCCACAATCAAAAGAGCGTCAGTTGCGTTGCAGAACTCAATCACTTCATTTATTAGTTGCTGGTCGGCAACAAAGACGCCCTTACCTTGATAGGGCTCCATAATTATCCCTGTCACCATATACTCAGACAGTCCGTACTTATCTAGCGTATCCGAAATGTTCTTCTGAAATGATACGCTTTGTGTTTTGCTTGAACGACTCTGAAAAGGAAGCTTTATATAATGAACTTTATCACCTTTGTCGGACGTGAAAAGGCTATGACGAGTGATCCCTGAGATTGAATCAGACTGCAAAGTATTTCCATGGAAAGCATTATAGAAAGAGACAATCACTGATTCTGCCTGATTATGGTGATCGAGGGCTACTTTAATTGAACTCTCGACAGCCTCTGATCCGGATGACATGAAATGCAAGCCGTAGGATTCTCCTGTAGAATCGTCTAAAAGCTTTCCGAGCTGTTCGGCTAACTCAAGCCGATATCGATGTGGGAAATTATATGTTGCAAGAAGGGGTTCTTCGAGCGCGTTCTTCAAGGCATCGACTACAAATTCATTCGAGTGACCAGAGTTCGCGACGGCTATGGCAGACGTGAAGTCTATCCATGCATCTCCATTTCTATTAAAGACAAGTGCACCCTTTGCGCTATGCCACATTAGAGGATAAAAGTCTGTATGCATTGACGCGTGTTCAAGCATTTTTAGTCTATTGAGGTCGTCTTTCTCTTCTACAGAGGAAACATATGTAAACAAATCTAAAGCCCCTTCATTTACCCAAGCTCGCTTATGTCGGCTACCCCAACTGAGTACTCTAGCTGTGATTTTAGCAGTAGGACTCTTTGTGGATTAGTTACAATACTGGAGCTGCCTACCTTATAATATCAAATGCAACCGTTAAAATACAATATGTAATCAAGAAAGGATTTACATGAACCATTTAACGGCTGCGGATCGAGGCAGTATAGAAACACTGCTTCAAGAACATTATACAAATAAAGAAGTAGCTAGGCGACTGCTAAGGAGCCCTAGCACTATTAGTCGAGAAATAAAGAAGGGATTAGATGGTTTAGGGATTTACCGTTCCTGGATAGCACAGGTAGCCTATGAATTTAATCGAAAGCGCTCCAAGCAGATGCCAAAGCTAGATAATCCAACCAACCATAGGCTCAGGGGTTGGATTGTAGATTGCCTACAAAAGGGTTGGGATCCAAGCATGATCTCTGGTCGTATGAAAGCAGAAGGATTCGTTATTGTTTGCGCTGAAACAATTTATAGCTGGATCTACTCCAGCGAATGGGCAAAAGGTGAAAAGCTTTACCAGTATCTACGCCAGGGTAAAAAACACAGAACAAAACATAGGGGTAGATCAGCTCAAAAGTCTAGAATACCCAACAGGGTTTCTATCCATGATAGACCATCAGTTGTTGACGCCAGGAGTCGTATTGGGGACTGGGAGGGAGATAGTGTTATATACACCCATAAACATGCCATTAATTCCGTTAATGAGAGGTTGAGCGGATTAGTGGAGTTCACTAAGCTTACTAGAAAAACAGCTTTGAAAACTGCATCCGCCATAATAACTAAACTTAAAGGACGTGTTGCCCATACAATTACATTCGATAATGGGAGTGAGTTTATAAACCATAGCCTCATAACAGAAGCACTGGGTATTAGTGTTTACTTTGCTGATCCATACTCTTCCTGGCAACGTGGTTCCAATGAGAACCTTAACAGACAACTAAGAGCTTATCTCCCTAAAAGGTCTGATATTAGAGACTTAGAGTAGGAAGAACTAGATGATATAGTTTGGGAGCTAAATAACAAGCCACGTAAAAGATTCCTATGGCATACGCCACAGGAAATCTATGACTGGCTTGTAAGCAACCCAGGTAAAGCGCTAGACTTATGTAAGGTTGCGTTTGGTTCTAGAATTTAGGTTTATACTTAATTCTCTTCACTATTAGCTTATACTCAATAATTTATCTTGAATTCAATCATAGCCTGATCTTAATATATAGCCCCCGCAAAACGAATACGGGTCTTTTTGGATGATAGATCGGAGTGATGAAATAATCTGTTTTTTGAATGAAATGTATCCGTAGATACATTGAACTCAAAAAACAGTTATTTCAGCCTGTGAGGTGCATTTAAAAAGATGGGTTTTGTTTTGCGGAGGCTATATAAGCTAAAATCCCACACCTTTAGGTAGATTGCCATCTTTTTCGCTAGATTGATCACTATAACCGAGTTCTTTCATTAGTTTAGTTGGAGCATTTCTAAGATGCATCGGAATTGGTGCATTTGGATATTCACTAGCTAAATCTTCAGATTCTTTCATTTTATCGGTAATCTCACGAGATTTTTTAGAGCGCGCTAAAGCCTCACAGGTATGAAAAAGATTGTAGCGACATTCCGGTAGTCCGATCATCTTGCACGCATCCAGAGTGGCCACCGCTAAGCTTAAGGCTCCGTTGCCAGCCAAGCCGATATCCTCACTAGCAAAAATGACCATTCGCCTAGCAATAAAAACTGGATCTTCACCCCCAGCCAACATCCGCGCCATGTAATAACGTGCCGCTTTCGGATCGGAGGCTCGCATACTTTTAATGAAGGCGCTGGTGGTATCGTAATGCTGATCGCCCAACTTATCGTAAGCCTGCCTGGCTTGATGCGAAGCTAATAATTCATTAACTTTTTTAGGAGTGATCAATCCGGATTGGTTGAGGTTATCTAGGGCTTCCATGTTTCCGAGAGCAACTCTGGCATCGCCTCCGCTAGCATCAGCAATTAAGTTTAACGATTCCCCACTGAACTTCGATTTAAGTTTAGCTTGAGCTCGTTTTAAAATCTTTAAAAGATCTTCGGGATTATGCGGTTTTAAAACTAGAACTCGGGAGCGACTAATCAGCGGAGTTATAATCTCGAAACTTGGGTTTTCAGTAGTTGCTCCAAAAAAGATTAGCCGCCCGCTTTCAACAAACGGGAGCAGTGTATCTTGCTGAGCTTTATTGAATCGGTGGATTTCATCAACAAAAAGAATAGTTTTTTGACCCAGATTCTGGTTGATTTCGGCCGTTTTAGCCGCTTCGGTTATATCTTTTTTACTAGCCGTAACCGCGCTTAATTCAATTAATTCTGTATTTTCAAGATCGGCGATTATCGCTCTGGCGAGAGTAGTTTTACCACTTCCCGGAGGCCCCCATAAAATTAAGTTTAGCGGTTTTTGACTTTGAATAACCTGAGTTAGAATTTTAGTCTGACCAATAAGATGCCCCTGCCCAATGACATCTTTTAGGCTTTTTGGACGCATAATCTCTGCAAATGGTTTCATTAAGCTTAATTATCGCATAGTTTAAATCTAGATTTTAGTAAATAAATCAGCCGTGCCTGAAAATATGAAAATGTTTGTGGTGCTCCCCTTTGTGATGCTCAATAACATACACTCCCAGCATTATTAAACTAGCTCCGATAATCATTTCTTTAGAGATCTTCTCCCCTAGCAGGATAATTGGCACTACAATTGAAGCTAGAGTCGAAAGGTAGCTTAAAATTGCGATTACCGCTGGGCCCAGTTTTTCATAGACCCTAATATCTACCGGCCTTAGAGCAAAACCTATAACTAAACCCGAAAAAGATGCGCCGCAAAGAAGATTAATTTCTTTAAATTGACCGACCCCATTACCTAATGATTTAGAACTAAGTATCCCGAATATAAGTAAACAAACCAAGGAACTAATTCCTATCAAGGTAACCATCCTCATGCCCGCCAAATTAGCTTTCTTACCATTTATTACAATACCGGCATTAAACACTGACTGCAACAAAAGTAGTACAGTAGCAGTACCGTAAAAACTAAATTCTAAGTTTTGCTTAACCGCAATTGGCAATATGAAGATCAATAGGGTACCCGCAACTGCAAGGCCCAGGCCAGCTAAAGATTTAGCCTCAACCCTCCCCTTATCAACAAGAACTGAGATAACCACGAATACTATAGGGCTAATCAGAGTTATTATCGCAACGTAACTAGCCTGGCTCAATCTGATAGCCCAGCTATAGCAGAAGACAGCCGCAGCTAAATTTAAACCCATTAAAACTGCATATTTTAAGTTAATCTTATTTATAAATCTAGATTGAATAAAAATAAATGGCAAAGATACTAGAGCTGTAATCCCAAATCTTAAAAAATTATATATATTAGGATCTATGCCCCCGTTAAAAACATACTTCATAGCTGTAACATGCAGGGATCCTATTAAACTAGCGGCTATGCCTATGATTAAATATTTTTGCTTCATACCTATACTGATTTTTTATTAAGTTTAAATTTATTGAATTTCATCTGTAACATTCTAGCATAACGAATCGCTAAAGCTTAATCTGTTTTCTATCATCATAGAATTTGCCATTTTGATCGTAGTTATCAGAATTTATCCAAGAATCTATAATTTTAGCCTTGTATAACCTTGTTGGAAAGTCACTACAGCAATCACTTAAGCTTAATTTGAAGGTTTTGGCCTTTTGGTTATAAAGTTTAATCCCCTGTTCAATCCCTTGAGCGGAGTCGATCTCTTGTGCTTGAGCTGCAAAATAGAGCCCAAAACCCTCACCTTCCCTATCCTGGCTATCGAAAATTGTAATGAAACATCTTTTATTAAGTTTAAGATTCTTAGAATGCTCAGAATTTTTAGGCGACCACCAGTATATAAATTTTGAGATTGGATCGTACACAAAAAACAGAGGTGAGCCCCAAGGCTGGCCATTTTTTGAAACAGTACTTAAGTTTAAATAGAGATTACGCTCCAACAGCTTTTCTAGTTTGTGCATTTCCATACACAGTGATTATAGCATAAGCACAAAACCTGTGGAAAAGTGTTGTGTGAAAAGTGCACACAAATTTCAAAAAGGTGCTACAATAGGGGCATGGGTGATGAGAAGAAGGATATAATGCGAGAATATCTTTCTTCTCTAAACGTTCCCGCCGATATTGCCGAAATATACGTTACCCTTAAGCTTAATGGACCTCAAACTCTTTCCGCCTTAAGCCGTTTGACTAAAATTGAAAGAACAAAATTATATAGGTTAGTAGATGGGATGTTAGATTCCAATCTGTTTGAAATTGAAACTGAAAGTAAGCGGAATCTTGTTTCCGCCGCCCCAGTTGAGAACTTGCAACTGCTAGTTCAAAAAAAGATTGACGAAGCCAATTCTGCCCAAAAACAGTTTAATTCTATTAAAGAATTGTTTAATTCAACCCAGCTAAAAGCTGGTAATGCTAAAATTAGAATCTATAATGGAACTGAGGGGATAAAACAGCTTAAACTTAAGCAACTACGTGCAAAAAAACCTGATGCACTAACCATTGTTAACTCGCCCGTTAGTTCGGTTGTTGGCGTTGAATTTTTTAGCAAGTGGATTTCCACCGCTAACCAGAAAAATATTAAGTTTAAATTGCTATTTAATAACAACTTTAAAGAATTATCTAGCCTATGGAGAAAAAACCACCAAAAATATGATATTCCTAAGTTTAAGGATGCCGAGACTAAGCTTATCTACCCATTCCAATTCAAAATTGAAACCAACATCGATATTTGGGATGACACCGTTGTTTTCTATAATTGGGATAACCCTGATGACATTCATGCTATAGAAATTGAGAGTAAGGAAATCGCCAGCATCCACCGCCAAAATTTTGAGATGTTGTGGAATACCGTTAAGCCAACTTAAGCTTAGTGGCTATTAAGAATATTCGCAAAAGATATTGCGCTTTCAACTATTAAAAGCTCTAAGGGCTGGCAGTTAAGTTTAGTATCTGCAACCTCTAAGCACTTATAGTAAGCCTGCTTTCTTTCTTTAACTATGACCGGTGGCACTATACCGTACTTCAAGGATTGAATAAATATTATCAACCTACCCAGCCTACCGTTACCATCTGTAAATGGATGTATCTTTTCAAAAACTGCATGTTGGCGGGCAGCATTAGTTAGAATATCGTTACCAGATGCATTTAAATCGTCGATTAGATCTAGCATTAATTCAGAAACTCTTAGATGACTAGCTAGTACTACGCGACTACCCGCTATTTTAACTCCGTGGTTGCGATATTTACCTGCACTAGAAATTAGAGTATTCATGAGCCTTAAGTGCGTTCCAAGTATTATATCCTGATTCCACTTAAAACTTTCACCCTTTAAATTAAGCTCATCTAACAAATAAAATAGTGCTGCGCGGTGGTTGCGAGCCTCTGTTTGCTCCTGAGCGGTTTTATTAGAAAGAACTCTAGCGTCATCTTCCAACACGCGTTTAACATCGGCAACTGTCATAGTACTACCTTCTATAGTGTTGGTATGGTAAGTTAAATGAATGGTTATTTTATCTAATAGTTTCTGATCAGCAATAATATCTTTGACTTTAATTTTATTATCAAGAGCCTGCTTTTTAAGATTGGCTAGAGTGTCTAAATCTACTTCTGAACTTCCTATCACATCTAGATGTAGCTTTTCTATAGCATCTAAAGCTTTTGCTCGAGGCTCACTTCTGGCATTTACCCAAGAGTTTAAGGTAGAAAAGCTAACACCCAGTTTATAAGCCAGTTGCTCTTGGCTTAGCTCGGAGCTTCTGAGTATCTCTTTAAGTTTAGTGGATGTGGTACTGTTCATAACACTATAGAGTTTAGCACAACTCTATAGTGTTTGCAAATACACTATAGAGTTAACCTTAAGTTTCGGGTTGGAATCTGATGATTTACATTAACTAACTACGAGTTAATAGGCTACTTAGCACTTAGGATAAGATGTCTACAACTCTGTTTAATGCTAAAATAACTGTATGTCTAAACCTCAAACCCAATTTAAGTTTAATATAAAGAAGAAGCTGAATGGTGCTTTGGCTCGAACCGGAACTATCACTACTCCAAATGGTGAAATTAGAACTCCAGAATTTATTGTGGTGGGCACAAAAGCCACGGTCAAAGCTATGACGCCAGAGCAAGTGAAAAATGCCGGCGCCCAGGCCGTACTAGCAAATACCTATCACCTTTATCTTCAACCTGGTGATGAACTGATCGGCAAAGCCGGGGGCTTACATCAGTTTATGAACTGGTCTGGGCCTATTTTTACTGATAGCGGCGGATTTCAAGCCTTTAGCCTTGGGGTGGCGATGGGGAGAGGCATCAACAAAGTTGCTGAAGCCGATGCTAAAGAAGATTTAAGTTTAGTAAAAACTCGGGGTAATCAGGTTGCCAAAATTACAGATGACGGAGTTAAGTTTAAGAGTATTATAGATGGGAGCTCACACTTTTTTAGCCCAGAAAGAAGTATCCAAATTCAGCATAACCTAGGTGCGGATATTATGATGGCCTTTGATGAGTGTACCGCTCCCCTAGCCCCTTATGATTACCAAAAGCAAGCACTGGAGCGAACTCACGCTTGGGCAAAAAGATGCCTCGCCGAACACCAGCGCTTAACATCCCTTAAGTTTAATACTTCCCTCTCCAACTGTAGAAGGGATGAGGTTGAACGCGATTCCCTCTCTCTTCAGGAGGAGGACAGAGGCTTGCCTCATGGCGAGACCAGTCAATTGAACCCTTCTCCAACTGGAGGAGAGGCGAAGGGGATGAGGCTCTACCAAGCCCTCTACGGAGTAGTTCAAGGGGCCAGATATGAGGATCTGCGTCGAGAATCTGCGACCACATTGGGAGCAATGGACTTCGATGGTTATGGCATCGGTGGAGCTTTCAATAAAGCAGATATCGGAACTGCTGTTCGCTGGGTTTGCGAGGAGTTGCCAGAAGATAAGCCTAGACACTTATTAGGAATTGGTGAAATTAGAGATATTTTTGAAGGAGTAGAAAACGGAATTGATACTTTTGATTGCGTCTCCCCTACCCGCGAAGCCAGAAATGGAGCCTTCTACACAAAATATGGCCGCAAAAATATCACTAATCTTAAGTTTAATGATGATTTTTCTAGTTTAGATGCTGACTGCACATGTTACGCCTGCCAGAACTTTAGTAGAGCCTACATCCGCCACCTATTTAAAGCTAAAGAGATTTTAGGATACACCCTTGTGAGCATCCATAATGAGCAGTTCATATTGAACTTAATGGCTGAAATTAGAGCATCAATTGAAGATGATACTTTTTTTGATTTAAGAGATGAAACTATAGAAAATTATTATTCAAAAAAAATAATCTGAACAATTGGTAGGTTCAGATTATTGGTAATTTATCTTAGTTTTTTATTAACGCTTTTTAGAACGCTGCAGAGTTCTACCAGAAACCTGTTTCTTTTTGTTCGCAGCTCTAGTATCTGGTATTTCCTCAAAGAATAGTTTAACTTTTGCTAAAATTGATTGTTTCTTCAGTTTAACTTTACTAGTTTTTGCCATAATTAGTATTTTATCAAACCAAAAGCGTTTTGTCAAGCTTAAGCTTAATATAAACGGATTAAGTCAATAATAATCTTTTATTTACCGAACCTACGAGAACGCTTGGCATAATCATCTAGAGCTTTATGAAGATCTTCTGGCCCAAAATCTGGCCAATTAACATCGGTAAAATAGAATTCTGAATAAGCTGATCTCCACAACATAAAGTTACTGAGCCTCTGCTCGCCAGAGGTTCTAATGATTAAATCTAACTTAGGGATATCGGGAACAAAAAGATGTTCAGCCACCAACTTATCATCTATGTTTTCTGGCGAGATATTAAGCTTAACAATTGATTTAATCGCCTCTGTAATCTCGCTATATCCACCGTAGTTAAAACAGAGACCAAGAGTACCTTTTTGGTTATCTTTAGTTATATCAACTGCATATTCAATCGCTTCTATAATTTTAGGATCAAGACCATCTTTTACTCCTAGCCATTCTATCTTAATGCCCTGTTTGCTTAGCTCCAAAGCGTCTTGCTTGAAGAACTTAAGTACTAAACGCATTAAGTATGATACTTCTTGTTGTGATCTACTCCAGTTTTCAGTTGAAAAAATGTAAGCACTAACATATTTCACGCCACGTTTAAAAGCAGCTTCTGATACTCGCTTTAAGTTGTTATAGCCCTTTTTATGCCCTTCGAGAGATGGTAGCCCTAAATTTTTCGCCCACCTGCGATTGCCATCAAGTATTAATCCTAGGTGATTAGGTGCAGTTGCTTCGGGCGAATGACTTGTTTGAGATTCAACCTTTACCATCTTATTTCTAAAGATTAGCCCCGTGGTTAATGTTAAGATTTATAGTATTTTAACTTAAAAACTTAACTTATAATTTTATTATATGGCATCTAAATGATGTCCATTTAGACAGTCATTATCTCAGCTTCTTTGGCCTTTATGGCATCGTCGATGCTTTTATTGGATTTCTCTATTTTCTCTGTTATCTCTTTTTCTAAACGCTTTAAATCGTCTTCTGTTATACCTTTAGAGTCTTTTAGCTCTTTAGCATCTTTCAGAAAATCATGGCGAATTGAGCGGATTGATATTCTCGCTTCTTCTGCTTTAGATCCCAAAATTTTAACCATTTCCTGACGCCTCTCAGTAGTTAGAGGAGGTATTGGCACTCTAATTAACCTGCCGTCATCTGATGGATTCATGCCTAGAGAAGGGTTATCCCTGATCGCTTTAGATATAGCCTCGATGTTGCTAGGGTCAAATGGTGATATTTGCAATAACTGAGGCTCAGGAGTTGTAACGTTAGCAAGCTGATTTAGGGGCATTTGAGCCCCATAGGCATCTACCATTAGCCCAGAGATCATATCGGGATGCGCTCTACCGGTACGAACCTTCTTAAGCTCTTCCTGAAGATGCTCAATAGAAGTCTTTATTTTAAGTTCAATCTCTGATGTATCCATTTTTACCCCGTTAGATTAATTAATAATTAAGGTTAGTTGACTTGGCCGATTTCAACTCTTGCCATTTTTCTGACGACGATGTTCTCACCCAGTTTAGCGACATGCTCCTTAACTAGATCTCCCACTGTTTGATCTGGGTTCTTGATGTAAGCCTGATCTAACAAACATCTCTCAGAAAAGTATTTATTGAGCATGCCTTCGATGATTTTATCAGCCATTTCAGCTGGCTTACCTTCAGCTACAACCTTATCTTTAAATTCTTTAGCCTTTTCTTCTCTATCTGAAGAAGGGATTTCATCGTTAGAAACATATTCGGGAGAGCTAGCAGCGATATGCATTGCGATATCATGAGCTAGAGTTTTGAAATCATCTGTTCTGGCTACGAAATCAGTTTCGCAGTTGAGTTCAATTAGAACTCCGATTCTGCTTTCATGGACATAAGAATCTACAATGCCCTGACGAGCCTCACGCTCACCCTTTTTTTCTGCTCTGGTTAAACCTTTTTTACGCATTGCATCTAGGGCTTTATCGAAATCGCCATCGGCTTCAGTTAGAGCTTTTTTGGCATCTGTTAAGCCTACACCTGTTAAATTTTTTAATCTTTTAATTTCTTCAATTGAAACTGCCATTTGTTTTTCTCCTTAACTCTGTATCAGATATTAATTAATATTAGATTTTTAAAATAGTTAATTATTTTTCGGCTACTGCGGGACTTTTGGAATCAATTGCTGAAGCCAAGTAGGTCATGATTAAATCTATAGATTTAATTGCGTCATCATTAGCTGGTATAGCGATATCAACTACATCTGGGTTGGCATTGCTATCTACAATTCCAATTACTGGTATACCCTTCTTTTTAGCTTCTTTTATCGCGATATCGTCAATGATGACATCGGAGACAACCATTACGGCAGGAAGGGCTTGCATATCTTTGATTCCGCCATAAAAGTTGTTCATCTTATCTGATTTTTCTTGGAAACGTTGAATTTCAAGTTTAGAATATTTAGCCTGAATCTCACCACTAGCAAGTTGAGATTCTATCTTCTTAAGTTTAGCTATTTGCTGCTGAGTAGTTGAAAAGTTGGTCAAAATTCCGCCCATCCATCTTTCTGATACATAAGGCATGCTAACTGATTCTGCTATTTTTTTAACAGCATCTTTAGCCTGACTTTTTGTACCAACGAAGATTACTGTTTTGCCGCCCTTTGTTGATTTAGCAATCAGCTTTTGAGCTTCCTCAATAGCCTCAACTGTATTTTCTAGGTTAATAATATGGATACCATCTTTTTTGGAATGGATATACTTAGCCATTTTAGGATGCCAAGCACTGGTTTTATGCCCAAAATAAGCACCTGATTCAAATAATTTCTTAATATCTATTGCGTCTGCCATTGTTCTTAATACCTCTTCCCTTTCTTACAGGATTCAAAGATCTCGACTCGTTTTAGGCTCTTAATTTTGATATTCACCACTGTGCCTGGAACGAGAGAACTTGGCTTATTTGAGATCTTTGCCGTTATAGTTTGATTTAACCAATTAAGTTTAACATAAAATTTTCAACTTGACCAGTGTCGATGATTTCTGCTAAACTGTAAATCAGTTATGAAAAAAGATATACACCCAACAGATTACCAAGTTATCATCGTTGAAGATACTTCCAACGGTAATCGCTTTTTAACAAAAGCTACTTTAGGAAAAAAGCAGATTAAAGACACTGCCAAATGGGAAGATGGCAACGAATACCCAGTATTAAAGGTTCATATTTCTAGTACATCTCACCCGTTCTTTACAGGCGAAGAAAGAGTTATAGATGTTGAAGGCCGCGTAGATAAGTTCAAAGCTCGTGCCGAAGCTGCCAAACTAAAGCAAGAATCTATGATTAATAAGGCGAAGAAGGAAGCTGGACGTAAATCGAAAACAGAGCAAACAGAAAATTAACTGAATTAAACTTAATAAGATGCTTGAAATCGGCCAATTAAACTTAATATAGTTTATTGACCAAGAAGGCATCTTTTTTGTTAGAATATAGTGAAGATTATTTTATGGAAATTGAACAAGATTTAAGGAAAGAGCTAGCCGAAGTTAGAGCCTACATCTCTGATCCGAATGCATTTAGCAAATCTGATTTTGCATCTAAAAATAAAAGATTTGGAGAATTAGAGAAGATAGTAGAGCTCTTTGAGCAAAAAAATAGATCACTTAATGCCATCGATGACGCCAAGGTTATGATCTCTGGTTCGGATAAGGAACTCAGGGAGCTGGCTGAACTAGAGCTTAGCGAACAGACTGAAAAGTTAAATGAGATAGATCAACAAATTCGCTTAAGTTTAATTCCTAAAGATCCTAACGATGAAAAGAATTGTATTGTAGAGATTAGAGCTGGCGCCGGTGGCGATGAAGCTTCTTTATTTGCGGCTGAGCTTCTTCGAATGTATTTAAGATACTGCGAGAGACTTAAGCTTAAAGTTGATATGATGGATGAAACTCCGAATGATGCTGGTGGATACAAAGAGGCTATCTTTGAAGTTAAAGGTAATTCGCCCTATGCTAAACTTAAATTTGAATCTGGCGTCCATAGGGTTCAACGCGTACCCGCAACTGAAAGCCAGGGTAGGATTCACACCTCCACTGTGACGGTAGCCGTAATGCCCGAAGCTGAGGAGGCAGATATAAAAATTAATGATTCTGACATTAGGGTTGATGTTTACCGTAGTTCCGGACACGGCGGACAAAGTGTTAATACTACTGATTCTGCCGTTAGAATCACTCACCTATCTACCGGTTTGGTGGTGACGTGCCAAGATGGCAAAAACCAGCTGAAGAATAAAGAGAAGGCTCTTTCAGTTTTGAGGTCACGATTAATGCAAATTGAGATTGATAAAAAGATGGCAGAAGAAAGTGAAGCTAAGAGAAAATTAATAGGTAGTGGGGATAGAAGTGAAAAGATTAGAACTTATAATTTTCCGCAAGATAGAATCACTGATCATCGTATAGGCTATAGCCGATCGAACATGCCCGATGTGCTAGCTGGAAATTTTGATGATATAACCGATCACTTGGTTAAAGCTGAACTGGAGAATATAGAATCTACAGTTGGCCTGAAGTAACAATATGAAACTTGAAGACTGGCTAAAACAAGCTAGTGCTAAGCTTAAGTTAGCCGACATCCCAAGTTGGCATCAAGATGCTAAGTTTATAGCGATGCACTATCTTGATTTAGAAAGTACTCAGTTGATTTTAGCTGATTCTACAGTGCCGAAAGCTGATTTAGATAAGCTTAATCTAGCTATAAAACGCAGGGTGGAGATGGAGCCTCTGGCATACATAATAGGCGAAACTAATTTTTATGGCAGAGATTTCATAGTTGATAACAGGGTTTTGATCCCCCGCCCAGAAACTGAAAATTTAATAGATTTTATCTTAAGCTTAAAACTTGAAGAACCCAAGTTAGTTGATATAGGAACCGGGAGCGGAATCATAGGTTTGACTTTAGCTTGCGAAATTTTCAAATCAGAAGTTAATATGCTAGATATAAGTTCAGATTGTCTAGAGGTTACAAGGATGAACTCCGAAAGACTGAGAGATGAAATAAACTCCAATAAATCGACCTTGAACTTTAAACAATCTGACCTATTGGCTGACTGTGAGTTTGAGCCGCTAGATTTAATTGTAGCCAATTTACCCTATGTGGATATTAGTTGGGATTGGTTAGATTTGAAATCGTTGAGTTTTGAGCCTAGTTTAGCTTTGTGGGCGGAAGATTCGGGCTTAAGTTTAGTAAAAAAATTGATTGATCAATCTTTTAGTTATTTAAAGCCTGGTGGGCATCTGGTTTTAGAGGTAGACTCATCGCAAAAAGAAAAAGTTGAAATCTATGGTAAAGATGTTGGGTTTAAACCCATTAGATTAGAGCCAAAATTCGGTCAGTTTATTGTAGTATTTAGAATTTAAACTTAAAGGAATAAGCAGATAATAATGCTAAACAGTAAAGCTAAAACCAATGGTATGGATGATATTGAGTTGGATTTAGAACTCTTAAGCAGATAGTAACTTGTCTCAAAGCCTATAAAGCTAATCGTGAGCAGCAAGCCGGAACTAGTCAATATTAGTAATCCACCCGTAGAGTATGAACTCGTGTAGTTAAACAGGAATGTCACGGAATAGCTAGTAATTAATAACCACATTAAGCTTAATTTATTTCCCTCGTTAGAATCTTGGTAACTTAATCTAATATGGTATGATGCGGCAGATATTATCAACACGACAGCGACCCCTACTAATACTTGCGGAGCAAACGCTAAATACCAAAATGCAGCTATTAATCCGAGAATTACCGAGACATAGGATTGTATAGTTACTCCTAGCTTGGAGCTAAAATGTTTAATCATTATAAGCCAAAAAACGTAGAATAAAGCTAAGGCTAATCTTAAATACATAACCCTGGAGCTTATAGCTAAACCGTCTAAAGGCCCTCCCCTACCGGCGAGGTACATTGTCGCAACAACCGAAACGCCTAATACAAAATCAACTCCGTTGGCTTTAATATTATCCAGCCAAAATCTAGGCTTAACCATGAAAACACGCCATTTACTTAAAACAACCAACATTATAGCGACGGAATAAAGGCTAAAATTTTGTATTAAAATATAGATAGCGGCTGGTAGCATTAAGCTTAATAATGCATGGAGCAATACTCCTGATAAATCTTTAGTTTTCTTTAGCTTGTTGATCATTACTACCTACTATTATAACAAAATCTGCATCATATTTAGACTTATAACTAGCTATGGTAGCCTCATCCCCATCATCTACAGGGGATATCTTCTCTTTAATGGAAACTAGTGATGCTTGTTTATCTTTATTTAAAACTATAATCTGATTATTTTGATAGCTTCTAGAAGCCGCATTACCAGTATCTAAGATTTCCACCCCTAAGGATTCTAGATTCTTGGCCTTATCAGCTGCCAAACCGGGGATGCCAGTGCCATTGAGGACGACCACTTTGGGCTGCTCCTTCACTATTGGATCGTTGGACGTAAGCTTTCTGACAAATTGACTAATTTTAGAATAGTTAGCTGGCCCGCCTTGTACGCTTAGGGCCTTTGATCCGTTAGGCGCATCGTAATTTATTAGCACGTTACTAGTGCTCAGGCCTTCTGAAGTAATAGAGCTATCTTTGACATTCTTACCTAATTCATAAAGCCTTACAATTTCATTTGCTTGAAGATTATGATGAACGTTATCGCCAGCTGAATCAAGCAAATCTGCAATTTTTTCAGGGTTAGATAGGGTTCCGGCTGAAAGGGCCTTTTTACGTATTTCAACCAGTATTTGACGTTGGTAATCGGCTCGGCTGAAATCTGAGTTAGCCATACCGCAACCGCCGCCAGCATTTCTAGAACGGGATAGATTTAACGCCTGTTCGCCATTAAGATGTTGAACACCCTTGGGTAACTTAATGGTCGTATAAACATCGTATACCCCGCCGCCTCCAACACAGTAGGGGTCGCCACTATCAATATTAATATCAACGCCGCCCACGGCATCAACAGCCTCTCTAAAAGCTTGATAATCTATTTTTATAAAGTAAGGTATATCTAATCCGGTGACTTTAGAGGCTATTTGGGCAAGATTATTCATCCCTTTGTCGGTAGCCATATTGTCACTACTTTCGCCGTCTTTGCCTCTAAAGTAAGCTTCATTTATTTTACCAGCGTTCCCAAGTCTACTAGAATCGTTGTAATTAACCCAGAGATCCCTGGGTATCGAAAGCATAAGTGCTGAATTATCAACCGTATTTATGCTTATAATCATAATTGAATCAGTCAACTCCGCCCCTTCGTGACCAGGATCATCCTCACTAGTGCCAGAGACTAAGATATTAACTCGACCCTGGTCCTCCCCCTTAAGTTTAGTGGGGATTAGGATATTAGCAATACTACCACCACTTATGTTATTTAGGGCTTTAGCATAACGATAGCCAAAATAAGTAGCCGGGATTATTAATAATAAAAATGCTATTAAAAATATTTTCTTCTTAGTGAGCTTAAATATTTTAAATCTAGCCCTACTAGAAGATCTCATATCGGGCAGATCTTGTGGATTTAAAAAGGAACTGCTATCACCTATTATGGGCGGGAGTGTGCTTCTATCAAAATCATTAGACTTAATCTCGTTGCCAGATTCTGTTTGTTTGATATGATTCTTTTTAGCATAGCCATCGTAAACCTCTGTTCTAGGGTTATTCAGGTTATTTTTTTTCTTTTTCGGTAAGAACCCATCAATGTTATTTTTCATAAGTTAACAAGAATCATTATACTATTATGGCTCATCCATGTACAATGTTTATTTTGCTTAAGCTAAATAAACTCAGCATGCTATAATAAATTATCTTATGAAAATACAATCTGAATCAAACGAATCAATAGAACCAACCGAGCCCAAGAAAATGAAAATTCATACCGATAAAAACGAAGCTAATTCGACCCTATCTTTCATAGGAGTTGTAGTCAGCGCTTTCGTATTAGCTCTAATATTAACCAACTTTGTTTTTCAGAAATTTGACGTAGTTGGCAGCAGTATGTACCCAACAGTGCACGATAAAGATATAATCCTGGTCAACAAGCTGCCGGTAACAAAAAGCAAGTTAAGTAATAAGACCTACATACCGCAACGAGGCGATATTATAGTGTTTGAATCACCCCTATCATACGGATCATCTAAAGAGAAAAGTCTTATCAAAAGAGTAATCGCCCTGCCGGGAGAAAAGGTCAGCTTAAAGAGTGGGAAGATCACTGTCTACAACAACGAGCATCCAAGTGGCTTTGACCCAGATTCAGCCTATAAGGAAAATCTACCCTACACCGATGGGGATATTGATAGCCTTACAGTACCAGAAGGACATATTTTTGTCAGTGGAGACAACAGAACTTCTGGAGAATCATTAGATTCCAGGAACTCACTAGGCACTGTTCCTTTGAAAAATATAATCGGTGAGGCTTGGCTTAGAATTTATCCTTTTTCTGATAGCAAAAACTTTTATAAAAACTAGAGAATTACTCTTTTGAGATATTGATAACGGTTATTTAAACTTAAAGCGTTACTTCAAAATAGAATTAAATTGATTCTTTTTGCTAACTTTAAGTTTTAGTAAAATAAAAACTAGTTGAAGAAATTTTGAATTTTCTTCAAGTCATCATCATCACTAAAGCTAATTACAATATTGCCACCCTTAGCCCTAGGTTTAATTTGAACTGGCATATTAAGCCTAGTTGAAATGTTTGATATGAAATCTTTATGTGCTTTTAAGTATTTAAGTTTAGCAGGTTCAGTTTTCTCAGATTCCCCAAGTTTAACCCTTACAGAATACTCTTCAGCCTGACGAACGCTCCAGCCATCATTAACACAATGAGCAAGTAGAGCTCTCTGTTCTTTTGGATAATCTTTAAGAGAAAGAACCGCCCGAGCGTGGCCCTCTTTAATTTTATTAGCAAGTAGAGCTTCTTTGGCGTAATCTGGCAAGTTCATTAAGCGCATTATATTTATGATAGCCTGTGGACTCTTACCAATTTTCTTTCCGATATCTTCAGCCTTAAGCTTGAATTGATCTTTTAGCGCCAAAAAAGATGCCGCCGCCTCAAGTGGATTTAAATCTTCCCTTTGGACATTTTCAATCAGCGCCACCTCTATTATTTGCTGTTTTTGAAGAGTTCTAATCAGTGCGGGGACTTGATCAAGCCCAGCCAAACGAGCCGCTCGATAGCGCCGCTCACCAGCTACAATTTGGTATTTATCAGATTTAAGTTTAACAACAACCAGTGGTTGTATGATTCCGTGTTCTTTAATTGAGTTGGCGAGATCTTCAAGAGCCTGCTCGTCGAAACTACGACGTGGCTGATCTTTATTCGGCTCAATATTATCGAGGTTAATCATCTCTATCTTTTTATCAGATGATTTTCCGAAAACTACATCCAGGTTATCATCACCCAGACCTTCGGGGATTAAAGATCCCAACCCTTTTCCTAATTTAGAAGAGCCTATCATACACCTCCTTTGCTAACTTTTTATAGGCCCTAGAGCCTTTTGACCATTTATCATAAATACTGATTGGTTTACCATGGCTGGGAGCCTCGGCTAATCTAACATTTCTAGGGATTTGAACCTTAAACATGCTCTTTGGAAAATGCTTAGCCACCTCGCCAGAGACGGCATCCGAGAGTGAGTTACGCTTATCAATCATAGTCATTAAAACTCCTAGAATTTCTAAATTTGGATTTAGAGATTTCCTAACCCTTTGCATGGTCTCCAGTAGTTGAGATAATCCCTCTAAAGCATAGTATTCGGCCTGAACCGGCATTAGAACATGGCTAGAAGCATTAAGAGCATTTACCGTTAATATTCCTAAGCTAGGTGGGCAATCTATTAAAATTACGTCGTAATCACTGCTAACCGAGCTTATTGCCTGCTTTAATTTATTGAGCCTATTTTCATCTACAGCTAAACCTACTTCACTATCGGCTAACCTTCTATCCGTTGAGGCGATGAATAATCTTTCATTAACCGTAGGGCTAATAGCATCATTAAGCTTAACCTGAGAAGTTAGTACATCCCCTATATTTTTTACTGATTCCTTAGGGATGCCCAACCCACTAGTTGCGTTTCCTTGTGGGTCAAGATCTATCAGCAGAACCCTTAGCTTGTGTTCCTCCGCCAAATTATAAGCCAAATTAACAGTAGTAGTAGTTTTGCCTACTCCGCCCTTTTGGTTTGTAACCGCTATAACTTTAGCCATGTTTAGTTTTTTGTACCCTCTCTTTAAACTTAAGCTTATTATAACATATCGTAAAAGAAAAAGACTCCGCGAAGGGAGCCTTCATCAAAACCAAATTATTAATATATCTTATTTTATAGATGTTATCTCGATAATACTTTTGTGCTGGCGATGACCCTTTAAAGATTTCACTCTTTTTTTAGCCTTAAACTTACCAACAAGAATTTTCTTATCTTTTTTATCAGCTTCAAGAACCTTAGCTGTAACCTTAACTTTAGTTTCAGGCTTACCAATTTCTACTTTATCGCCATCCACAACTAGCAAGGCTGGGAATTCTACTTTTTCATCTTCGCCTAAAAGTTCAACATCTAATTTCTGACCTTCAGTTACTATGTATTGTTTGCCACCTGTTAAAATCACTGCCTTTTTCATTATTTCCTCATCTTTTATTAATTTTTAGTAATTAAGATTAATTCTAACATAATTCTTGCTTTTATCAAAGTCAAGCTATTGGTGACCCCACGGAGAAGTTTCCTTTTAGCTTCGCTTTCGGAAAGCTTCGCCCGAACTCTACGTTCGATCCTCCTGTTTATTTCTTAAAAATAAACTTTGAATTAAAAATTCAAAAGCTGACCTTTGGTGACCCCACGGAGAATCGAACTCCGATTACCAGATTGAGAATCTGGCGTCCTAACCGTTAGACGATGGGGCCGTTACTTTAAACTAAACTTAAGTTTAGCATCTTGAGACAAATCGCTCAAGATGCTAAACAGAATTAGTCTTTTAGCTTTTCTCCAAACTTAAACTTAACTCCTTGCCATCAATTTTAACTTCCTCTTGATGACTGTAACGAGAGGAACTGTCTATTTCGTTAGCCAAAGTCTCTTTTGCTATCTCATCTTTAAACTGCTCTATTGCAGAATTCAGAGTTTGGTCACTACTGGTTAAACTTAATTTGATTCTATCATCAACATTTAGACCGGCGCTTTTACGAGCAGATTGAACCACTCGGATAACCTCGCGAGCCAAGCCTTCTGCTTTCAATTCATCTGTTAAATTGAAATCTAAGCTGATTTCTTCCCCACCAATATTAACTTCTTTAACGTTAAGTTCTTCTTTGATTACATCAATTAGATAATCTGGGCAAGAAGGAACCTGAATACTGGCTAACGGTTGGCGAACTTTCATTTGGGCTTTGGCTCTTAAGCTTAAGCCTTCGGTGATGTAGCCGCGGACGGCGTCCATCTCTTGCTCTAGCTTGGAATCTACCAAATCGGGATTAAGTTTAGGGTAATCCTCTAGATGAACTGATCCTTTATCTGTTAATTTGCGGAAGAGATCTTCAGCCATAAACGGCGCAAACGGAGCTATAAGCTTAGAAAATTCAACCAGAACATAATAAAGCGTATCGTAAGCAGACATTTTATCGCCATCATTTTCAGATTTCCAAAAACGCTTTCTGCTACGTCGAACAAACCAGTTGCTCAAATCATCTAGAAAAATGATTGTTGGGCGAGTGGCATCATTAAGCTTAAACTGATCCATCCCTTCAGTTGCTGACTTTATCACATTCTGAAGTTTGCTTAAAATCCATCGATCAAGCGGGTTTTTGGAATCTGGAACTTTACCATATTCAGCTTCATATCCATCAACACTAGCGTACATAGTGAAGAAATCGTAACTGTTATAAAGCATATTAAGTTTACGCTCCACTACTGTTATATCTTTATCGATAAGGTCGGCATCTTCTCCGTTCATAAAGGGAGAGTTGAACAAAAACATTCGCCAAGCATCAGCGCTTAACTGATCGTAAAGTACAGTTGGCTCGGTATAATTACCGAAGCTCTTACTCATTTTCCGACCATCATTGCCAGCTAATGTTCCGTGCGAAATAACATTTTTGAAACACTTTTTACCGAACAGACCGATACTCATTACATGCATGTAGTAGAACCAAGCCCTTGTTTGAGCAATATATTCGGTGATGAAATCTCCTGGGAAGTTATCTTCAAATTTCTGCTTGTTTTCAAATGGGTAATGGAACTGAGCAAAAGGCATACTACCGCTTTCAAACCAACAATCTATCACCTTGCCGATGTGATGCATGGTTGCTCCATCTAACTGGAATGTAACGTTAATCACATTAGGGAGGTGGTAATCATCTAAGCTTAATCCTGTAAATTCGCTGAACTCGGCATAAGAACCAAATACTTTAACCACTTCGGTTCCATCTTGTTTTTGACCTTTCCAAACAGGAATTGGCGTAGCCCAATATCTATCTCTACTTAAGTTCCAATCAGGAGCCGAATTAATGGTATTTTTGAATCTACCATCTTTAAGATGAGCTGGAACCCAGTTTATCGAGTTGTTTTCTTCTAGCATCTCATTTTTTTGAGATTGAATATCAAAGAACCAGCTTGGATGAGCCCTATACATCAACTTACCGTCGCATCTGTGGCAGTGCGGATATTCGTGTTTAATGTATTCAACCTTAAGAGCTTTTTCTTCTGATACCAAGTTTTTAGCAATCTCTTTGTTAACTTCCCAGATATTTTTGCCGAGCCATGGGCCTTGAGTATAACTACCATTTTCATCGACATCAATAACCAAGGGTAGATGATTAAGCTTAGCCAATTCGTAATCATCCTCACCGTAAGCTGGCGCAATGTGAACCAAGCCAGAGCCATCCTCATCACTAACAAAATCAGCCTCTAAAATTTTGTGAGCCTCCGGACCGTGACTTTCAAATAATGGCTCGTAATGCTTGCCCACTATTGAGCCGATTTCAAAATCACCAATCATTTCATAGTTTAATGGCTGATGCTTTTCATCTGTTAACACTTTTTGGTATAGCTTTTTAGCTACAATAACATTTTTGCCATTAAGCTTAACCTCAACGTATTCGATGTTAGAATTAACCGCGATAGCCACATTCGCCGGAAGAGTCCATGGAGTAGTTGTCCACGCTAATAAATATTTATCCTGATCAACTAACTTGAAGTAAACGAACACGCTCGGGTCGGTATCCATCTGATAACTGTTATCCATAGCTACTTCTGATTTAGAAATTGGTGTAGCATCTTTTGTGCAGTAAAGCAGAACTTTTTCTCCCTCATATATTTTACCTTTTTCGTGCAACGTCTTGAACGCCCACCAAACTGATTCCATATATTCTTTATCCATAGTTCGATACGGCTTACTCATATCTACCCACCGACCGATGCGATCAACGGTATCGTTCCATTCATCACCCGTTTGGACCATGGCATCTCGGCAACTGTTAACGTAATCTTCTAAGCTTATTTTAGTGCCAATCTCTTTTTTAGATTTAATACCCAGTTTTTTCTCGGTGAAAACCTCGGCTGGTAAACCGTGACAATCCCAACCCCAATCTCGTTCCACTTTTTTGCCCTGCATTGTTTGGTAGCGGCAGACAGCATCTTTAACAGCACTAGTGGAAAGGTTACCATGATGCGGTAGGCCAGTGATAAACGGTGGACCATCATAAAATACAAATGCGTTATCAGCTGATCGCTGATCTATAGATTTCTGAAAGGTATTGCCTTCCTTCCAATACTTTATGATCTGTTTTTCAACATCACTATGCTTATCTCTTTTTTCCGATTTAAATTTCATAATTATTCCTCCTTTTCTTTTTTAATTGGATAATCTTTACAGGATGGTATCACCCCATTCCAAGCACCATCAAAACTAACAGTTTCTGCCTGCTTACATGCATCATATATACTGGCCTGAACCGCTTCTGCGGCCGCATTACCTATAATATCTACTTCGAAGTGTATTGTATTTTGAGTCTCAGAGAACCATGCGCCTTTTTTATTTAAGGGTTTTTTAATTTCATTAGTGCTGAATACAAATACGCTGTCTCCATCTGAGCTCGTGTGTACTGGATGGATAGCTCTTATTTGACCATGAGTTGCAATGTGTGCGACACGTTCATAATGTTCTTTTGAATCTAGGTCGACATTAATACCTACAACAGATATAGTGGTGTTGGCTTGATCTTGCGTAACAAAATTTTGTAAACCTGCATACTCTTTGAAAACCGTAAACTCGTCACGATTACCCGCAATTATCTCACCCTTTGGGTCGACAACATTTCCAATTGCATTAACAACGGATAGGGCTGTCACGATAATACCGTTACCTAAGTCAATCCTAGCACTTCCTACTCCAGCCTTCATTGCCCCGCTCTTAGTCCCACCTTCAACATATTGGAACTTACCCACCGAGGTTCCCGTTCCAGCCCCAACATTACCGCAGACTACCGGGTCGCTACTTAAGTTATCATACGCAATTCTAGCGTATCCAGATTCAAAAGGCGCTATTCTCATACCCTGGTCAAATACTATTGCGCCAGATACAGAAGGGTTGTATACGTCCCCTATGCGTGATCCCTTCTTGTCTTTACGAAGTAAATCTATAAACTCTGCTCCAGTAATAAGACCTGTAGTGCTACCACCAGATATGAATATACCCCATTCCTTATAGTCAGTTTTTCCAGATAGTAATCCCTGGGTATTAAAAGAACCTATCGCTCCACCGTCACCCTTGTACGCGACGGTTAGCGGTTCATCAAAAGATATAAGGGTACAACCTGTCATTTTATCTGTAATACTTGCATGACCAACCTTAACTCCCTTAAGTGCTGTTATAGTGTTATTCATATTATTTCTCCTCCTTTAACTTAATTGTTATAGCCACCATCTCTCCTCTATTACTACATTCTAGAGCCGCCCTAGATTCTTCTTCATTGCATCCAATTAGAACTTTAATTTCGGAATCTTTTTTTACAGGATCAAAAATTACTAAAACTCCACTAACCTCTTTTCTATTTTCAGATCCGCACCACACATCAATTCCTCCGCCATCTTGAGATTCTGTCCCTTCGATATAACCATAATCAAGAGGGTAAATATATTCTGGATATCGTGGATGAGCTGAGCCTTTGGGCCTATCAATAATAACCCTACTGCTTAATAACGATTTTTCTAATTCTGATTTAAACTTAAGCTTATCTTCCATTATGAATCTCTTACTTTCTTTTATAGTTATCTTCAATTTCTGTTTGCCCAGCTTGCTTTTTGTTGCTAGGCTTGCTACTATTAGCATACAAACTGCCGTTAGGCATCCGAGGCTTCATCTTTGCAGGTGAAGCCGTTTTTAGTATTAAGTTTAAGTTAGTGTTAATTTCAGTCAACTTTCCGGGGCTGATTCTGTGTAGCTTCCTAAGTAAACGACGAGATGAAAGTATTCTCATTTGTGAAAGAATTAGAGTTCTAGAATCCCCAAACAGCTTTACCGTATGGTAGTATTCGCCCGATTTAAGCTTGGAGGTGAGGGGTATAGCCCAAAATAATTCCTTATTGAACTTGCGTATTATTAAAATGGGGCGCTCAAAATCTTGATTCTTACCGTCTTCTTCGTGGCCAACATTAATTCCTATAGAACACCACCAAATATCGCCAGCTCTGAAATCGGGAGCTGTTCGGACATCCAGTTCTTTCTTAATTTCATTCCAACTGTTAAAATCTTTTTTCATACAAAAAACCTCTTACTTTCTTTTTGTCAGAACCCTACGGAGCTTTACGCGAAGTTGGGTGGTACCATCTGACTTTTAGAAAATAAGAGGCTAATATGCTCAAATTTCTAACACTTAATGACTGCTGTTTCGGGCTTACCCGGCGAGTTCTAATTTCCTTAAGCTCCATCTCATTTATATTGAGATCCTGAATCAAGTTCAGAATGGCTTGAAGATTTCTTCTCACTAGCGTTCGTGGTTGATAGCCACTCATCCATTTAATAAATTTAATGGAATGCTTTCACCTGCCTTAAGCTTAGCATATTAGCTAAACTTAAGGCAATAAATGTGTATTGAAACTAGCGGGATTTCGAAATCTAACTACACCCGCTTGTTGAACCGCAAGATGTGCAGATGTAACAGCTTCCAGCACGCTGAGTGATGTTACCGCAGTTGCTACAAAGTGGAGCCGCATCATGATTACCTGCGTAAGCTTTTCTTGCGGCCTTAACTTCCTCAACAACCTGAGATTTTTCTACCGGCTCGCTCAAAAATGAAGTTTGATTAGGCGAATTTTCAAGATCTTCAATGCTGATTAAGTTTAACTCGAGGCGGTCATCTATCGGTAGATATTGCTCTGCAAGCTTCTTAACTATGTAATCTATAATCGAGTTAGCGGTAGGTACCGATGGATCATCAGTGGCTCCGAATGGCGCGAAATTAGAGTTCATTAAAGATTTAACATAGGTTCGTAGAGGTACTCCATAACGTAAACCGTGACTAACACTTATAGCGAAAGAATCCATTAAGCCTGAGAGTGTTGAACCCTGCTTGGATACATTAATAAATATCTCGCCCGGACGACCATCGTCATATTCACCTACAGTTAAGAAGCCTTTTACTCCTCCAACTTTAAATTCGTAAGTTTTGCTAGGTCTAACCTTTGGTAAATCATGTTTGGTTGCAACCTGCCCAGAGTTTTTGGTTTCATTAGTTTTTTCTTCAGATTCACCATCTTTTTTGGTGGTCGAAAGCGGTTGAGCAAACTTACAATTATCTCTATAAACTGCTACAGCCTTGAGCCCCAATTTCCAAGCTTGCATGTGGATATTTTCGATATCCTCAGCTGTGGCATCCTCTGGTAAGTTAACTGTCTTTGATATAGCACCAGAGAGGAATGGCTGAACAGCGGACATCATTTTAATGTGGCCCATATAATCTATAATGTTATCGCCCATTGAACAAGCGAAAACTGGAGTATGCTCATTTTTTAAGTGTGGTGCGCCTATAATTGTTTTTTCCTCATCAATATATTTGATAATCTCATCAATTTGCTGGTGCGAGTAACCCAAAGTTCTAAGCGCTCTTGATATAGTTTGATTAACTATACTCATAGTACCGCCACCTACTAATTTTTTAGTTTTCACTAAGCTTAAATCTGGTTCAATTCCAGTTGTATCACAATCCATCATGAAAGCTATAGTGCCAGTAGGAGCTAGAACTGTAGCCTGCGCATTTCTTACGCCGCTAAGCTTGGCCTGCTCAACTGTGCTATCCCATGCTGAAGTTCCGGCTTTGTGGATATCCGCTAGAACACCTTGTGATGGAATAGTTTTAGCAACAGCCTGATGTTGCTTTAGAATCTTGAGAACGTTATCGGCATCTTTGGTATATTCTAAAAATGGACCAACTCTACTTGCTATATGAGAACTGATTTCATACGCATATCCCGTCATAATAGATGTCAAAGAGGCAGCGATATTACGACCCTCATCGCTATCGTAAGGTAACCCCATTGCCATTAAAAGAGCGCCCAGATTAGCATAGCCTAAGCCTAATTGGCGGAAGGCTTTAGCGTTTTTGGTAATTCCAACTGTTGGGTATTCGCTATAACCAACTAGAATTTCTTGGCCGATAAACATGATCTTAACCACGTGCTTATAGGCATCAATATCAAAACTGCCGTCTTCGTTCAAAAACTTAAGCAAATTTATTGAGGCCAAATTACAAGCTGAATTATCTATGTGCATGTATTCACTGCATGGGTTAGAGGCATTGATTCTATCTTCATTTGGAGTAGTGTGCCAGTTGTTGATTGTAGTATCGAACTGTAGACCCGGATCGGCGCACTCCCACGCGCTTTCAGCAATTTGCCTCCATAGATTTTTAGCCTTGATGGTTTTAATAGCTCTGCCATCTTTAACAGCCTTAAGTTGCCAATCTTGATCATTTTCAACGGCGTTCATAAAATCGTCGGTAACTCTGACTGAATTATTGGCATTCTGATATTGAACCGAGAAGGCATCCTTGCCATTTAAATCCATATCAAAACCAGCAGCGGCTAGAGCTCTAGATTTACGCTCTTCAATCGCCTTGCACCAGATGAACTCCTCGATATCAGGATGATCGATATCTAGAATTACCATTTTTGCCGCTCGGCGAGTTTTACCGCCAGATTTAATTGTTCCGGCAACAGAATCTGCTCCACGCATGAAACTAACTGGGCCAGAGGAATATCCGCCGCTACCACCCAGCCTTTCTTGTGATGAGCGTAATCTTCCTAAATTAGTTCCGGCTCCGGAACCGCCTTTAAATATCATGCCCTCATCCTTATACCACTCTAGTATTGATTCCATGGTATCTTCTACTTTCAAGATGAAACAGGCACTAGCTTGTTGAGATCTCTCTGGCACACCGATATTAAACCAAACTGGAGAGTTAAATGCTGCCCTCTGAGAAGTTAAAGTAAACTTAAGTTCATCACGATATATTTCAGCTTCATGATCATCGATAAAATAACCATTTTTTTTGCCATGGTCAGTAATTGTATCAGCAACCCTGTTGACCAATTGCTTTAGTGAATGCTCTCTGGTTGGAGTACCGGGAGTACCGCTAAAGTACTTTTGGCTAACGATATTAACTGCATTCACCGACCAATTCTGGGGGAATTCAGCTCCTTTTTGTTCGAAAACTGTTTCACCAGTGAAAGGATTACTAATTAAAGCATCTCTTTTCTGCCAATCGAACATATCGTAAACGGCTACACCATCTTGAGTGAAGTGCCTTAATATAGAAAATTTACTCATTTTACCCTCCTAAGATCCATTAAGTTTAAATTGATTTTTTATTTGTTTAAAATGTAGGAACTTTCACTTCCACCTGAATTCCCTCATAAAAACTAATTAGTACTTGTTGTGATACTAAAAAGCTGAATTAGCCCTTATGACGAGACTCTCTAAACTTAACGAAAGTTCAGAACTTTAAAAGGCCCATCTTTGAAGAATGACCGTCCAATCTACCCCGTTTAACCCTTTTTTATTTTTTTGTTCTAACCCTTTTTAGGGCTTTGTCGAAATCTTCCAAACAAGTAAAGTTATTATAAACACTAGCAAAACGAATATAAGCCACTTCATTAACATCTAGTAGTTTATCTAGAATGATGTCGCCAATCCCCTTGGATTTTATTTCATGCTCGTTTAGGGAATAGATCGCATCCTCAATTCTACCAACCAAATCTTCAACTTCTAAATTTGACTCGAAGAACTTACCAACCGATTTATCTAAAGCATGTAAAAGTTTTTCTCTACTGAAAAGCTCCCTGGATCCATCCTTTTTTACCACTGCGATGTTCGGCCTTTCCAGCCTCTCATAGGTGGTAAATCTACCCTTGCAGTCTGGGCATTCTCTTCGACGTCTTATTGATGGACCAGCGGCATCTCGCGACTCTAAAACTCTGGTGTCGTTATTTTTGCATTTAGGACATTGCATTAAACTATTAAACTCCTTTGAAAGATTTTAACGATCACAAAACCTATATATAGTGTTTGCTGTATCTATTCTAACGCTATATATAAGCATTTTCAATACAAATTTAGTCGTCTTTTTTACCACGTAATCTTCGCCAGAAAGCCGGTGTATCATGTTCATCTTGATCATCAAACATAGATTTAACCTGGGAATCATCATCATCTAGGCTTGCCTCTACGCTGTGCTTATGTTTTCCTGAGTGATCATCATCTATTGAAGTTTCTTCGGTTCTTACATCTTCAATGACGTGAATAGGATTATCGCTTGACGAAACTTGATCATCATCCATGGTCACAATCTCTGTTTTGGAGCCGGAACGAGATCCGAAATAATTAGGGTCAAAACCCGTTGCTATAACGGTGATAGCCATTTTATCGCCTAAGCTTTCATCTATAGTGGCGCCAAAAATAATATTAGCATCGGATGATACCGCAGTTGTAATAACTTCAGCGGCTTCGTTAATTTCATGCATAGATATGTTCATTCCACCAGCAACGTTGAACAAAACTCCTCTTGCGCCATCGATTGAGACCTCTAGTAAAGGCGATTCAATAGCCTGTTGGGCGGCAAGAACTGCCCTGTTCTCTCCAGAGGCAATACCTATGCCCATTAAAGCTGATCCAGCGTCTTGCATTATAGTTTTGATATCTGCGAAATCAAGGTTAATTAAACCGTGTTTGGTTATTAAGTCTGCAATACCTTGGACACCTTGTCTTAGAACATCATCAGCAACCTTGAAAGCTTCTAGCAATGGAGTCGAACGATCAATAGTTTGTAACAATCTATCGTTGGGGATAGTTATTAAAGTATCTACATTCTGGGCTAAATTATGGACACCCCAGTCAGCATTTTTCTTTCTCCTATCGCCTTCGAATGTGAATGGTCGAGTAGCTATACCCACAACCAATATGCCTCTTTCTTTGGCTAACTTGGCTACAATTGGACCAGCTCCAGTTCCAGTTCCGCCACCTGCTCCCATGGTAACAAATATCATATCAGCTCCATCTAGAGCTTGTTCTATTTCTTTGGAAGATTCCTCTGCCGCCTTTTGCCCGACACTAGGATCAGCACCGGCACCTAAACCTCTGGTAGCCTCTTTACCGATGTGGATCTTTTGATCCGCTTCAGAAAACTCTAAAGCTTGAGAATCGGTGTTTATCGAAACAAAGGTAACTCCGGTAAGTCCGGATTCTTTCATCCTGTTAATAGCTGAGTTACCAGCTCCACCAACCCCAATTACTTTAATTACAGCTGGCGCATTTGAATCTTTTTTATCTAATAAATTTACTTCTGGCATGTTACCCTCCACCGCTTATTATTTTAAGTTTAGCGTTTTTCTAAGATTTATAACTTAATTATAACAACTAGTATCGCTAGTTGCAAAAGTAAAAATTATTGAACTGTAGAAATATGCTGAAATTAGCCTTTTTTAAATAATTTCTTGATTGCTGAAGTAACTGAGCTGGCATATCCACCGCCAGAAAACTCCGATCCAGAACTAGAGTTAGCATCCATCAAAGCAAGACCTATGACAGTTGCCATACTTAAATCTTTAACTTCATCGCTGACCCCGATTAAGTTTGGTAGCTTGGCAATTCTGGCTGGTAATTTAAGTTGTTCGGAAAAGAAGTTAGCCAGACCTTTAAGTTTAGCCCCTCCACCTGAAAGAACTACTCCACCCGGTAACTTTTGGTCTTTACTTACGCTAATAAGCTCTTCGCGGATCATAGCTGCCAACTCCTCTAGCCTGGCTCTGACTACCAAATCTATATCCTTGTAACGGAAAGTGTGTTTTTGTTGGTTAATCACCACTTCCAGATTGGAGCGTTTTTTCTCTGAGCTCAAATCCATATCAGCATAATTAAGCTTAATTCTCTCTGCTAAATCCATATCCGTTCTTAATCCTATAGCCAGATCGTTAGTAATATGAGCAGAACCAATCGGGATCACAGCCACATGTTGTAAATCTCCCTCTTCATAAATTGAAATGTTGGTAGTTGATGCTCCAAAATCTACATAGAGAACTCCGTGCTCTGACTGCTGACGGGTTAAAACTGCTGTCGCTCCGGAAACTGCTGGTACTATTAGTTGATTCACATTAAGTTTAGCTACCTCTAAAGATTTCTCAAGATTCCTAAGCGCTTGAGTAGAAGAAGTTATAAGTAGAGCATCCAGCTCTAGCCTCATCCCCACCATCCCCCTCGGGTCTCTAATCCGATCTTGCCCATCTAATGAATATGTAACTGGGGATACCTGCAGTAAAGATTGATTATTAGATAAGCGTATATTAGATGCTGCATCCTGGGCTCTGAAGATATCGTGTTCGTCTATCTCGTGGTTTGAACCAACCGCGATCACCCCTTTAGAGGCTTCTGATTTGATGTGTCCGCCATTAATAGATACGCTAGCCCCGCTGATTGACCGGCCAGCAATTTTTTCGGCGGCAGCTACAGCCTGATCTACAGATTGAGCAGTTTCATTAATATTAACCACGCTTCCTTTGCGGAATCCTGTATTTTCCGATTTGCCGAATCCTAGAACCTGGACGCCTAGCTTTTTGTCATCCGGCATCTGAGCTATTAAGCACCTGGTTTCTGTGGTCCCTATATCCAGACCAACTATTATTTCTGCTTCTTCATTCATAATATAAAGATATTATAAGCTTTAAGCTTAAGCTTAGCAAGTGGGAGCTATCGGTTTCGTCATATTCCGTTAGTCAATGCAGCCGTAAAGGTATCGTTGAGTGGTTGAATTTTT
Organism: Candidatus Saccharimonadota bacterium; assembly: GCA_036826375.1. Taxonomy (GTDB): domain Bacteria; phylum Patescibacteriota; class Saccharimonadia; order Saccharimonadales; family HK-STAS-PATE-42; genus DAISWL01. The sequence continues at coordinate 170,366 of DAISWL010000001.1, forward strand.
ATATAAAACTTGAACCTAGAGATGTTTTAAGCAAGATTGAGCTAGCTAAAAATTTAGATTTAAGATGATCTAAAATCTTCAATTTTTAAAATATCAAATAATTAATCTCTAGCAGTAAGAATCTCACATCCGTCATCAAGAACTAGAAGCGTGTGCTCAAACTGAGCTGAAAGTGATCCATCTTCAGTGTAAATATCCCAGCCATTTTTACTAAACTTAATTTTTTCTGAACCAAGTGTAGTGATTGGCTCAATCGCAATTGTCATTCCAGTTTTAAGAGTGTAATCGTAGCCTGGGATATAATAGTTTGGGATTTCAGGCTCCTCGTGTAGCTCCACTCCTACCCCATGGCCAACTAAATCTCGCACAATTCCTAAGTTGTATGATTTCAAAACTGATTCTATTTTTTTAGATATTTTTTTGATCCTAGCTCCGTTTTTTACCATGCTAATAGCTGCATTAAGAGCGGCTTCCGTGCCTTCTAGTAAACGAGCTTGATCTGAATCGGGCTCACCAATTACAAAACTGAGGCCTGAATCAGTAATCATGCCGTTCCACTTAATACCAAAATCAAGATTAATAAGATCTCCATCCTTAAGCTTAGTAGAATTTGGGATGCAATGCTGAACTTGATCATTAACAGAGATACAGATAACATCTGGGAAACCTTGATAACCCAAAAAAGGAGCTTCCGCCCCGTAGCCCTTAACCTCTTTTTTAGCTATGGCGGAGATGTCGAGTCCGCTCATACCTACTTCAATTTCCGTTTTAAGCTTAGCTAGAATCAAGCCTAAGATTCTACCACTTTCACGCATCGCTTCGATTTGACTTTGAGAATTTATCCTTCTAGCCATTTGGTGATTTTCTGTTCGATTTTAGAATGAATATCGTGAATTTGACCTATACCATTAACTTTTGCAGTATTTATATTGTAGATTTTTAAAGCCGCTTGAATATCTGAATATTCATCTTTGTAAAGCTCGATTCGCTTTTTGATGGTTTCTTCATCATCGTCGATTCTACCCCTTAAACTTAAGCGTTTGAACACCTCTTTTTCGTCAACATCTATATAAATTGATCCGATGATTCTTCTTTGCCAACGCTTAGATTGACCTATCAGCCAAGCTACTTGCCACTGGTTTCTAGGGAATCCATCCAGCACTATGCCGTCGATATGTTTCGAAACCCTAAGTGAGCGATCCAAGACATCGGATACTGTTTCATCATCGGCCAAAAAGCCCTTCTTAAGTTTAGCTATAAGTTCCCTATCCTTGGTTTCGCGGAGCATCTGACCCGTAGATATCCATCTCCAGCCATGCTGTATTGCTATCAGCTGACCCTGCACACTTTTACCCGACCCAGGTGGACCCATTATTATGAATAAAGGCTTATCGTCTGGCTCTTGTCTGGTTTTATCAACTCCAGGCATCTTTTAACTTAGCCTAACGGATACCTAGCTTTAGTTTTCTAACTTTTTCTAGCCTTCTTTCGGTTCTAATTACCGCCTTTTTTCTTCTTTCGGTTTTAGAGATTGGCTTTTCGAAGCGCTTACTAGATCGAGCGATTGCTATAACGTTAGATGATTGAACCCTACGGTTAAACCTTCTGATTAAGTTTTCTAGAGATTCTTTTCCGTCTTTTCTTGTAACTGTTATCATATGTTAATTATTCTATCTTAAACTGAACTTATTTTCAAGGTTAAATAATATTATTCAGGTTAGATTAAGCTTATGATTTACCAATTTTTGCTATAGAATTACGTTTTTGCTCTTGGATAGCCTGCATTTTAGTAATAATACTCTGCAGTTCTGGGAAGATGGGAAAACTAGTATCAGCTTGATAAATCTTGGCATTCGCTAATTTTGAAGAATGTAAGAACCCAATCTTTTCTAACTTCTTCAGCTCGCGTTGAACATTGCCGGCATCTTCTTTTATAAGTTTAGCGAGAGCCCTCACGTGAGTTTTGAAATCTGGGTACTTAGCAAAAACTATTACTATTTTACGACGGACCCTAGATGTAATAAAAGTATCTAACATAACGTTGATTCAACCTCTCGTTTTTTTTAGTATAGCAACTTTAACAACATTTTAAAAGTACATCAAATTTAAATGCTGAAGTTGAAGTTTTATTCGTTTTGGCTAAGAAAGGCCGGCGTTTTAGATGTAGTGCTTTATAATAGATGCAGATTTATGCCTAAATTTTATTATCAAATTGTGGTGGTAGCCAATAATATTCGAATGATTAATGGTAAGCTCCCCACTTACTATTCGGATGAGAAGATGTGCGTCGGAGCGATTGTTAAGGTTGATTATTCTGGGCGCAAAATGAGTGGCGTTGTTTTTAGCCAAGTCAAAAAACCTAAATTCGAGACTAAACCTATTGAAACTACTAAATTTAAGTTGCAGAATTGGCAGATTGAAGCATCTGAAAAAATAGCTTCATTTTATTGCACCCCCATCAATCAAGTTATTAGCCTATTTTTACCTGGCGATCTTCATGTTAAATCTCGTGACAGTTCGGCGAGCGAAGCAATCTTGAAAAAAAATGATTCGGAATCGTCAATCCTTAAGCTTAAGTTAAACAATCACCAGAAAAAAGCCTTAAGTTTAATAAAAAATAGTTCAAGCTCAACTTTTATTATTGAAGGAGAAACTGGTTCTGGTAAATCTTATCTTTATTTACAAATGGTTATTGACGCCCTGCAATCTGGCGGATCTGTAATTGTTCTGACGCCCGAGATTTCACTTTCGCCCCAGCTGATTAAACTTTTTGAACTGCATCTTGATACCCCGATATTTCATGTTAGTTCAAATCTGACTAAGGCTAGGAGAAGAAAAATCTGGCAACAAGTTAATGAAGCGAAACAGGCTGTAATAATCGGGCCTCGTTCCGCCCTATTTATGCCGGCTAAAAATCTGAAACTTGTCATTATTGATGAGTTTCATGAATCTACTTATAAAAATGATTCCGCCCCCAAGTACAATACTCAGGTTGTGGCATCGATAATAACTCAGCTACTGGGAGGAAAACTAGTTTTAGGCAGTGCCACTCCTAGAATACAAGATATCTGGATGGCTGAAAAAAAACATGTACCCATTATTAAGCTTGGTAAATTTAAAGATAAGAGCCCTCTAGTTGAGATTGACATCGTTGACCAAAATAATAAATTAGAATTCAAAAAATCTAGAATTTTTTCAGATTTAAGCTTAACTAAAATTAAAGCTACCCTGCAGGCCAATCGACAAGTTTTGATATTCCATAACCAACGTGGCACATCAAGAGCTTTAATATGTAGCGAATGCGATTGGATCTACCGCTGTAAATATTGTGATTCACGCTTAGTTTTTCATCAAGTTACCGAAAAGCAGTTTTTCAGCTGTCATACCTGTGCTAGAAATTATAATTTAGTTACCAAATGTGATTCAGGTCATCAATCGGTTAAGCTTATTGGCTTTGGAACTAGAAAAATAGTTGAAGAAATTAGTCGGTTGATGCCTGGTACGGATATCGTTAGGGTTGATACTGATCAGAAAGATGTTACCGAAACATTAAACTTAATTAAATCCAGTCAGGCTCAAATTATAGTTGGAACTCAGATGCTCGCCAAGGGTCATAACTTTGAAAACTTAAGCTTAGTTGTTGTTCCTCTGGCCGATATTGGTTTGGGCTCCACTGATTTCACCGCTCCTGAAAAAACCTACCAGCTTCTGCATCAAGTTATTGGTAGAGTTGGGAGATTCGATCATCCTGGCCAAGTGGTAATTCAGAGCTTTAGCCCTAATAATAGAATTATCCAGCTGGCTACTAAATTTAAATTCAGAGATTTTTATGACTACGAAATTAAAGAAAGAAGATTAAGTTTAATGCCTCCTTTTAGCTTCGCGTTAAAAGTATGGGTGATCTATGCTAGCTCTGATTATGCGGTAAAAAAGTTGAACAATTTTACATCTAAATTGAATAAAATTGGGGTTGGGAACATTAGAATTTTAGGCCCATCACCGGCCACTCAGAGACTGGTCTCCGGCAAACATAAAATCCAGATTATAATATTAAGCACCAGTAGAAGTGAGTTGCAAACTATTATTGAGCACCTTCCTGCTAACTTTAATTTTGATATCGACCCGGTTAATTTTTTGTAATATCTAGCCCAACTTTGTTAAACTGAAAAGATTATGATGACAAAACAAAATATTATAACCCTACCCAACTCGCATCTGAGAGCTAAATCAAAGCCAGTTAAAGATGTTAATGATCCTAAAGTTATTGAGCTGATTGATGACATGTTGAACGTAGTTTTAGATTGGGAATCTAGCCGTAAACATGAAGTTGCAGTTGGTTTAGCAGCGGTGCAGGTAGATAAGTTGATTAGAATTATTATTGTTCGTGAAGATTTTGACGACTATAGAAATAAGAATTTTTTTGCAATGATAAACCCGGAAATAATCAAACTAGAGGGCTTACCAGTTATTGAACCAGAGGGTTGCCTTAGCGTTAAGGATATGTACGGCAAAACTGCTCGATATCCTAAAGTTAAGTTTAGGTATTTAGATAGAAATGGACGCACTGTGGAAAAAACGGCGAAAGGATTTTTCGCAAAAGTTATTCAGCACGAGCTGGATCATCTTGATGGCATTTTGTATGTAGATAGGGTTGTTAACCGTGAAGATTCTTTTTTTAGGCTAGCTTCTAATGGCGACATGGTAGAATTGGATTATAATGAAATTAAACAAACTGGTATTTTTAGGTAGTGGAGATTTAGGGTTAGATGCCCTGCTTAAACTTGAGTCAGAATTTCAAATTGAACTAGTAGTAACCAAGCCCAAGCCAGAGAAACATAAAGGCTCGATGCCAGTTTATGATTACTGTTTAGAAAATAACTTAAATATGATTACTCCTAATTCTAAATCGGAATTGGATAGTAGTTTAATACCGTTTCTAGATCAACATCCGGATATTAAGGCCGGGGTGGTTGTTGATTATGGAATCATAATATCTGAGGAGGTAATTATTAAGTTTAGTTTAGGAATTCTAAATTCCCACTTTTCTATTTTACCTAAGTGGCGAGGAGCCGACCCAATAACGTTTCCGCTACTAGCTGGCGATGAGTCAACCGGAGTTAGCTTTATGATGATTGATAAAGGCATGGATACTGGTGAGGTAATTAAAACTTTTGAACTAGAGATTGCACCAGATGATGATCAGTTAAGCCTAACCAATAAGCTCTCTCAACTGAGCTGCTCTAAACTTAATTCAATTGTGAACAAATTACTTGATCATGACAGTAATACGGAGAAACAACCTAAACATTCGATCACTTACTCTAGAATGCTTGGTAAACAAGAATCTGTATTAAACCCTAATAAACCTGCCTCGTTGATAGAGAGAGAAGTGAGGGCTTTTCAAGTTTGGCCGAAAACAAAGCTTAAAGTAGCTGGTATAGAGTGCATCGTTAAAAAGGCTAGGGCCTTGAAATACAATAATCAAAATGCTAGAAATGGTCAGGTTGTCATAGAAGGCGAACAGATTAAGTTATATTGTGGGAGAGGATCTTGCTTAGTGATAGAAGAACTCCAGCCTCTCAGTAAGAAAAGCATGAAATCAGCTGATTTCATACGTGGTTACGTTAACTAATAGATCTGGATAGTAATATAATCCACTATTAACTTAGACTGTAGTGACTTAAGTTTTTAGAGTAATTTTAATAATTACTGTATTGGAGGCTGAGCAGTAGGAGGCTGTTGATAAGTAGTATTTGGTTGGGCTGGAGTAGCTTGAGGTTGTTGAGTAGCGGCAGCCAGAATCTTATCTGCGTCCCTCTTTAGCTCCTCTTTTAAGGAGTTGAGCTCGTTAGACACTACCTGCTTGTAATCTGGGAAGTTGGTCTCTAACCAATTAAGGGCTCCTGCGTCATCCTTGTTATTAATGAATTGTTCAAATTCTTTAAGCTGGGCATCTGTCATGCGCTCAGCCAACTTCATACCAACTCTAATTTCAAGGGTTTGGTAAATTTGCTTCAGTAGATCATCTTTATCTTGTGTGCCCAGAGAACCCAGGCCTAGTTCTACTAACATATTTTCGTCGATGCGCATTTTAGGATCTGAAGCCGGTTGAGCTACTTGGGGTGGCGATTGAGTCACTGGCTGAGTGTACTGCTGGGAGGCAGTAGTGGGAGCCATAGGAGTAGCCATAGCAATAGGCTGATTCTGTTGAGGCTGCCCTACTGGGTGCTGAATTGGCTGAGGGTTAACTGGCTGTTGTTGGGGTTGTTGAGCTGGATCCATTACTATAATCTTCTCCTTATTTAAGCTTAAGTTTAAATCATAATTATTATAGCATATGTAATAGCGGAAACTAACACCGCTATAGCTAATATAACTATGGTGATATTCATACCGCTAGAATTATAATCTAACATAGTATTCTTTGTATACCTGTTTCTTGCATTTGCCTTGGGATGCACGTCAGTGAACGGCTTGTCCCTTCTATGGGGGTCTGCTTCTATAGCCACGGAACTAGAATCATTATTGCCCCCTATGGTGCTAGCTTCTTTGCTGTCTACAATTGGCTTATATGCGTTGGGATTCACGCTGCTTAACCTTGCTTCTCTCTTAAGCCAGAAGTTATCGACGTTTTTCTGTTCAAATAAGGTTAGCTGTCTGCCTAGTTTTTTAGACACAATCTTTTTAAGTTGTTTAGAGTCTACAGCCCTAGACCGCGATACTACAACCTCTAGATATCTCTCAAAACTATTGACGCTAAAGTTGGATTCCAACCTAGCAGGATCTGGCATAACACTGGTCTCCGAAACCCGACTAGCCCTGTCATAGATTGTTGCCAGAACAGTTTGGCGCTTACCTCTGAGGGCAACAAACTGCTCAACCTCCCTATCGTAAACAACCTCACTGCCAATATCGCTTCTGTTTTGATTGGTTCTAACTGAATCACCCTCTAGAGCCCGACCATATTCATGCCCCGATCTCTGCTCCGAGGCCCACCCCCTCTTTAAATCCTTAGGGGTAGACACTATATATTTACTTTCTTGAGTTGAATAAAGCTTAATATCCCTATCAATACCGAACTTAGATGTTTTAGCCAAGGGCGCCGCTACTCTCAGTTCGTTCCCTATATCATCTACTTCTAGTCTCCGTTTATCCATACCCAATTTCCTAAAGCTATTTTTAATCTGATTAAACAGAGCGTACGCACTAATAAACTCAAAATCTTTTCTAAGTTCAGCCCTAGGCTTAGGTTCAGACTCTGGCGATGTGGTCTCCACCGATTTTTTATCGCCATTGCCCAAATGATGGAAAGAAGGTGCTCCAGCCAATATACCCGAGTTTGCAGCATCTCCAGGCTTACTGATCTTGCTACCGACTAATTCTTTTATTTTTATGATTCTAGCTAGCTTTAAAGCCTTAGCGCTCTTCGAATTGATACCGTCATCCGTAGCTGGCTCGCTATCTAGAAATTCGAAAAGATTTTGAGGAACTATTAAATCCGTAACCTCGGCCACCCTATTCTCAACAATTAAAGATTTTTCGGAGCCTCCATCTTGACCATTTGAAATGCCGTTATTGATCTGAACTAGCCCGCTAGCGTTATCTTCGGCGATATTTTCGCTAACGGCTAAGCTTAAGGCTTCATCCGGGCTCAAGGTTAATACCTCTTCTTGCTTATTTACTGACCCCGATTCTTCTGCTAGCAGTTGTGAGGTTCTGTCGGCTATTGATCTTCGTTTTAATCTGATTATATTCTTTTCTTCTTCGCTTAGATTTTTTGATTCAGCTACATAGCCAACTAATTTTGCTACGGATTCTTCATCGTGAGCATTAGCATTTGGTTCGGAATCTCTAAGCTTTTTAACCGCCTTCTTGGCAACTCGATCTATTCTTCTTTTGAAGGATAGAGCTGACTCTTTATTATTCCCCTTCTTATCTGAATCTAATAATTCATCTTCTGTTTTTTTCTGATTTCGTTCTCTCTCTTCTTGCTCATCCAAGAACTTATCAAAAGAGCTTTTGTAGTTAAGCTGTTCTTCGGTAGGAATAGTGGTGGGGTTGTAATCCATGGTTTAATGATAGTAGCTCTATAAAACCGTGAAGTTTATCTTATAGATTTAGTTAAACTTAAGTTTTCTTTTTACCAGTTCTTCAGTATAAAATTCTAAGCTATTGCCCACTTCTAGATTAAGCTTAGATTCCGTCTTCAGGCTCATACCACAAGCATCCCCCTCCAGAGCTTGCTCAACTTTTTCTTGACCTTTTTGTAGTGTCTCTACTACGGCCTCACCAATAACTTCTTTACCCTTCTTAATTATAACTTTAGCCCCGGGGACGATCTTCCCCTTAGTGACATCGCCACCCGTTATTATCACCTCTTTAGTTATCCTGAACACTCCCTGTACCTTAAGTTTACCTATATCTTCTCTAACTACTTCAGGTTCTAGAGCATTTTCCATGTCAGCCTTGATCATATCTATTAATTCGTAAATGACGCTGTAGCTTACTATATCTACGTTCTTGTTAGAAGCTAACCGCGCTAAGTCTCTCGAAGATTTAGCATTAAATAAAATAATCTTTGCCCCTGCAGCTGAAGCCGCTTGAACATCACTTTCTGTTAAATCTCCAATCCCGTAGCTAACAAATCTGGCCACTACCTCGTCATTTTCTAATAATGCTACGCTATCTATTACCGATTTAAGCGAGCCCTTAACGTCAGCCTTTAGCACATATTTCGCCTCAGATTGGCTTCTATCTTTAGATATCATTCTCAAAAGTTCTTGAGAACCCATATCCAAAGATTCTATTGCGTTGGATTTAACAGAATCTTGAGATGCCTTTTTGGCGTCTTTTTCTTTGGTATAAGCCTTAAACTTAAGCCCGAATGATGGAGCAGATTTAAAACCACTAACATTAACTGGGGTTGAAGGCTCCGCAATCTTAAGAGGCTTACCGTCCCAACCAGTCATAGTTCTGGTAACTCCATATCCTTCAGAGGTGGTGATGTAATCTCCCTTATTTAGAATTCCTTCGGTTACCAAAAGGCTAGCTGTACCGCCCAGCCCTTTTTCTATTTTAGATTCTATAATTATCCCCTCGGCAGGCTTACCGTAATCTACAATAACCTCATTAACATCCGCAACCAGCAGTATCATATCAAGTAATTTATCTATGCCTAATTTAGTTTTAGCAGAGACCTCAGCTACCACGGTATCTCCACCCCATTCTTCAATCAATAAGCCGTTTTCAGAAAGCTGTTGTTTTATTAAGTTGGTATTGGAGCTTTGTTTATCTATTTTGTTAATTGCTACAATGATATTCGATCCTGCGTTCTTGGCAAAATTTATAGCCTCAATAGTTTGAGGTTTAACTCCATCATCAGCAGCTACAACTATTATGCATATGTCGGTAAGATGAGCTCCGTGCTGCCTGAGTGCACTAAATGCCTCATGGCCAGGTGTATCTAGAAAAGTAATCTTGCGGTTCTGATAGCTAGCTTGGTAGGCACTGATGTGCTGAGTGATGCCCCCAGCCTCTTTTGAGGCTTTCTCTAGGTTTAATATTGAATCTAGTAAAGAAGTTTTACCGTGATCAACATGGCCCATAATAGCCACTATAGGTGGACGAGATTTAGGGTCCGACATACTGGCGACATCATTGCCGATAGAGTCTTGTTCGGGGGTATCCTCCTCCGGAACCGAGTCGTTAGACTTGGTTAGTTTTATTTCTAAATCAAGGTCATCAATTATAATTTGAGCTGTATCAATATCTATTCTTTGATTAATATTGGTAACGATACCGTTTTTAAATAGTTCGCCAATGAGTTTGGATGGCGGCAGATTTATAGCAGCAGCAAGCTGACCAACAGTGATGGTCTCGCCTATCGCTATGTTTCGACTTTGATCCAAAATCTTTAACTCCCTGTCTCATTTTATAATATGGTATTTATTTACTTTAAACTTAAGGATATCTTACGGCTACTTTTATCTACATCTAAGATAGTAAATGTCTTAGATTCGCCAACTTTGAATATCTCTTCTGGGGAAGAATTGTCGCTATCAATCTCTGAAATGTGAACTAATCCTTCTACCGCTGGGCTAAGTTGAACAAAAGCTCCAAAAGGAGTAATCCTGGTTATCTCTCCTTCAGTTTTATCGCCCTTCTTGAACTTATCTACTTCTCCCGACCACGGGTCATCACTTAGTTGTTTAATTGAAAGCGATAATCTTTCCTTATCTAGGCCAATTATCTTAGCCTTAATGATATCACCTTCTTTTAGATGCTTCTTAGGATCGGTAACTCTCTCCCATGCTATTTCGGAAATGTGGATTAAGCCTTCCACCCCGTCGGCATTAACAAAAGCTCCAAAATCTACTACTCCGGTTATCTTACATTCTATTTCATCTCCAACTTTTAAGTTGGCGATTCTATCTTTGATGTCGTCACTCCTAGCCTCTTTTTCAGAAAAAATAATTTTGTTAGCTTTCTTATCACCATCAATTATTTTGACATTCATTTTTTTGCCGACAAGTGATTTCAACTTGGTTAGTATTTCATCTTTTTCAGAACCAACCTTTGGGTAGTTCTCACTAGCAAGTTGGCTGACCGGTAAGAATCCTCTTAATCCCTTAAACTCAACTAACAAACCGCCCCTATTGGCATCAAAAGGAACAACCTCTACTATCTGGCTGCTAGTGAGAAGCTCTTCAACATCTGACCAACCCTTATCCTTGTTAGCTCTCTTGATACTAAGAAGCGCTACTCCTGGATCAATCTCAGGGTCAACCACATAAACAGATACTTCCTGTTCTGGGTTAACTGAACCGTAGCCCATCTCACGACGAGGGACCATCCCTACACCAAACTGTCCCATGTCTACCCAGGCTGTACTTTTTGTAGATCTTACGACTCTACCCTCTAGTACATCCCCTTGTTTTATTGAAGCTGACTTAGATCCATCAGCAAGCAAATCGTCCATAGTGATTTTCTGGACCATTAAAATTAATTCTCCTTCCTTATAGAATATAGATATATTAGCACTAAAATTGGTTTAAGTAAAACCCCTATATTTTAGATATCCGTTTACACCCCGCCGAAACGACGCAAAACAACTACCCACTTAGTTATAATTAAGCTTTATTGGTTACGATTCTAAGCACCAATCCATAAGTAATAGAACTAATGAGCAGCGACAAAGTTATGAATCCGATGGATGATATACCGGCGCTTGGGCTAGAATCTTTCGAGCTTGAAGAGCTTGATTTATTATCAGAGCTAGAGCTAGAGTCTGCATTAGTTGATGAAGATTCAGAGCTAGACTCATTTGATTTATCAGAGTTAGAATCTGATGCAGCATCAGAGTTGGCATCTTCAGATTGGTCAGCTGGTTCAGAAGAATCATTTTGAGATGAATCTCCGGTTGAATCGCTAGAGCTAGAGCTATCTCCCGCGCTAGTGCCGGATTGATCTGTTACGGTTGTGGAACTGCTAATAGATGTGCCGGGATCGGAATTTGCATTATCAGCTTTAGATTTAGTAAAGATTTTATATATAAAAAATATAACCAATCCAATCAGAACTACAAATATTATTAATCTTAATATAGCCAAGAATTTCTTCATACTCGTGATAACTCCTTATTTATTATTAATAATATCAGATTATCAGTAATAATTCAACTAAAAAACCACTTCATTGATAAAAGTGGTTTTTTAAATTCAGCTTTTATCGCTGATTTAGCCTAAAATTTAAACTTAAGCTGTAGTTCTCTTAGCTTTTCCACCCTTACGGCCAGCTGCTCTAGCTAAATCACGATTTTTTGCAAAACCTTTAGCAGTTTTTGCTTTTCCACCTTTTGCGCCGATATTAGCGTAAAATTCTTTTCCGTACTTTTCTTT
>DAISWL010000002.1:0-181477 GCA_036826375.1 Candidatus Saccharimonadota bacterium
AAAACTGTATCGAAGTAAATGGTAAGATGGTCTCCACGGTAGGAAAAGATGGCTGTGAGAACCCAGAGTCTCCGACTAAAATTAATAACACTCCTGCTACGACACCTAATACCGGTTTAGAGATTGCAGCCAGTGTGTTGACCGTAGGGGCAAGTGCAGCAGCTTTCTCTATAACTAAGGTTATCTCAAAGAGAAAAAGAAACTAGAGAATAAAAAAAGACTGATCGCCTCTACAAAACTTTAGTACAAATAAGGCCCTCTCGCAGGGTCTTATTTATTATTTGTCATAGGGACCCGTTACTTTAAGTGCTATCTATTCTCGAACTCAAAGCGATGTCTCGGTATTGGCCAGATTATATTTAGATCTATACTATACTTCTGTAAAGCTTATAAAGGTATATATGGATTAGGGGGAGAGACACTACATTAAATATGTCTAGCATCCAGGGCGTGAACTTAGGTAAATAAGTTACCACAATTAAAAGCATAATTAGATATATAAAAAACATTAAAATGATTCCAGATGCTAAACTTAACAATACTCTTGGACGTTGAAATCTGACAAGCTCTTTAGTTGAGCGCATTACAGCCACGGGGTAAACGCCCTGTATGGTGGATGCGTAGAGAGCCATTATAGAATTAGATGCGAAGTACAAGGTTAATGTTGCTACCAACCCCAGAGCCGCCAAGGCGGCCGTTCTTTCATACCAATAAATAAAAATTAAACCATTATTGCCAAGATTATACGCTACCACAGCAAGGGTCAGCGGTAGCATCTGCAGGGCTATTATCGACAGTACAAACAAGAAGGCAGCTAAATTTGTAGTTCCGTTGTAGATTGCATCACGAGAGCGTATTTTCTTACCCATACTGAGTGCTCTTATGGCCCAAATATAAATTAAGCTAAACACTATCACCAATACAGAGGAAAGTGTGTTAACCTGCTCGCTACCACTTGGTCGATAGCTTGATACTACTCCAGCCAAACTGGAAACTCTAGTCAACAAAGAAGCCCCGTTGATATCAAATATTTTTTTTGCGGCATCTACGGTATTCTGCTGATCAAACTTAATATTAACTCTGACTATCACAAAATAGAGCAAAGAATATAATACTACTATAGGTAATAAAATCTTGTAGAACCTCTTAGCGAAAGCAAAAGTTTGGATAATTAAACTTATAGGATTCGCAACCACTTTATCTGGTTTTCTATGTTTTTCCAACCTGAAGGATGCATACCCGTTTTTACCCCGCCATGTTTTAACTCTTAATTTCCATCTTGATGGGATAGATTTGAATAATGAAACGGTATATTTTGGGGTAACCTTCATGACGCTAATAAATTTAGTTGTATTCAGCCTGATACTTTTATTGCCAGCTCTAACTACCGCTTTTAAATCAGCTATAATACCTACCGAAAATTTATTATTATTTTTATTAACCATTAAGGCTCATACCTCTTAGCTTAGCCACTCTATCTTCTATGGGCGGGTGAGTAGAAAAAATTCTCATCAGACTTTTAGCTTTTAGGGGATTAGCAAAAAACATGTGAGCAGTAGACGCATTCTGGATCTTAGTGGCGGAGCCGTAGCGCCCTATCTTTTCCAGAGCGGATGCTAGACCTTCTGGGTATCTAGTTGTTAAAGCTCCAGTAGCATCTGCTAGATATTCCCTCTTCCTAGATATGGCCAGCTGGACCAAACTAGCAGCCAGAGGAGCTAATATTAATGCCACCACTCCCACAACTATAAATATCGGGTTAATATTAGAGTTCTCATCATCTCTACCACCCCAGAACATTGAACGTAGAATTATATCACTAAGCATTGAAATTACAGAAACTAAAGCAAATGCCACCATACTAACTCTTATATCGTAATTTTTGATATGCCCCATTTCATGAGCTATTACTCCCTGCAGCTCGTTATCATCCATGATATCTAGTAAGCCGCTAGTGGCGCAGACGTACGATTTATTAGGGTTTCTACCGGTGGCGAAAGCATTAGGTGAAGCATCCTGCATGATGAAGACTCTCGGCATGGGCATACCGTTGGTTATCGCAATGTTTTCGACTGTTCGATATAGCCTAGGAGAAGTTTTTGCATCAACTTCTTTAGCTCCGTTAACAGCTAGCGCCGTTCTGGATGAAATGAAATAAGATATTATAGAGTACGCGATTGATCCGATTAGAACGCTTACAACGGTACTAACTCTGCCCGTAATTAGATAGCCTATGGTGGCGACAACTAACATTATCAGAAAGAACACCAGCATTATCAGCCAGGTTTTAAATTTATTTCTTCTTATATCGCCGTACATCTTTTTAAATTTTTAGTACTTAATTTAAACTTTATTAAAATTGAACATTAACAGGTTCTTCAATAGATTTCCTATCTTCAACCTCAAAGAACTGCTTATCCTGTTTAAACCCTAGCATCCCGGCAATTATATTACTCGGAAAAATATTTCTTTTGGTGTTGAAATCCCTTACTGAACCGTTATAGAAACGGCGTGCCGCTTGGATTTTATCTTCAGTATCAACAAGCTCATCTTGAAGTTGCATGAAGTTTTGGTTGGCTTTAAGATCTGGGTAGTTCTCGGCAACAGCAAAAACCGATTTTAATGCTCCAGAAAGCTGGTTTTCTGCTGTTGCAGCAGCTTTAACATCACTGCCGCTATTATTTAAAACCGCCGTTCTAGCTTCGGTAAGCTGTACTAGCAACTCTTTTTCGTGAGTAGCATATCCCTTAACCGTGTTAATCAGGTTTGGTATTAAATCTGCTCTGCGCTTTAACTGAACCGTGATATCACTCCAAGATTCATCGGTACGAATATTAAGCTTAACTAGCCCATTGTAAGCAGCCACAAATAAGATAATTACTACCGATACTAAACTCAGTGCAACAATTATTAATATCCCCATAGTACATTTCCCTCCTTGGTTTTAACTTAAGTTTTATCATATTCTATTATAGCTTAACCTCTAGCATTAGTAAAATTGAAACTTATCCAGATCGATTTGTTCCCTGCTCTAAACTTAATTGTATAAAGAGCATAAGCACCATAACCCAATCTATATTCAGGGTATCTATATTGAACTAGTAACTGTAGTCGGTATAGTCTGGTTCTTGACTTTTAGATATTGCTTCGGCATCACTCTTGATTTCATCGATAGTTATAAAACTCGATGGTTTTTGAACTTGGATATTTTTGTTATCAAAATTAATAGTAGAGGCAAAATCCATAGTTAATGTTTTATTTTTATAGTTGGTGGTTATTTTATTAAATCTGCGAGACTTAGCATTGACCCATAATTCGGTTGTAGTGTTATCTAATTGAGATGAATAATTTTGGTTATTGGTAAAATCTTCTTCTTTAATTTCGCAAGCAGAGACCACTTCTTTGAAAGATTCAAGCCCCATTAACTCTTTAGTGAATGATGTGCCCTTATCGTTATCAAAGTTTATCTTATAATGGAAGCTTTTATCAGCATCAACATTATCTTTCCCGTAGACCTCTTCGACTATTATAAATCTGTTATCTTTAAATATTTTATTGATTGTTTTTTGATCAGCCTTAGAGATCTTAATATTATTAGCAGCTTCAACACATGGATTGGCATTATTATCAAGGTTAAGGCTCTCAGTCGTGTCTGTATCTAACGGATATATCTTTATCCAACTTCCGTCTATTTTCTTAATTAGAGAATCGTATGCCACAAGCTTATCTTCAAATCCATAGCTAGAATATTGTTTAGATAAATTATCTAGCGTTTCTTTCAGATCATCTATTTTTAAATAGTATTCTTTATTATCAATATTTAAAACAGAGGCTTTAAGATCAATACTAGTAGCGCCAGTACCCTCTGACATTAGATTAAGTTTTGCATCAACTTGGCCGTTATTATTGGCCCATTGAGTATTAAATTCTAAAGATGCATCTAATTTTTTACTTGGATCTTTGATAGAAATTTTGCTAACATAAGTATAGGGATTTCTATTTACCGTATCTGAAACAATATTCGCAAAAGCATCTGAGAGCACCTTTTCAGGCTTGTTATTTAAATTATTGAAAACAAAAGCTAAACTTATGCCAGAGATAACCATAAGTGCTACTAAAACTGCCAGTATGATCATTACTACCTTTTTAGCTCCGCCCTTTTTGGGTGTATTCAAAGGCGGTTGCGGCGCATATATATTAGGTTGTTGTATGTTGGGGTTGTAGTTATTGTTACCCGCCGACTGCTGACTCATTGAACCATTCTGATTATTACTTTGCATAGGATTATCGTTTTCCATCGGAGTATTTACCTTTTTCCTTTTCTTTATTTTTAGTCGTACTATAAGCAGTTTAATGCGTCTTTCTTAGAAATTCAATATCTTTAGATAATTTTGCACTTAAATAGGGTTTTGTTAAGTTAGCCATCTTAAGTTTAGCCTAACCTAGTATTAATTGTTGACAATCTGATTTAGCCAATAGTACTATTTAGTAGTAAGTAACACTAAGTAGCAAAGGAGAAGTAATTGGATAATATAACTGAAATGTTGAAAGGCATACTAGAGGGATGTGTTCTTGAAATCATAAACCGTCAAGAAACTTACGGTTATGAAATCACCCAACAATTGCGAGAACAAGGTTTCGCCGATGTAGTTGAAGGCACGGTTTATACAATACTAGTTCGGCTTGAAAAGAACGATTTAGTTACCATTACAAAGAGGTCATCTGAGGCTGGGCCTCCCCGTAAGTTTTATAGTTTAAACCGGGCAGGCCGAAAAGAACTTAAACTATTTTGGAATAGATGGGATTTTGTATCATCAAAAATTAATAAATTAAGGAGATAGTAAAATGAATAAAATTTTAAATGCAATTATTGGCGATTTCAAAGAGAAAAAAAGATATCGCAAAAACGAAAAACGTGCCAAGGCACTCCCAACCGAGTATGCCGAGGCATATAAAAATATTAAGCACTATTTATGGAATACCTCGGGTATTTTAACTATTGATCCATTGATATCGCTTGTTGACATGTTTGAAGAGGCATCTGCCAATGGCCGAAACGTTCTGGATATTACCGGCTCTGATGTGGCATCTTTTGCCGATGAGCTGGTTCGTGGGGAAAAATCTTGGAAAGATCAACAACGCAATAAGCTTAATCGGAAGTTAAACAATACCAAAGAGTAGGCATCTTAGATGCTATTTTTTTATAACCCTTAAGCTTAAGATTAAAACTGTAAACCGAATAGGTTGATAGCAATAATTATCTCTGGCTATTAATTCTGCTATTGAGTTAAGCTCTTAACGATTTTTCAAGCCATCCAAACGCAGTGTATCGCTTTCATCACTGTGAGCACCACCGCTATTAACATGTTTATCACTTATTTGCGGACCAGTTTTAATAACCTTAACCATGGCCATAGCGTGGCCATGCCCTAAATCAAATTCTTGCTTAAGCCATAACGCAATCTCCCCCGCTTTAGTATCAGCATTAAAGCCTTTTGCTTTCGCCAGAGCTATAAACTCGTTCGGAGTTTTTCCAGTTTTAGTTTCGATATTATCTAAGTACGATTGAAAGGACATCGTTTACCCCCTTTGTTATATTTTCTTATTATATTCTAACAAAAAATATTATTGGCGGCGTCTATTTTAAAAAAAGATTAAGTTTAAGCTTAAATTAATCTTTAACGACAATTCCCATCTGCAGAGCTTCAAATTTAGTAGGCACTATAGTTGAAAATCCTGGAATGAAAAGAGGCTTCACGCTACTATCGGCGGAGGTCGCTAGTGCGTTAGCTACTCTCATGCCCAGTGCATAAGGAATTATTGCCTCTGGCTCATCCGAAGTTGCATCAAAAACTGAATCAATAGTAAAGCTATCAAAAAAGCATTGCACGCCATCTTCGGCGGGTATAAGAAAACCTACTTCATTTGGAATATCTGGCATACCTGGATTTTCTGATTCTTCAAGTGCCTGCTGTATTATTTCAGGGCTTGAAGTAGTCAATCCCATATCCACACCCTGTAACCACATTTCAGTCCCGGGCCCATCAAATCTATCTACTTCAGCAAGTAACATGCCAAGCCTTCCGGAGGCTTCAATGAGCTTCGATGCTCTTTCTAAAGGGTCATCCTGATCGCTTGAAAGTATTTCTTCCATCAAGCTGTCGTAGCACTTGCTTATTCTCTGTGCTACCAGTGAACTAACCTGCTGGACGTTTGGTGATGGTGTGGGCAATAGCAATCCTTGTGGATCGGGGTTATCTCTTCTTGTTTCTGGCATAATTAAGTTTTACATTAACATGAAAACTCAATTGTTGCAAGCATTTAAGGGCTATTAGTGTGTGTTTTGTTTAAGCTTAACCGTTCATTCGTTCATCTGTGATATCAAAAAACTTTTCGAAGAAGCTGGTAAGCTTAGTGAGTACGCTTTCTCTTTTTTGGGTTCGCTCACCTGTCGGGGAGAATCTAGATACCGGTGGCAATACTTTAGTTATAGCTGTTCCGGTAGATTCAACTCCACCATCTCTAAAAGCATTTTTTATAAATGCGTAAGTTGCATCATGATCCAGTTTTTCGGAAGCAATTATTTGCTCTAATTCTTCAATCTTCTTTTTTTCTACAAACTTACGCCAATCTTCATCAACATTTGTATGAACATCTAGCGAGGTAATAAATTGGTTGATTAAATCTTTTTTGTTTCGTAGCTCAATGCTAGAATCAATAGCTTTGTTAATATCAACTAGAATTTCTTTGTTTTTAGTGTGATCTTGGTGGTACTTTTTGATTAAGCTTAGTACGTAATCTATATTAATTTCTACTTGCTTAATAAGTTCCATTTCAAACACAATATCATCGTTCACATCCTCTTTTTCGGTATCTGTTGTTTTGCGGAATTGGTTATATAAATCTATGTAGGCGCTGTGGTAATCTTGAACATCTCTATCGGTTAATATTTCGTTTCCAGCAAATTCATCAAAAGTTGTAAGAATATTTTTAACTCGCAGAATTGCTCCGTATAGTTTAATAAAATCTTTTTGGCATTGTTCGCTTACAATTACTTCACCAACTGGGAAGTTTTGTTTTAGCTCATTTACTAAACTTAAGTAACCACGAACTTCTTCATCTTCATTTTTGTAGCCGTTGTAATAATCGGTATAAGCTTTTAGCAGTACAATACCACTAGCTTCTCTATCGCCAAACAGGGCAACAGATTCATTAGTGGCTTTTTCTAAATTACGAAAACAAACAATGTTGCCAAAAGTTTTAATGCTATTTAAAATGCGGTTAGTTCTAGAATACGCTTGAAGCAAACCGTGTAGCCTTAAGTTTTTATCTACCCATAAAGTGTTAAGTGTGGTGGCATCGAAGCCAGTTAAAAACATATTAACCACAATTAAAATATCTATTTCTCTATCTTTTACTCTTTGGCTTACATCTTTATAGTAGTTTTGGAACTTATCTGCCGAAGTATCATAAGATGTTCCAAACATTTTGTTGTAATCGGCAATGGCACTTTCTAGAAAATCTCTAGAGGTTAAATCTAGCCCTTCGGTGTTTTCAGAATTTTCATCAATCATGCCGTCGGCATCTTCATCGTTAACGCCAAAACTAAAAATGGTTGCAATTTTAAGTTGTTTATCGCTTGGTAAATCTGCAAGTTGTTTTTTAAATTCAAGGTAGTACTTTTTAGCAACATCAATTGAAGAAACGGCAAAAATAGAATTGAACCCAGCTAGCCTGCGATCTTTTATTTTGTAAAAAGTGTTGCGTTTTGTTTTCTGATCAAAATGCTCACGAATATACTTAACAATATTTTCTAACCGCTGTGGGGCAGATAAAACTCGTTCTCTATCTATATCGCTTACTTTTTTATCTTCAATATTTTCGGCTTCATGCACGGTAGAAACGTAATCTACTTTAAACGGCAATACATTTTTATCGGCAATGGCGTTTACTATAGTGTAGGTGTGTAGTTTTTCGCCAAAGGCTTGTTCGGTGGTTTTTAAATCTACCCGCCCGCCAGCAGAGGAGTTTATTGCAAATATTGGCGTGCCGGTGAACCCGAACAAATGATATTTTTTGAATGATTTTGTAATAGCTGCGTGCATATCGCCAAATTGAGAGCGGTGGCATTCATCAAAAATTAATACAACGTGGCCATCAAAAATAGTGTGCCCTTTGTTTTTAGAAATAAATCTATCTAGCTTTTGAATGGTGGTAATGATAATTCGCGAGCTTGAATTTTCTAACTGCTTTTTTAAAACAGCGGTGCTAGTGTTACTGTTGGCGGCGCCTTCTTCAAACTTATCGTATTCACGCATTGTTTGGTAATCTAAATCTTTTCTATCTACCACAAATATAACTTTTTCAACATCTGGTATTTTACTTGCCAGCTGAGCGGTTTTAAAACTTGTAAGCGTTTTGCCAGATCCCGTTGTGTGCCAAACATATCCGCCGGCATCTACCGTGCCTAACTTTTTATAGTTAGTACTAATTTCAATTTTGTTTAAGATTTTTTCTGTTGCTACAATTTGGTACGGCCTCATTACTAGCAGCAAGCGATCTTTAGTAAATACGCAGTACTTGGTTAAAATATTTAAAATTGCATGCTTGGCTAAAAATGTTTTGGCGAAATCCATTAAATCGGTTATTGGGCGGTTAGTGGCATCTGCCCACCAACTGGTGAACTCAAAACTATTGCTAGATTTTTTGCCTTTTTTGGCTTCATTTTTGCCAGATTCCTTAACGTGCTGAGCCCTAGTGGTGTTACTGTAATATTTAGTGTGGGTTCCGTTAGAAATAATAAATAATTGCACGTATTCAAAAAGGCCAGAAGATGCCCAAAAGCTTTCTCTTTGGTATCTGCTAATTTGATTAAATGCTTCTTGGATTGCCACTCCACGGCGTTTAAGCTCTACATGCACAAGCGGTAAGCCGTTTACCAGTAGCGTTACATCGTAACGGTTAGCGCGCGCTCCAGATTCTGTTGCATATTGGTTAATAACCTGCAGGTTGTTGTTATGAATATTAGCTTTATCTAGAAGCATAATGTTCTTAAATTCGCCGCTATCTAAACTTAATACAAACTTAGTATCGCCTTCTTGTATTTTGGCAGTTTTTTCGGCAATGCTTTGGTTAGGGTTAGCGATTTCACCCACAAAAAAGCGTTCCCATTCGGTATCACTAAACTTAAAGTTATTTAGTTTTTCTAGTTGCACCCTTAAGTTTAGTGCCAACTGATTCTCTTTGGTAATAGTTAAATATTCGTAAGCTTGGTGCTTAAGTTCTTCAATAAATGCACGTTCAAGTTCCGCCTCGCTTTGGTAGCTAGAAGATCTTTTATTTTCGGGGGTGTATTCCGCCACCACTGTGCTTTGATTAGTTTCTAATATTGGTTTGTAAGTTGTTTCTTGCATAAGTTTATCCCCTTAACTTTGTGTTCCTTGGTTATTGCCTAGCTTTTTAATTAGTTTATCGAAATCAGATTCAAAAAGCCTATCTTGGGTTATTCTATACTTTTCAAATTCGGTTTCTGCAAATTTTCTTGCCAATTCATGAGAGACCTTCCCTGCATCTTTTAGTACATCTCTATCCATCATAGCAATAAATCTATCAAGCCGCTTCGCCCAATCGCTCATTGTCATGGGTATATTTCGCAGAGCCATATCTTCAGCTAAATCTAAAAATGCAGATACTATTCTTGCTAAACTTTGCAATTCAACTTCATTTAAATAATTTTTAGCAATGCTAACATCAAACTTTTGTATTTTTCCATTTGGAGCATCCTTCCAGCTTTGTAAACCCATATTTTCTTTTTCTGCATTAGCCCGAGAAATTATAACCTCGGGTGCGGTTTTACCATGTATAGCCCAATGCAGTTTATTCTGCACGGTAGCAAAAAATTTTTGTGTTATTGTGGCACTAGCATCATAATCTATACTCGAGGCATAAATATCTGTAACTTTCTGATAAAACATTCTTTCAGAAAGCCTTATTTCTCTAACTCGAGCCAGCAACTCATCAAAAAATTGTTTTGTTAAAACACTTCCACCATTTTTCATCCTCTCGTCATCCATTGCAAAACCTTTTATTGTATATTCTTTTACAATATTTCTTGCCCATTTACGGAACTGCACCGATTTTTCGTTTTCAATTTTGAACCCAACCGAAATAATAGCCTGTAGATTATAATGATCTACTTTTCTTTGCACTGTTCTTTCCCCTTCTTTTTGAACTATTAAGTATTGCTTAATAGTTGAGGAATTTAGTTCGCCGACATCCATTAAAGTATTTAAATGTTGGTTGATAGCAGGCACAGATACGCCATAAAGCTCAGCCATCATCTTTTGGGTCATCCAAATATTTTCATCTTCATACCTAAGTTCTAACCTAGATTCATCTCCGCCGGTTGCGGATATAAAAGTTAGGTATTCTGCACTAGATGACCTAAGTATGCTTGGCTTATTTGCTGCCTTACTTTTTAAAATCTTTTTAGCCATACGTTTATTGTACCACCTCTTTAAAGCTTAATAATTTGGCCCGATAATGCTCGTACTGCTGCCTTCTAGCCTTAAGCTCCGCCGGCAACCCAACAGAAATATCATTCACCAGCATATCAAATTTATCTAAAATCGCAACAATTCTTTCTTGTTCTGAAAGTGGCGGAAGTGGGATTTGAAATTTTCTGAAGCCGACCATATCCACCGATGAAAAGCTTGATTTAGTGGTATTTTTCAAACACCATTCATCTACTAAATAAAAATAATAAAAAAGAAACTTAATATTTATTTTTTGTTTTAGTTCATCTTTTATTGATAATGATACAAACCTCTGATTTGTTAAATGAGGTATTGTAATCAAAGCGTGTTCTCCAATAGTTGCGGATGTTGCCACAATAATAGAGTTTTCAGGAAATACACCTTTACCTTTTACTCCTATTTTATTAACAAGCTGTATCGATTTATTAAGAATATTTCCATTTTCTCTTATGTCTTCCATTCTAAACCATGGAACATCTCCATTTTTCCAATACTCATATTTTGCTTTTGAGGGAGTGTATCCATTTTTAAAATTAAAAATCTTTTCTATAGATAATATTTCCACATCTTCATCTGTAATCAAAAGCTTTGAACGATAGTGTTCATACTGCTTCCTCCTCACCTCAAGTTCCGCCTCAAGTTCCGCCTCAAGTTCCGTAAAACTATCTAAAATTTTAACAATTTCTTGCTGAACTTCTAGGGGCGGGATGGGGATTTTAAGATTCGCAATAACCTCGGTTGGCAAATGGGCGGGTATGGCGTTTGTTGCTTGTGATTTAATATATTCTTGCTTACATTTTAGGTAATAAAATAGATACTTATTATTTAAATCCTTTTTTGGTTTTATGCAATAACAAACATCATTTGCCCAGAAATCCTCTTTTATAAAATTTACGAACCCAGCTGTGCCATATTTTACAACTGTAACAGTATTTGCTGGTTGATTGGTTTCTTCAAAATAACCCATTGGAGTTACACCCCCGCTATATACAGGAAACTTGCTTTCAGCTTTTAATTGGCTTTTTGTAACACGTTGACCGCGCTTAATTTGCGCAACTTCGCCAAGCTCGCTAAACTTAACCCCGTTCGGGCAGAGGGAGGAGATTAGGGTTGTGATTGTGGGTTGGGTTTTCATATTATTTCCCTTTAACTTCCTTAAGCTTAACCTCTGCGGTTTTTTCTAACCCTGCAATAGCATCTAAAAAAGCTTTTTCTACAGAACTTAAGGTTTTGGCTTCAATTTGTGAATTATATTTCTTCATATTATTTTCTCTTTGATTTTGAAGTGGTGCTTGAATTATTTAAAGCTTTAGATTTTGGTTGAAGATAATTAGTGCTGGTTACCACTTTCTTATTCGTTTCTTTTTCAAGTTGCTTACGCGCCGTACCAGCAACCGCGCCACCACGGCGTGCGGCATCTTTATTTGGCTCTATGCCCTGCGCGTTATCTGTACGAGCAATCTGTGTGGTAGAGGCTTCACCAAGTTGAGTAAAAAGAAGTTCAAGATCATTCATATGATCGCGTAAGTTCTCGCGTTTTAAACCCTTAAGTTTTTTATATTGGCGGGGTGTTATGCCAAAAGTCGCTTTGGATATTTCTGCGGTAAGAATAGCAAAATCTTGCTCTTCAATCACTCCGCGGCTTTCCCACTCATCTGTTAATTCTTGGCGAATGGCAATACCTCGCACTCGTCGCTCTATCCAATCCTCACTGTAACCCTTGGCCTTATATAAAGCTTTCATGCGTTTTTGGGCAAGCTCTGGATCTTCTATTTCCTGCACTCGTTCATAACCCACACGAGCGAGCCAGCGCTTGAATGGCTCTGCTTTTTTGCTTGGAATAGATTGTATAAGCCGAAAAATACCTTCGGTGTTCCAAGAAAGCAGTTTCTGTTTACCACCAGCAGTATCGAATGCGAGCGCAAGGGGGGGTACAATTTGTCCCCTCCCTTTATTAGTAGAAGTAGAATCCATTAAAGAACCTATTTCACCATCACGCTTTCTAAGTTTTTTTAAGTATTCAGATGGATTTTTAGATTCAGTTAAGGCAGCTACAACATCTGCAACTACAAACCACCACTCACCATTATAGAGCTGGCGGCGAATATCTTTACGCTTAAACACTACAAGTTTTTGATCTTCGTTATTCATAATTATTTCCCTTTAACTTCCTTAAGCTTAACCTCTGCGGTTTTTTCTAACCCTGCAATAACATCTAAATACTCTTTTTCTACATCGCTTAAGGTTTTGGCTTGGTATTTTTGTATTATCTTTTTTCATAAGTTTCACTTCAATAACTTTCTATATTTATATACCTTAAAATACTCATGCATGCCCCAATAGACCACCTCTGCAAAGTTTTGTAAACCAGCTTGTAGTTTTTTAAACCCCTCGAATTCGATGGGTTTAAAATTGACATTATATAAAGATTCCCAAATACCAAGGTACTCAATGGTGTTTCGATTGCGCATCCAGTTATTTATTACACTGTTTGCCTCGCTATTTTTATATTTAGCAATATCTGTGAGTGAAATATAATCATTTTCTCTAATTGTTACAACCGATATTTCTGCTTGCTTTACAATAACCTTTTTCATAATTATTTCCCTTTACCTTCCTTAAGCTTAACCTCTGCGGTTTTTTCTAACCCTGCAATGGC
Organism: Candidatus Saccharimonadota bacterium; assembly: GCA_036826375.1. GTDB lineage: Bacteria > Patescibacteriota > Saccharimonadia > Saccharimonadales > HK-STAS-PATE-42 > DAISWL01. The sequence continues at coordinate 13,195 of DAISWL010000002.1, forward strand.
ATCTAAAAAGGCTTTTTCTACAGAACTTAAGGTTTTGGCTTGGTATTTTTTATACTCACCTTCATTTTGAACTGTTCGGAATTCCCGAACTGTTGCTTCCCGGGCTAATTCACCCTCAGAGTAAATATTTTTTATATGCTCACTAATATTTGCTTTACTCGATTGGAAAAGAGCAACAAGTTGAGCTTGAGTTAGCCACACGGTATCGCTTTCCAGCTGAGCCCGCACTTTAGTATCAGCTCCATTGCCTTGGTAGATGATTACTTTGTTTTGGATATCTTCTTGCATAAGCTTAATTCTCGTTTTCTAAATCTGCCACTATTTCATCAATCGCTAATCTTAACTCATTTTGGCGGGCTACAATTTCAGAAACAGATTTATTAAGCTTAGTGATATCTACCACCTCGCGGGTATCTTCTGCTACTACGTAACTAGAAACCGCCAAGTTGTAATCGTTTTCGGCAATAGATTCGTTTTCTACTAGCTTGGCAAAGTATTCGGCATCTACTCGCTCGGTAAAGGCGTGCAGAATTTTTTTTCTGTTTGCCTCGCTTAACTTATTTTTATTACCACCGCGTACAAATTCGGCGCTGGCATCTATAAATAAAGTTTTGTTATCTTTTTTACTCTTCTTTAAAATTACAATACAAGTTGCAATGGTTGTACCAAAAAATAAATCAGGCGGAAGCTGAATTACGGCATCTATATAATTATTTTCAATTAAATATTTGCGGATTTTCGCCTCAGCACCACCACGATACAGCACGCCTGGGAATTCTACTATTGCGGCGGTGCCACTAGTAGAAAGCCAAGCAAGCATGTGCATGGTAAAGGCTAAATCGGCCTTACTTTTAGGAGCCAGCACTCCAGCAGGAGAAAAGCGAGGATCATTTATTAAAAGCGGGTTAGCATCACCCTCCCAATTGATTGAATATGGCGGATTAGAAACTATGGCATCAAAAGGTTCGTCATCCCAGTGGCCAGGATCAGTTAGAGTATCGCCGTGGGCAATATCAAAATTATTGTAGTTGATATCGTGCAGAAACATATTAATGCGGCAAAGATTATAGGTAGTTAAGTTTATTTCTTGGCCGTAAAAACCTTGGCGAACGTTTTCTTTGCCAAGCACTTTAGCAAACTTAAGCAGAAGCGAACCAGAGCCACAAGCGGGATCATAAACTTTATTAACTTCTGTTTTGCCAACGGTGGTGATTTCTGCTAAAAGCTCGCTTACTTCTTGCGGAGTAAAAAACTCACCACCAGATTTACCAGCGTTAGATGCATACATGGTCATTAAGTATTCATAAGCATCGCCGAAGGCATCAATGGTGTTATCGGTGTAATCTCCAAGGCGGAGATCGCCAGTGGCTTCTAGTAATTTAACAAGGCGTTTGTTTCTGGCATCTACATTTCCGCCTAGCTTGTTAGAATTAACATCTAAATCATCAAAAAGGCCTCTTAAATCATCTTCGCTACTAGAGCCTTTGGCAGAATTTTCAATATTAGTAAAAACATTGGCTAAGGTTTCATTTAGGTTGGCATCGCCAGCGGCATTTTTTCTAACATTAATAAATAACTCGCTTGGTAAAATATAAAAACCTTTTTCAGTGATTGTATCTGCGCGGCCGAACTCGGCTTCTGCATCAGAAAGAGCGGCGTAGTTAAAATCTGCTTGGCCAGCACGGCGTTCTTCGGCGTTAATATGATTTGTTAGATTTTCGCTAATGAACCTGTAAAAAAGCATGCCCAGCACATATTGTTTAAAATCCCAGCCATCTACGCTGCCACGCATATCATTGGCTATTTGCCAAATGGCACGGTGCAGCTCTGCACGTTCTTGTTCTTTAATGTTATTCATACTGATATTATCGCACATAATTTAGTGAAACCCACCTTAAGTTTAGCTATCAGCCCACCTCTCGCTAAGCTTAAGCAAATTAAAAAAGCCTTTCGGAGGTTGCAGACCCAAAATAGTTTTAACTTGGAGCCCTATTTCTGCAGTGTAGGCCACTTTTTTGCATAGCAAATGATAAGTACAAGAAAGGCTACTTCTACGGCAGCACCATAGTACATATGAGGCCACGCCTCCCCCACCAAGTTAAATAAGGTGTACGGAATGTAAATAGAAGCTACAATGATATTTATTAAACGGCTAATTTTTGCAGATAAAGCAACCGATAAGAAAATCATAATAGCCGGAATTGATACTGAGATGAGTGCCGTGATTAGAAACGCTTGCGAAATACTGAATTCAAAAACTTTGCCCGCTGATGTATCCTGCAGTGTCCCGGGCATATATAAATGAAAATAATCTACATATATATACAAAAACATGAAGCTCGCCCACAGCGAAGCAAGCACTACGCGTACGTTTGCTTTTTGTTCATCTAGTTTATTTTTCATGTAACTACTCCTTTTAAATTAATGATGCTATTTTAATATCTTGATACTAATTTGAGCATTACCAGCTTGTTGCTGGATCGCCCATAATAGTATTATTATAGCTCTTTTTTTTAATGCTTGAAATAAAAAAGCCCTTTTGTGGGGCCTTTACGGTTTCAAACTTATCGCGAGCAAGCTGATGCTAAACTTAAGTGTTTTTATTAGTGACTTTAAATAAACCTTGGTGATATACTGAGCTTAAGTTTATTAATATTGTAAGGGTTAAGGTTAAAGTTTTATGCAAAGTTCGTTGTATTACATTTCAAGTTTATTTTTAGATTTTATTGCCCGTGGAGGCGGAGGCGGCAGTTCTGGTGGAGGAGGTAGAGGAGGGGGTGGCGGTGTATTCATCGGGTTTATCTTAATGTATTCACTAGGCTACCGCCTTCAAGTAAAGTTTACTAAAACTGTGGCCAAATTGGTTGTGTGGCCAGTATTTGCCGTCTTTTCTATTGCATTGTTTTTCATAGGGAAAGCCTCTTATGCTTCTGTAGCCCTCCTTATTTTTATAGGTATGTTAATGGGATCTATAATCGGGATTAAAACCATACCGCTAGGCAAGGGTTATTTAAAAAACATGTTCAAAAAAACATCTGAAGATGTAGCCTTAGCCGCTCAACAAGATTCCTCTTGGGATGAGGCGAGCTTAATAGAATACACTCGCAGCCTGTTTAATCTGTATCAAAAATCATGGAGCGAGAATAATCTAGAACCATGCAAATTAAGCTTGACCCCAGAATACTATAACCACACCAGTTTAATGATAGAGGCTCTTAAGCTGGCTAAAAGGCAAAATATAGTCAACAACCCAGAAATTATTGAGCTAGAAATATCAGCGATACAGGATGCAGAGGGTAAGGATGGTGATTCTTATACCGCCGCGATCTGTGCAAAAGCCAACGATGTTCTTATGGATAAAAGTAACAATACTAAACTTTTTGAAGATAATTCTAGTTTTACTGAATATTGGAACTTCATTCGTATAAATGGCAATTGGTTGCTTAGTGGAATTAAGCAAGATACAGAGAACTTCATCGAGCTTAGTACATCGCTAAAACAATTTGCTACCGAAAATGGAATGTTTTTCAGCCCAGATTGGGGCTGGTTATTGCTACCATCCAGAGGTCAATTATTTGGTAGATCCAAATTTGGCACTTCGGATATCAACAATCACGTTATAGGCATGCAAGGGAACCCTGGTAACCAAGTTCTAACCCAAATTTATAACTACATACCTTCTACGGCGACCGACGCCCGCAAAAATTATCTAATAGTTCAAACTTATTTACCAAAAAACTACGGTCAAATTCTGGTCAGAAAAAATAAGTTTAGAGTTTTTGGATCCCCAAGCGGTCTTGAAAAAGTAGAAACTGAATGGGGTCAATTTAATGAAAAATACGAGGTTTGGGCAACCGTACCAGAGCTTGCCACCAGTTTTGAGCTTTTGCATCCGGCCTTTATGGAAAAGTTAGAGGCCCTACCTTTTGAACTTAATATAGAAGTTGTTGATAACGTACTATACCTGTATAGTACTGATTCTTCCATCGGCATAAATGATGCCAATTACTCTGTAATGCTTCAGATTATCAACGAAGCTTTCAAGCAAATGAAAATGTAGAGTAGTTCCTTGGCCTACTAAGAATTACTAGCTTAAGTTTAATCTTAATCTTATTTCTTTAATATTGCTTAAAAGATTTTAAAAAAAGCCCTTGCGGGCTCAAAAATGAACATTTGGTGCGGGTAACTGGCATATTTCTAAAGATTGAGCAGAGTGAGTTAGATTACTACAGGCTGAAAGAGATAGTTGAGATGTTCAATTTATCAGATGATTTATTGAGTAGCTTCTCGTTAAGCAATTAAGAATACATTATTATACCAAAAATCATAATCGCCTGTACTATTAACCACATTGTATTTAAGACGATCAATTGTTTATGTTTATAGATATATCCAAACATCAAAAACGGGATACAACCGACACAGTACATAATCCACATTGCCAACGATAATCCTGCCGCCTCCTTGGTTGAGTAAAGTAACCATATTTGAGGGAGCGCTGTTAATGGCATGAGTATAGAAAAGACAGAGCATACGCGGTTTATTAGACGTTTTTCGTTCTTCTTTGTGATGTGAAAATGGTGACTTCTATTTGGCATATTTGTGTTTTACTTGCTTCCATTAGCATTATGACAGAAAATGCGACATTGGAAAGTAAAAAGTTAGAGTCCCTGTTTGAGTGGTGGCTATTACATAGCAAAAAATGCCGATTTGCTCGACGTCTTACAGGGGCCATGTTCTTGCTATGTTTTGGTGCAAGATAGTTGACGCATTTCAAACATCGGCAATCTCAGAATACAGCAATCTAAAACTAAAGGACTTAGCCGTAGTCTTTGATCTGGCTGATGATTTACTTAATATATAGCGTTCACTAAAACTTTGTTGTTACCTCTTCGAGAGGTAGTCTAAGCAAATTTCTCAGTCAAATCTAAAATCAGTGTATTTATTATTGTGATGGAAGCTGAATCGGCGATACCTCGAATAGTTTTAGGTTCTTGAGTAGGTGCATGTGGATATTCATGTATAAAACTATACTTATTTCCTTTTTTATAAAGTATGAACCTGCCAAACAAGTGTTCTACCTCAATTACAACACTAATATCAATGTCTCGAACCTTACTTTCGTAAATTGTGTCCACATATTTTTCAGAATACCAATAAACTCCCGTAGACTGAATGTAATCATCAGGTAAATCATTTGTATAGCCCAACGACACGTAAGATTGTGGCATAATGTCGCCATTCAGTATCTCAAGTGAGCTGGGGCTTGAGCCAACTAATCCCGCTGACATTTCTATTGCATCATCTCCGTCAATATCAGAAAGAATCTCTTTAAAATTTGCTGGCAGTGGCTTAAGTGAATCTAGTAATCGCTTTAGATTAATCTCGAGAAGATTTATCCCTGCGGTTAATCCCTGCTTATCCAGTTTTTTCAATTTCTTTACGTCTTTTTCATCCATAATGTAATTATAATACAAAAGAGACAAAATCGTTCTCAAATGTTAGAAAGTATACTGTTAGAAAATGTTGTGGGTCTGATTGGTGGCATTTTACGCCAAAGCTCGAACCTATTTCGAGCGCAAGAGCTAGAAGCTCAGCCCCGACGCCTATGCCAGCAAAGCTGGCATGCGTCCAGCCAGAAAAACCACCCCTCGAATTATTTTTTGAATTTCCCCCGCCGTATTTTTCTTTTTTAGTTGAGAGGGTTGGGTTTTCTGGCAGTCCGCCCACTGCAAGCAGTGGAGGCGTCGGGGCTTCGCTCAGGCGACACAGTCGCCATCCTTTCATAAACGAAAGGATAAATACTCTACGAGCATGCTTACAGCAGTCGAAAAAGTGGTATAATACACATCAATGTATATTTCAAAAATAGAGCTACATAATTTTAAGGGTTTTAAGGGTGACCATACAATCAATTTTGATGTCGGTGTAAATTTCTTTGTAGGAGACAACAACTGTGGTAAATCAACAGTATTTGAAGCTATTGATTTTATACGAACCAAAAAGGCCAGAGACGAAGTAATAACAAAAACAGAGATTGAAGGTGACGGCTTTGTTTCGGTAGAGATAGAGTTTAGGGGTGATGACCTTGAAAAGCTTGTCGAAACTGATGCCTTGAAAAAGTATAAACCCTATCTTATTGAGACCGATGGTGCTAAAAGCCTACGGATCATGCGCTCTAGCGAAGAGTCAAAAATTACACAAAATAAAAAAGAGAAAACTTTATCTATAAATAATGTCCGTGTCTTTAATACCGAAACTAATCAATTCGAAAATCCGACAGGAATAGACACCACAATTACGGCTCTGTTTGACGCACAATTCGTATGGGCTGATACTAATTCGGGTGATGTGGCTGATTTTTCTAAAACAAAGATTTGCGGAAAAATTATAAATACAATAATCAGCGATAAAATCTCTGACAGCTGGGATAGTTTCAAAAAATCCCACAAAGATACATTTGAAAAGATAGCAGACAACTTAAAACCTATCGAAGAACAAATACAAAGTAAGTTATCAGAACAATACGGAAGTACCGAAGTAAAATTTAATTTCACGCTACCAGAAATTACCGACTTCTTAAAGTCGGGGCACATAGATCTGTCTGATAACGGAATACAAACGACCAGCTCTGAAAAAGGTACAGGTATGCAAAGAGCTCTTGCGTTATCTCTGATACAAGTCTATGCGGATATTACGTCAAATAGTAAAGAAGATATGTCTAAGCCAATCATGTTTTTTATTGATGAGCCTGAGACATTTTTGCACCCACAAGCACAAAACAGATTATTGGACTCACTGGAAAAGATTTCTAGCAAATCTCAGGTATTCATCGTTACTCATTCACCGTATCTATTAAAAAAATACAAAAAAGATACCCATTCGTTAAACATTTTCTCGAAGAGTAGTCAATTTAATAAGGCCGAAGAGAGTCAAGCTTTTGATTTGTTTGGTGTTTCTAGTCCCACATGGGGAGAAATAAATTACTACGCATTTGGCGTTATATCAGTTGAATTTCATAATGAACTTTACGGTTTCGTACAAGCTAAGGCAATTCTTGAAGACGATAAAAATTATACCGAAGATAATTTTGAGCAATATCTTGTCGGTAAAGGCCTAGCACAAGACAGGCCGTATGTTAGATTAAAGAAAGACGGCTCAACTCAGAATCAAACAAGAACAATGCCAACGCTGATTAGAAACATAATTCATCACCCGGAAAATACGTACAACGGTTTTTCAGATACAGATCTCCAAACATCTACCGAAGCACTCCTGGCACTATTGTAGTTAGTTTATTTATCCACAGCTTCAAAGAAGTCTTATGTATTCAGTATTGTTAGCATAACCATATTAGGTTATATTGGAGATATGGACGATGCATATTTTGGAAATAAATCATTCTGTATAACACAAAGACGTTATCTCGGCTCAAAAACAAAGCTACTAAATTTTATTGACAGTATATTGCAAGAGGAAGATATAAAGTTCAAATCATTTGCAGATATCTTTGCAGGTACTGGATCGGTTGCAAATCATTTTTACGATCGCTCTCAGATTATTGTAAATGATATCCTCGATTCAAACTACCATGCTTATAATGCTTTTTTTGGAAATGATGAAATTAGAGAGGAGAAACTGAAAGAACGACTTAAAGTTTATAATTCCATAGACATAGAAAAATACGATGACAATTACTTTTCAAAGAACTTTGAAGATACCTACTTTGACAAAATAAACTCAAAGAAAATTGGCATCATTCGGGATGATATAGAAAAATTATTTGAAGAAAAGATTATTACTCCGAGAGAAAAGTCATATTTACTCACCTCACTCATCTATGCTCTTGATAGGATCGCGAATACTGTTGGACACTACGATGCGTATAGAAAAATAGATATTCCTAAGAAAGAATTATTTCTCCTGCCGCTTAATGTAAAATCCTCAAAATACAAAGCGACGATACATAAAAGCGATGCGAATGAATTGGTAAAGCAAATAAAAGCCGATGTCGTGTATATAGACCCACCGTATAATTCGCGACAGTATTCTGATGCTTACCACCTGCTGGAAAATATCGCATCGTGGCATAAGCAAGAGGTGTTTGGTGTTGCAAAGAAGATCAATCGAGACCATATAAAGAGTAAGTACAGCATGAAATCAGCGGGTGTTGCTTTTGGCGAACTAATCGACAATATCAACGCTAAATACATTCTCGTTTCTTATAACGATATGGGTGGCTCTGGCAACGCACGTTCTCAATCACGAATCAGCGACCATGAAATACTCTCTGCTCTCAAGCGAAAAGGCGAAGTTCAGATATACGAGACTGATTTTAAGCAGTTTACAACTGGCAAATCAAATAAAGATGATTTGAAAGAGCGAATCTTTTTGTGCAAGGTTAAGAGTACAGCTAAAACACAAAAATATGTAGTTGCATCAAGTCGTAATCCTGTACAAAGTGGCTATGTTAAATCCCCTCTTAACTATACTGGTGGAAAACATAAACTGCTGCCACAGATTACGAAGCTATTCCCTGAAAACATCAATACTTTTTACGATGTGTTTGCTGGGGGTGCGAACGTTGGTATAAATGCCGATGCTAAAAGCGTTGTTTGTATAGAGAAGAATAAGAATGTTGTTGACCTCTTGCGGCTAATACAGGATGTGAATTTTGATGACCTAAATAAGCAAATTACCGATACTATTGATAGGTTCGGCCTAAGCCAGAGCTATATAAAAGGTTATGATTTCTATGGAGCTGAAAGCTCATCTGGTCTTGGGAAAGTTAATAAGCAAGCGTTTCTCAGGCTGCGTGATGAGTTCAATAAATCTAAGGAGCGCATTGATCTGTTACTTGTACTGGTTCTCTACTCATTCAACAATCAGATAAGATTCAATTCGAAGGGTGACTTTAACCTACCTGTGGGCAAGCGGGATTATAATGGCAGTTCAAGAAGAAATGTCGCCGCTTTTAACCAAGTGGCTAATGAGAAAAATATTATGTTTAAACACGCTGATTTTCGCGACATAGGTACTATGGAATTACATAAAAATGACTTCGTATACCTAGATCCTCCATATTTGCTGGGCTTAGCAAGCTATAATGAGCTTGGCGGTTGGACGGAAAAAGATGAGAATGATTTGTACTCTTTGCTTACTAGACTACACGAAAATGGTATACGCTTTGCCCTCTCGAACGTGTTGGAACACAAGGGTGAAGTTAATGAGATAATGAAGTGCTGGGCGGAGAAAAATAGTTACCATGTCAACAAACTTGACTATCACTATAAAAATTCCAACTATCACTCAACTGCAAAAAACAATACGACAGTCGAAGTACTGATTACAAACTACTAGTATTAAGATATAATAATGTTATGTCAAAAACATGGTCAATATCAACTACTGTTCGTAGTCCTGAAAGACTGAGGGCATTTTTAGTTGCTTTACAGCCACTTGTTGGTAAAGAATGGAATCGAGATAATCAGAAAGAATATCAAAGACTGCTCATCAAGAGTCGTCTATACGGTTACGGTAATCAGCAGTTTTATAACGGGCTACCTACTGATATAGTCACTACTATCAACGATGTCGATGCGGAAATTACCGACACCATGATTGATCGTATTATCGAAGCAAAGAATTATAAAGACTTCCCAATGCGCGGACGCCAGTCAATCAACCCACTTACAAAGTTCGGGTTTGCACTCATAGAAAAGGGCATCTTGGAAATTACAGATCTTGGTAAGAATCTTATAGCAAGTGAAAAAGATTCGGGTGATGCATTTCTTAAGTCTTTTATTAAATGGCAAATACCCAACCCAGCTAGCAATGATTACAGTGATGATGGTGAGTATGATGTTGTGCCATTTGTGGCAATGCTCAAACTAATCAGCGAAGTAAATAGTCTATGGTCGAGTCTAGGTAACGAACCGGTTGGCATTAGTAAGAGGGAGTTCTGTCTATTTGTTCCTACACTCATTAACTATCGTGATATATCCAGATACGCAAGTGAGATAGTGAAACTCCGACAGGCTCAAAAAGGCAAAACAAAGGCGGATAGAAAAGCGATACGTGATGATTATAAGCATCGTTTTGCCGTCAGCTTTCTCGGCTCGACTGTACAAGGCGAAATAGACACACATCTTAAGAACCTACACGATTACGGTGACAATGCCATAAGATACTTCCGCCTTACAAAGTTTATTCGTATTCGTGGTAATGGATTTTATATAGACTTAGAACCTAGCCGTCATACCGAGGTTGAATCACTATTCGAAGCTAAATTTTATATACCCAGAGAATTCATCGACAAAGACGAGTACCTGGGATACATGTCAGATGATAGCCAGCCGCATTTACCATGGCAAACAAAGAATAAACTGAGTGAAATATCTTCCGAAGTTTATTCTGATGTTCGCAGTCTACGAGAAGCTCTAAAACTTCCGGTTCTTGGTATAAAAAATGTCACCGAGATGAGTGAAACGGAACTGGTTGCGTACGTCAGTGAATTACGAGCTTTGCGAAAAGAATTACAAGAGCGGGATAATCACGTAAAGTCACAGCCTGTTGAATCGGTGGCCAACTACATAGAGCAGCTAGAAAATATCTTTACTGCTGAAAATCGACCACTGCGTTTGGAGTATCTCTCAACAATGGGCTTACACGCACTCAACGACGCAAAGGAGATAAAGCCAAACTATCCTGTTGGAGACGACAATGAACCGACGTCCACAGCACCCGGCGGCATGGCAGACATAGAGTGCTTCTATGACGACTTCAATATGATTTGTGAAGTCACAATGCTTAGTGGACGTGATCAATGGTATAACGAGGGACAACCCGTCATGAGACATCTCCGAGACTTCGAAGCAACAAATGAAAATTCCTACTGTATTTTTATAGCGCCGACAATCCATACCGACAGCGCCGAGACATTCTGGATTGCAAACGTCTATGGATATAAAGGTAGTAAGCAGAAGATTGCACCGATTACAATTAGCCAATTTATTTCAATACTAAAAACACTCAAACGAATTAGAGAATTAGGAGGTAGTTTTACTCGTAGTCATTTGCAGAATCTTGTCCGGAATATTGCGGAAAGTGCAGAATCATTGAAGAGTTCAGATGAGTGGGTCACAGGCGTAGAAGACATACTTAACGATTGGTCAACGGCTCTTGTGAAATAATGCTGATGAAATCCAGTCAGAAAACCCAACCCTCTCAACTAAAAAAGAAAAATACGGCGGGGGAAATTCAAAAAATAATTCGAGGGGTGGTTTTTCTGGCTGGACGCATGCCAGCTTTGCTGGCATAGGCGTCGGGGCTGAGCTTCTAGCTCTTGCGCTCGAAATAGGTTCGAGCTTTGGCGTAAAATGCCACCAAATCGGAACAAAATTGGAAATTGTCGCCCGAATGGGCGATTTTTTCTAGGCTTTGGCGGAGCCAAACCCAGATGTTTTCTTGGGGGGAGTGAAGAAATTGCCGTGCTACAAGTAGCACGGATTTTTATTTTAGAGTCGGCGCGAGCCGACATGCTACGCATATGCTATAATCGTAAGTGGAATACAAAATCAATCTGGCGAATTTTTCTATTTGAGCACTCAAATAGCCGTTTCGCACAATTTTAGGTTCGCCTGATTTTGTATTCCAGCGAAGCGGCTTTTTGAGTTTTTAAGGGGGGTGTGAGATGAAATATTTTATCTATGTTCGTAAATCGACAGACGTCGAAGACAAACAAGTATTGTCTGTCGAGGCACAGGTAGTCGAACTAAAAGAATACGCCGCTAAATATAAGTTAGATATTGTTGATATTTTCATCGAAAAACGCACCGCCAAAAAACCCGGACGACCAATCCTCAATAAAATGCTTAGTCGCATTTCATCAGGCGAAGCCAACGGCATTTTGTCATGGCTACCAGATAGATTATCTCGTAACTCGATAGATAGCGGACAGATTATTTATATGCTTGATGAAAATATATTGCTTGATCTCAAATTTCCGCATTTCTGGTTTGAAAATACACCACAAGGCAAATATATGTTGGCAAACGAATTTAATTCATCGAAGCAATATGTCGATAATCTATCTGTAAATACCAAGCGAGGCTTGCGACAAAAAGTCCGTCGGGGCGAAATGCCCGGAGTCGCACCGATTGGCTACTATAACGACATGCGGACTAAGACCGCAAAGATAGATAAGAAAACCGCCCCGATAGTTAAACAGGCTTTCGAGCTATACGCCAAAGGCGACAAACGATTAGATGAAATTGCTGACTTTATGTACGCTAATGGCATACAAACTAAATCTGGGCAACTATACGGCAAGAAAACCACTGGCAAAAAGCCGTATCACAAGAATCGCATAAAACGCATTCTAACGAATCCGTTTTATTACGGACACTTTCGTTATCTCGGCGAAGTCTATGAGGGCAAACATACACCGCTAATATCAAAACGGCTTTTTGACGACGTACAAACTGTTTTAGAAAAACGAGGCAGACCGCAAAAGGCGGTCAAAGAGCCACAACCGCTATGCGGTTTAGTTCATTGCTCGTGCGGTATGATGTTTACTAATGAAAGACAGATAAAGCGACAGAAAAACGGCAATGTGCATATCTATGACTATTACCGCTGTACTCGCAAAAACAAAAGCGTTGACTGCAAAGAGCCGCACATCAGAGCCGAAGAACTAGACAAACAATTGTCTAGTTTGTTGCTCGATTTTGCTATGCCCATAAAATGGGCAGACAAACTGTACGAACTAATCCGCAGAGATGAGTTAAATGAGAAATCGACGCTTGATGTAGAGATGAATGGTATAAGAGAACAGATCGTACAGTTGTCTAGTAAACTGCAACGCTTACTCGATAGTTACTTAGACGGTTATGTCGAACGTGAGCTATACCAAAATAAGCGAGCCGAGATATTAGGCGACAAGAAGCGTTTGCAGGAGCAAATCGAGCAAGCTTCGCTTGGCGTTCTGACGTGGGTCGAACCGATGAATAGATGGCTTGAGCGAGCCGTTTCTATCTGTAAAATTGCCGAGAGTGATGATTTACCCGCCAAAAAGTCGCTTTTGCTCGAAATCTTCGGGTCGAACCTAAAAATGCAAAACAAAAATGTCGTCGTAAACGACGACCAATTTCTTCACTCCCCCCAAGAAAACATCTGGGTTTGGCTCCGCCAAAGCCTAGAAAAAATCGCCCATTCGGGCGACAATTTCCAATTTTGTTCCGATTTGGTGCGGGTAAGGAGACTCTAACTCCTGGCCTCTTCCTTGGCAAGGAAGCGCTCTAACAACTGAGCTATACCCGCATTAACTAACTTTAAGTTTAACAAAAGCTAAAATAAATTTCAATCTGGTCAGTTAAGCTTAAATAATGTATAGTATATTTTGTAGAGTTATTCATTTATTCATGGCGAATATAGCTCAGTTGGTTAGAGCGCCGGGTTGTGGTTCCGGAGGTCGTGGGTTCGAGACCCATTATTCGCCCCAAATTAGATTATAAGTATTAAGCTTAATAGCTAGTTTCGTGTTCATTGTTATGTTAGATTGGGTCGAGAACCCACGCTAGTGAGCTTTTAGCGAACGAGGGTCGGTGAAATGAGTAAGCGCGCAGCAACCGGAACGAAGTGAAGATTGCGAGCACTTACGAATGGAAGAGCCGGAGGCGATGACCCATTATTCGCCCCAAATTAAATTTAGATTATTAAGCTTAAGGAATCATAAAAATGAAATCCCCGTATTACAGAGTTAGCGTTAAGGGCATAGTTGTAGATTCTGAAAAGAGAATTCTACTTTCTTTAGAAGAAAACGGGAAATGGGAAATGTTAGGCGGCGGGCTAGAACATGGTGAAGATTATAAATCTTGTTTAAAAAGAGAGATCAAAGAAGAAGCGGGCTTAGATATAACTTATATAGAACCTAGCCCAAGCTATTTTTTAACTTCCAAAAGAGAAGATCGCCCCGAAGAATACGTAGCCAATATCATTTATAAAATCAAACTAGCTAACCTTAATTTTACGCCCTCCGATGAATGCCAAGAACTGAGGTTCTTTTCACTAGATGAAATCAAAAAGTTAGATCTATTCCCTAACGTCCGTCAACTGATTAAAGTTCTGGAAAGTGAAGCCTAGAAGCCATGAAATTAACGCTTGTTCGGCACGGAGAGACCGTAGAAAATGAGAATAAAATAGTTCAAGGTCAGAGCCGCGGGATTCTTAACGACGCTGGATTAATGCAAGCTGCTCAAACAGGCATTAAGCTTAAGGGTAAAAAATTCGATTTGGTAATATGTTCCGATCTTGATAGATGTATTAAAACTGCTGAGCAAATTAAGCTTAATTCAGGTATAGAAGTTGATTTATATTCTCCAGAGGTTAGAGAGAGATCGTTTGGTGATTTTGAGGGAAAATCTAGTTTAAACTTAGATTGGGGCCCTCTATCTGGTGATTTTATGACACGAAAGCCACCTAACTCAGAATCTAATATTGAGTTTAGCAATAGGGTTACTAGTTTTATTAATGATCTTTTAGATAGACATCCAGTTGATGACATCTTGATTATTACTCATGGCGGAGTAATAAGAATTTTACAATATCATTTTAGTGATGAAAGTTTAGAAAAAATTTTTTCTAGCAAGCCGGAAAACGGTGGCATCTATGAATTCGAAATCAATACCCCATTAAACTTAATGTTGTAGATGCTACCTCCCGCTACTACCAAAACCGCCCACTCCTCTTTTAGAATCAAAATTATTTAGCTCTTCTAAACTTAATTCTTTTACCTCAGTTCTCGGCACAGGCAGAAGAACGTACTGGGCAATGGCTTTTTTGTAATCGTGAACCGTAAATTCATCTTCACTAAACTTAAGTGGATCTTTTGTAATTACAATCGGCTTCAAGCTGGTATTATTTAGCACAATAAGATGCTCCCCCCGGTAGCCGGAATCTATAACTCCAGCCCTAACGCTCATGCCTTTAATTCCGCAAGAGCTACGCTCAAACACTCTTAAAAAATAATCTGAGCTAAAAGCTGACGCTATCCCGGTTAGTATAAGCTTAATTTCACCAGGTTTAATTATAACTTCATCCTCTTCAAAACAAGCGTAAACATCATAGCCGGCATCTTCATCGCGTTTACAGGGAATTTCAGCGTTGGGTTTAAGTTTAGTAAAGTAAATACCAACCATTAAATTTAAATCTTCTTCTTTCTGTTAATTACTACGTCGCTAACTTCCATGCTTTTTGGAAGATAGAGTATGGCTTTTAAAAACTCGGCAACATCTTTAGGATTCATCCAGTTTTGGGGGTCTAACATTGGTATCCCTACTTTTTCGCCCATGCTATTGTTCATGCCTCCTGTGCAAAAACTTATCACTCTAAGTTTAGTATCTTTGAATTGCTCTCTTAAGCTTTCAGAAAAGCCCCTGACCGCCCACTTACTTGCAGTATAGGCTTGCTGATCTTTAACACCTTTTGTACCTACAGTCGAAGATATATTAACTATGTCAGATTCATCGGAATTAAGTTTAACCCCCAACTTTGATGTCAGATATATATGACCAGAAATATTAACATCCATCATATTAGTTATATCTTCCAGGTCTGGCTGATCGAACTTTTTCGCAGACATCACCCCCGCATTGTTTATAAGAGCACTAATTTTTCTTTTGTCATAATTAAGCTTAGCGGAGGCGTCATCTAGGCTTTTCCTATCTGTTAGATCTGTTTGAATCCATTCAACGCCATCGTAATCTGGCTTTGAACGAGAAAGGCAAACTACGGCTTTACCATCTTTGATTAAGCTTAAGGCTAGTTGTTTGCCTAAACCGTCACTGGCTCCAGTTATTATGTAGATTTCATTATTCATTTATAGCTCCTTTTCTTAATTATAATTGGCCTGCAAACCTAGATAAATAATTGCTTAAAATTTTCGTACTTAGTTTTATAGAAATTTTTCTCATCATTAAACATTAACTTACTATTGAAGTCTCTGTCTAGTTTAGCCCTCAGCTTGGTTTTTAGTGCTTCGAAATCGCCTCCATTTTTAAAATTATTGACCGCAAAGAATAGATAGAAATCTGTATCAATATGAGCTATTGCATCAGCAGAAGCTACTATTTTGCCTTCTAGAGTTAAGGGTCTCATATCTCCTCTGCATGAATGCTTAGGAAGAATATCTTCAAGTACTATCGCTCTATCGCTATCTGAGAACCCCGCCTCAATCATGGCGCCTTCGGCTATATTTAATGAAAGTTCTTCGTGATTATCGCTAAACCTTGATATTGATACATCTGCTATATCATGCAAGATAGCTCCTGCAAAAGCTAAATCAATATCACCGCCATACTTTCTGGCTAAAAATAAAGCGTTTTTAGCAACGACAAAAACATGGTTTTCGTATAGCCAATCACACCACTCATCTCTATCCTCTCTTCGCCCCTCATAGAGAGACCTTACCAACTTTTCTAGCTTTTTACTTCTATCGTTCATTTCTAGCTCCTTTTCTTGTTCTTTTCTTACTTAAGTTTAATATAAATAAATATTAATCGTAATACTAGTTAATTTAACATTATTTTCTCAAATTATTTATAGAGCTGAGAATGCGTTCCTACGGTAATTATTAAAATTTCATCTTCGGATAATTTTTTATAAATTAATCTTAAATCGCCGCCAATATTTATACTCCGATAATTTTTATATTTACCTTCTAGGGCGTGGTTTCTTAAAATCGGATGATGTGGCTCTGAAATAAAAAGTTTTAACCGGGCCTTAAGCTTAAGTTTTTGGTTCTGGCTCAGTTTAGCAACATCTTTTAAGAAAGATTTTGGCTTATAGTATGAGATTTTCATCTTTAAAACTAGGCTTCATCTAAAAACGCTAGGGCATCTGCAGCGTTATTGAAGGTTTTTTTATTGATTTTTCCTGATTCTAATTCTTCTAGAATATCCTCTAGATACCCACTAGGGGCGTAACTATCGCTTAAGTTTAATTCTTGATCTGATACAAACTTTTTAAGCCCGGCATTTATAACAGCGCTTAAACTAACGCCCATTTGGGAGGCGAGTTTCTGAGCCTGCATCTTAAGTTTAGGATCGGTTTTGACATTTATTACTGTTGAGTTCATAACAACATTAGTATACACCAAGTATATACCACAAGTCAATAGTTTCTATAACTATACTTACTCCCAACTCCTTTTCTTATTCTTTTCTTCCTTAAGTTTAACGGCCTCGGCGACATCTATTTTAGCCATACCGGCGAGGCTTAACAAAACTATGAAAACATCGGTAATCTCTTTTTTATTAAGCTTAAGCTTGGGCGTTCCATCTTTCAATACATTCGTTAATAACTTCTTTAGCTTCTTCAACGTCACCAAATCCCATAACTTTTGTAGTTCCGGGCTTTTTTAAATCTTTATAGTGCGTGAAGTGATGCTCAATCTGCTTCAAAAGTGCAGGCGAAAGATCATCCAAGCTTTTGATTGAATCGCCACTGTCTCTATCATCGGCTGGAACCACAATAACTTTATGATCCATTTCTCCGCCATCTTCAAACTTAAGCACGCCAATAACTCTGGCTTTTTCAACCACTAAGCCCATTGGCAATGGCTCATCGCAGATGATTAGAGTATCTAGTTCATCGCCGTCGTCATCTAGCGTCTGAGGGATAAAACCATAACTTACAGGCTTGGCAAAGATGCCCGGCTCCACCCTATCAAGTACAAAAATCTTCTTTTTTCTATCATATTCGGCCTTAAGTTTAGAGCCTTTAGGGATTTCCACCACTGTAGTGATTATTCCAGCCACGACATCGCCAGATGTTAAAATTGCGTTAAAATCCATACCGTTCCTCCATTATTTTATTAAGTTTAATGGTTTAATTTTAGCATATGGGATAGCCCTACCCAAAACTCACGCTACGAGGTATTGCTTAAGTTTAATAACCATTGTATAATTGCAATTAGTTGGGGCTGAAATCAGCTTATAGACACTAAGTACTTTAAAATTTTAGGTAGCACGTAGTTTTAATCTTCTTAAAAGATTATTTTAATTGCAACCTTTACAAGCAAAATCAAAGCAGCTTTTGCTAGTGTAGCTAGTGTTTTCACTGGTTCACTTGCTCCACAAGCTGTTTTAGCAGCCTAGTCTGCTGATGCCCTCAACTTCAACCTCAGATAGAAGTTAGGGTAACATATTTTTCTGAGCAAAGCAGAAGATTTACTCGCTTCTTGCCGGTGTAATAGAGTAACTTCTGAGATAAGTTTTGGTTAGGCTTTTATCTTATTTTCAGAATCAAAACTTAAACTTAAGCTTAACTAAACGTGTAGAAGCCTTTAATTTATACTTTTTGAACGCGGGGGCAGTGCCCGCCAGCTCCACCAAGAAAAAATTAATCAGAATTTATCGAAGTATTTATTTTTCATACGACAATTTTAGCATTTTTAACAGAAAAAATCTGTTTTTTGTCGCATGAAGCCCGAGTCAACATCTATTGTAAAATCTACTTATTGCTTTTTCGTTGTGGCTGATTTAAACTAAACTTAAGCTATATATTGTGGATTAACTGAAAATCCAAACGCTAGATGTAGGCAAGCAGGGCGATAAGTATTAAACTTAAATTCCCTCACTGTGCCGCAACCGTAAAGTCGGAAAACTACATTTCGCTGAACAATATAGGCCTTCGAGCAAGGGCAAGCAATTGAAACATCTTTTTGTTTTTAAACTTTTGATTATTGCCCTGCTCTAATAAGTACTTAAGCTTAAATAAGAGGAGGGTTTTTTGATTTCTGCGGTTCTAGAGGCTCCATCAGTATTCAATGTAGGCGTTGATATGTCTCAGTTTGAGGTTGATTTCGCATCCCCAGAAACTCGCTTAAACAAAAAAGTTACGCCAGTTAGAAACTTAGTTGATAGGGGCGCCTTAAGCTTAGCATTTGAAAACGCAATAACCTTAGCATCTGAAGGATTAGCCGGACAGAAGTTTGAATGGGGCCTGGATCCGCTTGGTAACGCTAAGTTGTATCATCAATCGGTTCAACAATTTGGAGCTGATAGCTTCGAGGTAATAGCTCAGCGTGAGGTGCTTGAGGCCGATATGGCTACTCTTTTAATGGAAGAAATAACTTCAACTAATTTTTTTGAAAAAACTTATTCTGTTGATAAAGATGGAAAGATTGTGGCAGCCAATCAAACCTTAAGTGAAGTTTATGCCAGATGTCTAGCTAGTGCAGATGGAACCACCCCAGCCTGGATGCTAGAAAGGTTCACAGCCGAACTGGAAGAAATTTTAAGTTTCGAGCAACTAATTGCTAGCGGTCAGGCAAAGTGCAAAACTTACGTAACCATTTCGCCCACTCCCTTTAATGTACCGGATGCGGAACTGGAAAAATATGGTATGCGTGGGTTGTTGATGATCCGCTTTATGAGCTGGGATGAGCCCACCAATTCACTAAACTTAAGCCAAATTCAATTGCCTCAAGATGAGATCACAGAAGGCGACCTTAAAACTTTATTTGAAGAACTCGGCGCCGGGCTTGACGGCGGGCATCTAGATGCCGCCACCTCAATGCTTGAAACCGGAATTCTATTTGATTCAAATTATCTTAAAGATCAAACCGACATCGTTAAAATGTTAGATCAAATCATCGCCAAAAGAGCTAAACTTCTATCTCGTCGCCGCCATGCTTTTATGGGAAGTTTTGTAACTAAAGCCGCCAGAGATTCCGATTACCAAAAACTATATCTCGATTCTACCGAACGTTACCAAACTCAACAACAAGTTATAAGCAATATGGTTGATAGGATTTTAAGCTTAAGTTTAAGTGCTAATCCAGATTTTAAAAGTTTTGCAGAACAAGCCAAAAAAGAGGCTCTAGCCGCAATGTCGGCTGGCGAAATTAAATCTCGTTACGGTCAAAAAATTGCCGAGGCCTACCAAGCCGGCGGTTATAATGGGGCTAAAAGTGCGGGGTTAAAAGATGGGCTAAGCGGAAGTTGCCCCAGCTCTGGCTCTAGCAAAACTGAAGATCCTAATTCCCCAGAAAGCTCATTATTCTGCAAGGCCTTACCGAAACCAGGCGAAAAGGCCTGCTGCCCTGGGTGCAAGCAAATGGTTATAGTAACCGGAACTGAAGATAATATTAAGTGTGGCAACGGAGCTTGCTCGCTTGCAGATACCCACTCTCGCGCTGAATACTTGGCCAGCCTAGCAGTTCAAGCTAAGCTTAATCATCCAAATATTGACGGAGTGCAGATTTGGTCTAACCAAGGGCTTGGAGCGCTATTTTTTGTTAAAAAGTTTATAAGCCTTGAAGAATATGAGTTTATGCAAAAGCTAGCCGAGCCTAATCAAGATGATAACTCAAATAGTAATTTGGGAGCAGAAAATTCTCAATTTGCGCTAGCCGCTTAAACTTAAGTTATAATAGTAATATGTCCAAAAACTCTAAATCTGAAAAGCGCCTAGCTAGCCACATTTTAAATAAGCAGCAGAAGATTAGTGAACGCGTGGCCCAGATCTACAACTTAAGCTTAAGTGAAGCCGAAGAATTGATTAATACTAAAAGTATGCAAGCGGTGCGAGCATCGGTTAAGTTTAAATCAGATTTTGATTATGAATCTGCCCTCAAAAAACTTGGAGTGGAACTAGAAAAAATTGAATGGATGCCCATTCCCGCTTGGTGGGTGAAATCTGGGCAAGCCGAGCTCAATAAATCTAATTTTATTGAAGCTGGCGAACTTTACGTTCAAAATGCGGCATCTTTTTTGCCGATTTTAGAACTTGATTTAAACCCGGAAGATAGGGTTCTAGATTTATGTGCGGCGCCTGGTGGGAAATCTGATTTAATATTAAGTTTAGGGGTTAAGCCTGGTAATTTACATCTTAATGATAATTCTCGAGTTCGTTTCTTTAAAATGAAGAAGCGATTCGATAACTTAAACTTAACTGATATTAATTATTCAATCTATAATTTAAAGAACATTACCCGCCATAAAAAAGATTACGCCTCCCTTTTCGATAAAATTTTACTAGATGCCCCTTGTAGTAACGAGGCTAGCATTAAGCTTAATTTGCCTAAAACCCTCAAACACTGGAGCGAGGCGCACATCAAACGCCTGCGCGATATTCAGCGGGCAGGGATTTTAACCGCCGCTAATTTTTTAAAACCGGGTGGAACTATTGTTTATAGCACTTGCACGTTCGCTCCTGAAGAAAATGAGGGTGTGATTCAATATTTCCTAAAGAAACATCCAGAATTTGAATTACAAGAGCTTAAGTTTAGGAATCTAGATGAATACACAGGTGGGATCACTAGCTGGCGCCAAAAGCCCTTGAACGCTCACGGGGATGTAACCAAAACTGCACGCATAAAGCCCAGCGCTAAAATGCACGGTTTTTTTGTGGCTAAGATTAAGAGGTGCTAGTAGATGTTTAGGCCAGATCTTAAAAACTTGCCAACTGAACCGGGGGTTTATCTTTATAAACAAGCCAGCGAGGTGATTTATGTCGGCAAGGCTAAAAATCTGAAAAAAAGAATCTCTCAATACTTTCAGAAAAATATTGAAGATGCCAAAACTCGCCAACTGGTTGCCAGTATTGAAAATCTGGATTATATAATTACCGAAACCGAGCTTGACGCTCTTTTGTTAGAAAGCGAACTGGTTAAACGATACATGCCTAAGTTTAATATTTTACTGCGCGATGACAAATCCGCAATTTATATTAAGCTTAACCAAAAAAGCCCCTACCCTTATTTTAGCTATTCTAGAACTGCCGGGGATTCGGAATCCACCTACATCGGCCCATTTTATAATGCCTCTACAATCAAAGCTTTAATGAAAAGTTTGAGGCGTATCTTCCCCTATTCAACTCATAAAAATTTACCGAAAAGAGCTTGCATGCACGCTCAAATTGGTAGATGCCCTAACCTGGAAGAGCATCCTGAAAATATATCTAAATATAAAAAAGATATTTTGAGTATCAAAAAAGTTTTAGCAGGACAGCGTCTAAACTTAATTAGCGATTTAACTAAAGTTATGAAACTCGCCGCCGCAAAACTAGATTTTGAGCAAGCCGAAGTGATTAAAAGAAAAATTATAGCTCTCAGTTCGGTTGCTAAAAATATTTCTATTTTTGATGATACTAAACTGGCAGAACAAGATGGCGCCCTGTTAAGCTTAAGAAATTTATTAAGTTTAGATGCCGCTCCAAAAAGAATTGAAGGCTACGACATATCACATATGTCTGGAGTTGATACTGTAGCTAGTATGGTTGTTAGTACTAACGGTTTGGCTGATAAAGCTCAGTACAGAATCTTTCATACTAAGATTCCGGGCAATGATGATTTTGCTCATATGCGAGAGGTAATCCGGCGCAGATTTAGTACTAAAAATAGTAGCTGGCCTAGGCCAAATTTAATTTTAATAGATGGCGGCAAGGGTCAACTTAGCTCGGCGATAGAATCGTTAAGTTTAAGAGATTTAAACATACCTATTGTGGGCTTAGCCAAAAAACATGAGACCATTGTAATTGATGATCAAAAATCCGGGGTTAAGCTTAATCATCCAGAACTAATTAAACTTGAGGGGGCTTTCCAAAAAGATGCAAACTTCACCTTGGTAAATTTGCCACTTAACTCGGCTGTTATTAAACTTTTTCAGCGCATTAGGGATGAATCACACCGCTTTGGGGTTTTGCATCACGTTAAACTTAAACGAAGAAGAAATGTGGCCAGTGAACTAACCGAGATTAAGGGCATAGGCAAACAAACTGCTTTGAAACTATTAGATGTATTCGGATCGGTTGCAGGGCTGAAGAAGGCATCTCTGGCTGATATAGGCAAGGTTACTGGCAATATCACGGCCAAAAAAGTTTACTACCAATTGCGTAAATAAGGTAGCAGAAATAAAACGTTGTTACTCGTTTTTAGTGATTTTTTTTGTTTTAGGCGGTCAGTCACGATTACCCGTTAGCTTAAGCTTAACATAGAATAACTAGTTTGAATAGTATTTAAGCTTATTCAGTTTTTTTGATGTAGCTCGCTAGCTTGTAGGGCGATTTCGGTGGTTTCATCTGTTGGTATAACCATAACTTTAACTTTAGATTTTTTGGAGCTTATAACCTGCGTAGTTGTATTGGTTTCTTGGTTGATAGCCTGATCTAGCTCTACCCCAAGTGCCGTTAATTTATTGCAAATTCTTTGGCGAATAGGAGCTGACCGTTCCCCAGCTGTGGCGGTAAAAACTAATAGATCTAAACCTCCCAACTGAGCCCAGTAATTACCGATGTAGCCAACTATTCGATCAACCATCATATCTAGGGCGAATTTGGAATCAGGTTGAGTAGATTCTAAATCTAGCAAATCTCTTATATCATTTGATACACCGCTGAGCCCTAGCAACCCAGATTTTTTACTTAGGTAAGTAACTAATCCTTTTTCAGAAAGTTTCAGATTATCCTTAATCTCTAGGGCAGCTGAAATATCGATATTTCCTGATCGTGATGCCATAACAAGCCCTTCAAGCGGAGAAAATCCCATTGAATTATTGACGCTTTGGTAATTATTAATGGCGGTGATTGAACTGCCGCTGCCAAGATGACAAACAATAACTTTAGGCACCTTAAGCTTAAGATCATCTCGGATTGAGCGAACTATTGATTGCATGGAAATACCGTGATAGCCAAATCGCTTAATATCCATTCTATCTGAATCGATTTTCGGAATAGCATAATATTTATAACTAGCTGGAATGGTGGAATGGAAAGCTGTATCTGAAATTAAGTACACTTTGACGCCCGGCAATAGAGCCTCTTCTTGCTTAATTTTCTCTAATTCTATTGGCAAATGCACGGGTGATTCTTTTACTAATCCCTTAAGAGATCGCTCGATTTCATCTGTTAATAACTGATGCTGAGCGAACCTAGTTCCCGGAACTACAAGCCTAATTCCAACAGCTTCAATGTTTTTAGCAGATATGTTTAGTTTTTGTTCAATTAAGCTTAAGAAGTTGGCTAGTGAATTGGAGAAATCCGATTCAGAAATTTTCTGGATAGGCTGGCTATTGATGGTTAATCCAAAATTGCCAGTACCGCCAGTTTCATAATAAGCATTTAGTAAGTTTTTTTTGCCAGAAAAAAGAGAGTATTCATAACTACTACTGCCAGGGTTGATTGCTAACGTTAAAAATTCCATCGCCAATTTTCAATCTCCGGCATATCAATTCCATTTTGCTCGATGTAGTTTTTATGTTCAAGAAGTCTCTTTTGCATATCAACTTTTAGCACCTGGCCAGCATCGCCTAATTCTAAACGGTCAACAACATCTATAACAAGATTAAAACGATCCATCTTATTCATAACGGTCATATCAAAAGCAGTAGTAATAGTTCCCTCTTCTATATAGCCTCTAACGTGAAGCTTTTTATTGGCCCTTTTATAGGTTAAGCGATGTATCAACCAAGGGTAACCATGGAAGGCGAAAACTACAAGTTTATCTTTTGTGAACAATTCATCAAACTCTAAACTACTTAAACCGTGCGGATGATCGGCTCCATCTTCTAGCATCATTAAATCTACTACATTAACGTAGCGAATCTTAAGTTTAGGCAAACGATCACGCAAAATGGAAACAGCAGCTAAAGTTTCTAGGGTTGGTACATCGCCAGCACTTGCAATAACTACATCTGGGTCGCCGTCGTCATCGTTGGATGCCCACTCCCAACGGCTGATTCCTCTTGAACAATGTTCAATGGCCTGCTCCATAGTCAGCCACTGCCTACTATCGTGTTTATCGCAGATAACTAGATTAATGTAATTTCGTGACTGCAGAATATGATCCATAACTGAGAGCAAAGTGTTGGCATCGGGCGGTAAATATATTCTGGTTGTTTCAGCTTTTTTATTAATTAAGTGATCGATAAACCCGGGATCTTGATGAGTGAAACCGTTATGATCTTGTCGCCATACGTGCGAAGTTAATAGATAGTTAAGCGATGCAATTGGATCTCGCCAACTAATCTCAGAAGACATTTTGATCCATTTAGCATGTTGATTTAACATTGAATCAACAATTCGGATAAACGCCTCGTAACTATGAAATAAACCGTGCCTTCCAGTTAGTAGATATCCTTCCAACCAGCCTTGGCACTGATGCTCACTCAGCATTGAATCGTGTACCATCCCTTGTGGAGCTAGAAACTCATCAGTTTTTTCTGTATCGGCATCCCATTGACGGTTAGTTGCTTCAAAAACGGCATCCAGTTTATTGGATACAGTTTCATCAGGCCCGAAAATTCTGAAATTAGATTGCTCATGATTAAGCTTAATAATATCTCGCAAGAAAGTTCCGGTTACGGCAGTGTTGCTGGCCATTACACCACCGGGGGAGGATAATTTTAGTTCGTAATCACGAAAATCTGGCATGTGCAGTTCTCGGAGTAAGCTCCCGCCGTTAGCGTGCTTATTTGCTCCCATGCGTTTGTTGCCGTTCGGCGACATCTCTTGTAATTCGGGGATTAGTTGCCCATTTTTATCAAACAATTCATTAGGCCGATAACTTTTGAGCCACTTTTCTAACTTGGCTACATTTTCAGGATGAGATTCATCTACCGGCAAAGGAACTTGATGCGAGCGGAAGTTGCCCTCTATTTTATGCCCGTCAACAACTTTGGGGCCCGTCCAGCCCTTAGGAGTTCTTAAGATGATCATCGGCCACTTAGGTCTGGTTGTATCGTTTTTAGATCGAGCATATTGTTGAATTTTGGCAATCTTATCCATGGCGTAATCTAATTTTTTAGACATTAAACGATGCATAGTCATTGGATCATCACCTTCAACAAAGATTGGCTCATAGCCATATCCTTCGAAAAGTTTTTGTAACTCATCGTGATCAATTCGAGCCAGAATTGTAGGGTTGCTAATTTTATATCCATTAAGATGTAAAATCGGCAAAACTACTCCGTCGGTTATGGGATTAAGCATTTTATTAGAATGCCAAGCCGTAGCTAGTGGCC
This sequence comes from Candidatus Saccharimonadota bacterium, assembly GCA_036826375.1. Taxonomy (GTDB): domain Bacteria; phylum Patescibacteriota; class Saccharimonadia; order Saccharimonadales; family HK-STAS-PATE-42; genus DAISWL01. The sequence goes on from DAISWL010000002.1 coordinate 39,216, forward strand.
CAGTTTCCGCTTCGCCATCGCCAACAACACAGGCAACTATTAAATCGGGGTTATCAAAAACCGCACCAAAAGCATGTGAAAGCGAATAGCCTAGTTCACCGCCTTCATGTATAGATCCTGGAATATGCGGAGAAACATGGCTAGGTAGCCCGCCCGGGAAAGAAAAAGTTTTAAACAGCTTACCCATGCCTATTTCATCATAAGTAATTTTAGGGTAATGATCTGTAAAAGTACCCTCTAAATATGTATTACCAACTAACGCCGGACCTCCGTGACCAGGGCCAGAAATATAAAGTACGTCTACATCTCGCTCTATGATAACCCTGTTTAAATGCGCATAAATAAAGTTCTGCCCCGGAGTTGTTCCCCAGTGACCAAGTAAATTATTTTTTATATCACTAAGCTTAAGCGGACGTCGAAGCAAAGGATTATCTCGCAAATATATTTGCCCTACTGATAGATAATTTGCCGCTCTCCAGTAAGCATTAAGTTTAGCTAGATATTCATCGCTAGTTGTATTCATATTACTCCCCTTTATGTCTATATATTAGCATAACCGCTACTTAAACTTAATGAAAGAAACGATAGCTACGGAAAATTGGAAGGCGGGAAAAATAATCCCAAACTTAAAAATATATTAGGATACCAAAAACAATTACTTTAAGATAAAGTAATGAATACAGCTTTAAATACCACAAATATAAATTCATGATTAAACGTTTATGTGTTTTTGTTTTAGGCGGTCAGTCACGATTACCTGTTAACTTAAGCTTAGCACAGAATAAGCGGTTTGAATAGTCTTGAAAATTATGCTATTATATCTTTTTAAGATTGAATTTTTATGGAATTATCTGATTTAAAAAACCATGATCTGAGGTCTAGCCTTTATTGGGCTTTAGCTGGCGGTAAGTTAAGGCAAGCTCTAGGATGCCTACCCACCGAAGGAGTAAATAAAAGATATCCCGTTTCTGATAGTGGGCAAGGTTCAGTTGCTAACACTCTTATTATCGGAGCCATTAGCCCTGAAAACATAACACCAGAGAAAGGCGAATTGAGCTTAACTACACTAACCTCTGGTATTTCTGTTGTACGATTATCATTCGCCCAACCGGTTAATAAAATTGAATTACGAGATTTAACCATATCGGGGAGGCCTAAAACCTACACGCCAGAAAGCCCTATTACAGGCTTAGCTTTTGGTTATACCAATTGGCGAACAGGCTTGTTTGGTATTGATCCGGAAAATAATATATCTGAAGCTTTTGATAGAACCCTAACTGGGGCTTTTGCCTCGCTGGCGTTATCTAGGGCTATGGGGCTCAGATAGATAGTAAACTTAAGCCTCGATAGTAGCTTCTGTTACACGCCTATTATTTAATGGGGCGTACCCGAGCATAAACCCTGATTCTTGAACTATAATTTCACAGTTTAAATTCGCCTTAAGCTTAGCAGATGCTACATCTTCAAAACCGGCGGGGAATTGAAGATGTAGTATCATGAACAACTGGACCTCTTTAGCCTTTTTTGCTAGCAACGGCCTCAGCAACGTGAGCAGGAGTTTCTTCGTAGTGGCTAAGTTCCATGGTTGAACTAGCTCGGCCCTGGCTCATGCTTCTAAGATCGGTAGTGTAGCCAAACATTTCTGCTAGTGGTACGTAGCCGATAATTACTTTTACGCCAGGTCTATCTTCCATTTCGTCAATTCTACCACGACGAGAGTTTAAATCACCGATGACGTCGCCCATGAAATCTTCAGGAGTAACCACTTCTACTTTCATGATAGGTTCTAGTAGGATCGGCTGAGCTTTTTTAGCTCCATCTCTGAATGCCATGCTTCCAGCAATTTTAAAGGCCATTTCATTTGAATCCACATCATGGTAACTTCCATCGTAAAGTTCTGCTTTGACGTCTACAACTGGGAATCCGGCTACAACACCGTTGTTCATAGCTTCTTCGACACCATGTTTCACAGCTGGGATGTATTCACTTGGTACGACACCACCTTTAATTGAGTTTACAAACTCGAAACCGGATCCAGCTTCAAGAGCTGAAAGTCGTAGCCAAACATCTCCATATTGACCACGTCCACCTGATTGCTTAATGTATTTACCTTGGATCTCAGTACTACCCTTGATAGTTTCGCGGTAAGCAACTTGGGGTTGGCCAACGTTAGCCTCAACGCTAAATTCGCGTTTCATTCTATCTACGATGATGTCTAGATGTAGCTCTCCCATTCCGGAGATGATTGTTTGACCGGTTTCATGATCTACTCTTACCCTGAATGTAGGATCTTCTTCTGCTAGGCGCTGCAAAGCAATAGACATTTTCTCTTGATCTTGCTTAGTTTTAGGTTCAATAGCGATTGAAACTGGAGGGTCTGGGAAATCTATACTTTCCAAGATGATCGGATTAGCCTGATCACAAAGAGTATTACCAGTTGTAGTATTCTTTAAACCAACCATTGCAGCAATGTCTCCAGCACTAACCTCTTGTACTTCTTCGCGTGAGTTTGCGTGCATCCTTAAGATGCGACCAACTCTTTCTTTATCTCCAGTAGAACTGTTGTAGATGTAGCTACCAGCCGTAACCTTACCGCTATAAACGCGGAAAAATGCCAGCTTACCAACAAAAGGATCGGTTGCTATTTTAAAGGCGAGTGCGGAAAATGGCTCGCTTTCACTAGGCTTTCTTTCGACTTCATCATCAGTTTTTGGATGAGTACCCCAGTTAGAGCCTCTATCGATTGGCGAAGGTAAGTAGGCAACCATTAAATCTAATAATTTTTCTACAATCACGCCACGGCCATCTCCACCGGAAACTAAGAAGAAATCACCTTTTAGAACTTGCGCTCTGAGGCCTGCTATTAACTCTTCATTACTAATGGCTTCTTCGCCTTTTTCTAAGAACTTCTCAAGCAACTCATCGCTACTCTCAACTGCGGCCTCAACTAATAGAGAGCGGTATCGAGTAGCCTTCTCTTGCATATCTTCCGGGATATTTCCCTCTATCAACTCTTTGTCGGTGAAATCTTTATAGCTATATGCTTTCATTGTTATAAGATCAATAACACCGTTGATGCTTTGTTCGAATCCGATTGGCAAGTGAACCGGGAAAGCTCTCTTGGTTAAACGCTTATGAATGCTTTCTAGAGATTTGTAGAAATCACCACCGGTTTGGTTAATTTTATTAATAAAGCAAATACGTGGAACTTTATATTTATCAGCTTGACGCCAAACGGTTTCACTCTGAGATTCCACGCCCATTTTTCCATCGAAAACAGTAACGGCACCATCAAGCACACGAAGTGAGCGCTCAACCTCAACGGTAAAATCAATATGTCCAGGAGTATCAATAATGTTAATTTGATGACCACCCCAAAAACAAGTAGTGGCGGCTGAGGTAATCGTGATGCCACGCTCTCTTTCTTGAGCCATCCAATCCATAGTGGCTTCGCCATCATGAACGGCTCCAATTTTATGTTTAACACCGGTGCGGTATAAAATACCTTCTGTTGTGGTAGTTTTACCAGCGTCAATATGAGCAATGATTCCAACATTGCGTAGTTTAGTTAAATCTGCGTTCGCCACTACTGTTTCCTCCTGTTTTGATTAATTTATTTCAATTTTTATAGATTATTATAGTTTCGTTTGATCTTAAATCTATTGATTGAGTATGTATAGGCGCTTCTACGTTGCTTAAGCTTAATCTCGAGATAGTTTACTGAATAATATGCGATGCGCTTAGCTTCTAGCGAAATGAGCGAAAGCTCGGTTGGCTTCTGCCATTTTATGAACGTCTTCCTTCTTTTTCACAGCTGCTCCCGAATTATTATAAGCGTCTACAATTTCGGTGCTTAATCTTCTAGAAAAAGGCATACCTTTTTTACTTCTAACCGCAGCGATAAACCACATTAAGCCTAAGTGAGTTCTTCTGTGGCCCTGTACGGGAAAAGGAACTTGGTAATTAGCTCCTCCTACGCGACGGCCCTTAACTTCAAACTCTGGCCATACGTTCTTTAAAGCGCCTTCAAGTGCCTCTAATGGATTTTCAAGCTCTAGCTTTTTAGCGGCTTCTTCCATCGCTTGGTAGATTCTTTTTTCGGCAGCAGTTTTCTTGCCATCGAGCATAGATTTATTTATTAATCTTTGCACTAAAACGGAGTTGTAAACTCTATCGGGATTAGGAATTCTTTGTAGGGATTTAGTTTTTTTCCTCGGCATTACTTGCTCTCCTTTTTAACACCATATTTAGAACGGCTAGTTTTTCTGTCTTTAACACCCTGAAGATCTAGATTTCCACGAACAATATGGTATTTTACACCAGGAAGATCGGGGACTCTACCACCACGAACTAAAACCGCGGCATGCTCTTGTAGATTATGACCTTCCCCGGGGATGTAAGCCCATATCTCATGGCCATTAGTTAGGCGAACACGAGCAACTTTACGCAAGGCTGAGTTAGGTTTTTTAGGGGTTTTAGTTGTAACCTTAACGCACACACCTCTTTTAAAAGGCGAAGGTTTAATGTAAGATTTATTCTTCAAAGAATCTACCACTAAGCGTAAAGCTTGGGATTTGTATTTTTTAGCCGCAGTTTTTCTGGGCTTTCTGACCAACTGGTTAATTGTCGGCATTAACTATTTCTCCTTATATTTTAGATATCCATTAAGTTTAAAACAGCTGTTTCTTTTCAAGATTTAAGCCGTTCTAATCGAAACAGTTTAGATAGTAACTCAGCAATTTCACTAAAGCCAAACTGTTTCAACATTTAATTCACGAAACTCTTTGATCTTAATATTAACCTATTTAGACAATTACTTCAAGTTCTTCCTGACTGGGGCTCTTTTTCTCATTCTCTACACCGGTTCCTACTGGTATCTTTCTACCTATAATCACGTTTTCTTTTAGACCGTAGAGTTTATCTACCCTGCCACTTGTCGCAGCCCCAATGAGTACTCTATTGGTATCCTGGAAGCTGGCAGCAGAAAGGAAGCTATCACTAGCAGTAGAAACTTTAGCGATACCTAGAAGCAATTGAGTATATTGAATTGGTTTTTTACCTTCAGATATAAGCCTTATATTTTCCTCGATAACTGTAGCTTTAGATACGATGTCACCCGTAACTAGCAGGCTGTCGCCGCTTTCATCTATTTGAACTCTACTGAACATTTGGCGAACTATTATTTCTACGTGCTTATCGGCAATATCTACACCTTGAGCCGCATACATAGCTAACATCTCGTTAATAATATAGCGTTGCGTAGCCTCGACCCCCTTAAATTTCATTAAATCATGCAAATTCAGAGAACCAGAGGTTAATCTATCTCCGGAGGCTATTTTATCACCTTCGTTAACTACTAGTTGCTTAAACTTAGGGACCTTATATTTCAAAGATGTACTATGCATAGATGTCAAAATCAGCTTTTTAGATTCTGTATTTATACTCAACTTAGCGGCGAATGGAGCTACAATCGGGTTTGTTCCATCTTTCTTGGCCGCAATAGTATCTCCAGATATAACGTCACTTCCTTCGGTGATGTAAATAATCCTATCTTCTATATTAAATTCTTCAACTCTTGCCCCATCAGGAGTTACGGTTACGGTAAACTCGCCTTCACCCTCTAATACAGAGACTATGCCGCCAACTTCAGTAACAATAGCTTGGCCCTTAGGGTTTCTAGCTTCAAGAAGCTCCTCGATACGTGGCAAACCTTGAGTCACATCATCTTCGATAGCCGAGCCCGCCTTATGCTTAGTATTTAATGTAAGTTGGGTACCGTATTCACCTATGGATTGAGCAGCTATAACCCCTACTGGCTGATTTGGCTTAACAAGCTGACCTGTGGCTAGATCCACACCATAAGATTTAGTGGAAACTCCCCTTAGATTAGAGCAAGTTAGAACGCTCATGATTCTGGCTTCACTAAGATCACTAGATTCAATAGCCGCTGCCGCCTCTTTAGAGATTAGGCTATTCTTACTAACTAGAACTTCATTATTAACTATAATATCTTGAGCGGAATATCTACCTTGCAAGCGCTCACCAAAACCACGATTTATAGATTCTGACTCTTCTCTAGTTATAATGTAGCCATGATCTTCCGTGTCTCTATCCACAGTGAAAATATCTTGAGCCACGTCAACCATTTTCCTAGTCAAGTAGCCCGCATCAGCTGTCTTAAGCGCGGTATCAATAAGACCCTTACGAGATGCTCTAGTATCTATGTAATACTCAATTGGGGATAATCCCTTTTTATAATTACTTCTTATTGGTAGTTCGATTTCCCTACCCAGAGCATCCACCACGACTCCCTTCATACCACTAACATTTTTAAACTGACCGACGCTACCTCTTGCTCCGGAGACCACAGCGATAGCCATGCTGGAATCTGTTTGGTTAAATTGTTCTTTAAATCTGTCTAGAACTTCCGTGTCTACATCTCTCCAGGCATTTATGGTTAGCCGTCTGCGCTCGCTATCAGTGATTAGACCATCTTCATAATCAGAGGTTATGGTCTCTACTTGAGATTCACCCTGCGCCAGCATCTCTGAAAGGCCATTAACGTCAGCGAAATCATCTATCCCAGCAGAAAGACCAGCTATGGTTGCATATTTGAAGCCAAGATCCTTAAGCTTATCAGCAACTTCAGCGGTTGTGTCGACTCCATACTTATCGAATATTTTAGACATAACTTTGCTAAGCAATTTGTTGGTCATAGGTTCGTTTTGATAGAGAAAATCTTCAGGTAGAACTTCATTAAAAAGTAATCTTCCGTATGTGGTAACAACTCTATTACCCTTAATATTAAGATCTATGTTTGACTGAAGTTTAATCAGACCATTCTCGTAGGCATACTCTACCTCGTTAGCGCTACTAAATCTAATAGATTTATCATTTTCGGTGCCGTGTTTTTGATAAGTTAAGTAGTAGCACCCTAAAACTATATCTTGAGTAATGTGTAAAATTGGGGATCCATCAGCAGGTTTTAACAAGTTCTTATTGGCAGCCATAATTGTTCTTGCCTCATGTTGAGATTCTTCGGAAAGAGGTAAATGAACGGCCATCTGGTCGCCATCGAAATCCGCATTAAAGCCTTGGCACACCAAAGGATGTAGCATTATAGCCTTGCCGCTAACTAATACTGGCTTGAAAGCCTGGACAGATAGGCGGTGGAGAGTTGGAGCACGATTTAAAAGCACGTATTTTTCCTGAATAGAATCTTCCAAGGCGTCCCATATAACGTCTTCACCGGATTCAATCATTCTAGATGCAGTTCTGATGTTATGTGCATAGTCACGTTGGATCAACCACCCCATGACGTAAGGTTTAAATAGCTCCATAGCCATAGTTTTTGGTATGCCACACTGATCCATACTTAGTTAGGGCCCGGATACAATTACGGATCGTCCCGAGTAATCTACACGCTTACCTAGAAGATTCTGGCGGAAACGACCCTGCTTGCCCTTTAAACTATCACTCAATGATTTAAGTTTACGTCTACCACCGGTTGAAGTTACTGGGCGACCATTTCTAGCTGCAGAATTATCAATCAAAGCATCTACTGCCTCTTGGAGCATTCTGCGCTCATTCCTTTGGATTACCTCTGGAGCATTCAGATTAATAAGCTTCTTCAAACGGTTATTGCGATTAATGACTCTCCTGTAGAGATCGTTAATATCACTAGTGGCGAACCTGCCGCCAGTTAGTTGAACCATTGGCCTTAGATCGGGAGGAATTACGGGTAGAGCTGTTGTACACATTGAAGATGGTTCTATCCCTGCCTGATACATACCTTCTAGTACCTTCAAACGCTTCATTATTTTTTTACGCCTTGCACCTTTGGCATCTTCAACTTCTTTATTTAGCTCAGCTGTAATATCCCTTAAATCGGTTTGGTCTAGTATAGTTTTCAAAGCCTCGCCGCCCATGCCAACGGTAATAATATCAGCATAAGCATCAGTTAGATCACGATAGTCGGTCTCAGAGATCAAAGCGTACTTATTTAGGGATTCTAGCTTAGCCTTATTCATTAAGTAATCTTCCGTGAGCCCGTCTAACTCTTTACTACGCTCAGAAGCAAGCGCCTTAACGTCTACACCCTCTTCAGCCATTAGCTCTTCATACTTGTGATTAAGTTTAGCTTTATCCGCCTCAATAGTATTTTCTAATTCATCTAGCAAACTCTGCTTAGCCTCCTCGTCTACGTTCAATATTACATAGGAAGCAAAGTAAACAATTTTTTCTAGAGATTTTACAGTCATACCGGTAATCAAGCTTATGGCGCTAGGAAGCCCCTTTAAAAACCATATATGCGCAACTGGGGCCGCTAATAGAATATGACCCATTCTTTCACGTCTAACTATAGAGCGAGTTACGAGTTCTCCGTTCTTATCTACTGCCATTTCTCTAGAGCGTATGCCCTTGAATTTAGCATCATTAGGATTTATGTCTTTGACTGGTCCGAAGATTCTTTCACAAAATAGGCCGTCTTTCTCTGGTTTTTGCGTTCTATAGTTGATCGTCTCTGCTTTGGTGACTTCGCCGTGAGACCAGTTAAGTACATCCTCCATGGATGCTACCAAAAGCCTAATAGCTTCAAAATCTAAGTTTTTTTCATGGGCATTTCTAATATTAAAACTCATAATTATACCTCCTCTCCTTCGTTGCTCAAGCTTAAATCATCAGAACCTTGTTCGCTCTCTTCGTAAGATAATGGCTCTTCATCGTCAACATCATCACTGGATACAGTAGCTCCAGATAGCTGAGCGTTATCGCTAGGAACAGCTACCAGCATTTCTTCGGGCATATGCTCTGCTTCATCCTCTATATTATCCTCTAAGGATCCCTCTGCGTCGGCTTCGCCACCACTACTGATTAAGTCTACCCTCAATCCTAAACCTTGCAATTCTTTTACTAGTACGTTGAAAGATTCTGGCACTTTGGGGCCTACTATCTTCTCACCTTTAATTATAGATTCGTAGGCCTTACTTCTACCGTAAACATCATCAGATTTAATGGTTAGCATTTCTTGTAGAGTGCTCGCGGCGCCATATGCCTCAAGAGCCCACACTTCCATTTCTCCAAACCTCTGCCCTCCATTTTGAGCCTTACCGCCAAGAGGCTGCTGAGTTACCATTGCATATGGACCTATTGAACGAGAATGGATTTTATCGTTAACCATATGATGAAGCTTCATCATATGCATAACACCCACTGCTATACGCTCTTTAAACTTGTCCCCGGTGCGACCATCATATAATTCGGCCTTCCCATCCCTATCAAAACCGGCTTTTTCCAATTCATCTTTAACGGATTCTATCGATACCCCATCGAAAGCGGGAGTAGCCACTTTATATCCCAATGCTCTAGCAGCCATACCTAAATGAAGCTCAAATAGCTGACCAATATTCATACGGCTAGGGACTCCAAGTGGGTTCAAAACCATATCAACAGGAGTACCATCCTCCATGAAGGGCATATCCTCTTCTGGTAATATTTTGGCTACCACGCCTTTATTACCATAACGACCAGCCATTTTGTCACCAGGCTGAATCTTACGCATCTGAGCAACAAAAACCTGAACCTGCATCAGTACTCCAGATTTAAGATCGGCCCCATTCTCACGTGTGAATACTTTTACTCCAACTACTTTGCCGCGCTTACCGTTGGGCATTCTTTCGCTGGTATCTCTAACATCTTTCGCCTTTTCACCGAATATAGCCCTCAGTAACTTCTCTTCAGAACTAAGTTCTTGTTCACCCTTGGGGGTAATTTTACCGACTAGGATATCTCCAGGCTCAACTTCGGCGCCGACTCTAACTATGCCACTTTCATCTAGGTTGGCCAGAACTTCTTCGCTAACATTTGGGATATCCCTAGTTACAACCTCGGGGCCCAATTTAGTTTCACGTATTTCAGTAATAAAGTCTGATATATAAACTGAGGTTAATTCGTCGTCTTTCACTAAACGTTGGGATATGATGATTGAATCTTCAAAATTATACCCGCCCCAAGGCATGAAGGCCACCAGCATATCTTTTCCTAAAGCTAACTCGCCATCCTTGATACTCATGCCTTCTGCCAAAATATCGCCTTTTTTGACCTTATCGCCTGATTTAACTACTACTTTTTGGTTGATAGAACTGTTCGAGTTGGTTCTCACAAAATGCTCTAAAATATATATCTTAGTACCATCTTTATACTTAACATGAACCTCGTTAGCGTCGGCCTTCTTAATTTCACCATCGGCATCCGCCGTGATAACTTGGCCCGTGTTATTAGCTATAAGCTCTTCCATGCCGGTGCCAATTATGGCCGGTTCAGGCTTAATTAAAGGAACAGCTTGCTTCTGCATGTTTGCGCCCATTAAACAGCGGTTGACTAGGTTCTTCTCTATGAAAGGGATTAGGGCTGCAGTAGATCCTACGATCTGTGATTGAGCGGCATCCATATAGTCAATTTCGTCAGCGTCTACTTCTGCCGGATGAGCAAACTTTCTAGCAGTCACTCTCTCACCGGTGAATGCGCCACTATCGTTAAGTTTATTACCAGCGCTGGCGATAATAAACTCTTTTTCTTGATCCGCATTAAGATAAACTACTTCATCGGTAACTTTACCTTTTTTGACTTTAAAATAAGGGGTTTCAATAAAGCCGTATTCATTAATCTTGGCATACGTTGCTAAGTTTAATACTAAACCAATATTCGGACCTTCTGGAGTTTCTGTCATACATATTCTACCGTAGTGAGTAGGATGCACATCGCGAACCTCGAAGCCGGCTCTTTCGCGAGTTAGGCCTCCTGGTCCCATAGAGTTCAAACGACGCTTATGGGCAAGCTCACTCAAAGGGTTAGTCTGCTCCATAAACTGAGAAAGCTGAGATGTAGTAAAGAATTCACGCACACTAGCCACTATTGGCCTAGCGTTAACTAGTTGAGCGGCTGTTACGGTTTGGATGTCCGAAAGGCTCATTCTATCTTTGATATTTCGCTCAATTCTAAGCATACCGATTCTGAACTGACGCTGAACCAACTCTCCAACTAATTTAACCCTTCTTGATGAGAGTGAATCTATGTCGTCACCGGGTTCCTGCGTATTATTAAGTCTAATTACTTCCTTGATAATTTCAACGAGATCTTCAACTTTTAAGATTCTGTTTTCAACTGTATTAGTAATATCTAAGTTTAAGCGGCTGTTGATCTTATATCTACCAACACGAGAGAGATCGAACCTTTTAAAATTAAAGAAGGTAGATTCTATTAAGCTTCTAGCATTATCGACTGTTGCCAAATCGCCAGGTCTTAATTTTCTATAAACTTCTATTAAAGCCTCACTAACCCCTCCGGCTGGGTCTTTTTCAAGTGTTGTATCTATGAATTTTATGCCTCCGTCGTCAATTTCTTTAAAAGCTTTTTTAATATCGCTTTTATTCATGCCGAATGATTGCAAAAGAGTTGTTACTGGCAGTTTACGACGTCTATCTATCTTAACACTTAAAACCCCGTTCTCTGCAGTTTCTATTTCTATCCAAGCACCTCTGGCTGGTGCTAGTTTAGCGGAATAAACGAACTTAGATCCAGCAAGTTCACGACCAAAAGTTACGCCAGGGCTCCTAATCAATTGACTAACCACTACTCGCTCGGCTCCGTTGATTACAAAAGTTCCTCTTTCGGTCATCCATGGGTAATTGCCCATGAACAATTCTTGCTCTTTAACTTCTCCAGTTACCTTATTGATTAGCTCGACATTCGCGTAAAGAGGGGCGTCGAAAGTAGTGTTATTTTCCCTAGCCTCTTTTTCGCTAATTTTTGGTTCGCCAAAATAATAAGATTTAAAAGATATATCAAGCTTTGCACCGGTATAATCTGAAATAGGGTTAACTTCGGCGAATATCTCAGAAAGACCTTCTCCGACAAATTCACGCCAACTCCGCAGCTGGTGCTCGATTAAATCTGGAACCTCTATATCATTAACCGATGTGAAGTATTTTCTTTGTGTAGAAATTTTAGCTTTAGCCATTGATTCTAAACTAGCCCCTTTCCTTTTTAAAGCAATTTACTCAAAAAATGTTAGCCAACAGGTCAAACTTTAGCGACTAACCTGTTTATTACACTTTGCATATATTAAGTTAATTACTATATGTTACCTAAAATACAATCAGCTGTTTTGTATTTTAGTGAACTTATTATTATTTAATTGAAATCAACTAAGCTTTAAAAGTTGAATCATCAGGGCTTCTTTCCCAACTATCAAACTTAACCCTTGAGCTTATTTTGAGCTCTAATCTTAAGCTTAATTTAGAGAACCACGCGCTTGAATTGAACCTGCTTACACGATTTAAATTCATTATGACCGAATACGATCCATAATGTCAACACCTAAAAGCTTAAACTCGTTTATTATACTGGTTGGTTGTTTAGAATTAATCAATATTCAAGATTATCTTTGCTCAATCACTATTTACTTAACCCCCATGTTAATCACCACTCTTATAGTTTAAAACGGGTAGCTGATCTACATGCCTTAGAATAAACTAAGAGCTACTTTATTACTATGTTCACTTCTCCAACAACTAAACTTAAGGCCTTGGATAAACTATCATCAGCTTCTACTCTTTGGGGCAAGAGAATAGCTGTTTGATCTGGCTTTTCGCCAAACACTAAAATCACCTGCGATTTAGTTTGCTTAGGTGGGTTAGCCAACACTAAACGATGAATCTCACGCAAAACCTGCTCGTCACTAGCCTTAAGTTTAAGGTAATATTTAGTGATTTTAGCTGTTTTAGATTCTTCTTTAGATTCTTCACTCATCTCGGGTTTGGCATCTTTATTTTTTGGTTCTGATTTAGAATCTTCATCTGATTGAACATTAGCGTGAGGTTTATTATCCAGTTTCACCGGCTGACTTTTGAGCCAATCTTCATTAATGTGTTTGATTTCATCAGCCATAATTTTTACTTCTTCTAGGCCGTTGCCTTCTCTATCCTTGGTAGATATCTTACCCTTAATCATCACTATGGCATCTTGAACTATTAAGTTTGAGAATGCTTCGTATGTCTTAGGGAAGATAATGGCTTCCATTTGTTTGATTTTATCTTCAATTTTCACAAAAGCCATTTTAGAACCGTTTTTAGTAGTGATTATGCGAGCTCCCGCCACAATACCCACAACTTTTGCTTCCTTGCCATCCATATCTTTTGTAATTTGATAGATTGGCGTTGCTATTGAAGATATGTGGGCCAGAACACTATCCAGGGGATGGGAAGAGAGGTATATTCCCAGAAGTTCACGCTCCCATCTTAATTTTTCTTTTTGATTAGCCTCAACCGGAGCTTTAGTTAAGCTTAAATCAGTAGGCGTGGTGGAGTTGGCATCCCCGCCAAACAATAGAGATTGGCTGGAGTTTGATTCTTTATTAATGCGTGAGCATAAAGCCAGAATTGTATCTAAATTATGCAAAATATCTTCTCTGGGGGCAAAATGATCAAATGCTCCAGATTTGATTAAAGCCTCCCAAACCTTTTTATTTAGGTTTTTAAGATGTGCTGTCCGCTCAATAAAATCATTTAAAGATTCAAAACTTCCATCTTCGGTGCGAACTTTAACAATTTCCTCGGCGATTCCATGCCCAACATTTTTAATAGCCATTAGCCCAAAACGGATTTTATCTTCACCCGGAACTATGGCAAACTCGGAAAAAGATTCATTAATATCCGGTGGAGCTACCTCTATGTTAATAGATCTACAATCGCTAATATCTCCAGCTAATCTTTCATTATCGTCATAGTTACTTGTCATTAAGGCGGCCATGAAAGCATCTGGATAATGTGCCTTAAGATACGCTGTCCAGTAGGCAATCAAACCGTAGCATGCCGCGTGAGCTTTATTGAAACAGTAATCAGCGAAGGGAACAAGTTTGTTTTCCCAGAAATCTTCAGCAAATTTAGGCTTAACTCCGCTAACCTTAACCATGCCATCTACAAATTCAGGCTGGATTTTATCCATTAAATCACGCTTTTTTTTACCGACAGCTTTTCTGAGAGTATCGGCCTGACCACCAGTAAATCCGCACATATCTTTACTAATTTGCATAAATTGCTCTTGATAGATCATCACCCCGTAAGTTTGCTCTAGCGAATTTTTGAATCCGGGATGATCGTAAGTGATTTCTTTTTTACCGTGTTTTCTGGCGATGAAATCATCTATAAATTGCATCGGACCGGGGCGATAAAGAGCCACCATGGCCACGATGTCATCTAGAACTGTTGGTTTAAGCTCTTTTAAATAACGGCGCATCCCGGCAGATTCCAATTGAAATACCCCAGTAGTTTCACCACGCTGCAACAAACCGAAAGCTTCTGAGTCATCGTCCTTAAGCTTAGATAAATCTATGTTTTCACCGTAAACTTTTTTAATAATACGCATAGCGTTGTTTATGATAGTCAAGTTAGCCAGGCCCAAGAAATCCATTTTTAAAAGACCCAATTCTTCAATAGGCCCCATCGGATATTGAGTTGCCACGCTACCTTTAGGCGATATCTCGAGTGGAGCGAACTTAACTAAATCATCTGGGGCAATAACTACCCCCGCAGCGTGCATGCCATGGCTGCGGATTGTTCCCTCAAGCTTAATTGCTAAATCAATAATTTTTTTAGATTGCTGATTGTTTTTGTACTCATTAGAAAAATCGACATCTTCAACAATACTTTTACTGAGTGGAATGTGCCTGCCCTGAATTGGCGGCGGAATCATCTTCGCTAACTTATCGGCTTCAGCATAAGGCACATCCAAGGCTCTAGCTACATCGCGTACTGCAGCACGAGCCGCCATGGTCCCGAACGTTGCAATATTGGCTACTCTCTCTTTGCCATATTTTCTAACACAATATTGAATAACTTCGTCACGGCGAGAATCTTGAATGTCTATATCAATATCGGGCATACTGATTCTATCTGGATTTAAAAATCTTTCAAATAAGAGATCGAATTTTAGAGGATCAATCTCTGTAATATTCAAGCTATAGGCAATTATTGAACCAGCCGCGCTTCCCCTGCCCGGCCCAAATATAATTCCTTGATTTTTACCCCACGCTATAAAATCCCAAATGATTAAAAAATAACCGTTGAATCCCATACTGTCGATAACACTCAGCTCATATTCTGCTCTTTTAACGATGTCCTCACTAAGCTTAAGCTTGGCTTGATCGGGTGTTAAGGCCTCAACTTCTTGCTCGCTGATAGATAAACCTGAATATCTTTTAACTAAACCCTGATAAGTTAAGCGAACTAGCATACTTCGCTCAGTTTCGCCTTCTGGAACCGGGAATTCGGGGATGAGAATCCCGCCAAGTTCTATTGATACATCGCAACGTTCGGCTATTTTTTTAGTATTAGCCAAAGCTTCTGGCAATTCAGATTGCCACCGCTCGAAGATATCTTCAGGCTCAGCTAAACTTAAATCGAAATCTTGCAAACTGAAGCGTTTTTCATCGGTTACTTTAGAAAGAGTTTGAACGCATAAAAGAATTTCATGGGCTTCAGCATCCTCACTGTTGAGATAGTGGCTATCAGATGTAAGCACCAAAGGGATGTCAACATCTTTACTAAGCTTAATCAACTGCTTATTAAGCTTAATCTGCTCATCCCACGCTTTATGATGATTGGGATGACCATGATCTTGAACTTCTAAATAATATCTATCGCCAAAAACTGATTTATACCACAAAGCTACATCTTTGGCTTTTTTGTATTGATCTTGGCGCAGCAGATCTCCAACCTCGCCACCGATACAGCCTGAAAGAATTATTAGGCCTTCATTATACTTTTGTAATAAATCGTGATCTATCCTGGGTTTGTAATAATAACCATCAATGTTGGCGATAGAGCTCAGGCGCATTAAGTTTAAGTAGCCAGTATTGTTCATCGCCAGAATAATTAAGTGGTAACGGCCTCTATCCAATTGAGGATCTTTATCGGTATGTTTACGATTGGCCACGTAAGCTTCCATCCCGATAATAGGTTTGATGCCAGCCTCTTTGGCTTTTTTGTAAAATTCTATTGAACCACTCAGAGTTCCATGATCAGTAACAGCTACAGCGCTCATTCCCCTAAGCTTAACCTTTTCAACCACTTGCGGAACTTTCTGTAAGCCATCTAATAAACTATGGTGAGTATGCACATGAAGATGCACAAAATCACTAGGCTTAAGGCTCAAATCTGGAGCATTTTTAGTTTTATTTTTTGCCTCACTCATTAATACTTAGTATAAATGATCGAGATGATGCTGTCATCTTGATATTCTACTTTAACAGTTAAGAAAATAATACTTATATTAAAACTGCCTCAAAACTTAAATTATCCTACTTGCCCGTATCTAATTATATTATCCGGAAAAGTTCTTACGGATATCTGATCTATTAAAATATTTTCTGGTTGATTAATAACTTCGATCACAATTTCAGCAACATCATTTTTGTTCATCATCCAAGGAGCCTTACCGTAATCATGCCCGGCTCTGTTAAACAAATCTGTATCCATTCCTCCGGGATGTACCAGGCTAACCTTAATATTGTCATCAACCACTTCTGGTTGCAGAGTTTTAGCAAAGCCCGTTAAGCCGAATTTACTTGCGGAATAGAAGCTGTTCCCCGGATTGAAATCTAGGCCGGCGACAGAATTTATAAAAACTATGTGTCCTTTTTTATTTAACTTAAGCTTAGGCAAAATTGCAGAAACTAGTTGCATATGCCCAGTGAGGTTTGTTCTGATGACATCTTCTATTTTTTTAAAATCTTCTTGTTCGGTATCGCCTTCAAGCCATATTCCAGCATTAGAAATTAATACTATATCTTGATCGTTAAGTTTAATAATCTCAGACGAAAACTGTTCTATAGATTCGTTATCAGTTAAATCTAGTTGGCGTATTTCAACCTTTGCGCCGAGTTGATCTCTGAGGCTTTGGAGTTTAGTTAAATCACGACCAGTTAATATCAGTTTGCTGGCACGATCATTAAGCTTAACGGCCATGGCTTCACCGAGCCCGCTAGTTGCCCCAATAATTATCACTGTTTTGTTTTTTAGAAAATCTTGTTGCATGTTGCCTCCCTTTAAAACTGCCTTAAAAACTTAAGTTTAGCGCTGAAGAAGTGGCGGATATCTTCAATGCCGTACTTCATCATAATTAGGCGTTCGATGCCACATCCGAAGGCGAAGCCTTGGTAGGTTTTAGAATCTATCCCTGCCATCTCTAGAACATTCGGATGGATCATCCCACAACCGAGAAGTTCAATCCAGCCAGATTGCGAACAAACGCTGCAGCCTTTTTTATCACAAAAGGGGCAACTGAGCGCAAACTCAAAGCTGGGTTCGGTGAACGGGAAGTAGAACGGGTTAACCCTAGTTTCAACCTCTTTTCCGTAATAACTGCTGAGAAAAGTTTTTAGGGTAGCAATTAAGTTTCCAACATTGATGTTTTTATCTACATAAATTCCTTCAATTTGGTGGAAGGTGTGTTCGTGGCGGGCATCTAAATCCTCATTCCTAAAAACTCTATCCGGGACAACTGCGGCGATCGGTCGGCCTTCTTCTAAATCATTTTTTCTTAAACTTAAGATGCGGCTCTGCATGGTGCTGGTATGCGCCGGAGCAATCAGACCCTCTTCGGTAATAAAAGTGTCGTAATCATCACGAGCGGGGTGATCTTCGGGAAAATTAAGGCTAGTGAACATGTGCCATCCGTCATCTATTTGACGTGATTCAAATGCTTCAAAACCCATTCCATAAAAGATGTTGATCAGCTTATCAATTTCTTGATTGATTGGGTGGATGGATCCTCCCGTTGCCGGGAATAGCTCTGGAGCCTTGGCATTAACTCCGAAAGGCGCGCTAACATCAAAAGGCTTTTCCAAATTCTTCTGATCGGTTGGAGATTCAGCGATTAGCTCCTCAAGTTCTAACTTAAGCTTATTCACTTCGGCGCCAAAAGATGCTCGCTCTTCGGCCGCAAGCTTAGGTATCTGCGCGTAGAGCGCTTTCATCTCATTAGATTTCAAAATCGAAGCCTTCTCGGAGGTAGGCAAAGAATTAAGTTTAGCAATTAAGCTTTCTTTAGTTTGGTTTACTAAATCCATACATTTATATTATAAGCGATTTAGCTAAAAAATTCTTCGATTTTTTTAGTGTATAAGTTCAGAGCTAAAACCTGGGCTTGATGCCCCGGAAGGTTAGTATATTCAAATTGAACATCGGCACCAGTTAAATCTGTTAAGCCAAACCATTCCTGGGTATGTTTTTTTTGAATTAACTTATCGTTATTGCTATTAACAATTTTTAAAGATTTCCCACTAAGCTTAATATTTGGCAAAGTTTTAGCCTCCAAATTTGACCACGTTTCTACGGCGTTCTCAACTTGTTGCTTGGTGAAATCTTTTATTTTCATTAGTTTTTGAAAGTCAGTATCCTCATAAACGTGAGTTATTAGGCCTCCCGTTGCGCTGAAAAAGTACTTATCTACATATTCAAAATTTGGGATGTTGAAATATGAAAAGTAACTGCCTAAACTGGTTCCTACTACGAAATTTTTATTCTTCAGCCTGCCAAACTTGGCTTTAATATAGCTTATTAAGCCTTTTGGTTTTATCTGATTAAGCTTAATGTATTGCCCAACTTGTTTGATTCCTTCTTCAAGATTTTCCGGAGCACCGTAACTCAAGCATTCATCTTTTGGCTGGATGTAATGAACTCTGTATTCTTGAGAAAGTTTTTTGAGTATCGGCTTAAAAAACATTTCTTTGCCAGTAAATGGGCCAACAAAAAAGATGTTCCCCCGCGCGTGGTTATTAGCAGGCTCAATTACTTTTACTGTGTATAATTTTTGATCCATTAGCAGTATCTAGTTTAACACGAAAAGAAATTAAGCCGAACTTAAATGCCACCACTCACAATCTTTACAAAAATAAACCTTAAGTTTAACACCGTGCCGATGCTCGGCATAAACTTTGGCGCCCTCGGCCTCAACCCGATTTTTAAACTTAAGCTTATCATCACACTTCTTAGGTTTATCGGTTTCTGGTTCCATACTATATACAATATACAAAATACTATATACTATTGATATGCCTAATTTTAGTTTCGATTGCGTAAGCGATTACGATAAAAGTGAAATAATTAATGTTTTCGATCAAGCCAAAAGGGAGATTGCATCTCGTTACGATTTTAAAGGCTCTAGCGCCAATATTGAATGGCTGGGTGATAAGGATGGAATTAAAATCACTGGCGATAACAACTTTCATATAGATTCAATTTTAGATATTTTAAGGAAGAAGCTAGCTGTTAGAGGGCAATCTCAAAAAATTTTAGATTGCAGCCAAGATGAAATAACTAGCAATATGAAAGTTACAAAAGATGTTAAGTTTAAGAAGGGCATTTCTAGTGAAGAGGCTAAAAAACTCAGCAAGTTAATTCGTGATAATATGCCTAAACTTAAACCCCAAATTCAAGGAGATGAACTCCGTGTAACTGGAGCCAAAAAAGATGAACTCCAAGCTGCAATAGAGTTGCTGAAATCTCAGGAATTAGATTACGACTTACAGTTTATTAATTTTCGATAAGCTTAAGGTTTTAAACTGAAATCTCCGTTATAATGTAATTATGTTAAGTCTAGGTTCCGATATTACCGAAGTAAGTGGCGTTGGAGCGGGCATCCAGCTTAAGCTTAATCGTTTAGGCATATTTAAAGTTAGGGATCTAATCAACCATTTGCCTTTTCGTTTTGAAGATTACAGTAAGCTAACAAAAATCGGGGAGCTGGGATCTGGCCAACAAACTATAAAAGCGAAAATTAAAACTGTTTCTGCTCGTCGTGCTAAAACTAGAGGTACCCACATCACAGAAGTTGTTGTTGAAGATGCCACCGGATCGGTTAAAATAGTTTGGTTCAACCAGCCTTGGCGCGTAAAAAGTTTAAAATCTGGGCCAGAATATTTTTTTAGTGGTGATTTCGGGTTCCACTACAGTTATCCATCGATGATGAATCCTAGCGTTGAGTTGGTCAGTGATTTCAATACTAATACTGCTAGAATCTTACCGATATACCGACAAACCAAGGGTTTAAATTCAAAAATGATCAGAAAATTTCATGGCGAGATTAAGCATCTTTATGCTGAAATTGAAGACGATTTGCCCCTAGAAGTGATTAAGCTTAATAACTTATTAAACTTAAGCCAAGCTATTGAAAAATTGCACTGGCCACAAAGTTCTGAAGATATTAAAATCGCCGAGCTAAGATTCAGTTTTGAAGAGTTGTTCGAGTTGATGATGGCATCTTATTTAAATAAACAAGAAAATTTGAAGCTAAAAGCGCCTAAACTTAAGTTTGATTTAGAGCTCACTAAAAAGATGCTCGCCGAGCTACCTTTTGAATTAACAGATGATCAGAAAAAAGCTAGTTGGGCGGTGATGCAAAATCAGCAACAAACTGAACCGATGAACCGCCTAGTTCAAGGTGATGTAGGTAGCGGTAAAACTATCGTGGCGCTACTTTCCGCACTACAATGTTTGAATAGTGGCTATCAGTGCGCGGTGATTGCCCCAACCGAAATTTTAGCATCTCAGCATTTTAAGTTTTTTGAATCGGAGCTAGAAAAATTTAAATTTAAAGCCTTAAGCTTAACATCTTCAACCCAAAAAGCTGAGCGTGAACAAATATCTAAAATTATTGAATCAGACCAGCCGGTTTGTATAGTGGGAACTCATGCTCTGATCCAGAAAAATGTTAAGTTTAGCAAATTAGGTTTAATTGTTATTGATGAGCAACATCGATTTGGAGTTCGCCAACGTCAAGCTATGCAAAAAAATCATCAAGCGGATTTCTCCCCGCACGTACTAAGCTTAAGTGCTACACCGATTCCGAGAAGTATGATGTTAACCGTTTACGGGGAACTAGATGTTTCTATAATCGAACAAATGCCACTAGGGCGAAAACCAGTTAAAACCGAGATTTTACCATCTAGTGGCAGAATTGAACTTTATAAAAAATTGGAGCCTGAAATCAAAGCTGGCAATCAAATGTTTGTTATTTGCCCTAGAATTGAAGCGGATGATGAAGCCGACGATGAACCGAGGAGCGTTGAAACGCAGATGGAAAATCTACAGAAGAGTAGTTTAGCTAAATTCAGAATTGAAGCCGTTCACGGTAAAATGAAACCGGCAGAAAAAGAGGAAATCATCCTTAAGTTTAGTCGCGGAGAAATAGACATTCTAGTAGCCACTACGGTGGTTGAAGTTGGAGTCGACATCTCAAATGCAAACTTGATGATTATTGAATCTGCTGAAAATTTTGGGTTAGCTCAGCTACATCAACTAAGAGGTCGCATTGGGCGAAATCAAGATCAAGCCTACTGCTACGGTATATCCTCCACCGATGGCGCAATGCCAACTCGACTCCGCTATTTCGCTAGAGAAAACAGTGGATTCAAACTTGCAGAATACGATCTTAAACTTAGAGGCCCGGGCAGGATGTTCAGCGAAATGCAAAGTGGCAATTTCAGCTTTAAGTTTACTGACCCATCTGATTTGAAAACTATCAATAAGGTCAGAGATTCTATCAAACTAATAGAATCTGAAAAAATTAAACTTAATCAAAAACTGCTGGCTAAGATTAATGATTTACGTCGAGTGAGCATCTTGAATTAAAATATTGTATAATGATTAACAGGTGTGCGGTGGTGGCGGAATTGGTAGACGCGCTAGCTTGAGGGGCTAGTGTCCGATTTTAGGACGTGGAGGTTCAAGTCCTCTTCACCGCACCAAAAGAACTTAGATATGTTTACGATGATAACTAAGCACCATAATTACGACACTGGCTATATTAGCCTTGTGAATTTAGAGTTGGGGGATCTCCCAAAGACAATTAAGTTTAAAGGTAATAATTTGTTATTAAAGAATGAGTTTCATATTTCGATAATGGCTATAAAAAATCTAGCTCCAATGCTAAATTCTAATAACTTAGAGCTTGCTAGCGAACAACTCAAACAAGATTTTATTAACTTTGCAGCATCTCATGATTTAATAAACTTCAGACCTACTGGTCATTTTAGAATCGTAACCCGTGATGACCGAATCTCAATTATCGCTATGGTGCAATTACGAAATATTGATAAGTTATACAGCTATCTAAGAGCAAAATACGATGTAGATTTTCCTACCCAGCCTACCCACATAACTATGTATACTCTTCAGCCTGAAGCTGGAATAGGGATTTTATCTGAGGAAGAGCTTGAAAGAGACAGTATCAATGCGGATATACCGGAACTTAATGGGCTAAGGATTGTGAGTAGTTAATATGGCTAAAGAAATTGAAGTAAAATTTTTAAATATTGATCACGAAGAGATGCGTGCTAAGCTTAAGGCACTGGGCGCTAAGCTTAAATCTCCAAAAACACTTTATAAAAGAATTAATCTAGATTTTAAAGATAATTCACTCCATAAACTGGGTAGCTGGGTTAGGTTGAGAGATGAGGGAGATAAAATCACCCTTACACATAAAATTCACAGTAAAGATCAAAAAGATCAATTAAAAATTGAAGAATTTGAAATCACCGTTAATAGCTTCGATCATGCAGTTAGTTTTTTGGAATCTATCAATATGAAAGTTAAAACCTACCAAGAAAATTACAGAGAAAACTGGAGCCTAAAAACCCAATCTGGTTTGGTAGAAGTGGCGCTAGATCAATGGCCTCACGTTAGGCCTCATATTGAAATAGAGTTGGAATCTGGGGATGAAAAATCTCTGGAAGAAGCCTGCCAAATGTTAAACTTAAATTTCACTCAAGCCATTAATGATGACATCTGCCCGGTATACATGGCTGAGTATGACATATCTGAAAGATCTCAACTGTACGATTTAGAAGGTGGCTTCAGGTTCAATTCGCCGATTAAGCTTAACAGGAAATTAACCTAAATGACGACAAAAGCTCAAAATATTTATCGCTCAGATGATACAATTCATAATTATCGAAGTTACTACAAAAAGGCTAAGCCATCTGAAAATTACGGGAAACAGCTTCTCTTATGATTTTTGGGATATGAAAAAAGTTCAAAAGCATTTGGTATTGGAAGTTAGAAATTGCTTATAGTTCTCTTAATAATGCTATAATCAAAAAGTCTAAACAAGCAGCTAAAACTAGCATAAAGAGCCCTTTTAGGGCACTCACTAAGGTTTTAGTTCTTTAACTAGGGCTGTTTGTTTAGACGCAAATAAGTGGGTGTCCTTTTTAGTTACAGATACCTACTAAACACTAAACAATTAAACAAATGGAGGTATCTATTTATGGATGCAAACTCAAATAAAGCCCCTCAGCAAGGCAATAACACATTAGCAATACTATCTTTAGTATTTAGCTTTCTATTTGCCCCAATGGGCTTAATTTTAGGAATTATTGCCCTAGCAAAGAAACAAAGTAAAGGCTTGGCAATATCAGGTATAGTAATATCATCACTGGGCTTACTATTCTTCATATCAATTATAGGCGCTGGATCCAAGGCAGTTAACGACGTTAGCAAGGAGATTAATGATGGCGCTAGTAGTTCTTCTTCAAAGTCATCAAGTAAAAACCAAGCCCCTGCTGGTAAGGTTGGTGAACCGGTTAGGGACGGTAAGTTCGAGTTTACAGTTTTATCCCAAGAATGTGGCATAACCAAAGTAGGTAATGAATACCTTAACAAAACAGCCCAGGGTCAATACTGTAAAGTTAATATCAAAGTTAAGAACATAGGGGACAAACCTCAATCCTTATTTTCAAGCAGCCAAAAGCTATTTAGCTCAGACAACAAAGAATTCTCAACCGACGATTCAGCTATGATTTACGATAGCTCAAACAGCCAGAGTGTTTGGCTAAATGAAATTAATCCAGGTAATGAAGTTACGGGAAACCTAATATTCGATATACCAAATGGAGTAACTCCTTCTTCAGTAAAACTTTTTGACTCTGCATTTAGCGGAGGCGTGAGTGTTGGGTTGAACTAGGAAAATATATTTTCAGATTTGCCCTTATAAACACTGGGGGGTTAATGTGCCTCGACTTATAATATAGACGGCTTAGTATTGAGTTCAAGTTGAATAGCTATCTGATAATAAATGTTGTAAAAAGTAATATTAATGTTGACTTTTTATATTTTTAAGTTATGATAATATAAGTACACCTCACTTCAGGGGTGTCGTACCGAAAGGAACAGAAATGAGAGTTGAATCAGACGGAAGCGTGACACTCTGCCATGTCGACCAGAACTGCTGCTGGACGTTGGGCTACAAAGACGGCGTCGTCAGGGTTTCCGACGAACACGGGAACACCATCCTGGGGACCCCAGCTGAGTTCGGCTCCTTCCTCGCGGAAGCGGCAGGGGCAGCCAACCATCTCGGGATCCCCGAGATGGCAACTGCCGCCTCCTCCTGAGTCGGCGCGGGTTCGTTGGGGGTGGTGTAGCTAGTCTGCACCGCCCCTAACGGCGAATTTTATACTTTCTGTACTGAGAGAAATGAGTTGTAGCTTGATAGGCTCCTTATTTCTCTCAATCGTTTTGAATTTATTAAATCTTATTAATTAAAGAGATGAGATCTATCGGATTATGCATTTGCATGAAGTAGCCAGGGCAAGCGATGCTGTAGAGCTAAATACAGCTTTGGCCACCCCAGATACAGATTCTGACTTAGGGCTATACCTCAGACTATTAGGTGTAGATGCTGGTGAATTAGGGAGCCCAATACTAGATTTAGGCTCAAGTAAAACCCTTACATTTGCTACTGAAATGGCTAAATTGGGTAAGAGGGTTATATCACTAAGCCCAAAATATATAATAGATAGTGAAAGACCCAGATTACCCCTAACACACAAGGGATTAACTGAACCTCTCGGGTTCTGCTTAGCGGCCTTGGCTCAAGAGTTACCGTTCAGGGATGGCTGTTTTGAAACAGTTGTGGCTGTGGGCTCTATACCTATGTACCTGCCCCGCAAAGCATATAAGGGCACACTAGAAGAAGTTATTAGAGTCACAAAACCACGAGGCAGCGCTTTCATTGGACCTATTTATGAGTTCTCGGAATCTAACTTTTCAGAAAGACTGTTTTTTGAAGCAATTAAAGGCGTTAAAGGCGCTGATATATCAATAGTAGATATGAAATCTCAAGGAGGAACTTCCTACAAGATCTTGAGGGTGAATAAATTCCAATAATCAGCAGAAGATTAAACTCTTGCTACACTAAGAACTCTAGAGTTGGATAGTTTTGTTGGCGCCAAAAGCTTCTACAAAATCTCTATCGTGACTAATTAGTATAACAGCTCCTTTATATCCTTTTAGAGCTTCTTGTAGGCCATCTATAGCCTGTATATCTAAATTATTAGTAGGTTCATCTAAGACTAGCAAATTAGCCTTATTAGCAACGGCCGCTGCTAATAAAATTCTCATTCTCTCGCCGCCACTAAGTGAACTAACTGGCTGACCCTTGATCTCATTAGGACTTAGCCCGAATCTAGCCATTAAACTATTAGCCTCTTGGGTGTCTACATCTGGAGCAATATTAATCAGGTTACGCATAGCGTCTTCAGACGGACTAGGCAATGATTGCTGCTGATCTATATAAACAACTCTCGCACTAGCAGATAGTCTTACATCACCAGACACGGCCAAGCCTTCAGGAATAGTTGTAAGGGGTAGCATTCCTTTTAGTAAGCTGGTTTTGCCAGAGCCGTTGGAGCCAGCTATTAACATTCTATCGCCTGGAGCTAGGTGAAAACCAAATGGTCCTATATCTAGACTGCTTTCCATTGTGGACGCAGCAGCTCTTCTGACCTTAAGCTCGTTAGCTTCTAAAATGCTAGTTCCTAATTCTGCGCTGGGAATATCGAAGTCTAGCTTGGGCAGCTCCGCCAATGTCAGTCTTGGTTTGCGCGCTCTCATCTGTTCCAATCTGGAATCTAGAGCCCTTATCTTGGCTGATGAGCTGGTACCTGCTCTCTCTGCTTTAAAGTTGTGAGCAGATTTGTCGTTATCACGTGGGCCTCTCCTCGATCTAGCTGCCGAACTAGATTGACGACTTCTCAACTGTCTGGTAGATTTCTCTAGCCTAGAGATTTTCCTTTCATGTTCCACCAATTCATCTTCCTCCAATCTTAAATCTCTATCCCTTAAACTCAGGTATTCTTCATAGCTAGTATTGTAGTGCCTAATACCTCCTGAGTTAGCAGATACCTCCAGAATACTGGTTGCTACATTTCTCAGAAATCTTCTATCATGGGTAGCGACCAAGAAAGCCTTACTACCACTGGATGCAGCAGACCTAACATAATCCTCTAGAAGTTCAGCTCCTACTGAATCTAAATTATTTGTAGGCTCATCCAACAATACAATGTCGTATACATTTGCAAATATTGTAGATAGTACGATTCTCGATACCTGCCCCCCAGATAGTCGTCTCATTGGCCTATCGATAGTTATATCAGACATGCCCATATCAGATAAAAACCTTAAAACATTTGCCTGCATGACTGCGGAATCGAACCTAGCTAACCTTTCTGCCGTGTCACATAGTGCTTGAAGATTCTCAGCAGTTTGAAATCTGGTATATGCATCACTGGCTCTATCGTATTCTAATTCAGCCAGTTCAACTCCACTGACCCTATTGATATATTCCCCCACGGTAAGGGTGGTACTGACGTTCTGAGGGACGTTACCAATATCAACATGCCCTGTAGTAGATACTCTACCTGATGAGGGCTCCAGCGAACCTCCTATTAAATTAAGCAAAGTCGTCTTACCTGAGCCGTTTGGGCCTACAAGCCCCGCAACATCACCTCTGTTTATGGAAAAACTAACGTCTTCAAGGACGAGTCGACCACGGTCAGTTTCATAACTTATATCATCAACTTTCAACATACTTTATAATAATAGTAACATATTCTCCGATTTGTTCAAGTCGAACGTATTAACTCGCAACCTTTGCATCATAAATCTTAGTTTAGAATCTTAATTTCTAGAGAACACCTCGTCTTAGACAAAACCGCTAGGTTCTAAGGCTAGCGGTGTAAGCCGCTGGACTCATACGTAATGCATTGTGAATACGCTGGTTGCAGTAGTAATAAATATCCTTAGCAATTGTTTCGTGGGTTAGCTCGCTGCTGTGGCGCAGCCCGAAATCTACAATTAAAAGCATCGAGCATCTTCATTTTCACTTGATAAAAACCGAGGATGCTAAACTTAATATTCTGGTAGAATATTCAGATTAGAACCAACCTCTGGCCTCTAACCTGCTATAATTAAGCTTAATAGGAGGCCAACTTAGAATGATAACAAAAGCTCAAAATATTTATCGCTCAGATGATAACATTAGTAATTATCAGAATTATCGTAAAAAAGTTAAGCCATCTGAAAATTGTGTTTTTTGTTCTGATGAAAAGCCGAGTTTTAATCCTCGAAGCTTAAACTTAAGGCATCTTAGAATTATAGAAAATAGCTTTCCGTACGATTTTTGGGATATGAAAAAAGTTCAAAAGCATTTGATGATCATCCCACTCAACCACATAGATTGCGTATCCAAACTTAATTCTAACGAGCAAAAAGAGCTAAACTTAGTTATGGCCCATTTTTCTGATGCTGGCTATGATATTTTTGTTCGCAGCCCGCAATCTACAATTAAAAGTATCGAGCATCTTCATTTTCACTTGATAAAAACCGAGGATGCTAAACTTAATATTCTGGTAGAATATTCAGATTAAAACCAATCTCCAACCTGGTATAATTAAGTTTAGATGAAGATTGATTTCAAAAAACAGTTAACTTGCTATAAGGCTTCCCGAAAACTAGAGATCATCGAGGTGCCAAAATTACAATATTTAATGATAGATGGGTTTGGTGATCCTAACGCATCTAAAATGTATCAAGATGCACTCCATACTCTGTACCCGGTTGCTTATAAACTTAAGTTTATTTCAAAAAATTTAAATAAAGATTTTGTAGTGATGCCGCTGGAAGGTCTGTGGTGGGCGGATCAGATGGATAGTTTTACATCGGCCAGAGATAAAAGCCAGTGGCACTGGACGATGATGATTATGCAACCGAGCCATATAACTCCGGAAATGTTAAAAGATGCTAAGCTTAAGTTGGCTCAGCAAAAAGATGCTCCGCCGCTACTGGATGATATA
The DNA here is from genome assembly GCA_036826375.1 of Candidatus Saccharimonadota bacterium. Classification (GTDB taxonomy): domain Bacteria; phylum Patescibacteriota; class Saccharimonadia; order Saccharimonadales; family HK-STAS-PATE-42; genus DAISWL01. The sequence goes on from DAISWL010000002.1 coordinate 67,405, forward strand.
AGGCTTGAATATCTGAATGAAGCTACGTCGGTTCAAGTTTTGCACGTTGGTTCTTATGATGATGAAGCAGATATTTTAGCCAAGATGCATCATGAATTTATCCCAGAAAATAAGCTTAAGATGGTTGGTAAACATCACGAAATCTATTTGAGCGATCCCAGAAAAATCAGCCCCGAAAAATTAAAAACAATTTTGCGCCAGCCGGTAGAGAATCTATAAAGTTCTAGACATCTTCACTAAATTTAATTTATTTGCTACAATTAAGTTTAGTGGTTTAATGGGTGGCTAGCTCAGTTGGCTAGAGCATCTCGTTTACACCGAGAGGGTCGGGGGTTCGAGTCCCTCGCCACCCACCATTAACACTTATATTTTTTAAAAAATCATGAGCGGCTCTTTAGCTCAGTTGGTAGAGCAGAGGCCTGAAGAGCCTTGTGTCCCCAGTTCGAGTCTGGGAGGAGCCACCACAAAACGTTATTTTATACTTAAGCTTAGTGAATATCCGCTAAGCTTTTTTGTTTATAAAAGATTTCCCATTGGCGAGAACTGGATTAGCGAGCCGATAGAGCGAGCGCAGTCGGCGGAATGAATAAGCGCGCAGCAACCGGAACGAAGTGAAGATTGCGAGCACTTATGGATGGAGGAGGCGAAGCCGATGTCTGGGAGGAGCCACCACGAAACGTTATTTTATACTTAAGCTTAGTGAATATCCGCTAAGCTTTTTTGTTTATAAAAGATTTTCCATTGGCGAGAACTGGATTAGCGAGCGAGTGCTTTTTACAAAGCTCAAGGTAGTATCTACTAGAATTAATACTCAGGCTACTATTATATTACCTGCAGCCAGGCGAGGTCCTCCACTATGGCCTTTTTCCTCGCTCGGGGTATAAGGATCTTCTTTTAAATGGACCATTATTGAAGTGCCCTCTGGTGAATTTAACAATGATGCCGGACCTGGGCTAAGACTAAATCTATTGGTAATTGCTTCCATCTGACCATTTCCTTCTTCATCTACAATAATATTAGGCAAATCCCCAGCGTGATAACTATGATTAACATCTGGGTTAGTGTTACCATTTGGGCCGGGATCAAAGTGCCCACCAGTACACATAAAGGTATCGGAGGCTTCATCTTCACATGTCATTGCTTTTTCATGGATGTGACATGCATGCTTTCCCGGGGCTAGCACAGATGTATCGCCGCTAAGCTTAACACTAACTTTAACGTATTTGTAGCCTTCAATATCGTATTCTATGAATTCTGCTCGGCCAGATATCCCCCTTCCTGATATCTCAGCTGCAGCTTGAGCTGTAACTTTACTTTGGTTGGATATTAAATCTACTTGTGCCATTGTTTGGACTCTCCCTTAAGTTTAATCTTACTTTAAATAAACACTATAAGCCTAGTCATCCTTCTTAATGAGAACTGTGAAGGCCTCGCTGGGTATCTCTACTTTACCAAATTTTTTCATTCTGGCCTTACCTGCTTTTTGTTTAGCCCAAAGCTTTTTTTTACGGCTAACGTCTCCTCCGTAAAGATGAGCCGTGACATTTTTCTTTAGCGCGGAGACATCTTCACGAGCAATAAACTTACCGTTAATAGCCGCCTGTAAGCTGACTTTAAACAGTTGTTTAGGAATTATATCTTTTAATTTCTCAACGATTCTACGCCCGATCGCTGGGGCCTCGGTTCTGTGTACTACTAAACTTAAAGCATCTACCATTTCTCCTGCAACGTAAAAATCTAATCTTACTAAATTTTCTTCTCGATAGTCTGTTATCTGATAATTGAAACTTCCGTAACCGCTAGTAACAGATTTCAAGCTATCGTAAAAATCTGTTAGCATGTTAGCTAATGGAGCTTCAAAGCTTATTATTGCCAAGCCCCCTTCGGTATAGCTAAGGCCCTTCTGCAAGCCTCTAGAGGTGGCGATTAAACTTAATGTACCACCGAGATACTCTTTAGGAGCAACTATCTCTCCGTTGATCCAGGGTTCTTTAATAGCTACAACCTGATCTGCTGATGGCATGTCGCTAGCAGATTTTATACTAACCTCGGAACCATCACTAAGTTTAATAATATAATCTGTGCTAGGGTTTGTGACAATAATTTCTAAATTATACTCACGCTCTAGCCTTTCTTTGACTATTTCAAGATGCAATAAGCCCAAGAATCCGATCCTAAACCCGAATCCTAGCACTGGTGAATTCTCTTGAGAGAATTTAAGCGCACTATCGCTTAAGCTTAACTTCTCTATAGCATCTTTTAAGTCTTCGTAGTCTTCATTGCTGGCCGGGAAAAACCCAGCGTATACAAATGGTGTAACATCTTTATATCCCCGGAGGGCTTGCCTGGCTGGTTTAGATTTTAAAGTAACCGTATCCCCGACCTTAGCTTCTGAAGTCGAATGCAGATTGGTTACTATATAGCCGATCTCACCAGAGTTCAAGGAAGGATCTTTAATCATACCAGGAGAAAGATGCCCAACTTCTAGGGCTACACCGTGCGTAGATTCAGCCATCATTGTTATCTCATCGCTATTCTTAATTTGGCCGTTGAAGAGGCGGACATAAACTACCACGCCCCTGTAGTCATCATAGTAGCTATCGAAAATTAATGCTGCAGTAGGCTCGTGAATAGAGTTAAGTTCGCCACTTGGTGGTGGTATCTGACTAACTATTGCGTCGAGCACTGAATCTACCCCCTGACCAGTTTTAGCACTAACCTTAATGATATCCTCTTGTTTGCAGCCAAGTAGATCTATAATTTCTGAGCTAACTTTTTCTACGTCTGCAGCGGGCAAATCTATTTTATTCAAAACTGGGATAAGCTTTAAATTCTGCTCAAAAGCTAAATAAAGATTGGCCAGGGTTTGTGCCTGAACGCCCTGGGTGGCATCAACCACAAGGATAGCCCCCTCACAAGCCTGTAAAGAACGTGAAACTTCGTAGCTAAAATCTACATGACCAGGAGTATCTATCAAGTTTAATTGATAGGTGATGTCATTTTTCTGATAAGCCATCCTAACTGGCGCAAGCTTAATAGTAATACCCTTCTCGCGCTCTAAATCCATCTTATCTAACAATTGTGATTTCATATCGCGCTTATTAACAGTACCTGTTAATTCTAGAAGTCTATCCGCAAGAGTAGACTTACCATGGTCTATATGAGCAATTATTGAAAAATTTCTGATTAAGCCTAAATCTGAATTAGCCACGATAACTACTTTTGACCCACAAATTTAACGAACTTCTCTACTACAGGTTTGGCTTCTTTTAAGCCAATTAAATAACTAACGATGATATAGGCTATTATAGATATACTAACGGTAATAATGAACTTGGGCACAATCACCATGAATCCAGCATCCCCAGATCGTAGGGGCAATATTTTAATCATAAACCAGGTTATGAAAGAGGTAGCGAGCCCAGCTAATAGCATTTTTAAAATCTGGGATATCACTTCCTTATCAAATAGCTGGTCGACATGTTTTTTCAAGAACTTCATTAATATCAGAACCTCTACTACACTAGATGATGTTTGAGCTATAGCCAAGCCTCTTACCCCTAAAGCTGAAGACCGGCCGAGAGTTATAGCCAGCACTATGTTCAAGGCAACAGCAAAGAAAGAAATGTAGAGAGGGGTCATAGTATCCTGCTTGGCGTAATATATCCTTGTTAGAATCTGGAAAAGAACCTTTGCGCCGATTAAGCCAACTAGTAGCGCCAATATGGAGGCTATCACCGCGTTGCCTTTTGCGAATAGCAGCCTAACTAAATAACCACGGCCAAAGTATGTAATTATCATTGTCGGGATGATCAACCATATTATAATCTTCACGATATTCTGAACTTCCTTCTTGAATAAATCTGGACGATTCTGGTTTAAACGTTCGGTCATCCTGGGGAATGCAGCAGTGGATATTGCGGCACCGACTAAATTAACCGGAACTGTCTGCAGAGTAAAAGCTGTCTGGTAGGCCGTGATCATACCAGGTCCTAATCTTGAAGCCATGTTAGTTTCGACCAATACGTTAAGATAATCTATGCTTTGGTCTAATGAGCGTGTGGGAAGAATTTTGAGCACCTTATGGAAAGCTTTGTTTTTAGTATATATCCACGGTGAATAGTTAAACTTAAGACCTATCAGGCCAATAATGCTTGTTATCAGTTGAAGAAAAGATCCGATTACCACACCGTAAGCAACCCCCATTATGCCAAATTTTGGAGATAGAAAGATAACTCCGGATATAATACCCAAACTATAAACCGATGGAGCCATGGCGTAAAAGAAGAACTTACCATGAGCTTGCTGGATGCTCGTAAGAACGCTACTCACCGAAAATAGTATCGGGTTGATAGCAATTATACGCATCATACTAACAGCCAAAAAGGTGGCGTGTTCATCTAAGCCCGGAGCCACTATTTTAGATACTAGCGTTTCTGCAAATATAATTATAAGTATGCTGGCTACAGTAGTAGATATTGCTAGTATATTGACTAAGCTACTACTTAGCTCCCACGCTGAGTGCCTATTCCCTTTAGCTATTCTTTCGTTGAAAACTGGTATAAAGCTAACACTAAGAGAACCAGAAACCAGAATGAAGAACATAAAATCCGGGATAGTAAAAGCTGTGCGATAGGCATCTATTTCTGGACCTAAACCAAAATTGGCCAAAATAAGCCTTTCCCTGAGTAATCCAAGCATGCTAGAGAAAATGCCTGATGCCGCCAGCATGGCCGCCGCATAACCCACACTCATGTTCTTATTGAATCTTAAAACTAATTTTTTGATCATTAAGCTTAATTATAACCTATATTCAAGATTTTATGTTAAACTATTAGCCAGTAAGTAGAGAAATTTAAAAGGGTAATATAAGAAGGATTATTTATGCCATCAGAAAAAAGAGAAATTGTAGATATATCTAATAAATCTATTTTTAGATTATTTTCAGCAGTATTAATTTTCATCTTTGGTATCTACTTTTTATATAGTATAAAAAACGTTTTGGTTATGTTAATAATCTCTGGGTTTCTTGCTCTTTCTATATACAGACCAGTTAAGTTTTTAGCGACTAAGCTCAGGGTGTCTACAACTATCGGGACCATCATAGCTTATAGTCTAGTCGTGGGAATATTAGGGTATTTAATATACGCCACTTTCCCATCGCTTATCAAACAACTCTATAGTTTAGTAATCAACGCCCCTAATACAATAGAAACCGCTAGAAATACTAATAGCTTTGCGGCTTTTGCCATAAACGCCTTTGATCTGGAACAGAAATCAAATCAGCTTAGTCAATACGCCTCCACCCACTGGCAAGATATCGTGCACGGATTTGCTGGGCAATTTCAAAGTTTTGTAAGTTTTATATATTCTCTAATAACTATACTTATCATCACCCTTTTGATAGTGGCTGAGGGACCAGAGATGATAGACCGTCTGTGGGATATAGTAGAAGATGGCAATAATAAAAAGAAATATCAAAAACTATTATATAAAATGTATGGCGTTATAACTGGATACACTAATGGCCAAGTGATACTTACCACGTTAAATGCAACTTTCGCATTAATATTTATGATGATAGCCTCTAAAATTGTGGGAGTTAACATCCAATACCCATTAGCCATTTGGGCGCTAGTTTGGATGGCCGGATTAATACCATTTGTAGGAGCAACCCTGGGAGCTGCCATCTCAATATTCTTTACCATCTTCTTGAGCTGGAAATTAAGTCTAGCCATAGCCATATATTATGCAGTTTATCAGCAAATAGAAAATAGTACCCTGCAGCCATGGATACAATCAAAATCCATCAACGCAAGTGCCCTAACGATATTTGTGGCAGCGCTTATAGGCGCTAGCTTTGGCGGAATAGTGGGTGCTTTTGTTGCTATACCAGTAGCTGGGTGTATGAAAGTAGGTATTGATTTCTACCTCAGAGAAAACTCAAAATCAATTAGAATTAAGAAGAATAAATAATAAATATAGAGAGCACATTTTAGCTTGCTCCAGATTCTGGCGAGATAGATCCGCGATACAAATAGTTTTATTATAAGAAGCTATATCCTTAGCTTTAGCTATAGAAATAGGGGCAAGAAACTGTTTAGTTATTAGGATAGCTAGGGCGATAATTAAGCAAGTAATAATTTTCAGCCTATACCCCTACCTTAAATCCCCACCACTTCGCCACCAATTTTGTTGCAGAAAAACTGATCATGGCTAATGTAGAGGATAGCACCGCTAAACTTAATCAGCTCACTTTCAAGCTCCTCAATACTTGGTAGATCTAGGTGGTTGGTGGGCTCATCTAATATTAAAAGATTAGGTTGATTAGCTAGCATTTCAATAATTTGCAGCCGGGCTTTTTGACCTCCGCTAAGCTTAATTACTGGTTTATCGTAATCGGAAGTTGGCTCAAACAAATAACGTTTTAAAATAGATTTCACCTGAGGCTCAGTCAGCGGCTTGCCTAATTGATGATAGATATTTTCTACCGCCTGCCCTAGCTTAAGCTTAAGTACGCTAAGGTCAATCTCTTGTTGGTAATAACCAATCTTAAGATTAGGGTTAAGTTCTATCAAGCCAGAATAGATGCGGGGGAGGGCATCTTTTTGCCCACTGGAGGCAGATTTGCTTAAACTTAATATCGTTTTGATTAAAGTAGATTTCCCCGCTCCGTTTTTACCTTTAATCTGCAGCTTCTCACCAATATTCAGCCTGAAAGAAAGTTCGCTAAATAAAATTTTTTCGCCCCAACCTAAGCTTAAATCTAGCACATCTATCAGCGGAGCATTACCTTTAATATCGCTTCCGGCCATATTAAGTTTAATGTTGGTAGCTTTGAATTTCTCGTAAGCCGGCAACTGAGATTTTTTAAGTAGGGCATCTTTGCTTTCGTTATCTATCCATAGATTTGGTTTTTCTATAGCTTCAAGCTCCTTAAGTTTAAGCCGAGATTTCGCCTCCAAGCCTTTGAAACGCTGAATTGTACTTGGGTGACGAGATTTTTCTTTCATCCTTTGATAGCGAATAATGTCATCTTTTGTATTGATGATTTGCTTTTGAGTGATTTCAAATTCGCTGGCGGCTCCGGCAGTTTTAAAAGCATTTTGGCGGAGGTAATCTTGATAATTACCTGGGTAGATGAAAGTTTTTTGATCTTTAATTTCTATAATTTTATTGACCAAACTAAGAACATCCCTATCGTGAGTTACAATGATAATTGTGGCCTTTTCTTGAGCTAGCCAATCGTTGAACCAAACTTTACTGGCGTAATCCATATGGTTGGTGGGCTCATCCATTAAGATGATATGAGCCTTGCTGTGCATAATTTTCACAACCTCGACCATCCGTTTTTGACCGCCACTTAAGTTTAATAGCTTATCTGCACTCATGCTTTCGGTGATGCCGAGGCGTTTTAAATCTTCTATGATTTTGCCTTCCAGTTCATAAAAGCCTAAGTCTCCAAACTGCTCTAAAGCCTCAGAGTATTGGTGAATTTGGTGATTAGTTGGGTTCTGAAGATGCTCAAACTGCTCAATCTGATTCTTAAGTTTAGTGTAGCGGGGGATATCCCCCAGTATATAAGTTATGACGATTTTATCCGCCTGATCGCTGTGTTCTTGACGGGTGCTTGCTATGGTGATGTTTTTGGCTAAGCTTAAATCTCCATCGTAATCTTTATCGCTACCGTTAATAATGTTTAAAAGTGTAGATTTCCCACAGCCGTTACGGCCGATTAAACCTATTTTTTCGCCTTTATTTAAACTTAAGCTAAGCCCGCCATAAAGTAATTTGGAGCCGAAAGATTTTGAATGGATATCAATGTTAACTAGCATGACTGTGCCTTTCTTTTGCATAGATGTACAAACTTAATATTACCACTGTAATCCCTACAAAAGCAGATACTAGCAAGTAGCCGCTATCACCTAACCTATTCATACTTAAGTTTAGTAGCGGGTAGGATAGAGCCGCCATAATTCCTCCAACTAATCCAGATAAACTAGCTACCGAAGCTCTTTCCGAGCTGGGTGCTAGATCGTGAAGCTTGGCATCGTTGATATCATTAGCGTAGCTTTGAGAAAGTAATAATATAAACATAGATACCAGCAGTAAGAACCAATTTGTAGCTATAAAGGCAGCGATAGCAAAACCAGTAGATGTAATCATCAATACCGGCTGCCACCAGCTAGCCTTAAATTTATCTACTAACCCACCCAAAATGAAATAACCAAGGGTACCGGCTATAGCGGTCAACAGACCGATCCATTTTTGATCAATCCCAATTTTAAGGTAAGATAGTGGAGAAAATTCATAAACATAATTAGCATAAACTGAAACCACTAGAGCTGAGATTATTATTCTCAAGCCCAGGCTCTTATTCACAATGGTTGATTTAATAGTTTTTAACACATGTTTGTAAGCAGTTAGTTCTTGATCTTTTTTATGGAAAGTAGGTTCTTTAACTAGAAGAATGACCGCTGTACCCAGAATAGCGGTTGGAACTTCTAGAAAGTAAATTGATCTCGGATTAAGCAAATCTAGTAAATATCCACCCAAAGATATAGATATGAATAGGCTTAATCCAAAAAGCCTTTGCAAGAATACATTAACCTTAAGATATTTTCCCTCTTGTTTTATGCTCTTTAAGCTATCATAAACCAAGGCCTGCGATGTACCACTATGAAAACTAGAAGCTGCTCCCCATACTACTACGGAAATCAGATAGCTAAAATAACTGTGGCTTAATCCCCCCAGTAGGCTGGAAATAAGTAAACATCCCGTACTTAGGGCTAAGGTTTTGGTTCTGCTCCATCTATCACTTAAAATACTGCTAGGGAATTCTAGGATTAGAGTGGTGATCATATATATTAACGGAAAACTGGTAATTTGAGTGGTAGTTAAGTTTAATGTATTTTTTAAGAATATTTTTTCTATTCCATACCACAGTACAAAGCTTGAACAGAGGGTATAGATGGCAATTGCTCTCAATCTAGGGTCTGAGAGAATTAAGCTTATTTCTTTGTGTTGTTTTAGGTATTTCATAATATGTATTTAATGCTGACTTGGTTTATTTATAAAGTTCAGAATGCGTTCCGATCATTTCAAAAATATAGATAGTCTCATTATCTATACGGTAGATAGCTCTGTAATCGCCGGTTACGCTAAAACTGCTATAATCTTTTAACTCACCGCTTAGCTTATGAGCTCTTAGGAGTGGAGCTCTAGGATTGCTGATAAAAAGCTCCAACCTTAGCTCAAAAGCACTTTTAACTTTACTTGGAAATTTAGTGAATTGTTTTTTGAACTTTTTACTAAACTTAATCTTCATTACTATTCAACCAGGCTAATGCATCTTCAGTGTTATTAAAAGCTGGAGAATAGTTTTTTTTGTTCTCAGTTTCGTTTAAGGCAGAGAGTAATTCTGTGGCTACGGCAGGATTCAACTCCTCCTCTGCTCTATCTGGGTTATCCTTAGGCTTAAAGACGATTTTGTTTTCAGCTAATATCTTTTCAAAGGCTTTAGTTGCAACCGTACTAACTGGTAAACCTAGGCTTTTAGCAAAGGCCTGGAGTTCATCTTTAAGATCTTTATCTATTTTAGTGTTTAAAACTGTTACGTTACTCATAATAACTATATTATATACAATGGTTAGATTATTTGCAATAAGTGAACTGTTAGAGTTGTAATAAAAACATCTATATCAACCCATCCTTCTGCTGATTCCATAACTCAGCGAACTTACCGTTAAGCTTAAGTAATTCTTTTTTAGTGCCGACTTCTACAATTTTACCGCCATCAACAACTACAATTCTATCAACGTTATTAAGGGTTGAAAGTCGGTGGGCCACTGCAATTACAGTTTTATTGCTCCATAACTTTTCTAAAGATTCTTGGATTTTAGCCTCAGTTCTAGAATCTAGTGCAGAGGTGGCTTCATCTAAAATTAATATATCTTTGTTCTGCAAAAAGGCGCGGGCGATGGCAATGCGTTGACGCTGTCCAAGGCTAAGCTTAATCCCACGTTCACCCACTAGAGTACTGTAGCCTTTCTTAAGCTTAATAATAAATTCGTGGGCATGAGCTTTTTTCGCGGCATCCTCAATCTCACTATTAGACACAAAACCATTAACCGCATAAGCAATATTATATTTTATAGTTTGCTGAAATAATGATGTATCTTGAGGCACGTAAGAATTTATTAAACTTAATTGATCTTTTTTGACTGGTTTACCATCTATTAGTACTTGCTCAGGGTCGTAATCATAAAAACCGAGCAACAACTTAACGAGTGTAGATTTCCCTCCGCCGCTTTTGCCAACAATACCAATTTTTTCATTCTTCTTGATTTCAAGATTTAGGTTTTCAAGAACTAGTTCTTCTGGCCTATCTGGATAAGCGAAGTTGAGATTGTTAAGCTTAAGAGAACTTTGCATTTTAGGTTGCCGGATGGCATCATCTTTTTGAAAGTCACTGGCATGCTTGAAGATATTATCTTCTTTAGCCAAGTAATCATACCCATTTTGTAGCTTTGAAAAATTCTTTTTAGCGTTCGCCATTCTATCAACCAAACCCCAAATAAAATCTGTCAAAGTAATTAGAACTGTGATTGAAAGCACCACTTGGGTAGCATCTATTTGATTGGTTTTAAATAGCCAATAGCTACTAAATAAAATTGCCGGCCAAGTTATAAACCTAATAACTTTAGAAGCGCTGAACCAATAGCGCATATAAGCATACCATGCTCGCTTAAACTTAACTTCAGATTTTAACCTCAACTTCTTATAGGCTTGAGATTCTTTATTTTCGGCTTTAAAAGATTTAATATTAACAAAGTTAGTAACGGCATCTATGACGGCTGAGTTGAGATTGTTATCTTGGGTATAGCTAGAATCTATTTTTTCGTCAAGCTTAATGGATTTTAAATATAGTAAAATCATCAGCCAGATCACTGAAACAACATAAATTAGAGCTTGGATCCAACTAACTTTAAGTGATATTAAAATTACCGCCGGAGTTTGCATGGCGAAACCGATATATCCCCAATGAATACTGATCCAGATTTGGTTTATATTATCTCTAAATTCATTAATATACTGAGCTATCTTAGATGGTGAGTTAGCTATAAAGTGCGGATATTCTTTCGCTAGAATATATTTAAATACGTCTTCTCCTGTAGTATAAAATAAGGGGAACGTATATTTTACCCAGTACATGTCAGCAAGATGCCATAAAATACCATGGGTTACGCCTAGTAAAAAGAACGCTACAAAATCTATAGCCAAGCCGTCGGTATTTCCACTGAATACACTAGCTGCAATTCTGGCGGGTATTAACGTCATAATAGTTACAGGCAACATTGCAGCAATTACAAGTATTATTTCTGGTACAAATACTTTTTTGTTGTTTTTAAATAGGTACCATAACGCTTGTTTAGATGCATTAAGTTTAAATAGTTTTTTCATTATACATATCTCTTTCCATTAAGTTTAAATATCAAGAACATTGTAGCGGTTACGCCGAAGCAGGCCATCATTCCAAATTGAACTCCAAAGTTGCCAACGTAGTTGACTAGTAAACCTAGCGAGGCGCTGAATACGCGGTAAAGCATATCGAAAACACTTAAGGCTGTAGCTTGAATATCTTCAGCCACCTCTTCTTGAATGTAGGGTTTAACTGTAGCCTGGTTGATTCCCCGGGCAAAACTCGTCATCAAAAAAATTAAGATAGTAAACATACTAATATTTAAACTTAATGTCACGTAGGCTAATCCCGCAAACAGAAATGGAGTAGTTTTTTTAAGCTTAGGATTTTTAATTATAAATTGGCCACCAAAAACCGCAGCTACAGAAATGAGAGCGAACATTACTCCGTGCCAACCAATGGGAACCCCAGCCTTCAAAAAACTAGGGGTTAAAAGCCAAACTATCACCCAGGTACTAGTAAGCAAGGATGCCCCCAAAAGCATCCTCCAAGCTAGTTTTTTATGACCGTGCAAACAATACTTAGTGATTGCGTAAGCATCTTTAATTGGGTGTATTTTAGTAACCCGTTTTTTGCCGATATTTTTGATGAATAGTGAAAAACTAGCTGCAATAATAAAGATTATCGCTTGAGCTAAAAATGGCCAGCGAATATTATGCGCCCCCATCAAACCGCCCACAATGGCTCCCAAGCCCTGAGCTATAAAGGCATACTGAGATAGGCGAGCGTTGATTTTCTTGTAATCTTTACCCAAATTTTCAGCGTGTCCTTTAATAAGTGCTGAGTCTGCTCCGTTGGTTAAACTTAAGCCTAGGCCAAATAGAATTTCCGCAATTACTGCATGCCAAAAATTACCAGCAAAGAAATATATTAAAACTGCTACGCCTAGGAATATATCACCACTAAAGTTACTAGCTTTACGGCTAAATTTATCAGCCATATAGCCAGTAGGAACTTGGGTTAATAACATAGTAATTGCAAATACAAACTGAATGAGCCCGATTTGAAATTGGCTCAAACCAATATCGCTAAATAATAGATAGGCCACCGGCATAAAAATTATAAAGCTTGTTAGCGTAGCTTCAATTGTCAGGAGCCTTAAACTTAAGGCGCTTTCTTTTTTAGTTATCTTCTTCATAATTCATCTTCCTTTTAATTCTTATACAAACCCGCCACTCTGATGCTGCCACAAATTAGCGTAACTTCCCTTAAGCTTAATTAACTCGGTGTGAGATCCTTGTTCTTTAATTTTTCCATTTTCTATTACTATAATTCTATCCATATGTTTAATTGTTGAAAGCCTGTGGGCTACCACAATAGCGGTTTTATTTTTCATTAATTCCCACAAAGCCTCTTGAATCTTCTTTTCGCTTTCACTATCTAGCGCGCTAGTGGCCTCATCTAAAATTAAGATGGGAGCGGGCTTTAGCATCGCTCTGGCAATTGCCACACGTTGGCGTTGACCTCCACTAAGTTTGGTACCACGCTCACCAACCAGGGTGTTGTAGCCAGATTTAAGCGGAGTTATAAACTCGTGCGCCCTAGCTTTTTTAGCCACCTCTATTATTTCGGCTTCTGTGGCGCCTGGCTTACCGTAGGCAATATTTTCTTTTAGCGAACGGTGGAATAAAAGTGGTTCTTGTGGTACGTAAGTAATATTTTTTCTTAAATCATTTTGGGTGATATTGGCTATATTTTGGCCGTCAATTAAAATCTCTCCGCCATCTACATCCATAAAACGTAGAATAAGCTTAGTAATTGTAGTTTTCCCTCCGCCGCTTGGGCCCACTAACCCAATTTTTTCTCCAGGCTTAATATCTAAATTAAAGTTGCTGAAAAGCTTTTTAGTGCCGGATGCAGCGTCTCCATAACTAAACTTAAGTTTATTAAAGCTGATTCCGCCAGTAGATATATTAGATTTTTCAGGGTGGGGGGGATCTTTTATCTCGGGTTCTAGTTTTATTATTTCGTACATTGGGGCGATCTCATCTAGGCCATTTTCTACATTCCTAATTATGTTTCCCATTTTCTCTATTAAACTAGTGGTCTGAAGGCCGTAAGATATGACAAATACAAAGATGGCAGAACTAACTCGACCACTCTTAACTGCTTGAAAAGATGCTACTGTGGCAAAAGATATAAAAATAGAATTTAGCAGAAACTGTAGGCCACCAAACCATATGCCTTGATGCCAGCTTTCAAAAGCCAGTTTATATTTATGTGATACATCCTTCTGGTTAAGCTTAACTTCTATATTATTTGTTGATTCAGTTTTTACGGTAAAGATATTGGTTATAATATCAGCAACCCTACCGGTGTATTCCGAGCGAGCCATTCTGTATGCAGATCTTTTTCTTCTTCTTTTTGTTGATAAAAATAAAGCGAAAATTACAAATATAAATAGATATGATCCTATTAACAACCCTAAGACCCTATCATACAGTATGGAAATTACCAAGATGGATACAAACTGAAATAAGAACATTGGCAGCTGTTCAATTAGCATATTCCAAAGATTTTCCAATCCCCCATGAAGGGAAGTGTAGTTACTAGTAATGGATCCGCCAAATCTATTTTGAAAGAAAGAATTAGAATGGCTAATTAATCTGCTTATCCAATATTCATTAAACTTAACCAATCTAACAGTAAAATACTTTGAACTTAAATCTATGGCAGTAGTTGCTGTGATATTGGTTGCTATGCTCAGTACTATAAATACTACAATTAAATTCATGGCATAGTCGTAACTTTGATTATTAAAATTATCCATAACCTTAACGATAATGTAGGGCTGCAAGGCCAGAAATATTGGTTTAGCGACCCCTAGAATAGTGAAAAACCAAACGTAAGGATTTTTGATATTGGCAAATTTAGCAAAGTAAGGCCAGAAGCCCCTCATATCATACTTCTTTTTGGTTTGCTGTTTTATAGTACTCATAATTTATCTTTCAATTATAACTTAAGCTTAAGGGCTTTTTAGTTAAGTTAACAACAAAATAATCAGAAGTTCTGTTATGAAACCTCTGATTATCGATTGCTTAAGTTTAGTTATTTAAATTTTTATTAAATCTTAAAATCTACATTTTTATTTCGGCATCACAGCCGGCAGGTAGGTTTAAGTTCATTAAACTATCAATAGTTTTTGGAGTTGGATTTAAAATATCGATGATGCGTTTATGCACTCTCATTTCAAATTGTTCCATTCCTTTTTTGTAAACGTGCGGTGATTTTACTACAGTGTAAGTTGTTTTTCGGGTTGGTAGCGGGATTGGCCCGTTAACCTGTGCTCCCGAGCGAGTTGCGGTTTCTACAATCTGCTTTGCGCTTAAATCTATAACTTTGTGATCATAAGCCTTAAGCCTAATTCTGATTTTTTGTACTGGTTGATTTTTATCGGTTGCCATTCTATCTTCTCCTATCTTTGATTAAGAAGAGCGGTGTAACATCTCTTAGGCTTAAGCCAAAGCGACTTTTAGTCACCACATCTAAATTTATTAACTGATTAGATTTTAACAGATTACGCTATCAAATGTCAAAAATAATCCCCGAGTGCATTTTATTAAACACAATAACGGGGATTATTCTTAAGCTAAGTTATTACTTATGTTGAATGTTTAGGAGTAGTATCCTGCTTTAGGCAACAATTTTAGTAACAACACCGGCGCCTACGGTTCTACCGCCTTCACGGATGGCAAAACGCAAGCCTTGATCCATAGCGATAGGTGCTAGCAACTTCACTTTGAAAGTGATAGTATCACCAGGCATAACCATTTCTTTATCAGCTGGAAGTTCAACTTCACCGGTTACATCTGTAGTTCTGAAGTAGAACTGAGGTTTGTAGCCCTTGAAGAATGGAGTGTGACGTCCGCCTTCTTCTTTAGTTAAGATATACACTTCTGCATCAAATTCTGTATGAGGAGTAATTGTTCCTGGTTTTGCTAGAACTTGACCGCGTTCAATTTGCTCTCTTTCAATACCGCGGAGTAGGATTCCCGCGTTATCACCAGCTTGACCCTTATCAAGAGATTTCTTGAAAGCTTCAATTCCGGTAACAACTGATTTCTGAGTAGCTCTAACACCAACGATTTCAACTTCATCATTTAAGTTTAGTGTACCTTGTTCGATTCTACCGGTAGCAACCGTTCCACGACCTTTGATTGAAAAGACATCTTCAATAGGCATTAAGAAAGGCTTATCTAAATCGCGGGTTGGCTCTGGGATGTAATCATCCATAGCTTTAACAAGTTCCATGATTGCATCTTCGTTAGCTGCATCACCTTCAATAGCTTTAAGAGCTGAACCTTTAATAACGGGGGCTTCTCTATCGAATTCATATTTAGCAAGTAGATCACGAACATCTTCTTCAACTAGTTCAACTAGTTCAGGATCAGCCATGTCCATCTTGTTTAAGAATACTACTATTTTTGGTACGCCAACTTGCTTAGCAAGTAGAACGTGCTCACGAGTTTGAGGCATAGGGCCATCAGCAGCTGAAACTACAAGAATAGCTCCATCAACTTGAGCGGCACCGGTGATCATATTCTTAACATAATCAGCGTGTCCTGGCATATCTACGTGTGCGTAGTGACGCTTTTCACTTTCATACTCTTGGTGGCTTGTTGCAATAGTAATACCACGAGCTTTTTCTTCTGGTGCATTATCAATCTGATCATAGGCGATAGCCTTATTAACGTCTGACGGTAATCTTTTAGCAAGAACCATGGTGATGGCTGCTGTAAGAGTAGTTTTACCGTGGTCAACGTGACCCATTGTACCTACATTAACGTGGGGTTTTGTTCGGTCAAAATTTGCCATTTAAATTTTTCTCCTTTTCACTATCTTTTAAATAGTTAGTTTATTATTTTGACTTGTTAGCATAAGAACTTCGTACTAATCCATACCAAAATTAATAGTATTTAGCGAATACAGTTCACACACTATGCTAACATTAATTTTAAATGATTTTAAGGTTAGAGTAAAGTGTTATTTTTCTGTAGCCAAGCTAACTAATCTATCAATGGCTTTTTCGGTGGCAATACGCGATATTAATTCCCTCTTCATTCTAGGATCATCAAGCTGTGCCAATGCCTCTTGATTACCAATATACTGCTGGCGCATTAAACTTAACCTACTATTAACATCTGAATCGGAAACTTTTATTTGCTCTTTTTTAGCAACTTCAGATATGATGATGCCGATTCTAACTCGTTTTTCAGCTTCTGGAATAACGTGATTTTTGATCCATTCATCCTTAGTAGTATCCTCTTGCTCGAGAGATTCTTCTAAAGTGACCCCGCGATACTTTAAGTTTTGCTCACTATCATAAATTATCATTTCTTGCTGATCTTTTACTAAGATTTCAGGCAGATCAAATTCAGTTTTAGCGATTATCTCTTCTACTATCTCATCTTGTAGATTTTTCTTAAGCTTAATATCTTTTTCAATTTGCATTTGAGATGCTATATCTTTTTTGAAATCATCAATAGTTTTTATATCCGGGCTAAACTGTTTGAAAAATTCTTCATTAAGCTCGGGCTTAACAGTTTCCTCAACTTTATTAACCTTAACTTTGAATTTTACTTTTTTGCCGGCTAAGCTTTTTTCGTGATAACTTTTCGGGAAAGTTAAGCTTAGTTCAGTTTCATCGCCAGCTTTAGAGCCAAGCAGACCCTCTTCGAAACCCGGGATGAATGTATTGCTACCTAAAGATAATGGGTAGTTATCTCCCTTGCCTCCTTTGAATGGTTTGCCCTTGGCATCGAAACCTTCAAAATCTATCCAAATTCTATCTCCGTTTTCAGATTTTCTCTCCACCGATTTATAACTTGCTGAACGCTGAAGTAAATTATCTATAACGTCTTTAATTTCCTCATCGGTAACCGGCTCGGGTTTTATGCTCTTCTTAATTTTAGTGTAGTCGTGGAGCTTAATCTCTGGCATGACATCTACACTAGCCTTAAACTTAAGCCCTGTTTTAAGATCAAAACTTTCAACTTCTATTTTAGGTTGATCTAGAACCTCTATTTTCTTTTCTTTAATAGCTTGCGAGTAGGCATCGGTAATAGCTTGATTGAGAACCTCCTGGGCGAGGTTATCTTCGCCAATATTTTTCTTGGCTACTGATTCTGGCACATGGCCTTTTCTGAAGCCTTGAACTTTAAGATTTTTACCCAAAGCCTTTATAGCTTTTGCTTCAATCGCTTTGATCTCATCGGGATCTAGACTTAAGCTTAAGGTCAGGTTTGTGGTTGAATTGTTTTTTAATGATATTTCCATACTCTTGATTATAGCAGAAAATGGGCTCCCTGACATCGGCTACTATGAATCAACGTAGAGTAGACATTATAGCTTGCCCAGATTCAAAGTGATAAAGATTCGGATTATTGATAAACCCGTAAAGAAACTGCTGCCCATTCCGCAAACATAGATTCTGATTGGCTTGAACTTAAGTTTAATATGCTCAGCCAACTCCACGCCAACACTAAATTGGTTTTGAAAGTTTAAAATATCGTTTCTAAATTTTTGGTTGATCATGCAGCCTCTGTTTAAGCTTAAGTTTAATATTTTCTAGTATAGCAGATAAAACATAATAAAATGCTTGACAAATCCAGAAAGAGAGAGTATACTTGAAAAAGTAATTTTAAGGAACGGTATAGTATGCATATTCGTAATTATGAGCGTCCTGATGGTTGGAGAGTTGGGAGTCCTGAAGTTTTGGTTGCCCCAAATGTCGTGGATCGGTTAGGTGTGCCTATCGTAGATTACGACGGCTTGCATCAATTTATGACAGATGATTTAGGGGTCCCCTATGGGGATAGTACCACAATTAAACTATTTGGTAGAGTAGAAGACTCTGGTTTTCTTGGGTTTCACTTACTCTATACTCGCACTGTGCATATCAATGCGCCGGCTTCAGAAAAAAGATTTTGCACATCTGGAGGTGTGATGAGAGTATTAGCCCATGAAGGCAGGCATCGTTCAGACTCTACTAATAGAAAATTAGTTACAGCCGCAGAGATGGCCGGGGGGTTGGCTTCATACAAACTTGGTTATGATTTCGCAGAGGCTATACCACTTTTATCTCCAGTAGCTATTCTTGTAGGCTTGAAGTCGGGAGGAACATACTATAGGCATATAGCGCCAGAAGAAAAAAGAGCGCGCATACAGGAGATGCACCCGTCCACTATGGAACATAGGAATGATATCACCTTTCCGCTCTCACCAAGAACTGGGTTAGATAATATTACATAATCTTTACAATAGTTAGGGAAGTTTCTTAAACCCTAAACTTAAGGAATTAATACAGTATCTTTGACCAGTTGTTTCTTTGGGGCCATCCGGGAAAACGTGGCCGAGGTGGCCTCCGCAGTTAGTGCAGATGACCTCTTCACGCACCATTCCGTAAGATTCATCTGTAACTATTTTGGTGGAATCTTTAATTGCCCTATCAAAACTGGGCCAGCCACAGTGGGAATTAAACTTAGTATCAGAACTAAAAATAGGATTTTTACAATTCGCGCAAACATAGATTCCATCTTCTTGGTAATCTAAATATTTGCCACTGAATGGAGCTTCTGTAGCTTTGTTAAACAGAACATCTTTTTGTTCTGGGGTAAGGTTTGGGTTTTCTTTTTTCACAGCTAGCCTCCATTGGGGATTTAAACTTAATGCTATTATTATAACAGTAAGCTTAACCCTTAAAATGAAAGGACGCCGGTCATGATCAAAAAAGCATATCTAGCAGGAGGCTGTTTCTGGGGGATGGAAGAGTTGTTTCGTAATCAACCCGGCGTAACTGAAACTGAAGCCGGCTACACTGGTGGCAAAAATGAGAATCCAACTTATCAGAATCACCCTGGGCATGCCGAAGCCTTAGAGATTAGTTATGACGATAGCAAAACTGATTTTTCGCATCTGCTGGATTTCTTCTTCCGGATTCACGACCCCACCAAGCTTAATCGTCAAGGAAATGATGTAGGCGAAGCTTATCGCTCAACCATCTTTTATCAAAATGAAGCTGAACTTAATGAATCTAAAAAGATGATTGAGCTTGTTAATGATTCAGATTTATGGGATTCACCAGCTGTGACAACGCTAGAACCGTTCACTAAATTTTGGCCAGCGGAAGGTTATCATCAAGATTATTTACAGAATAACCCAGGCGGCTACACTTGCCATTTTGCGAGAAGAAGAGAGAGTTTTTTAAGCTAAGAGCTAAATTAAATTCACATTTATTGCGTTCCCGGGTGCATCTTTTATGTTATACTAAACTTAATATTAAGATGCTTAAGCTTAAGTTATAAAGAGAGCATGGCGATAAATAAAAATGTATAAATCAAATTTAATTAGAGATCTACTAGAGGCAAAAGAGCCTTATTTCAGCCTTTCGGTGAGAGAGCTCGAACATGTCACGGGCAATCAGTTTGCTTTTAAGGAGCTTAGTGTTTATATCCGACGAGAGTTTGAATCTAAACTTAAGGAGTTGATGCTTGATGCTAGCGCTACTGATGATGAGATATACCTATCGTTATTGAAGAGAGTTAAAAATGATAACACTCGCCTTGCTAAAATATTAGGTATTAATAATCCTAACTCTCCGCTGGAGGTAGAAGATAACGTCCTGCACATAGTTAATAATCTTACCATTAATAAAGAAGCGTGGGTTATTAATGAAAATACAGCTAGAAACATGTTACTGGCCATGCCGCCCCAGAAAGCTGCCAACCTTTTAAAATATAAAACGGCCAAAGAGATGGTAGAAAATCATGATATATATGAACTATTCGGCTTAATAAGGTTTTCTGAAGGACCGGAGTGGCTTAACAGATTTAATGCTCAATATTCTAAGTTAGAATTTACAGATTTTGAACGACGACAGATCCAGTTCAAACAGTTACCACAAATATTAGCTCCAGCGGCTAAAGATTTTGTCTTAAAAAAGAAGCATAACCTAACCCACTCAAAAGAGATGGGCGTAGTTTATTTTTTGCCAGTTGAAGATAATATTCCGGGAGCGTTGCTCAGAATAATGCCCCTCAGCTTTCATTATATTAACGAGATTAGAATGTATAGCTCCTACTTTAAACTTAATAAAAAGAAACCGGATTTCGGCAAACGCGTAGTACTAGCGCTCACAGCGGAACCAGAGATACTTAAGCTTAGTGATTTAGGCCTTAAATGGGGGGTCATCCAACGTTATTTCGGTAAACTTAAGAATGAAGAACACCCCGAAGAATTTCTACCTCATTTACAGCCCGAAGATCTACACTGGCGCAAGGCTGAAGAAATAATCTACCAATTAGATCCCGAATTCAAATTCTGGCAGGATATGGATTGGATAGCTAGATTAAGCCACGATAATAATCCTCTCACTATGAACTTCATGGATGTATCTCTAAGCTTTAGCAATAAACTTAAGTTTAAGGATAGATTATTTTATCATTTTAGAGAAAGTTTATGGGATCAGCTCATGATCGGTTTCGTGGGAGAACCTGAAGTTGAAAACTTAATAATAGCTCATCTAGATAATAGCTCGATAAATATATCGAGCCAAAATTTAATAAATAAAAAGGAGGAATAAATTCATGCAAAAGGGATATACAATTTGCGTCAGTGGAGCTGCCAAGGGGTCTACTATAGATAAAGATTATTTAATAGCTTTTGATATAGGCAAGAAGATTGCCCAGAAAGGTCACACTATGATCAGTGGGGCGACTTCGGGTCTACCAGATTGGGCCGCGCAAGGAGCTAAAAGCTCAGGGGGCATGAGCATAGGAATTAGCCCGGCTGCCAGCCGATTAGAACATATCGAAAAATATCGCCTGCCCACAGAATCGTACGACTTCATTATGTTTAGCGGTATGCACTATATGGGCAGGGATACTCTATTGATCCAAAGCTCTGACGCCGTGATATCCATCGGCGGACGTATGGGAACAATTCATGAGTTTGCAACCGCCTTTGAAGCCCATAAGCCCGTTGGAGTGGTTATGGAGGGTGGTGGTACCGGAGAGCAGATTGAATCTTTAATGAAGGCGGCCGGAGTCTGCCATAACGGAACCTGCAACGGAGCACACGACGTCATCTTTGGCTCAGATATCGATAAGTTGATTGATGATCTGGTAAAAATTTTAGATGAGAAATATAAAAATAACCAACCGTCCTAAGCCCTAAAGGAGAATAATAATGGCCATAGTAAAACCACGACGTCAAACATCGTTCACCATAATAGGCACGGCCACGCTTGATAGTTTTTTGTTTAGCGAGGCTTTCAAGCCCAAATGCGATGAGAAGGCTTGTTACGAACATTTAATTTTAGGGAAAAAATATGATCTTGATGAGATGATTCAAGTTACCGGTGGTAACTGCACTAATGTTGCCATAACACTGAGTAGATTCGGAATCAACAATGTAGATATCGTATGCGCTCTTGGTGACGATCCCGCCGGCAGAGCGGTGGCATCAGAACTTATATCTGAAGGGATTGACGTTAGCCACATAATACGAAATCAGAATTTCACCACTAGCCAGTCCACTATACTGGTGGCCCCGGGAGGAGAACGAACAATATTGAATTATCGTGGAACCGACATTAAAACCCTCCAGAATGAACTAGATATAAATAGAATCAACTCTGACTGGATTTATTTAAGTGGCGTTAACAGCCCTAAAATTATATTAAGCTTAATGTTGCATACTCGTGATAATAATATTAAGCTGGCATTCAACCCTAGCAGTTGGGAAACCGCCAATACTCCACAAATAAAGAGATTTCTTGGCAATATCGAAATGCTGTTTTTAAATAAAGAAGAGGCTATGGAGTTTTTCGATACTCATGAAAACAATATTACAAAGCTATTAAGAATCGGAGCCAAAAAAGGAATTAAGTATTTCATCATCACCGATGGGCCGAATGGGAGTGCTTTAATACACGATAACAAAATTTATCAATGCGGCCTGTATGAAGATGTAGAAGTTATTGAACGCACCGGTGCTGGAGATGCCTTCGCTAGCGGCTTTTTAAGTGTAGTGGCAACTGGCGGAACAATTGAAGAGGCACTCACTTACGGCTCAGCTAATTCCACAAACGTGGTTCAATATGTTGGCGGCAAACAAGGGATTTTAAAATCACCAATTAAGCTTAATGAAATGCCGATAAAAATAGAACTGGTTTCTTGAAAATCTGAGAAAAGGCTATAATGGCTATTAAATGATGGAAGATAATTTAAAAGCCAAAGCTGAGCTAAACTTAAAGCTGTTGATGTGGATAAAAATCTTAGTTAATACTATATTCTGGCTAGGGCTATGGGTTCTTTACTATTTAAAGTTTACGGACTATGCAGGCATAGGTTTGATTGAAAGCACAGGCTTTATCTTAGGGCTTATGCTAGAAGTACCAGCAGGTGCATTATCAGATAGGTTTGGTCATAAAAATAACTTGGCTATATTCACGGTTCTAAATTTGGTAGGGCTGGTCTGCTTTTCTATTGCTAGTAGTGTGCTATCTTTACTATTATCAGTAATAATTTGGCGCGGGGCATATTCTTTTTATTCAGGTAGTTTTGAGGCACTTCTTCACGAAAGCCTTATTAAGTTAGAAAAAGGCTCACAATATCAAAAGTTTGTATCCAGAATTCACGGTTTAGCCTTAACCACAATGGCATTTAGTGCACTAATCGGTGGGTTGCTTTGGAAATATAATTTTAGATTGATCTTTTGGACGGCTATCCCTTTCGCTATTATAGCGGTTGTGCTTTCCTTTAAACTTACTAACTTTCAAGAAGAAAATACTAAGGGCGAAAGCCTGATTGCATCTTTAAAAGATGGTTCAAAATACATATTTAAGCCAAACTTAAGAGTAGTACTAATTTCCCTTTTTGGAGTAATCATTTTGCGAGATCTTTTTGAGCAAATATTCGACGCCTCTTTAAGAGTTTCTGCCGGCATGAGTACTATTCAATTAAGCTTAGTCAGCTTCACCTCAGTTTTACTGCCGGCTTTAGCAGCGCTTCAATATTCAAAAATGAAGAATACCCATAAAAACGTAGATAGAAACATAAAGGTGTTAAGCTTAAGTTCGCTGGCTCTTTCTTTACCAGCATTTTTTGTTAATAAAATTATGACCGCCTCATCTGTTACCCTGAGAGCTGTTCCAGGGTTATTGCTCAACAACACTAATATTGAAAAAATTAACAAAGAGGTGCCATCCAGGCACCGTTCCACGGCTATATCTAGTTACGCTTTTATTACGGCCCTGCCTTATGCGATTTTAGCTCTGCCAATTGGTAAGGGTATAGATAAATTCGGAGCCAATAAAGTTGCTTTTGGCTTAACCCTGGTTTCAATAGCAGTTTACTTAAGCTTAACAGTGGTTTTTAGATTTAAAAGAAAGGGTTAGGCTGGCTGAAAAATCCCAAGGTAATAGTTATTATTCTAATTACAAGATTTTATTGGCTATTGGTTCTGCCTCGGCAGAGTTACTCAGTAACCCTTAGATGAACATCCTTCTTTCTGGTTGATAGATAAAGCAAAATAGAACCAAAAACTAATAGTGCCCAGGCTATAAAAAAGTACTCCATCTTATTATTAGCGCTGAGGTAACCGATAATTGGAGCTAAAAAAACATACGGAAGCGCCTTAAAAAATGAAGCAACCGATAGCACTGTCGCCCTCTGTTCCGCCGGTGCCTGATTATTCAGTACTTCGCTTAGAAACGGCTGTAGTGTATGTTCGCCTGCATGTAGAAAAAGAATAACTATATATCCCCACCACCCTATGTTTGCAAGTGAAAGCAATAAGCTAGAACCGGCAAGTAGGCCTATTATAGTTAGTACCTTCTTTTCACTTAAGCTATCAGCGTTCTTGTGCATATAGCCCAAAAAGCCGGCAGTTATTAAGCTACTCGTCGCTATTACAATAGAACCCGATAATGGACTAAAGTGAAATCTATCTAGCAAAATTAGCCTTAGCAGCCCATAGCCTGTTGCGTAAAAAAGCCCTTGAACCGTCAATATAAACGGTAGATATAGCCAGAGTTTTGGTAGGCGAAACTGAGCAAAGCCAGTTCTTATATCAAGCAAATAATCTCTAATTTCCGGCATAAAGCCTTTACGTGCTTTCTGAGGCCTGTCATCTTTGACCGTCCAAATCAAAGAGGCGGAAGCTATAAAAGCAAGGCCATTTAATATCCAAGGAAGCCTGGGTTCAATATTATGTAAAAATCCGCCAGATACTGTCGCTAAGAATGACCCAATAAGTCCGATCTGTGAAGCGCGAGTTACTAACTTGCGCCAATTAGTAGATTTTTTATCAAATTTTAATCTCTCAAAAAATAAGGCCTCGTCGGCTCCGGATACAAATGATAATCCTATCGTCAGTATCGCCTGCCCTATAAAGAATTGAGCGAAACTACTTCCAAAAGCTTGTATTAGTAACCCACATCCGGCTAGTATTTGACCAATTCGAACAATCTTATCTCGACCAAACTTATCTGCTAAGGCCCCGGAAGGCACTTCTGCTACTAGCCCTATCGCAAACGCCATGCCATCAAGAAATCCTACCTGCTGATCTGTAATAAATATACGATAAAAGTACAACCAGATAGCACCAACAAACCACATACTTGTGAGTGTCCTATAAATTACATATCGCCTAGAAAGCCTACTCTGTTCTTTTGTCATATCTAAAGTAATTATACTCTACTTACCCACAATAATATTTTGATTCTTGTATGTTCCATCTCGATTAGTGAAAATAAAGATATGTTTAAAAGAGCTTAGACCGAGTAGTCGTAAAAATAAAGAAAATCTTTCTAGATCCTATTGCTGAGCTTAATCTAATTTTAGTGTTTACAAAACTTAATTTTTCAGTTAAACTAGTTAGTTAGTAGTATATATGCCAAAAGTTAAGGATGTAATCCAGTTGAATGGAGTTGTTATTGAGTCGCTTCCAGGCACTCAATTTAAACTTGAACTGGAAAATGGTCACTCCATCCAAGCACACATGGCAGGAAAAATGAGAAAAAACTATATCAAGCTTGTACCTGGGGATAAGGTAGTTGTCGAACTTACACCTTATGATCTCAGTAAGGGCAGAATAGTTTTTAGAAAATAGGGAGAAGCAGCATGAAGGTAAGGCCAAGTATCAAAAAAATATGCGATAAATGCAAAATTATCCGTCGTAAAAAGAGAGCGGCAGTTATTTGCGATAAACCAAAGCACAAACAAAGACAAGGTTAATATTTAAATAAAGTTTAATTTAGGAGATCCCGAGGTAAATTTATGGCAAGAATTTCAGGTGTTAGCATCCCAGAGGACAAACAAGTTCAAGTAAGCTTAACTTATGTTTATGGTATTGGAGGTAAAACTGCTTTAGATGTTCTCTCTAAGGCGGGAGTAGAGCCTACAGCTAGGGTTAAAGACCTAACTGAGTCTCAACTAACTAAGATTCGTGAGATCGTTGACGGTCAATACATAGTTGAAGGCGATCTGCACAGAGTTGTGGCCAATAATATAAAAAGGCTGAAGGACATTGGCAGCTATCGTGGCTTGAGGCATAAAAATAACCTACCCTCCAGAGGTCAAAGAACTCGAACGAATGCTAGAACCAAACGGGGCAGAAAAGTAGCAGTCGGAGGAACCCAGAAGAAGGCAGCAAGTAAAACTTAAAAAATAGATTATTAACTTATTATTCTAGAGTAATTTAAAATTAGAGGAGAATAAATGGCAGCAACAACATCAACAAAAAAGAAGAAGAAGGCAAAGCGAAGTGTTAGCACTGGTCGCATGTGTATTAAAGCAACTTTCAACAATACCATCGTTACCATAACTGATATCACAGGGAACGTGCTAGCAGCATCAAGCTCTGGAGCATGTGGCTTTAGGGGGTCAAAGAAAGGTACAGCTTACGCCGCTCAGGTTGCTGCGGAAAAAGCCTTAAACTTAGCTAAAACTGGATATGGGTTAAACGCTGTTGACGTGTTTGTGAATGGTGTTGGGCAAGGTAGAGATACAGCCATCAGATCTGCTGCCACATCCGACATTCAAGTTAGTTCGATAAATGATACCACTGCTATCCCCTTTGGCGGATGCAGACCTAAGAAAGCAAAGAAAGGTTAAGTTTAATGGCAAGAGATAGAGCACCAATAGGTAAACAAAGTAGAAGAGAAGGATATGCGCTCCACCCTAAGGCGCATAAGATTTTGGCAAAAAGGCCAAATATACCCGGCCAACATGGGCCAAAGAGAAGATCAAAGCCAAGCCAATATTCGATTCAGCTTAGAGAAAAACAGAAAATACGTCGTCTTTATGGCCTACTAGAAAAACAGTTCTCTAATCTAGTTAGGGAAGCCGACAGAACTGTCGGCCAAACAGGAAATACTGTTTTAGAGTATCTTGAAAGAAGAATTGATAATGTAGTCTATCGCTCAGGATTTGCAGCTAGTAGAAGAGCCGCTCGTCAGCTTGTTAGCCACGGCCATTTCATACTAAATGGTAGACGGGTTGATATACCTTCTATCAGACTTAAAGCTGGTGATGAAATTACTGTAAGACCCAAGAGTGCTAACAATGCCTATATGAATAACTTAGAGGATTTAACCGGAGGATTGGGAAAGTCTAATTACAGTTGGTTCAGTGTCGACAGCAAAAAGCAAACCATCAAAATAAATGCCCTTCCAACCAGAGAAGACGCGGAGCAAGACCTCAACGAACAGTTGGTAGTTGAATACTATTCAAGATAGTTCGAATAAATAGATTTTTAGAGAAATAAAATTCACTTATTAAGAAGGAGAATCGAAATATGAGCAGTAACAAGGTAATTAATAATCCAACCCTATCATCAGTAATGGATAACTCTAAAAATAGTGCTACCTTTATCGTAGAGCCGCTTAGAGGCGGGTACGGTATGACACTCGGGAATAGTTTAAGGAGAGTTTTATTATCATCGATCCAGGGTGCCGCCATTGTAGCCTTTAGAGTTGATGGTGTTGGCCACGAGTTCACTACTATACAAGGAGTAAGGGAAGATGTTGTAGATATAAGCCTTAATGTTAAGCAAATTAGGCTTAAAACATTTACAGAGAAGCCCCAAACCCTAAGATTAAGCAAAAAGGGCGGCGGAGTAGTTACTGCGGGAGACATCGCCAAGAATGCAGATGTCGAGGTTGTCAATCCAGAACAAATTGTTGCAATAATCGATGACGCTAAGGCCAGTATAGATATGGAGCTTTTAGTAGAGCCTGGGATTGGTTATCAAACCACCGATGATCGCGATAATTCAGATCTACCCGCTGGCTTCATAGCAGTTGATAGTTTGTATAGCCCTGTCACTAGGGTTAGGTACAAGGTTGAATCTACTCGTGTAGGTAGGGATACTGATTACGATAAATTAAGTTTAACTATTGATACCGATGGGTCTATTTCTCCACGCGATGCGTTTGAGCAGGCTGCAGCAATTTTAACTAATCAATACAAGGCTCTATCAGGGTCAACCGAGGTAGTAACCGTTGATATAACCGCCTCTTCTTCAGCTTCTGATAGCTCGGGCGAAGAAGATGCCCTCTCTCGCCCTATCGAAGAATTAGGGTTAACAGCTAGAACTACTAACGCTCTAGTAAATAATGACATTATCACAATTAGTGATTTAGTATCCCTGAGCGAATCCGATTTGAGAGACCTCAAAGGCTTTGGATCAAAGGCTCTTGATGAAGTTGTAGAAAAATTATCAGAGATGGAGTTTTAAGTTATGCATAGACATGGATACAAGGGAAGAAAATTAGGGAGAGAAAGAGACCAACGTAGAGCTCTTATAAAAACTCTATCGTCTCAACTTATTGAACATTATTCAATTCGCACAACACTACCGAAGGCTAAAGAGCTCAGGCCTTATCTAGAGAAACTAATCACTAAGGCAAGGAATGGCAGTTTGGCGAATCGTAGATTAGTTATATCTAAAATATCTACTAAATCTTCGGCCAACCATCTATTCGATTTTATAGCCCCTAAACTTAAACGTGAGAGCGGTTATTTAAGAATAGAAAAAGATGGATTTAGGCGTGGCGATAATGCTCCAATGGCTGTCATAGAATTTGTAGACAAAGAAGAATTCAAAGTAGAGCATAAGGATGCTGATTCTTCAGATACTAAAAAAACTGTAGCTAAAAAGCCAGCTTCAAAAAAAGATTCCAACAAGGAGGCTAAGTAATGAATAAAACTTATTCCGCTAAACCAACAGATGTCGCCCGCGAGTGGTTGATATTCGATGCAACAGACGTGCCTATTGGGCGATTAGCGACAGAAGTGGCTAAAAGCTTAACCGGCAAAAATAAGCCAATGTTTACGGCTCATATTGATTGTGGCGATAATGTTATCATTATTAACGCTGAAAAGATTGCCGCAACAGGTAACAAACTAGATGGCAAGAAGTACTACCATTACTCAGGTTTTCCTGGAGGCATAAAAGAGGCTAGCCTTAAGGATAAGATGGAAAAAGATCCAACCTTCGCAATTTCAAATGCTGTCAAAGGAATGTTGCCTAAGAATAAACTACAGAATGAAAGAATGAAGCGTTTAAGGGTTTTTGTTGGTGAAAATCATGACCATAGCGCTCAAAAACCAAGAAAGGTAGAGGTTAAAAGATAATGGCTAAATCAACTGAATATTTCTACGGCTTAGGTAGAAGGAAATCCGCCACAGCAACTGCTAGAATTTATAATGGCGGCAAAGGCGTTATTACTATTAATAAGAAGCCAGCTGCCGATTATCTTTGCGCTTCACCTAGCTTAATAAAAGAGATCACTCAGCCTTTTGAGGTTGTCAGCAAAGATGGTCAATTTGACGTTACCATTCTAGTGAAAGGCGGTGGATTAAGCGGGCAAGTAGATGCAATCAAGCTTGCTATTTCAAAAGCTCTTTCTGAATTAAGTGGTGATTATCGCTCTACTCTTAAAAAAGCAGGCCTTATGAAACGTGATCCTCGTGAGAAGGAGCGCCAAAAGCCTGGTCTTAAACGAGCTCGCCGAGCCGAACAGTTTAGTAAGCGTTAGGAAAATAGCTATATAAATCGGGAAGAAGCAGAAGGAGTGCTGCTGGCCTATTAAGCTTAAGGGTTCAGAACATTCTGAGGCTTTCCTTTTATGAAAGCCTCTACGTTATCCATCATCATGTCGTTACCGTTCTTTATGCTAGACTGAGCATTGTAAGCAATATGCGGTGTACATAGAATATTATCAATTTTTAGGCATTTTAGATAATCTGCATTACCAGTATCTCCAACCAATATGTCAGCAAAATCTAAGGCCGCTTTGTAGGTATGGCGAGATTGAACACTTTTTATTAAAGCGTTAAGGTTTAATGTTTGGTTTCTAGAAATTGATATGAAGGAAGAACCTTTCTTTGTTGAACTAAAAAACTCTTCATTCAGCAAACCTTTAGTATCGGGGTTCTCTGGCAAGGTATTTATTATAAAATCGACATCTCCACTTAAGCTTAGTAAGTTATCACCACGCCTAAATACATTAACGCGCATTCCGAGCGCCTCAGAAACTTCAGCAATTCGGCCGCCTATATGTCCACCGCCAAGTACTAGAAGATTCTTACCGAGTAGCCCCATATTAACGGGGGGTAAGGCTCCGTCTTTTCTAAATTCTTCTTTGGAATTAAGGAATCTTGTAAAATCTCTTGATATCTCTAGTAACATCCATATGATCCATTCCGTGACAGATTCTTTGTTTATTCCAGGAGCATTGGAAACGGTAACATTATTATTTTTCATTAAATCTAAATCTAGAAATGCTACACTCACAAAGTTTACGGTAACGTAACAATTTTTTAATTCTGGATATGCAACATCCAGCCCTGCGGTGCCGGAACAAATAATATCCGCCCCTTTAATTATCTCCAGGTAGTCACTTTTAGATTTTGGAAGAGGGTTAAAGAACTTAACATCCCCAAGGGATTCTAGCCTTTCAATCTGAGCAACTGAAAGATCTTGGCTATTTGTTACAACTATTTTGAACTTTCTCATTGGTGTATTAATTATAGCAGGGCTACTTCAAATCTTTAAGATCTAATACAAAGGTGGCCATCTGAGGTTTATCATTAATATTAAGCTCTACGAATAGCTTATAGATGCCCTCTTTAGGGAATAAGATATTAAACTTAATGTCGCCAGTATCCTTATCTTTTACAATTTGTTCACTATTTATAAAAGCAAGATCCATACCTCCCTGCCTGAAGGCATAAACTCTAGCAGCCATATCGTTAAGAGACTTGGCATCTTTGAAAGCCGTCCCTCCTTTATTAAAGCTTAACACTACTGAACGATTTAAACCCTTGCCTTCACGCCAGCCATCAAGATTAATCGTGACCCCATCTAAAATTTCGCTTGCTCTCACGTCGCCAAAAGCCTCAACCTTGTAAAGAGCCTTGTTGCCTACTGTAATATCAGTTTTAATTGTTATTTCGTGTTGCTCAAATAAAGTATTACGCATTTGTTGAGCCTTAAAATTTACAAACATACGATAGTTAGCATCAGCTCCAAAGTTATAGTTTTTAACTATAAATTCACCGGTAGCGGCATTATACTCGGGCTCTAGAATAGTAAGCTTATTAATATCAGTTCTGAGCAAGAATATATATGCCATCTTGGTATCTTTTTGAACAAATTGTTTTTGAACCTCACCGGTTTGATTTAAAATACTAAACTTAATATCTTGTGCTACGTTCGGCTCGAAATGATTCGAGCTGAGCTTAAGAGTATACTTTATAGCGTCTTCAGACTTCGAGGAATTAGATTCGGCCCCGTTGCTTGTAATGGTATTTTTACTGCCCCTGAACAATAGTACCGCTGCCACAGCTAGTAAAATCAAGATAAACAATAAGGCAACAAATACCGCAGTTTTCATTCCTTTACTCATATAACCAACCCCATTGGTAAGAAGTAACTAACAAAAGTTGCCACCACCAGTATTAAATACTCCATTTTTCTATCAATTTGAAAATGTTCATGTTGGGCAATTATTACTCCTATTAAAAACCCTACCGGCAAACTAACGTGATTTAAGAAGCCGATACTAACCTCAACTAGCCTAATCCAAAAAGTTCCTAAAATGAAGAATAGCAGTATTTTTACTAAATACGTAGTATCCTGTTCGGATGCAGAAGATCTAGTCTTTTTTGTTTTAGATTTTACCATATCATAAGCAGTATAGCTTAAGTTTAATTAACTGGCAATAGAGATAAATTTATGCTAGAATTAGTTTCAGTATAATAATTTGGTCCCATCGTCTAGTGGTTAGGACACCAGGTTTTCATCCTGGCAACGGGAGTTCGATTCTCCCTGGGATCACCAGTATTCTAGCAATAGCTAGAATTTTTAGTTTAAGTGATAGCGATAAAACTAAAAGAGAATCGAACGAAGAGAGTTCGGGCGAAGCTTTCCGCAAGCCAAGCGTCAGAGAGCTTATCTCTCATTAATATTATTAAAATTAGAGTAGCACCATATTCCGTGAAGTCTTTTATCTAGCCCCTCGTTTATTATTGATCTTAAATTAATTATAGAATTAAATCGTTTAAGCTTTACTTCGTCCCCTGAGTAATTGTTTAGCTTTAATGACTATGTTGGTAGAATTAAGGCCGTAGCTAAGCTTAAGCTCTTCGTAGGTACCACTTTGACCGAATTTATCCTCAATACCAATTCTGTGAACAAGAGTAGGCAGATTCTCGGACAAAATCTCACCGACTAAAGACCCCAAGCCTCCGCTAACCTGGTGTTCCTCTACTGTTATAACTAGCCCAGTTTTAGCGGCGCTCTCTATAATAGTATCCTTATTTATTGGTTTCAAGCTGGGAGCGTGAAGAAGATCAGCTTTGATGTTATCCTTTCTTAAACGAATCACTGCTTCTATAGCTTCTACAGTGATAACTCCTGTAGATATTATCGTGATGTCGCTACCTTCGCTAAGCTTAAGTACATCTCCTATGACAAATTGTTTATTCTTGGGAGTAAATCCTTCTGTGGCCTCACGGGAAAGTCGTATGTACCCTGGCCGAGGATCTGCTGCCAGGGCTAAAGCAGCCATCTCTGCTTCGTTTGCATCGCCAGGTGAAAGAACAACCATGTTAGGCAAAGATCTCATCAAGGCTATATCTTCCAGAATTTGATGAGTGGCTCCATCTGGGCCAACAGATAAGCCGGCATGTGAACCAACTATTTTAACTGGCTGATCATTTAAGCAAATAGTCGTTCTTATTTGTTCCCAGCACCGCCCGGGGGCAAAGGCTGCGTAGCTACTAACAAAAGGGACCTTGCCCATCGAGGCCATTCCACTACCAACAGTAACCAGATTTTGCTCGGCAACTCCAACTTCTATAAACCTCGATGGGAATGCATCTCTAAAAAGATGCATTTGTGTGCTTTCTGTTAGATCCGCGCTTAAGCCTACTACTTTAGTATTTATTTGACCGGCTTTCAATAAACCCAGACCAAAACCAACTCTGCTCGCTACTTTATCGCTGCTTAGATTTAGTTCAAATAGGGGGTTAGATGGTTTGAAAGATTTAAATTTGATCATAAGTGGCCTCCTTCAATTGCTCCATCAAGAGTGCGCAATCGTTTAATAGCATTCTTTTCCTGCTCCTTATTAGGTGCTTTACCGTGCCAAGCGGGATCATACTCCATGAAATCTACACCTTTGCCTGGTATAGTGTGAGCTATTATTAAATTAGGTTTAGCAGTCTGACTCCTTGCTAATCTCAAGGCGCCGATAACAGATTCTATATTATTGCCATCTGTCTCCTGAACGTACCAGCCGAAAGATTCCCACTTTTCTCGTAGATCCTCCAAGGGCATAACATCTTCGGTGTAGCCGTCTATTTGGATATTATTTCTATCCACTATACCAACTAAGTTGCCTAACTTATATTTAGAAGCGAACATCGCAGCCTCCCAAATATTACCCTCGTTTAGCTCCCCGTCTCCCATAGTGCAGTAGATTCTTCGGGTTTTATTGCCGTCAATGAGTAAGCTTAAAGCCATTCCTGCTGCCTGACTTAAGCCTGATCCTAATGGCCCAGAAGTACTTTCTAGCGCCGGGATTCTCAATCGCTCAGGATGTCCTTGCAGGCTAGACCCAAACTTCCTTAAGCTTAAAAGTAGATGTCTAGGGAAATAGCCGGCTCTAGCCATTACAGCATAGCGCGCCGGTACGGTGTGCCCGTTAGATTGAACCAGGATGTCCCTCTCTGCCCAAGATGAATCATTAGGATCATGCCTCATAATACTAAAATATAGAGCCACGAATATCTCCACCTGGTCTAGAGACCCAGCAGAATGTCCGCTGCCAGCATGATAGAGCATGTCTAATATATCCTGCCTAACTAGGTTACAGATATGATTAAGCTGACCGAAACTATATCCCCGAGGGGCCTGATTGCGCTCGAGTTCGGACGACTTTTTATTTAAAGCTGGAGCCTTTCTTTCGGTGTGCGTCTGTTGTCTTTTTTCTGGGACTAAAGTGTTGGTAGAGCTTAAAGTAGCGACCCTCATCCGAACCACTCTCACATCTTCAGAATTCTTGCGCTTTGACTCAACTTTAGATTGGGCTACTTTTCTAGCCCTGGGCTTAGAATGGAATTTATTAAGTCTACTATGCTCGTCTTTCAACCCGAAAACATCTGTCATTTTTGCAGATTTAGAAGCTGATTTATTTTGATAAATTTTAGACTTAAGCTTATATGTTGGCGTAATAATTTTTGACTCCGAGGATGGCTTAGAAGCTGATACCTTATGGATTTTAACCTTATTTACCTCCGACCCAACCCTTTTTTTAGCAACTTTAGGTTTTATTGCGCCCTTAGCGGCATCGTTTGGTAGCGGATCGCTGCCCAAACTTAACCCTTCAAAGTCAATATCTATATCTAAAATACTGTCGCCCACCTGATTTACCCCTTTTAGTTTAACTATAGTTTATAATAGCATAAGCTTTAAGTTGGAGTAAGCTTTTTTATAATCAGAGCTGGAGCTTATAAATCCGCCTGAAACTATATTTGTGAATCCAGCCGTTTTTATATCCGTTATATTACGATTACTAACACCTCCGTCCCACCCAAGCTCAATAAAAGGTGAGAAGCTCTTAATCATAGGCCCCATTTTTAACAGGCCCAGATCAGCATCCCCGCCCTGATAACCCAAGTTACCAGCGAATATCATAGCTTCTTGGAAATGAGCAAGTTGCCATTTTAAATCTTCTAATTGATCATAAGAACTCAAATAAACTCCGCTTTCAATCCCAGCCCGACGAAGCTTGGCGGAAAATAGTGGGTTATCAAACCCTATATCAAACGGAAAAATGACTCTAAATGGCTTAAGTTTAACGATCTGCTCAAAATATGAAGATGGATCGTGAACCATTATGTGCAACCAAACCTTAGCGTTATCTGGCCAACTCATATCGTCTAGAGTCAGTAGTTCGTTTGGTGTAATTGAGTCATCGGAAAAATCTATATGAATATTATCGGTAAACTTAAGATAGTCTTCCAACTGATTTATAAATATGTCCTTATTATCTGTAGTTATGGCGGGTATCACGTTTGGCGTCATCATTAAAATAATTATACATCATAAAACACTGTAATGTGCCCGATTTACACATAGCCCGGGAGGATAGAGCTACTGTTCCGTTTTAGTGAGTTAGTGCTCGCGGATATCATAGCGTAAGCTGAATTAAGATTCTAGCTTTTATTCAACAAAAAGTTTTTTACAGAAAACCGAGCTATAGCTCATCTAGCTGTGAGATTCTGCGTAAATAACGTTCTTTCGGTAAAAACTTAGTTTCAACCCAGGCTTTAATTATATTTATAGATTGCTCTAAACTAAGATATCCAGAGGAAAGACATAATACATTATTATCTTCCTCCCTCTTTGCAGCGATAGCCTGATGCTCTGTGTACGGTAATGCTGCCCTTATGCCTCTATACCTATTGGCAGCCATAGCCATCCCCTGCCCGCTCCCACAAATTAAAATTGCTAGCGCCGGAGCGCCGTGAGAATCATTAGCTAAAACCGCCAAACAAGCTTTCTGAGCGAATTCGGTGAAATCATCATCTGGGTTGGGTTTATAGTCACCAACATCTTCAATTTCTACTATTGAGTCAAACTTAAGCAATTCATGCTTTAAGATTTGTTTTCTCTCAAATCCCCTATGGTCCGCACCTATATAAATTTTTATCTTCATAAAACACTTTTATAAGCATCAATTTATATGATCGCTCCCCTCTATTGCTATTAATTTTTGAGCTAAATTTTCTTGAAGTTTTTGAGATTCAACATCTTGCTCTGATTGAACTCGTGATGATGTGTTCTGTTCCGTCTCCGAACTTTCAGCTACGGAACCGGCAGGATCATTAAAGATTGACTCAGATCCGTTTGATTCGGTCTTAACAATCGGTTGAGGACTAGCCATCGTTTCAGTTTGTTTCTGACTATTATTAGCGCCGCTCTGCTCGCTTACACTTCTGTTACGATTACGCTTACTCCTGGTTGAGCTATTCGTTTTAGATTGTTGATCGGCGGATACTACGGTTTCATCTGCCATATTTTTTTGCTCTTCGCTTTTTTGATTATAAACTACTGGGGTTACCGCCTCTCTCCTGGCGGATTCCTGAGCCCATCTGCCTACATCGGCGCTCAGTTCAACTAATCTATTAGAATAGCCCCACTCATTATCGTACCAAGCTACAACCCTAACTAAATCACCGTCGACTACCTCTGTTAAGCTTAAGTCAACGATTGCGGAGTGGCTATTACCGATGTAATCACTAGAGACTAAAGGCTCTTCACTGGTTGTTATTATTCCTTGGTAAAAAGGTTCCTTAGCTGCCTCTTTGAATATATTATTTACTTCCTCAGTAGAAGTAGCCTTTTTTGCTAAAAATGTTAAATCTATAAGACTAACCACGGGAGTTGGTACTCTTATGCTTAAACCACCAAATTTACCCTTGGCGCTAGCAATAACAGCCCCGACAGCCTTGGAGGCTCCGGTGCTCGAAGGGATAATATTAGTAGCAGCATTTCTAGATTCTCTCAAGTTACTATGTGCGGCATCCTGTAACCTTTGCGAGGCAGTATAGCTATGGATGGTGGACATCATTGATTTTTTAACCCCTATAGATTGATCCAGAACACTAAGAACTGGAGCAACGCAATTAGTGGTACAGCTGGCATTGCTGACTACATCTTCTATCTCTGATATTGAGTCATCGTTAACACCTAATACTATGGTTTTACCATCGCCGCTAAGCGGGGCGGATACAACCACTCTCTTAGCCCCAGCAGTAATGTGAGATCTAGCAGAATCAACACTGGTAAATAACCCTGTTGATTCTATGACTACATCTACATTAAGCTGTTTCCACGGCAGTTTAGATGGATCTTTCTCGCTAAAACTATATATACCCCTACCGTCAACTATGATCCCATTAGTCGTCACTTGCACCGACTTGCACCACTCGTAAGACGGGTAGTTACTATCGTGCCTAAGTAAATGAGCCAGTGTCTCATTATCAGTCAAATCGTTAATCGCAACAATTTCAATATCATTTCTACCGTGGGCAATTTTAAAAGCATTCCTACCTATACGCCCGAAACCATTGATCGCAACTCTTATCTTCATCCCACCTCCATTTAAAGAATTTTTTATCTTAAGCTTTATATTAACAGATTAAGGTATTTATAAACAAGCTTGTATTTACTCAGATAATATTTTAGATAAATCTACGCCCTGTTGAGATGTAGCCGCCTGCAGTTCTCTAGTTATTTCGCTATAACTCTTAGCTTGGGTAGGAGCTTCTATAGATTTATTCTGATGAGCTTTTAAGCTAAAAGTTATAATTTGAGTTTGGGATTCATCAGTAACGGCAATTTTCTCCAAAAATTTATTCTTCTGATTAACCTGAATACTGAACTTTAATTTATTGACATCGTTGGCTGCTAACAGATCTCCTATCTTGCTTTTAATATTAAAATTATTGAAATCGGTGAAATCATCGCTATCAACTATTTTAGTAGCAACATTATTGAATTTATCTTTATTAAACTTAAGACTATAAGTTGCAATTTGACCTTTCTTACTTTCAAGTTTAATAGAATCTAAATCAACAGCGTCCGCTAACAAATATACTGATCGCATTATATCTGTAGGCATCCTAATATCTTGATCACTGTTCAACTCAACCCATTGATTATCAAGAACTACACCAGAAGAATTAATAGTTTTAGCTAGAGCCTGAGAATAATTCTGAAAATATGAAGAAGAATTCTGCAAGCCATTAACCAAGAAATAGTTTTGAGATTGATAGTGTCTTAAGTCTAGTTTAACAGTTTTAGAATCATCTAGATTAACGACAATCAGGTTAGATTTGTTACCGCCGCCATCATACTGTTCATCGATGGTTATTTTGTCATCGTAGACATCACCATTTTTCATCTGATACAAAAATGATACATCTAACTTTTGTTCCTTAACCTTACTGAAAGTCTGCCCAACTATATACTTTGGCGACGTGGTAGTTTTAATGTAGAAATAAGCCCCAACGATAATACCAGCGATTAGAAGCAATGCTAGCAGAATTAGAAACATTTTGATATATACGGAATGATGCTTTTTGGTTTTAGCTGAATCTATAATTTGGCTCGCATTATTAGCGAAAGCTACGCTCTCTTCGTAGGTCTGCTGGTGATTCGGAGCAATATCATTATAGCCATATTCTTCTCTTGGCCCAGTAGGATTTTTACCATCCGTAGCGATGTCTTCTGATTGATAGTTTCCCTCTGATCTATTAGGCCTACCACTGTACTGATTCAAGTTGTTGGGTTGCTGCTTAGAATTTTTATTGTAAACAGGCTGTCGATTAAATTGAGAATCGATGCTACCACCCATATTTTGTGAGCTTTCATAATTTGGCTCAAGATAATCTGAATTTGAACTGCTAATCGGTACTCTATTGATATCACTTATAGGTTGTGACTCTTGAACCCCCAATCTAGCCGGAGCAGGTTGCCCTCCGTTCTGATAACGAGATGCTGCGAACCCATCAATATTAGCAGGAACCTGCCTCGCAAGCGATGGAGAATCTGGAGCTTGCCGAGATACGCTGGGCTCTGTTGTATCCGCACTCTGGTATGAAAGTTGACTAGATGCAAACCGAGATTCAGCCGTGCCAGATGAAGACCGTGAGCCGTCCGTAGGATTTAAGTTTGATCTACCGTTAGCAGTTAAGTTCCGATCACCGCCAGGTCTATCGGATCCTAAATCACTAAGCGGCTTGTCATCAAAAATATTATTATCATCGCCCATTCTAAATGCCCCCCTAAGCTTAAGCTTTAATATTCTAAATAAGAATAGCACATTTCTACTTCAAAGAATAAAAAGTTATAATTATTACTAATGAATGGATTTTGTTATTATCTAAACTTAATTTTTGAATCTTACCCTGATTTCAACTATAAACAGGCTGAATTGTTTAGTTGGTACTCAGCGGAAAATAGAATCTGTTTTGTTAAGTGCAACAAAAAATGCATCAAAGATGATAAGCCATGCATAAATTTCTATAAGGTTGCCCACGAGCTAGGCCACGCATTATTAAATCACCAAGATTATAAAACTAAAATTGAACTTAACCGTATGGAGCTGGATGCTTGGGCGCAAGCTGAAAAAATAGTATCTAAATTTGGTAAATATAAAATACCTGGTGATATCATTGATAAAGCTATGGGCTCTTACGTCAATAATGCTAATCGAGATGAATGCCCAAACTGCGAATTAAGCTTAATAGCTGGCGTTTGTATAAATTGTTCCGTGACATAAACTTTATAAATTAGGAGGTACCCGTGCAAATCAACCAAAAATTTAGAAACGATATTTTAAACTTTCAAAACCAATTTAGTGTTGGCGCAGAGCTTGCTGAGCATATCAAACTTAAGTTTAAGCCTAGCAGAATCTATGTTTGTGGAATGGGCGGAAGCAGTTTTTTTGCAGAAATAATCAACAACCTGAATCTTTTTCATTTTGAATCTGAAGTTATGATTCGCCCCTTACGTGACTATAAAGTTCCTGTGAAAATTGAACCAGAAGATTTATTTTTAGTGATTTCCCATTCTGGTAATACGGAAGAAAGTTTAGCCGCACTAGAAGAATTAATGGCAAAAAATGCGAACATTGTCATAATTTCTCACGGCGGAAAGTTGTTAGAAATTGCTGAGGCCTATAAAATCCCCCACGTTATTATTCCGGGCGGAACTCAGCCTCGCCTAGCAACCGGCTACTTTATTTCTGCCATTACTCAGATTTTAGAAAATGCCAAAGTTTTGCCAACGGGATCAGTTAAAGATCTAGTTGATTCCACCACTAAACTTAATTCCCTAGTTAATGAAGATATGGCCCTCGGCTTAGCAAAAAAGATTGCAGGCAGGGGCAATTGCAAGGTTCCAATTATTTATGGCCAGGAGGAAACTGAAGGCTTGGCTCGTGCAGCCAAAATTAAGTTTAATGAAAATTGCAAAATCCAAAGTTTCTATAACTTCTTCCCTGAACTTAACCATAACGAAATGGTTGGCTTCACTAAAATGATTATGCAACCGTTCTTCATCTTTTTGAAGAGTGAACTGAGCAGCCCACGAAATAATTTGAGAATTGAAAAGTTTATTGAAGTACTTAAACTTAAGGGTGAAGATTACTTTATTTTTGAAATGCCGGGCAATAATCTAATTACCCAAACCTTCGCCACCTACATTTTTGTTGATCTAGTAACCCTGCACCTAGCCAATTTTTTGGATATCGACCCCGAACCCGTCGCCATGGTCGAAGCTTTCAAAGGGATGCTATAAAGTTTTATGTAGCTGTTAAGCTTAAGGTGGGTATTAGATAGGCCCTATTCTTTAGTTTCTTTAATAGAAAACGATATATTTTCGAGTGGGTAGTTTATGCGTTCAGAGATTTTACCCAAAAAATTAACTATTGAATTTGCGCTCATACCGCCTTCAACGAATTTTGACGTCGAAAACTCTAAAGGGCTCCTTAGTGGTTTGTTAATGTCAAAATACCACTTGAACTCTTCACTTTTTTGAATCTCTTGAAATTGTGTTGGGGAAAAATCATATAAAAATTTACAGACATTTGTAAGTAGGTCTCTCCACGTTTTTAGTTCAATACCCTTTTCATCATCTTCTAAATAAAGATGGGATGGTTTGCTGCCACTAAAATTATCCTCACTTGTTAAATCAAAGATTTGTTCTTCTGGAATTGGTTTTGTGTAGCTTGTCTTGGGGTATGGCCAAATGTCTTTTGAGTTTTTGATTAGATCTTTTGCTCTATCTATAATCTTTTCTTCATTCCAAGTTGTAATACCCTCTAGCTTAAAATTCAACTTCAATCTGCTGGTTTGAAAATCAATTCGTTGCTTATCTTCAAAAGCGTTATTTGATAGCTCGGTATTTTTCGCAGTTAAACTTAAGTTCCCTAGGGTGTGTAAATATTTTTTATGTACTTCTTGCCAATTGTCGCCCAGCCTGCTCTTCCATTCTTTCGTTAGAGTTTGGGGCATTATGTGCTCAACTGTTAGCTCGTCTACGTTTATTGGATAGGCTGATTTATAATTTTCTAAAGATTCCAACAAAAAATTTCTATTTTTAGATTGTAATCTGTAAACTTCTTTGTTCACCAATGAATTTTCAAATTCTTCATCATTGGGGAATCTTTGTGAGGCTCTTTTTTCTAATACAATATAGCTTAAGATGTTTAGATAATCCTCTTTCCATGCCGTCTCTTTCTTTATTTCTTTAGAAAGAATAATGAACATTTTATTTAAGCCTTGAGTTGTATTATCTACCAAAATTTTTCTAAAAGCGTAGCTTTCAATTATTTTTAAAATCTCTTCAACGGTTTTCTCAGAAACAACATTCTCTTTAAAATCATTGAATACATCTAACAAATAAGGATGCGAAACAGTGAATTCTAATTTATTCAGCCTTTCGAGTTGTTTATTTACTGCACTATTTGGGTGTTTGATTGTTTGCACCAACCAGCCATAAATTTCTGCAAAATATAATAGATCTTCTAGAATAGATTCTTTATCTCGGTTAAATTCTTCTAGCGAGAATTTCTTGAATACGCTATAGACGTCATCTTTTTTAACCCATGTTTTAGTTTTAAAAATAAGATAATTTCTAACAAATTCAGCCACGTTTTCTGTTAGTTTTTCTATTTTGATCCAGTAATCCTTATGCATCTTTTCTTGTTCCGATGGTTCTAAATCCATTAAGATGTAGTTGCGAATTAAATCTCCAGCTGTAAGATCAACCCCCGTAGAGTTTAGACTTTCAAAG
Organism: Candidatus Saccharimonadota bacterium; assembly: GCA_036826375.1. Taxonomy (GTDB): domain Bacteria; phylum Patescibacteriota; class Saccharimonadia; order Saccharimonadales; family HK-STAS-PATE-42; genus DAISWL01. The sequence goes on from DAISWL010000002.1 coordinate 109,265, forward strand.
ATTAGTTGAGGGTCATCCTGCCCTCTAACTAAATCAATTAGTACTATTTTTAGTTTTCTGAATGATTCGAACACCTCTCGTGGAGATATAGCTCCGGACTTTATTTTTTCATAAAAAAAATTAAAGTTACTTACTATGTTTGAACTAGCATTCTCAGGATTTTCGTTTTCAAAAAGATTTTCAAAATATTCTTTATCTTGTTTATTTGGCTTCAATCTTATTCTTTTATCTTTTTCAGATGAGTATTTGTTGATTAAAAAATCTAGAATTTGTTCAGATAATACCTTCTCTTCATCATCTTTTTCTTCTTTATCTTTTAAAAAGGTGTGTAAGGCGATTAATAAAATAGAAGCGGTTGTTAGTCTTTGCTGGCCGTCGATAACTGTATATTCTTGGAACCCACTCCCAACCGTAACGATTGTGCCTAAAAAATGATCAGCCCTAGTGTTATTTCTTAAATCTACTAAATCATCCCATAGCTTTTGGCAATTGATTCTAGTCCAGGCGTAATCCCTCTGATATACAGGAATTACAAAGCTTTTTCCTGAGCCTTCTAGAAATTGGTAGATTGGTAATTGTTGTACTTGCATATTTTACGTCAGCTATGATTAAGAAAAATTGTTATCTTTATATAAACACCCTCGACTGAATGTTCAGGCATACTCTACTAACCATTGTATAAGATTACGCTTTTTTGCGATATAGCCTAAATTAATAATTAGATGATTAAGCTTAAGTTAATAGATCCACTTAAGCTTTATTTTAATTCCATTAATTTAATATTATTGACGCCTAAAATGAAATATGGATTTTGAGAATCAGTTTTTTTCATGACAACCCAATATGGTTTATCTAAAATAAAGTTTTTGGGCTTTTTAAATTCAGGCATTGCAGTAGCTCCCATCTCAGCTGCTGCTTCGTTTTCGACTCTGGCCCCTTTTTCATCCATGTCGAATTTAATATTTTCAAACATTTGAGCGATAGAGTAGTTAGTAAAACCTTTATTTGCTAAATTTTTTCCAATAAGTTCAATATAGTCACGATGATGGTCTAAGTGTAGCTTAGGAGCTTCAAAATGGTCTGATTCTCCAATAGCTGGAGTATACTCCTCGTTATTATCACTTATTTCTTTCACAACATCTTGGGGCTTTTCCATATCATAGCCTTTTGCCAAAATAAGTTCGTCGCTTTCACCCTTAAGCTGCAGTTTTATGATAAATCTATCATCGTCTTCATATTTTATGATTTTTACATTTTCTCTTTGCTCCTCATCATCCGCGATAAAACCTTTTACCTTTTGTCCGTTAAATGAAACTGTATCTTTTTCAAATTTAGTTTCATATTCTACTTCCTTGAAAAAATAAGCATAAGAAATAATACCCGTAGGGGCTAAGCTCTCTTTTAGACCACCGAAACTTTTTGAGGGAAATTTCTTTTTTAATCCACGATTGATTTCTTCGACAGTACTTTCACCATAGCCGCTTTTTACATAATAGCTTTCTTCATCCAAATCACTTTTAGAAATTGGAGCATCATTTAATTTTGATACCATCTCTAAAGCGATTTCGTCTTGCGTATTTAATTGTACGTCTTCTTTGATAATATTCTCTGTCAGATCCGTCCAGGCTAGATTCATGGCTCCACCCCAAACATAATTTCCTTTATAATCGCTACCTAAATAATTTCCAGCAATATTGCTTTTTGTATTTTGGATAGTGTGGGGCGTATTTGGCTTATGAGCGAAATGTTGCCAAGTGAAAAACGCCGAAACTAATATCACGATCCCTGCCCCAATGATTGCTAAAAAAACTTTCATATCATCCCCCTTATAAAGAAAAAATATTCATCCTTTTATTTAAAAACTGTTTGCGAATCACTAAATTATTAAAAAATGATCGCATATCGCGTATATCCTAACGAACATTACGACTAATTATGTTCAGGCATACTCTACTAACCATTGTATAAGATTACGCTTTTTTGCGATATAGCCTAAATTAATAATTAGATGATTAAGCTTAAGTCATCTCAATAACTTCAGCGTAATCCCACCTACGAAACCAAGTATCCTGACGCTTGGCGAACTGATAAATCTTGAACTTAAGCTTAGTGATAGTCTCATCAAGGTTTGGGTTAGAATCTAGTAGGTACTCGGTTAAGTATCTATACTCCAGACCTAGTGATATTAACCACTGTGGATCGACTCCACTCTTTATTAAGCCTTGAACTTCTTCTAGCATCCCCTCTTCCATCCGCTGATCCACTCTGGTGGAAATCCGCTGGCGCAAAACTTCTCTTGGCCAATTAAGTAAGTAGACCTTAAACTTAGGATTATATCCAACCTTAAGCTTAGAGCTACTCCCCTCTCTTTCAGAGGGAAGGCTACTCAAGCTGCTCCCCTCTCCAGCTGAAGAGGGGCTGGGGGTGAGGTTTCTGTTCTCGCCAAACCTATACCCTTCAACCACACTTTCAATATAAAGCCCCGTTCCACCGCAAATTATCGGAACTTTTCCTCGAGCTTGAATATCTTTTATTAAGTTTAAGGTTTGATTTTGAAACTGCGCCACGCTATACTTTTGACCGGGATCCAAAACATCTATCAGGTGATGCGGAACTCCGCACATTTCGGATTCGTTAACTTTGGCCGAGCCGATATCTAAGCCACGATAAACTTGGCGGGAATCCGCCGAGATGACCTCGCCATTAAGCTTAAGTGCTATTTGAATTGAAAGCGCTGTTTTACCGCTGGCGGTGGGTCCGGCAATCACAATAACTTCATCGGCTTGAGGGGGGTTAATCTGGTTTAATAAGTTTTTCATTAAACTTGGGGTTTTAACATCTTTTTAAAAAAATAAGATGTTACAAACCGCGTTCATCCTTAAGCTTAATATAGTGAGGTAGAGCATTTTTTGCAGCCTCTTGTTGAGCTAGCTGCTTACTAGTACCCTCGCCCTCACCTTTAATTTGATCACCTATTACCGCGGCTACTTTAAATATTTTATCGTGATCGGGGCCTACCTCTTCTTTAAGTTTATAGATGGGCGTTTCGTTATCTATAAGCTGGGTGAGTTCTTGCAAATAAGATTTAGGATCTCGCCAACTACCAGTCTTCAGAATTTCTTCTAGAGTAACTATAATATTTTTGTTTACAAAATCTCGAGAAGCCTCAAAACCAGATTCAAGGTAAAGAGCGCCTAGCAGTGCTTCGAAAGTATTGGCTAATATTTGTTGTTTAGCGCGTGGTGAATTACTACGTCTTTCCCCGCGGCTCATTCTGATAATATCCCATACGCCTAGCAAACGAGATGCCTCGGCTAGAGATTCAGTTCTGACCAGAGCGCTGCGCCAAGCTGTTAAAATTCCTTCTGGTTCTTCAAAATTACGATAAAGATATTCAGTAACGATTAACTCTAGTACGGCGTCTCCTAAAAACTCTAGACGCTCGTTATGTTCATCCGCAGAGCGCTTATGCTCATTAAGGTAAGAACGATGCGTAAGTGCAGCAATTAAGTAATGCATACTCTTAAACTCAAACCCGAAAACCTTGGTAGAAAAATCGCGGAATTTGGAATCGTCAATTTTAGTTAGAGGTTTAGATGTTTTAAAAGTGGAATCTTTAGTACTATCTTCTTGCATAATTTAAGTTTAAAGCTTTTTCTGACGAATTGTTTTCATTCCTAACAGTATTAACTTTTCAATTGCTTCATATTCAATTTTATCTAAAGTGCTACCGGCATTAAACCAGCTGATGTTATTCATCCATTCCTCTTTCTTTAAAGCGTCCGTATCACCGAGTGCTTCAACTAGAAAAACATGCATAGTCATTAAAACTAAACTGTTACCTCGACGGTAGCGAAAACTCACCTTACCTAAATGATCCATAACCCGCATCTCTTTCAATCCTGTCTCTTCTTGAATTTCTCTTTCAGCTGTTTGACGAGTTGTCTCACCCGGTTCAATATGCCCTTTCGGTATAGTCCATCTATCTTTTGCATCTTGAGTTAACAAAAACTCTAACTCGCCTTTTTTATTTCTACGATAAACTATGCCCCCAGCGGTTGCTTCTTTAGAAATTTCTTGGATTTTGGGTTGATTACCAACCGAACCATTATTCTTTTTAAAATATTTTGAAAAACTTTTTAAAGGATTTTCCATCGCCATCGCTTTAAGTTCCTTTCTGAAAAAACGCTTAGTCTGTTTTATCGGTTAGTTCTGGGCCAGGTTGCTCAGCAGAGCTTTTTGCTATCTCGCTAGGGTAAGTTTGTTTATAGAAGCTTCCCAGAACTCCATTTATGAATCTGGATGAGCTATCTGATCCGAATGTTTTTGCCAGTTCTACGGCCTCGTTAATAACTACCCTAGGAGGCACTTCCTCTGATTTATGCTTAATTTCATAAATAGCCATTCTTAAGATTGCTAAATCTATTTTAGCTATCTGATTAATTGGCCATTCAGGAGCAAGCGGCCCGATGATTGAATCTAATTCGCTCTGATGGGATATTACCCCCTTCACTAGGCTTGAAACAAAGCTGAAATCCTTGATGCTTTTTTCATACTTTGGTTTAGCTCGTTCAATTACTTCATCTAAATCTACGCTTGTATCGGCGCAAGATATTCTAAAATCATATTCATAGATCACTTGAAGTGCTACTAATCTTGCTAAGTGTCTATTGGCTGCCATGATTATTAATGTTCCTTACTGATTACTTTTATTTAAAAATAAGCTAGATTTTATTTTTACATTAAGCTTAAGCTTATTATATCAGTTTCGTTCAGCTTTGCCAGCTTTTTTAATAGCTACCAGCTTTTTACCGCTCTCACGCTTGGTTGTATAAACTTTTACTGGGCTAAGAGCGTTAACTCGTCTAGCTAAAGTTAGTACTAAATGGCTTCTTCTGAGGCCTTTCTTGCGTGGGCTAGTTTGTTTTTTAGGTTGAGCCATTATTTCTCCTTATAAGAAAATTACTTTTATTTATTTTTTGGCTAATTAAAATTTTACCCTAGTTAAGCTTAAAAATCAACTTGACATAGTCACAAACTTAGTGTATCATTTAAGATGACTATTTCGATTAAGCTTAACATTAAATTTTAATTATAATATGGAGAAAATCTATGAATTCAATAACACCTAATGAAGGCTCCTACGTTGATGCAGTACAGAGCGACCTAGATGGCGCAACAGCGGCGAAACGAGGGGTTGCAGCGGCGAAACAATATCTTACTAATAAAGAAACCGTCCCACCATATGCACAAGCTATTATCGCTGCTAGTGAACTTATTAGTAGAATATCAACTACGTGGGGGGAAAGAGGAATGGAGCAACGCTACAGGTTTAGGAGAGTAGCGGTTGGAGTTGCTTTGGTAGCCTTGATGGGGGTCGGGGCCGTGGAGAGTGGCTTTGCAGGTAATGCCTGGGATGCTTTACGTGGTCGAGGGGTGTCATCTGTCTACGATGAGTTTACCAATTTGTGTAGACACGATGGGGGCCTGTTTGAACAAGACTGGTACTCCTCCGGCGAATGCCCTCGTTGAGAAATGATAAACTAGTTAAACTACCAAATTAACCAACCTACCCGGCACAACTATAACTTTTTTAGGATCTTTGCCGTTTAGTAGTTCTTGAATTCGAGAGTTTTTAAGTGCAGATTGTTCCATCTGCTCTTTGCTTGCATCGGTATTAAGCTTAATTTCTGCCCGAACTTTGCCGTTGATTTGAACAGCAATGGTGATTTCATCTTCTTGAAGGAAGTTAGGATCTACCTCTGGCCAGTGGTTTTTATGAATTGAATCACTATGCCCTAGCTGTTGCCAAAGTTCTTCGGCAATATGAGGCCCGAAGGGGGCAATCAGCATCAGAGTAGTTTCTAAAGCTTGCTGCCAAACATTATTTTCAACAAAACTGATTTCAGATTTAAGTTTAGTTAGATCGTTAAGTAGTGACATTGAAGCTGCTATTGCGGTGTTATAGAGGTTAGATTCTAGATCTTGACTGGCTTTATGGGTAGCTTTATTAATTGTAACTAAAAGTTTTTTAGCTTCTGATTCGCTTAGCTCGGCTGATTCGTTTAAGCTTAAGTAATCTTGAACTAGGTTCCACAACCGGTTGAAGTAGCGGTAAGTTCCTGGAACACCCTGAGGATCCCACCTGGCGCCTTGTTCTAACGGGGCGGCGAACATTAGGTATGTTCTAAGAGCATCGGCTCCGTAACCGGATTCTATAATCTCTAATGGATCTGGCCCATTACCAAGCGTTTTAGAAAAAGCGGTTCCATCTTTTGCAACAACTTTGCCGTTGAACAGGAACTGTTTGAACGGCTCGGGATCATCTATTAAGTTTAATTTATGGAAGAACCTGGTGATGAAACGCGCGTAAAGCATATGCGCAGTGGCGTGATCTCCGCCGTTATAGAAATTAATCGGCATCCAGTTATTTGCTCGCTCTTTACTGAATGGTTGATGCTGGTTATGAGGATCGCTGTAGCGCAGCATATACCAGCTTGAGCAGATGTAAGTATCTAGCGTATCAGTTTCCCGCTCGGCCTCGCCACCGCACTGCGGGCAGGTGGTTTTGAGCCAATCTTTGGCGCGCGCCAGTGCACTCCGTCCATCTCCGCTAGGTTTAAAATCATCGAGTTCCGGCAAAACAACTGGCAATTGATTATCTGGAATTAGTACTGGCCCGCACTTTTCACAGTTTACAATCGGGATTGGAGCTCCCCAATAGCGCTGACGCGAGACTGACCAATCACGCATTTTGTAGTTAACCTTAAGCTTAGCCAAACCTTTCTTTTCAAGATCCGCCACAATCTTAAGCTTAGCATCTTCGGAGGTTAAGCCAGTGTATTCACCGGAATTAACTAAAATCATATCCCCATGAAAACTAACCTTATCAGAGATCTTATCAATAAAATCAGACAAGTTATTTAACCCTTTCTTGCTAGTCATTGGACACATTCGCACGCTGTAAGTATCAAATGCTTTCCCCGTTAGTATAATACTATTATCATTTAAGTGTTGCGAGTCCCTTTCTATATGAATATGCTCCTCTCTGCCGATAGATAATATCTCTTCTGAGAATTGATCTACTTCCTGAATAGAAATCCAAAACCTACTGCCAATAAGGGTTCTTTTTACCGGTAAATTAAACTTAACTGCGAATTCATAATCTCTTTCATCATGAGCGGGAACGGCCATGATGGCACCAGTTCCGTATCCGCCTAAAACGTAATCTGCTACCCAAATTGGAATCTGCTCATTATTTACAGGATTTATGGCATAAGAGCCGGTAAATACCCCTGTTTTTTCTTTGCTAGCCTGGCGTTCAACTTCAGTTTTTCGGCCGCTTTGTTTAATATATTCTTCTACTTCAGATTTATTTTCTGGCGTACTTAAGCTTAAGGCGAGCTCACTTTCTGGAGCAAGCACCATGAAGGTGGCTCCGAAAAGGGTATCCGCACGAGTTGTGAAAACGGTGATATCTGGAATAATTGGGGCATACCAATTATTATTAGCGAGCCAATCCCAAGCAGATTCATTATCTCCTGGCTCGGATTGATTATTAAACTTATTTCCTAGCTTACAAATATCATATTGATTATTATCGTCTAAAATAAAGCGTTCTATGGCGCCATCTTTATGTTTGAATATAAATACCACTTCATTATTAGTTAGGTATTCATTCCAAAAGCCTGGTTCCATTTTTTCAATTATCAGTTTTTCGAAAGCATCGCTTCTAATAACTGGAAATTCTACACAAAGGTACCCGGAATTAGTGATTGATTCAACTTTTCCGCCCAGTTTGGATATATCATCTTCAGTAATCTCCCTCTGGCCCATAATGTAAGTTCTGGCCATATCTGCACTTGGATTCAAAACCTTTTTAACGCTAAACTTAATTTCGGCGCCTTCGCTTCGGCCGATCCAGTTTTTTTGTGCTGTCTTAACGCTATCAGTCCAATCTAAATTATCTGTGGCCTCAAGAAGTTCATCGGCGTATTCGGTGATTTTGAAAAACCATTGTTTTACTTCGCGTTTTTCAACGGTAGGATCATCCTTGCCTTCATGCCTCCAGCATTTACCATCTACTATCTGTTCGTTGGCCAATACTGTTTGGCACTTTTCACACCACCATTGCTGGCGAGCATCCTGGTAGGCCAAGCCGTTTCTGTGCATTTGAGAAAAAATCCACTGTGTCCATTTGTAATATTCTGGAGTGTGAGTTGCAATTTCTTTTTCCCAATCATTAGACCAACCCATAGCCTGATATTGCTTGTGGTAGTTAGGGATTATTGTCGCCATGCTTTCTTGAGGAGAAACTCCAGCCTTGATGGCATAGTTTTCAGCTGGCAAGCCGAAGGAATCCCAACCAACCGGATGGTAACTCTCATAACCTTGTTGGCGTTTGAAGCGGGCTTTGACATCGCTGATTGTGTAGTTCATGGCATGTCCAACGTGCAGACCCGCTCCGCTTGGGTAGTTAAACATGCTCATGCCAATATATTTTGGCTTATCAGAATCTAAATCTGTGGTGTAGATGTTGGTTTCTTGCCAGATTTTCTGCCATTTTGGTTCGATTACTTTGGGATTATACTTGTTCATTTTTGCTACGCTTAACTCCTTAATATTTACTAAACTTAAATCTTTTTAAAATAATAAAAACAACTTAAAATGCTCAATTAAAGATTAAGCCGCCAGCGAGTGAATACCGCCACAAGATGAATAAAACATTAAGTTTAATTATAGCAGATATTACTGAATATTTACGGTCTGATTGATTGTAGCACTATAGTAGCCTTCATCGGTTATATTGATTGTGATTTTGTGCGCTCCGGGAGTTGTAAATTGATGAGCAAAATTTGAACTGCCACTAGCGGATATGGCGGCCGATCCTACGGCCTGACCGTCTATCAAAACCTCTACACTACTAACATTAAACTTACCGGGACTGATACCAAGAGAAAAAGTTACAGTCTTCGGGTTAGATGTAGATACTGGTGGACTAGCTGGGGGCGAGGAAGTGCTCAGGCTGGCGGTTGGTTTAGGATCATCACAGCTGTGAACGTCGTCATTGTTTTCAAGATCGTAATCATGCGCACTATATAAAATCGTTCCCTCTCCGGCGTCGGTTCCTGTGGCGTTAATTACCTCGCGTGCAGCATCTGGAGTACAAGATGTGGCTAATTTCTTGGAAACTTTATCAACGGTAAATTGTTTGCCAGGTAACTCTTTTGGCTTCTTGAACCAGGATGGATATATATCGGTTTTACCATTCAACGTAATTTCTTGAATGCCGGATGGGCGGTTAAAATCTTTATTACTCCACCCCCTAAGCGCATATGCAGACTTGATGTAAGACCCTAGTAATTTAGAGGTCATGATTGTAGTATTGCCATCCATGGGAGTGGCGTCGTTATTGCCTATCCATACACCGGTTGCTACATCTGGTGTATAAGTCATCATCCACCCATCTTTTTTATCGTTAGTGGTACCAGTTTTAACCGCTAATTTGACGCCGCCAGGTATCGTCAAGTTGCTTTCTAGGCCACCGAACAGTGGGGATCTGGCCGAAGAATCTGAAAGTATATTACTTATGATGTATGCGTTTTCAGGATTAAGCACTTGCTGACCTTCTTTTTCTCTCCATTCCTCTAAAATCTCTCCTGATTTCATAACTTTAAGGATGGTAACTTCATCTTTAGCCTTTCCGCCTCTGGCGAAAGAAGCGTATGCCTGAACGTGCTCGTTAAGCCTAACCTCGCCGGAACCTAGCCCAACGGATAATCCGTAATCGCAATTATTACACAAGGTTTTATCGCCCATATCCCTAGTTAGATTAATCATCTGGTCGATCCCACCTATTTCCAAAGCCCGTAAGGCCGGTAAGTTTCTGGATGTATCTAGAGCCGACCTAACACTGATAGGCCCTTGGAATTTTTGATCAAAGTTTTGAGGGCTATACGGGGGATTACCCGGCCAAGTTTTTGGGGTATCTAAAATTACAGATCCAGCTCCCCAGTTATCTTTATAAAGTAATTGAGCATAAGTAAATGGCTTAATACTAGAACCCGGCTGGCGTTTAGACGTAGCTACATTAACGGCTCCGAACTTCGGATAATTAAAGTCTCTAGATCCCACCATGGCTAAAACCTGAGAAGTAGCAACATCAACTGACACAAGCGCTGCATTACTACCACCGCCAGCATCTATACTTTTAATGTTAGATGCGACGGCTTCTTCGGCTTTTTGTTGCAAATCCCAATCTAGGGACGTCACAACTTCATACCCACCTCTTCTAACATTCTGTTCGCCATATTTCTGGAAGAGCTTATCCTGGACGTCTAATACAAAGTGGGGAGCCTTTATATCTTTATACTGGTTACTTTCATCTTTTGGCTGTACGGTAGCGATTACATCTATAGGCTTAACTGCGTCTGCGTCTGCCTGAGTTATGTAGCCTATTTCAACCATGCCTTTCAGCGCAGTTTTCATCCTCCCTTCTAGAATTTCTTGGTTGAAGTATTCGCTGTAAGGATCGTACCTGCTCGGACGCTGGGGGATAGAAGCCAAGAACACGGATTCGCCCAAGCTTAAATCTTTGGCAGGCTTTCGAAAATAACGCTGAGCTCCGGATTCTATACCGTAACTAGTACCGCCATAATTAATAGCATTTAGATACATAGTTAAGATTTGTTCCTTACTATAAGTTCTTTCTACTTCAACGGCTAAAATCAACTCTTTGATTTTTCTACTTATAGTTTTTTCGTTGTCTTCTAATAACTCATTTTTAACTAGCTGCTGAGTTATCGTAGATCCGCCACCATTCTCGCCTCTGCCAACCACGGCGCGGCTCAAACCCTTAGGATCAAATCCGTTATGCTCATAAAATCTTCTATCTTCCAGAGATATAGTTGCTTGCTTAAGGTAATCTGAAATTTGGTCGTACTCAACCACGGTTCTATCCTTGTCCCCCTTATATTCCCACAGAAGAACTGTAGCAGTCTTATCATAGTACTTTACGCTACTGTTCTGGATCCTTCGGGATATCTCTTCCGGATTAAGCTTAGATACATCCCGCCTAAAATAAGCAAAAGTTACGGCGCCTATCAAACCAAAAATGAGAACAAAAACTATAAAAGTGCGAAAGATAAGCTTAAATCCGCGCTTACTAAAAATAAAGCCAAAAAAGTTTCTAGGATTCATATAATATAATATTCTCTTAAATTTAGTATGGGGCATATTAGCTAATCGCTTGGCTTTCTCTAACTTCCTAGTTTCTCTTTTATACTTACGGGAGTTAGCACCTATATTAGCATAGAGTAAGCTATCTGGTATCTGTTTGTTTTGAGTTAAAGAACGACTCTGGATTTGCTCTACCGATCTTTTATTACCATCAAAGTCATGCCCATGACTAGTGCTATCTTCTTGAACTTTTATTTTCTTAGGTTTAATGTCATCCATAATTATAATCGAATATCATAACCATGATAGCATCCGAGTTTGGTTTTTTACAAATACTTATCACCATAAAAGTGATGATATGATAATATTACAGATATGGAAACCTGTTTTAAACTTAAGTTTAATCTAAACTACCCCTTTTGGGTTTTTAACATTAGACATATAAAATAAGATTTTTAAAACTAAATTTATTTACAAGGAGTAAAAATGACACTTTCAGAAGAACTAACCTGGCGCGGATTTATAAACCAAACTACGTTTAAAGATTTAAAAGATTTAGATAAAACTGAAATTGCCTTCTATCACGGTTTCGATGCCAGCTCCGATTCCCAGACAATTGGTAACTTAGCAGCTATGATGATAGATTTAGTATTTATCCGTCATGGCCATAAAGCCTACATTCTGGCTGGGGGGGCGACATCTTTAGTTGGCGACCCTGGTGGAAAGGATGGCGAAAGGGATTTGCAAGCCGAAGAGATAATTACTCACAATGTCGCCTGTGCGGAATCTCAACTTAAGAAGATATACGGCGATAGGCCTTTTACAATGGTTAACAATCTAGATTGGACCAAAAACTTAAGCTTAATAGATTTTTTAAGAACAGTAGGTAAAAACTTCGGCATTGGGGATTTAATCAAAAAAGATTTTATAGCCTCTCGCTTAGGTGAAGGCGCTTCTGGAATAAGCTACGCTGAATTTAGCTACACTCTTTTGCAAGGCATGGATTTTTTGCATCTTTTTGATAATTACGGCGTAACTTTACAAATTGGCGGTTCTGATCAGTGGGGTAATTGCATATCAGGGCTAGAACTAATCAGAAGAATGCGCGGAGCAGAAACTCACGTATTAACACATCCCTTAGTAATTGATAAGACAACTGGCAAGAAGTTTGGCAAAAGTGAAGATGGAGCCGTGTGGCTGGATCCTAACAAAACCAGCCCGTTCAAGTTCTACCAGTTTTGGTTAAATGTAGATGATGAAGGCGTCGGTGATTACATTAAAATCTACACCGAAATACAACCCGAAGAATTTGATGAATTGATACTTAAGTTTAATCAAAACAGAGCCGAGCGAGCTGCTCAAAAATACTTAGCCTACGAAGTTACTAAATTAGTTCACGGCGAAGATGTAGCCGAAAGTATGAAAAGAATCAGCGAAGTTCTGTTTAGTGGCCGAGCAGCGGAAGAATTGACAGATCAAGATTTTGAATCCTTAAGCTTAGAGCTCCCCTCTTCAGAAGCTGAAGATATTCTAGAATTTTTGGTTGAAACTGAAATCGCTAAAAGCAAAGGCGAAGCCCGCCGATTAGTTGAGCAAAATGCAATCTCCATCAACGGTCAAAAAATAACCGATTCAGATGCTAAGCTTAAGGCTCCTAGTTTAGTTAAAAAAGGCAAGAACGTGTTTGGGGTTTATCATCCAAAGTAAAAATGGTTAGATTAATTATTGACATTAACAAAGCTTAAGAGCTACAATAGTAAGTGTTAATAATATAATAAAAATATAAACTATAAAATTTATTTTTTATAGTCATCAAAATAAAAAATGAATCCAAAAAGAACAAATTATTCTATAGCTAAACCCTCGAGAACAAGCTTCTCTTTGGGTATGGATGATTACGCAGTGAAAACTGGCAGGTCTCAAGGCCCTATTAGTGTCAGTCAGCAAGCTGCCACTAAACCGGTGCCACACTCTGACGGTCAAAGCAAGGCGCAAACTGCTAACCAGGATGGCGCTAGCTATTATCAGGTTAAGCCTGTTTTAAGTTTCAGAACACGCATCAATTACATAATGAATTATGGGTTGCATAATCCTGGCTATCTAGCCATGCGTAGCTCTGCTATGGTTGTAATGCTCTCCCGAAAACTATCAGTTAGTCAAGCCCCGCCTGTCGGATTTATATCTAGCGCCAAGCCCGCCAATGACGAGGCTTTAGACGTAGGCAAATTCATAGTAGACCATTCTTGGGATGATATGGAGAATAATGCCGCCGAAGAGAATGCGATAGGTTTAGCAGCTGCATCGCTAGCGGCAGAATCCAGTTTCAACAAGATTAAACCCGTAAAAACCAGTAAGCCAATCTCCAATAATGGTAACCCTCTTAGAGAATTAAGCCTAAAGGCTAAATCTAATCGCCATAAAATAAGATCAATCGTTACGGCCTCAGTGGCTTGTGGAATAATATTGGTAAGTAGTGGGCTTATGTATGCTAATTCTAAAGTTCTGCCAGAAGGAAATATATCTGGCTCAACTAGCCTTTATGTAAACAAAGCAGAGCCCAAGTCGGAAGCAGTAGCCAAAGTAGATAGCAATAGCCTCCAACCAGATAGAATAAAGATTAGCTCACTAAACATAGATGCTCAATCTGTAACGGTAGGCTTAACATCCGATAACGCAGTGGATGTTCCTGAAAAAATATCTGATGCAGCTTGGTTCAATGGGTCAGCGCTACCAGGTAAGCCGGGAACTACTTTCATGCTTGGCCACTATGCAGCTGGCTACGGTGGAATTTTTGATAATCTAGCCAAAATAAAGGAAGGCGACATAATCGAGCTAACAGATCATGCTAATAATAGCTTTAAGTATAAGGTAAGCAAAAAAGATAAACAGAAAGTAGCGGATATTAACATGGATGCGATCTTAACATCAGACGGAGAGAACCGTCTAGTTATAATGACTTGTGCCGGGAGCTACATAGCCCAGAACTACACTGATAGACTGATAGTCACAGCCACCCCAATCCAATAATGTTAATCTTAATTTGCCAACCAACCGGCAATTAATAGCAGAGTGGAGAGCCCGCTAATTGCGAGTATTTAGCTAAATAAAGTATAATAAACTTAACAATTGAGTTAATCATTTTAAGAGAGGATTAAAAAAATGTTAGTACCGACTGTAGTAGAGCCAACAAGCCAAGGGGAAAGATCTTTTGATATTTATTCGAGATTATTAAGGGAAAGAATTATTTTTCTTGGCGAAGATGTTAACGAGCATACCGCCAACCTTATTGTCGCTCAGATGCTATTTCTAGAAAGCGAAGATGCCAAAAGCCCAATTAAATTTTATATCAATTCTCCGGGTGGCAGTGTTTATGATTTCTTTGCTATTTATGACACTATGAACCTAGTGAAGCCTGAAGTTCATACATACGGCATTGGATTGTGTGCTAGTGCCGCTAGCATGCTTCTCAGTTCCGGAACTAAGGGCAAGAGATTTATCCTCCCCAGTGCTAGCGTAATGATCCATCAACCCAGTAGTGGTACTACGGGCAAGATAACCGATCAAGAAATAGATTTAAAGGAAGGCATCAGAATCAAAAAAAGGCTGCATCAAATTTTAGCGGATAACACCGGTCAAGAAATCATCAAAATTGCAGATGATATGGAACGTGATTATTGGATGGACGCCATCGGAGCCCTTAAGTACGGCATTGTCGATAAGATATTGAAATAAAGAGCATACTTAAATTTAACTGCTATTGGTGTCCAAACTGAATATATACTGTATCTGTTGTATCTTTTTTAGATCACTTCTGCTAGAATTTATACAGTTCTTTAATAGTTTTTAAATTAATTTTAAACTTCATTGCGAAATGAAACCATAAAATATTGATTTAAAATAAACAAAAAGCATTTTTTGATAAGTAAAATGAGTCATTAATAAGCTTTAATCTTCACACGGATTGGGTCGAATTCTGATAGGTTAGCTTGTGATTCATATGTTCTATGGAAAATTGTTTTGTGTACTCTAAGCGAGAACAAAATTATATTAAGTTTAAGCGATTAATCACTATAGTGTAAGTCGCGCTAAATTAAGAAAGATTTTTATAAGTTAAGATGAAAAAAATATTTGTATCAAACCTACCCTACTCTGTTAGAGATGAGCAGCTAGCTGAAATTTTTGCCGATTTCGGACCAATCGAAAGCGCTGTTGTTATCATGGAACGCGAAACTGGACGCTCTAAGGGCTTTGGTTTTGTTGAAATTGTTGACGACGCTAAAGCAGAAGAAGCAATAGCTAAGCTTAATGGCGCAGATTATCAAGGAAGAAACTTGAACGTTAACGAAGCTCGTCCTAAAGAAGATCGTCCTCGACGTGATTTCAATGGAGGCGGTAATCGTGATGGTGGATCTTTCCGCCAAGGCAACAGATTCTAAGTTTAATAAACTGAACAGAAACTCTGTTTTTAAAAACCCCTGGATACTCAGGGGTTTTTAATTACCCAGTAATCAACGCTTATAACTATCAACCTAGTGTATTCTGATGGATTACTACCTATTTAAATTTAATCATAGCGTAAAAAAGATAACTAATCGGACGCAAGCGCAAGTAGTTAGACTATGCTTAAAATAACAAAACTTCGCTATTTGTTCCTGATACATAGTATTTACACAATATCACAAAAAAGCTTAGTTTTATACAATATTAACAGAGTATGTTAGATGTTTTAGTCGAAACATTCGTTAATGCATACGTTATGCAAAACTCCGCTTCGCTACGTTTTGTATAATGGGCAGGGTCGTTAAACTTAGTTATAGCTTCGCTTTCGCTTCGCATAACTAAATTCTTTCCGTAATCCTTTATCCTTGATATACTAACGTATATCGGAGTAAAGGACTCCGGAAAGACCCTGCCCATTATGCCCAATACTAGGACGACAGTACAACCAACAACAAACCGACAGAAAAAACTAACTTTGGACTGAAAAATTTGAGAACAGAATAAATGACATTAGATCAATACATTGACAACATAAATAAACGATATAAACTTGGTAATGCGACCGAGCATAGTTTTCGTGGCGACCTGCAACAGCTTTTAGAAAGTTTTGTACCTGACATTAGGGCGACCAATGAACCCAAAAGACAATCTTGCGGAGCACCCGACTACATTCTGACAAAAAAAGAAATCCCAGTAGGTTTTATTGAAGCAAAGGACATTGGCGACAAAGACCTTGAAGGAGCAAAGAAAACAGGAAACAAAGAACAATTCGACCGTTATAAGGCTTCGCTAAATAATTTAATTTTTACCGACTATTTAGACTTCCATTTATACATTGACGGAATTTTTATTACAAAAATTGCCATTGCTGAAATACAAAATGGAACCATCGTTCCATTGCCTAACAACTTCGCTACTTTTACAAATCTCATCAAAGACTTTGCTTCACATGTTGGGCAAACCATAAAAAGTTCAAAAAAACTGGCAGAAATGATGGCGGGCAAAGCCCGCCTGCTTTCTGATATTATTGGCAAAGCTTTGACAAGTGATGAAACAAATCACGAAGACAGTACATTGAAAGACCAAATGTTGGCTTTCAAACAAATTTTGATTCACGACATTACACCTAAAGGATTTGCAGATGTTTACGCCCAAACTATTGCTTATGGTATGTTTGCGGCTCGTTTGCACGACCCAACTTTGCCAACTTTTAGCAGACAAGAAGCCGCTGAATTGATTCCAAAATCAAATCCGTTTTTGAGAAAACTGTTTGGTTACATTGCTGGACCTGACATTGACGACCGTATTAAATGGATTGTAGATAGTTTGGTTGAAATATTTTTAGCGTGTAACGTTGAAGAAATTTTAAAGAATTACGGGAAATCTACTAAAATGGAAGACCCAATTATCCATTTTTACGAAACTTTTCTTAGTGAATACGACCCTAAATTGCGAAAGGCTCGAGGCGTTTGGTACACACCTCAACCAGTCGTAAATTTTATAGTTCGTGCGGTTGACGACATTTTAAAAACCGAATTTGATTTGCCACAAGGTTTGGCAGACACGAGCAAAACCAAAATCAAAGTTGATGTGCAAGGTAAAAAAGTGGAACAAGAAGTTCACAAAGTACAAATTCTTGACCCAGCAACAGGAACAGGTACTTTTTTGGCAGAAGTGGTAAAACACGTTCACAAAAAATTCCAAGGACAACAAGGTATTTGGAGCAATTATGTAGAAACGCATTTATTGCCACGCTTGAATGGTTTTGAGTTGCTTATGGCGAGTTATGCAATGGCACACTTGAAATTAGATTTGCTTTTAACCGAAACAGGTTACAAACCGACAACAAATCAACGGTTCAAAGTTTACCTAACCAATAGTTTGGAAGAACATCACCAAGACACAGGAACTTTGTTCGCCAATTGGTTAAGCACCGAAGCGAACGAAGCCAACCATCTCAAACGAGATACACCAGTAATGTGTGTAATTGGAAATCCGCCATATGCGGTAAGTAGTACGAATAAAAATGAATGGATTGATAACTTGATTTCTGATTACAAGAAGGACTTGAACGAAAAAAGCTATAATTCTCTTTCTGATGACTATGTTAAATTCATCCGATACGGACAGCACTTCGTTGAAAAAAACGGAAGCGGTATTTTAGCATATATATCTAATAACAGTTTTATAGATGGCGTGGTATTTCGCCAAATGAGAAAATATTTGCTAGAATGTTTTGACACAATTTATATTTTAGACTTACACGGAGATTCTAAAAAGCAAGAAGTTTGCCCTGATGGTTCTGCTGATAATAATGTATTTGATATTATGCAGGGGGTTTCAATAAACATCTTTGTTAAAACAGGAAAGAAAAAGAAAAATGAATTAGGGAAAGTATTTAATTTTGATTTACAAGGAAAACGTGACTTTAAATATAATTTCTTAAATGAAAATTCTTTAAAGACTTTAAATTGGAATTCATTAAATTATTCAGCACCTAACTATTTTTTTGTGACAAAGAATTTTATAGGTGATACTGAATATCAATTAGGTTTTAAAGTTGACCAAATTTTCAATAAGTATAATAACGGCATTGAAACAGGCAAGGACAGCTTCTTTTATAATATATCAAAAAAAGTATTAATTGAAAATTTAGCTTTTGCTTTTCAAAACAAGGAAAGCAGTATAAATAAATTTGAAATAACTAATACGGATAGTTTTAAGTTCTTAGATAAATTTAATTCAGAGGAATTTAATCAAAATAAAATTACAAATGTTTCATATCGCCCTTTTGACATTGTAGCAAGTTATTATGATGTAAAACTTCAAAGGCGTCCTGCATTTGATACAATGAGAAATATGTTACAGCCTAATTTTGGACTGCTTACGCCAAGGCAAGTTACAGACAATTTTAAGCATATTTTTATATCAAAACACCCTACCGACTGCAATTTAACTGGAACAGCTAAGAAATTTGGTAGTGCTCCAATTTTCCCACTTTATCTTTATCCTGAAACCAACGGACAACAAACCATCGGGCAAACCGCAGAAAGAACGCCAAACCTAAACACAGAAATTGTAAAGCAAATAGCAGATAAATTAGGTTTAACTTTCACCAACGAAAAAGAAACAACCAAAAACACTTTTGCACCAATTGACATTTTAGATTACATCTATGCAGTGTTACATTCGCCAACTTACCGAGAGAAATACAGAGAATTTTTAAAAATTGATTTTCCAAGAGTACCATACCCAAAAGACAAAGACACATTTTGGCAATTGGTAAAATTAGGTAGTGAAATCAGGCAAATTCATTTATTGGAAAGTGCAACTGTTGAGCAATACATTACACAATACCCAATAGACGGTGACAATATTGTAACTAAACCAAAATATCAAGACGGTAAAGTTTACATAAACGACACGCAGTATTTCAACAACGTTCCGAAGACAGCTTGGGAGTTTTACATCGGAGGTTATCAACCAGCACAAAAATGGCTAAAAGACCGCAAAGAAAGAACACTTGAATTTGACGACATTTTGCACTATCAAAAAATCATTGTAGCGTTGAGTGAAACAGACAGATTGATGAAAGAAATTGATAAAATTGAAATTGAATGAGAATAAACACTGGGCATAACAGCACCTACAAGAAATTGGCGGTTCAGTGCTCCGCAGACACATTTGTGCTTAATCAAAGTTTGGTTCTCCGCATCAACATTTGTGGTGAAAATCGCCACCTTCGCCAAGCCCGAAAACGTTATACAAAACTCCGCTTCGCTACGTTTTGTATAATGGGCAGGGTCGTTAAACTTAGTTATAGCTTCGCTTTCGCTTCGCATAACTAAATTCTTTCCGTAATCCTTTATCCTTGATATACTAACGTATATCGGAGTAAAGGACTCCAGAAAGACCCTGCCCATTAGCGGTCATGCTTTGACGAACGTGCAAACTTAAAACTAATCGACAAAAAATAAATAATGATAGAAATTAGAAATTCAATTTTAGCTGGACTCGCATTTGGAACATTAATGGCACTTTTTTTTGCTTTTCCATTTGGCGTTCATCACGCTTTAACTGTCGGGCCAATTTCTGGACTTTTTTTTGGGACAATCACATATTTCTTTATAACTTCTAACACAGTTAAGAAGCAAACGCAAATTGAAAATACTGACGGTAAACCAATTATTCGTTCAGGGGGTGCAAATCACTTTATAAATGGTGAAGCAGTAGGTGGCAAACTTTATCTTCTGACAGATAAACTTCAATTTCAATCTCATAGTTTCAATTTTCAAAACCACGGACAAATTATAGACCTTAAACAAATAAAAGAAATAAGTTTTTTCAACACACTTGGACTAATTCCTAATGGACTTTCAGTTACAACGCTTGGTGGAAAATCAGAAAAATTCGTTGTTAATGGAAGAAAACTTTGGAAAGAAGAAATTGAAAAACTAAAGCAGACAGGAAATAAAATGGATGCAAATATTGAAGAACAAAACTCCGCTTCGCTCAGTGAGTAGAGTTATTAAGCTTAATACGCCCTAGCTAAATCTTAAACTTAACCACCCGCTCATCTTCAAACCCAAGCTTCTTAGCAGATTTAAACTGCTTATCAATTTTTCTACCACTGAAATCTACCGCTACTGTTTTGCCTTCAGCCCTTAAACTTAGGGCATAGTTTTGAGCAGCTTCAAAATCCGCTTCGTTTTCAACCATCAAATAAATATCAGCTGAGGTATTAAGCTTGGGGGCTAGATTGTTGCTTTCCAAAAAGTTCATCAGTGTGGTATCCCCCATACCGAAGCCGATGGTTGGAATCGGGTCAACGCCGAATATTCCGACCAATCCATCATAGCGTCCGCCGCCAAACATCGAGCGATTATTTTTGGGGTCAAGATCAAACACTTCAAACACAATATCGGTGTAATAATCAAAACCTCGAGCGATTGTTGGAACAAACCGAACATTATTTAGGCCTAAACTTTTGGCACGCTGGAGCAGTGTTTTTAATTCATTGTTCATAGTATCGCCGCTGAGGAAATCCTCAACTACCTGAGGCTCAGCTACAAGTTCGCTAAGCTTAAGGTGGAATTCATCACGCGATATTTTATCGTAAGTATCAATTAAGCGCACCACATCCGCAGCAGTTCGCTTAGGCTTAGCGGATTCAATCACTTGGTTCATTAGCTTTCTAGAATTGATTCTGATTTCAAAACTTTCTTGATTGGCCCCAAACGCCATAACTAGCTGATGCGCCATCTGTAGCATCTCAACCTCTGCTTCAAGATTTTCCACCCCAAATAAATCAACATTAAGTTGCCAGAATTCGCGAGTTCGCCCGCGTTGCATTCGCTCATACCTAAAGCAATTTGGAATGGAGAAAAGTCGGAGCGGAAAGCCGAGTTCCTGACGTCGAGCCGCTACCATTCGGCTAACGGTTGGTGTCATCTCTGGCCGGAGTGTGACCTCTCGCCCGCCACGATCAGTGAAGCTAAAGGTTTGCTCTCTGACGATCTCCTCGCTTGTTTTGCTGGTGTAGAGTTCAATGGGCTCAATTACGCTGGCATCGTATTGTTGGTAGCCAAAGCTCTGGCAGACCTGTTGCCATTTAGTGAAGATGTACTGACGCAGAGCGAAATCTTCTGGGTAGAAATCCCTAGTGCCTTTGTATGGGTTCAAGCTTAATTTGGTCATTATTCACTCCTTCTGAATTCATTGACGATTGTACTTCATTTTGCTATAGTTGTAAATGTTCACGAACAAAAGATGCCCCTTATGAAGTTCCGTCTTTATGAGGGCTCTTTTTTTTGTTTATGTTCTAATTTCTTGCTCAAATCTTCGACTTGCCGAATGAATGGATCGACAGATTTAATCTTAAATAAAGAAGACCATTTTTGCCGATTTGGAATTAGTAAAGCCTTAAGTTTAGTCTGCTCAATTAAATATTCCACCAAACATAAAAAGTCTCCATCGCCAGTCACAATAACTGCTTGATCAAAATTATCTTTTTCAATCATAGTATGGAGAACTAGTTCGGCATCAACGTTGCCCTTCACTCGGCCATCCTTAAGCTTAAGTGTTCTTTTGAATATGATCACATACCCTGAGCTTTGCAGTTTTTTATACAGGTTCTGATTGCCATCCACATATCCCATAAAAAGATAAGCTGTTTTAACTGAATATTTATCTTTCAGATAGATACGGAACTTTGCCCAGTCAATCTTCCATCCCGAATCCTGTACCCCAAGGTTGAGGTTTTGAGTATCTATAAACGCGTAGTTATTTTCTTTCTTGATCATAGCTTATAGTTTAGCAGATTATAGCCTAAACTTATTTTCATTTCATTGGTATTAAACTTAATTTTTAATACCTACCCCGTGGAGCATAAGGATAATTATTGTATAGATATAGCTCTAATGCTAATATACAAATTGCTAATGAAGAAACTAATTGAATATATAAAAACTAATAATGAACTTGAGCCTAGTGCCGTTTTAAGTACTTTGAATTATATTAATGAATTATGGCCAAGCCTAACGGTTAAACCTAAAGATGTCCAACGCGATGGAACTCTTATAAAAGTGGACCGCTCTTTTTTGGCTCCCTCTGTATCTGATGGATCAAATTTTGATTTTAGCGAAATGTATTACTGGGATAGCTATTTTATGTGCATAGGCTTTATGCAACAAAAAACTCATAAACAGTTAGTTGTTGGCATTATTGATAATCTGGTTCAGATGTTCAATAAACTCCACGTTATACCTAATGCCAATAGAACATACCTTAGTAGTCATTCACAGCCTCCGTTTATGACTACGTTTGCCCTTCAGGCTTATGAGGCTTACGGATTAAGCTTAAGCTGGCTTAAAAACGTTATAGAAACATCTGAAAGAGAATACTATAACGTGTGGGTTAATACAAAAAAACCTCATTGGCGCAATGTTTATAAAGGCTTAAGCAGATTTTACGATATAAATATGCTAAATGATATGGCGGAAGCCGAAAGTGGCTGGGATATGACTCCACGCTTTAATAGATTGGCTCTAGAATTTCTGCCCGTAGATCTCAACACGCTACTCTATAAATATGAAAAAGATTTTGCCGAGTTCTATGGTTTAGTAGGCAATCAGGAACTGGCCGATTTGTGGTCGGAAAAAGCCACCAAAAGAGCTCACACAATGCACAAATTAATGTGGAGCAAAGTTAGAAGCATGTACTTCGATTACAACTTCATTAAAAAACGAAAAGGCTTAGTAGCCAGCCTGGCTACATATTACCCTATGTGGGCCGGCATGGTCAGCCAAGATGTCGCCAGTAAGCTTAAATCGAAACTAAAAGTATTTGATTATGCTGGAGGCCTATCTGCTACCAGCGCTATCATTAAAGGCCCGAGATCATCAATCATTAGCCGTACGCCTACTCAATGGGCCTACCCCAACGGATGGGCCCCCTTACACTATTTAACCACAGAGGGGCTAGAGAAATATGGCTATCACGATGAGGCTAAATCTATTGCCCTAAAATGGCTCAAAACTTGCACCGATTGGTACTTAAAACATGGAGAAATAATAGAAAAGTATAACGTTGCCCAACCCAATAAGTTGCCTCAAGAGGGAGTCTATCCTAATCAAGTGGGCTTCGGCTGGACAAATTCAATTTACATTTATTACGCCAATAAATACTTTCTTAATAAAGATGATTAGCCGCATCTTTTAATCCTAAATTCTGTTTTTTCTAAAAGCTTTAAATGAAAAACTATCCGGATCCCGAAGTAGCTCCCTTGCAACTTGCCTGCCCATTATGCACGATACTACGGCGGAACTAGCCATAACCGCATAATTACCAGCAGTTTCTAGCCCGGCTAAAGTACCTAAAATTCCGATACATATCCCGCCCACCTCGGCGAAATTGGTTTGGGCCATCGCTTTAATTCCCGATAAAGACATACTGGTTTCTCCGCTAGCTTTCTGTCTGCGTGCATCAAAATAGTTATAGATGTTAAAGCCCGCCGCAACAGCCATTATTAGTGTATTCGGTAACCCCGGCGCTTCAAAACCTTCATTCAATAATGATCTAGCCTCCTCGGCACCTACTGCCGCAACAGCTATATGCCCAATATAGGCAGATGCTCTAATCTTTTGAGTGGCCGATTCTCTGTTTTTACTCACCTTTTCTATAAGTTTTAAAAAGTTAGATTTTCCATCAGCCCCAGTACTACATCCATAACTAGTGGCTTTGCTAATCAAAAAATCGGCGCCCTCCATTAGCATCGATGAAAAAGACATTGCACTGTGCCCAGAACACTCGGCCACTGCGCTGGCGATTATGGATCCCCCTTGAGTTAATAAGAATCTAGAACGAAGCTTATCTAGGGGTGTTCTGGGTCCGGCTCGTTCCACACTTGACATATCTATATAAATATAACATTTAAACTATACTTTTAATAATGATTAAGCTTATAATTAGCGTTTAATCATGCTATAATATTCCCTGTTATGAGTATTATTGAAACCAAACAGAACAAGCATGCAGAAGAAAAAGTAATTCTATTTTTTAAGTTTATACCGTTGGCTGACCCCGAAACCGTAATGTTTTGGCAGCGCGAACTGTGCGCTAAGCTTAATCTGACTGGTAGAATTTTAGTTTCTAAGCATGGCATTAACGGAACCCTTGGTGGTAACATCGATGACCTTAAAACCTACAAAAAAACTATGAATTCCCACCCTAAGTTTAAGGGCATTGTTTATAAATGGAGCAAGGGAGGTCGAAGCGAGTTCCCTAAACTTAAGGTTAAAGTTAAGCCAGAACTTGTTGCTTTTGAAGCCAGCGATGAAGTGGAACTTAACGAAAATGGCGGAGTCAAAAACGGCGGGGAGCATCTGCGCCCCGAGCAAGTTCACGATTTAGTAGAAAAATACGGCGATGACGTCATCTTTTATGACGGCAGAAATGCTTACGAAGCCCGCATTGGTCGCTTCAAAAACACCGTTATTCCTAATGTTGAAACTAGCCGTGATTTTCTTAAAGATATTGAAAGCGGTGAAATCTCTAAACTTAAAGATAAACACATCATAACTTATTGCACAGGCGGAATTAGATGTGAAATTCTTTCAGTTTTAATGAAAAACCGTGGCTACAAACATATCTATCAAATTAAAGATGGAATAGTAAAATACGGCGAAACCTTTGGCGATGAAGGCCTGTGGGAAGGTAAGCTTTTTGTGTTTGATGACAGAATGCAGATGGGATTCACCGATAAGGCTAAAGATATCGCTGAGTGTGAAACTTGCGGAGCCAAAACTTCACGCCAAATTAATATTGAAGATATCCGCCGTAAACTTAAGATAGAATGCGAAAAGTGTGCGGAAGCAAAAGTTAAAGCTTAAGCTTAAGTGGTCAAACCAGGCTTTAATAGATGCTGGCTTTGCGAAAGAGCTACTAATACCGTTTAGCCAATCCGAATTAAGTCAGATTATTAGGGCTTACTGATTTTAATAACCACACAAGGAATTAGACAAACATACAGCGTCTTTTTCTTCTGGTCATAAAACGCCCCAACCCACATATCGTACCAGGCTAGAAAAATCTTGATTCTCATAATTATATTTATAGCACAGAAAAAGATATATCCAGAATTACCTATATACTAAGTACCATATACGATATACTAATACCATGAATGACGATCTAACCCAAAAAGCCCTAGTGATACACAAAAAATTTGGAGGTAAAATCAGCATTAAGCTTAATGCTGGGTATAAAATCGTGCTAGAATAAAGCCATGCCCAAAACTCAACATATTAAAGATTTTGACCTATGGAATACACAAAAAAAGCTTCTTAGCGAAACAGAAACATCTCCATTCTTCAAAGAAAGGCAAGTTTGGTTTTGCAGCCTAGGAGTTAACATCGGATATGAAGAAGATGGTAAGGGGATCCGACACGAAAGGCCGGTGCTGGTAGCTAAAAAATTTAATAATTCAATCTTTTTAGCCCTACCACTTTCTACTAAGCTTAAGCCGAATAATAAGTTCTATTACAAAACTAGTGTTAAAAACAGAGATGTTTCAGTGCTAATTTCTCAAATAAGAATACTAGACGCCAAAAGGTTGAAAAGAAAGGTTTGCTTTATAGAAAAAAGTGAATTCAATGGAATATTAGATCAAATTACCGAGGTGAACTTTAAAAATAGAACGGACCCCACAAAAGTGAGGTCCTCGGAGCCCTAAGGCGTTTGTACTATACACAGTAGCATAGCTTAATATAAATATCAATAAGGAGTATAACGGTGAATGACGATCTAACCCAGCAAGCCCTAGCAATCCACAAAAAATATAAAGGCAAAATCAGCATTAAGCTTAAAGATGACGACCAGACCAAAGAAAAATTAGGCTTATATTACACCCCTGGCGTAGGCCGAGTTAGTACTTACGTGGCTGAGCATCCCGAGGAACTCAAAAATTACAGTTGGGTTAACAACCTAGTTGCGGTGATTAGCAACGGAACCGCGGTTTTAGGCTTAGGCGATTTAGGCCCTTACGGAGCCATGCCGGTGATGGAAGGCAAAAGCATGCTCTTCAAAAAGTTTGCCGATATTGATAGCGTGCCGATTGTAATTAATTCTAAAGATCCCAAAGAAGTTATTAAAACCATCGAAGATATCGCTCCTAGTTTTGGAGCCATCAATTTAGAAGATTTCGCCGCCCCCGCCTGTTTTGAAATTGAGGAGGAACTGAAAGCTAAGCTTAATATCCCAGTTTTTCACGATGACCAACACGGAACCGCAATTGTAGTTTTAGCTGGGCTGATAAATGCCCTTAAGCTTAGTGGTAAAAAGTTAGAACAAATTAAGATTGTAATTGTTGGAGCTGGTGCTGCTGGAGTAGCCATCGCCAAACTGCTACATCTTTATGGAGCCCGTCAGATTCTATCCGTTGATAGAACCGGAGTTATCAATCAATCCAGGCAAGGTTTAAATCAACAGAAAACTGAATTAAGCTTAATGAACGCTACATCTGGAAACTTAAGTTTAAGTGATGCCGTTGAAGATGCTGACGTTTTTATAGGAGTTAGCGCTCCCGGAATTTTGACCACCGAAATGATCAAAAAGATGAACTCTAAACCAGTTATTTTTGCGCTGGCTAATCCCGATCCTGAGATTTTACCTAATGACGCCACAGCTGCCGGAGCTTTTATAATTGCCACCGGCCGGAGCGATTTCCCCAACCAAGTTAATAATGCCCTAGCCTTCCCTGGTATTTTTAGAGGAGCCCTAGATAACAACGTAAAAAAGATTACCGACGCTCATAAAATTGCCGCCGCTGAGGCCATCGCCAGCTTTGTGCCGGAATCTGAGCTTAATCCTGAAAAAATTATTCCGAGCATTTTTGATAGCGGCTTAATGGAGGTGGTGGCTGGAGTTATAGTATAAGCTTAAATTCTATCTTCTTATTTAAACCAATAAAATAATACCTTTTAGCAAATTGTCGTTTCTACAAATTCAAAATGAAAATGAGTTAATATTGGCTAAATTTATAACTTACGGGTTCTAAGTGAAAGATGATGAAGCCCCCAGCGTCTAGTTGAGCTATTGGAGCTGGTCGTTTTCCATGGTCGGTGGGACGATCGATGTTTATTAGATCGAAAACTCTCTTCTTATTTTCAGGGTCAGATTCAACTTCTATACCAGCTAAAATTTCTAGAGTTGCTAGTTTCTGTCTGCTGTAAATTAAGATAGTAGCCGATTTATTATCCATTAAATTATGAGCTTTTTGGGTATCATTTTTTGTTAAGATATAAAAAGATTTAGAGCTGTAAACATAATTCACGACAACGGAGTTTATCGTTCCATCCTTGTTTAAAGTAGATAAAACCATTAAGTCGTTGGTGGCGATGAAATCTTCTGCTGCCTTAGTTATTTTTGGCTTAGTTTTAAGAGCCTCCGCAGGGACGGTAGGATCCTTAAGCTTAACATCTTTCTGATTTTGCGGGGCAATATAAGTATCGTTTTGAGCTTTTTCTATATAGCTTTCCACAACTTCATCGAACTTTCTAGCGCATTCTGGATTAACATATTTGAGGGTGTAATCACCCTGCCGGCTGTGTAGGGATACTGTAGAAAATAGCGCTGCTGTTCTCCGCACTCCGTTAATTGAATTGTAACCTATTTCATCTGTAGAGCTGAAGAAAGGTCTTCTTTCAACATAGATGATACGCTTATCGGTAGCCACTAGCATCCCATTGCCTCTGGAAGATCGTCCATAAACAACGCCCAATATAGACTCCTTACTATGAATTAATTCAGGCAAATATCGTGTTGACATCTTAAGCTGACCGTAAGATGTCATCCCGGCCTTAGTCAATTCTCGCTTGATTCTTAATACTTTGTTACTATCATTCTTTTTGGTAGTTAGCAAAATCATAGCTCCTTTTCTTGGTTAATGATCTATTAGAATTCTACCTCTATAGAGAAAAAGATGAAAGGGTCAAATTGGTTCTAGAAGTATAAACCCTTTAGTAATATAAGTTAGAAGAGTTAGCACTAACCCTTTTTAACTTGTAGTGCATCTAGTTCAACCGATGTCTCTCGGCCGAACATGCTAACCATAACCTTAAGCTTACCATTTTTGTCATCAACTTCAGATACAGAACCATCGAAACCTTTGAATGGACCATCTATAATAGAAACCACTTCTCCAGGCTTGTAATCTATATTGTGTTTAGCATCTTCAGCACCCATTCGCTTCATTATATTATCCATGTCATCCTGGCTGGCTGGAGTTGGCTCTAAACCACTGCCGACGAATCCTGTTACACCCTGAGTGTTTCTAACAACGTACCAGGCATCTTCTGTAAGCTTAAGTTGAACGAAAACATAGCCTGGAAAAATTTTTTTACTTACAGTTTTACGTTTACCGTTTTTAACCTCTATTTGCTTTTCTTTAGGAACTAAAACTTGCAAGATCTTATCAGCCATATCTAGTGAATCTGCTCGTTGACGAATAGCCTCAGCTACTTTCTCTTCGTATCCAACATAAGTATGAATAACGTACCATTGTTTTTCTGAATTATATTTTTTAGACATAAATTTTTTAGATAACCTCTCTAGATTTTAAGTTTAAAGTAACATTTTTTTAACTAATTCAGTGAACACCCAGTCGACACCTGTAAGTAATAGTGAAAAAAACAAAGTGAAGGTTATCACCGAAAAAGTATAATTCGTAGATAGTCTACGACTAGGCCATGTAACTTCCTTGAGCTCTGCGAAAGATTTTCTAACATAATTGCCTAGCATCTTAACGGGCTTAGGGATTGGGATCTTGAGCTTTAGGAACCCGGGCATTGGAATTTTAGGTATCTTCATGTTAAGCTTGCGTTTAACATCATTTCTATACCAATTTAATATGCCCTTAGCTTCTCCTTCTGGAGCTAAGTCAGAACCAGGTTGATTTTTGCTTTCAGGTTTTTTAGTCATACTCTTACTATATTTGCCCGTCCTTTAATTGAAAATTAAAAAAGCCTAATGTTATTAGGCCTCTTTGTCAATATTATCACTTTGCTACAGCTTTAGCAATGGTGTATTATTAACTAATATGCAGGGTGGTTATAATTTGATTAATATCTGGGTTTTCCTAGCCGCAACAACTTCGGCGTTAATTTCCCTAGCTCTAATCACGGTTTCAAAATCCATACAGGGCAAGAGTTGGTTTTACTATTTTGCATCTTCTATCTATATCCTATCTATCGTATTTTGGCTATTGCCAAAATCTAATAATTGGAGTTCATGGCTTGCCATTATCATAACTGTTGGATTAGCCTTTAACGCCCTGAGAAAAAACCTTTCTCGGTCTGATCAAGTTAGTTCAGCGGATATTACCTATAATACGCTTGTATTGCTCGTATCCCTAAGCTTAGTTATAGTGATTGAATACCAAATAGTTTACGTTACTTGGCGGATAATGTTTGATTTTCTGATAGGCATATCACTTATATTCTCAATCGTAACGCTGGCTAACACAATAACAACGCTGTCGAAATCCAGAATTAAAACCTTACCTAAGTTTAGTAACGCTCAAACGCCAACAGTAAGTCTACTAATAGCGGCAAGGAATGAAGATCACGCACTCATGGAATGCCTTGATGCCGCTGTGAGCAGTAATTATCCGAAATTAGAGATTATAGTTCTGGATGATTGTAGCTATGACGGTACTAGTAATATTGTCAGGGAGTTTGCCAACCATGGGGTCAGATTCATACCGGGCAAAGAGCCCTCTGAAGAATGGGCTGGACGCAACTTTGCATTCAGTGAATTGGCAGATCAGGCCACCGGAGATTATCTAGTATTTATGGATGTTGACGTTAAGCTAAGCCCAGATACTATAAGTAGAATGATTAAGTTTAGCGAAGTTTACGGATATGAGATGGCTAGCGTCAAACCGCAGCAGCAACATCTAGATCTACTGCCCGCCCTAATGCAGCCTTTTGGGCTACTGTGGCAAATTACCTTTAAGCAGATATTAAAAAGGCCCCCCGTAGATGTTTCTCTTTGGGGCATAAGAAGAGAAACTCTTTTTGAAATTGGAGGATTTGAAGCTAACTCTAATTTTATATATCCAGAACTTCAGTTTGCTACCAACCTATATAGTATAGATACTTACTTTTTCGGCTTAGCCAACGCTGATGATAATGTAAGTATAAGAAAAAGGGTCAGTAGCTTGTGGGACAAATCTGAACGTAGTAACTACCCTAATATGTCGATGAATCCAGCCTACGTGGTGTTATCGGTAATATTCATCACGGCGATTATAGTGTTGCCCATACTTGGATCTTGGGACTTATGGCGTAATCAGCAGTACCTAGTTGGTAATATCGCAAGCCTATTATCTTTAGGCCTGTGGCTATCTTCACATCTAATGCTTACAACTAGAGTTAACCCATCTGGCTGGTTTATTAGCTTATTTAACTTGCCGATAGTTGTATTTGTAGAAATATATTTGATCATATCATCCATGATTAAATACGAGTTAAACCTAATTCGCTGGAAAGGCAGACCTATATGTTTTAAGTAGTTGGTAACTACTTTTAAGTGATATAATAAGCATAAACACTATGGAAAATTTTGGAAATAATCAACAACAAAGAGATACTATCAGGTTCAGAGATAGAGAAGAGCAAGCTACAGCTCAGCGATCGGGCATCCTTCAGGTTGAATACTTCGACACAAGAGGCAAAACTTCTGGGCTGCCAATCATAAAAGATGTCATCGAACTTAAGCAGATGTACGCAGACAAAATGGTTCCGATGAGAGAAGATGATCATTCTATAGATTTTGCGATTACCGTACAAACACCGAAATCAAGCCTAGACGCCATTATTAAGAAATTCACAGATAAACACATAAAGTTTGTGATGATAAGTAATTCTGGCTACGCCGAAATAATGTATCGTCATAATCCTCCAAAAAGAGTTGAGTATGAAGATATAGATATTAAAGATTATGGGGCAAGCGGAAATCTAGAGAAAGTATCGATGATACTAGAAAAAGTACGCTCCGACGATATACTTAATTATATTATACGTCAAGCAGATTTAATTGGTGCCAGTGATATACATGTTGAGTGTGCTCGCAATTTCGTCAGAATTAGGATTAGAGTCGATGGTGCGCTACATCTCATAGCCTTGATAACTCACAGAAAGTATCGTCAACTTGCCCAATCTATAGCAGTTAGAGCGGGAATATCTACAACTTCTTATGATGCTCAAACTGGTCATCTGAATCAGGCTTTCCCTGCTAAAAACGGGGCGACGGAACCAAGAATATTGAATATGCGTATAGAGACAGTGCCTACTCTATACGGTCAAGATGCCGTTATTCGTCTATTTAATTTAGATGTTAATCTATTAGATCTCGACAACCTGGGTCTGGAGTATTACGAAAGAAGCCCCATAGATAATGTTATTGCACATCCTCATGGTATGGTACTTGTTGTCGGGCCTACGGGAAGCGGCAAAACAACAACTCTTTATTCTATTTTATCTAAACTTAATTCACCTACGAAGAAATTAATGACACTAGAAGATCCTGTTGAGTATGGTTTAGATGGGATGAGTCAAATTCCAGTGTATAGCAGAGATGGGGATAGTTTTGCCAATAAATTAAGAGCGGTTATGAGGTTAGACCCCGATGTTATTATGGTTGGAGAGATTAGAGATGAGGATACGGCCAAAACAGCAATTCAAGCTGCCACAACCGGCCATTTAGTATTAAGCACATTCCATGCGTATTCCGCTGCTGCTGCACTGGCTAGAATGATAGATCTGATTGGGCGGAATCCTGTTTTCACTAGCTCTATTAAGCTGGTAGTGTCTCAAAGACTGGTGAGGAAGTTAGATGATGAGACTAAACAACCTTTTGCCCCAGATAATAATATAAAAGATTTCATATTAGACGAGCTGAAGACTGTACCTCAACAAATATTTAAAATACCGCCGAAAAAAGATCTAGTTCTATATAAGGCTGTTCCTAGCGATAAGAATCCTTTTGGCTTCAAAGGTAGAACAAGTATTATCGAGGAGCTTATCGTAACCCCCAAACTCCAAAATATGCTAATCAGAGATGAGAAGACCCCTACTACTGAAGAAATACAAGCTGAGGCAGTAAGCTCGGGCATGATAACCATGTACCAGGCAGGGATTATTAAGTGCATAAGAGGAGAAACCACCCTTGAAGAAATTAATTCTGCCCTATAAAATTTAGCTACTATCAGATAACTAGATTTTGTTCTCTACTGGGTTGGCTTGAGGCCGAACAGAGTGATTAAGCTGTTGCTGGGTGTCGTAAAATATTGTTGGGTACTTGGACGGATCCTTTATGTAGGTAATATGGTAGTCAACATCCTGTCCCTCAGTAGCAAAAACCAGCGTCCCATAATTAAACAAACGCTGCAGCATTGTCTTCTGCGAAGCCTTGGCACTCTCTACTCTATTTAATGATATCCTCTGGTTCGATTTATCAAACAGCCCGCGCCGTACTATTTGGTGCACAGCCTCATTAGTTATGAACATCCTATTTTCCCAATAGATTCCCGCAGCAACGTACCCGAAAATTAAGCTTAGCAAACCCAAGAGAGCGGCCATCAAACTGATATAAGTAGCTGAAGATGCAGTCATCCCATTACCCGAAATAATATCGGGTTTCTGAACAAAATAGGCCGCTAGCAAACAAACTGCTGTCAGGAATATACTTATAAGGTATATACTTAGAACTCCCCAAAAAGAACGCTCAACTTCTATTATCAAGTGCTCGTCCTTTGAGATGGTGATTGGTAGGTTATTGGCCATGAAATGTATTATCAGTGTTTTCTATTTAATTAAAATATCTTATTTAAGATTGTACTACTTATCAATCTAAACTTAAATAGCTAAAACCCTAAACCTGTCATCCATTAATCTTTCTATAAGACCATAGGGCTATATTCAGGATGAGCATACCTGCAACTCCAATTATAATCCAGTTGTTACCACTTTTAGCTAGGGTTGGGGCTGGAGTATTAGTGTTTATTCCGCCTAAGTTATTTGTATCATTTAGGGTTGTGGATTGCGCGCTAATAGTAATAGCTACAGTTGATGTGGCCACTCCACCGTTTCCATCATCAACTTGAACCGTGATCGTGTAGGTACCCACCGGAATGTTGGTTCGGGTTGTAGACACGTCCCCGGTGGTTGGGTTTATCGCAAAGTAATTATTACTATTGCCGGAGATTATGGAATAAGAGAGGGGATCATTGTCTGGATCGGAGGCCGAAAAAGCGGAGCTAGGCACCACGATGGTACCAGCTGGGCTGGTGTCAGGAATTGAGGCAGAAGCAGGGGTAATGGTTGGATTTTGGTTGGGCGGAGCGGGGTAAGAGAACTTTTGGATGCGGTTACTCCCAACATCCGTTACATAGACATTGTCGGTGGAATCTATGGCGATGCTCCCAGGGGCTTGGAACTGACCGTTGCCTGTTCCGGGTGTCCCCCACTGATTTAGATAGTTACCGCTGGAATCGAACTTTTGGATACGGTTGTTCCCAGGGTCTGTAACATAGACATTATCGGTGGAATCTATGGCGATACCGTAAGGCCCATGGAAAAACTGACCGTTGCCTGTTCCGGGTGTACCCCACTGATTTAGATAGTTACCGCTGGAATCAAACTTTTGGATACGGTTATTGGTAATATCCGTTACATAGACATTGTCGGTGGAATCTATGGCGATACCGTAAGACCCATTTAAAAACTCCCATTGCAGTATATAGTTACCGTTGGTATCGAACTTTTGGATACGGTTGTTCTCGGAATCACTAACGTAGACGTTATCGCTAAAATCTATAGCGACACCTACAACGCCATGAAACTGACCGTTGCCGCTCCCCAGGGTCCCCCATTGCAGTATATAGTTACCGTTGGTATCGAACTTTTGGATACGGCTATTCTGACTATCCGCTACATAGACATTGTCAGCGGAGTCTATGGCGATACCGTAGGGCAGATTAAACTGACCGTTGCCGCTCCCAAATGTTCCCCATTGGAATATATAATTACCGTTAGCATCGAACTTTTGGATACGGTTGTTGGTAATATCTATTACATAGACATTGTCAGCGGAGTCTATGGCGATACCGTAGGGCAGATTAAACTGACCGTTGCCGCTCCCAAATGTTCCCCATTGCAAATTGTAACTCGGGATGTCAGCAGGCGCCGGAGCAGCATGAACAGGCGCAAAGGACAGAGGGAATAAGGCTAGGCTTAAAGCTGAGACTATTACTACACTAGATATTAAGCTTAAGCACTTATTTATTATTGTCTTCATTTATATTGGTTTTTCCTTTGTTTATTGGTTTTGATACGTTCAAGGTGTTTTTTATGTTTGAAGAGCTGCGCCATCAAAAAAAAATGGCGACCGCTCCAAAAGTCACAACTCAATTAACAGAAGTTAATTACTGCAACATTTATCTTAGTAACTCTTTTTGGTTGTTTTAATTTCATGGGTCCAAAAGCCTCCAATTACTAAATTTTAGTTTTAAATTAATTAATTTTTTGGTGGCAACAAACTCTTTAACCTAATAATTATTGTTAAGAATAAGTAACCTTTTTATTTTTCCCTTTTCACTTATCGTGAGTTTAGCATAAGCACTTTTAATAATGCAAATCTTTTTAAGTTTTAGCTCTACTAAGTTTAAAACATAGCCAGCAGTTCAGGTTCGGTAATAACCTCTACCCCTAGTTTTTCAGCTTTTGTAATTTTGGAAGATCCGGTTTTGCTGGCAGCTACTAGGTACGTTGTATTATTGCCAACACTTGTTTGAAATGTACCTCCTAAAGATCGTATCTTATCGGCGGCTTCATCTCTGCTCATTGTGTTAAGCGTGCCAGTTATCACAAAACTTTTACCCAGCAACGGACCACTGGCATCTTGATGCCAAGGCTTGACTCCTAAATCATTAAACTTAATCATTAGATTCTGATTATCCGGATCACTAAACCAAGCCAAAATACTTTCCGCCACTTTCAGGCCGATTCCATCAATTAAGTTTAGATCGTCAAAGCTGGCCTCAGATAGAGCATCTATTGAACCGAAGTTTTTAGCCAAATCAATTGCGGTTTGAATCCCCACATGGCGGATTCCTAGCCCAAAAATGAACCTAGAAAGCTCTGGAGTTTTACTATTTTCAATTGCTTGAATCAGATTTTGAGTACTAAGTTCGGCGAAACGCTCTAATTGCCCAATATCGCTAGGCTTAAGAGAGTAGATATCCGCGAGATCATCAACTAAATTTGCCTCAACCAAAGCTTCTACATTTTTTTCTCCTAAACCATCGATGTCCAAAGCTTGACGAGATGCATAATGCTCTAAGGTTTTTTTTAAGATGATCTCACCCTTGTAGTTTTGAACTCGATACACGGCTTCGCCTTCGGGCCTACTAAACTTAAGTTCTGGAAATTGACGTTTGAGCTCATCTTCAAAATTAAACTTAAACGAATTTTTGGGCCTAAGATCTGTTATAACTTTGAGAACTTGGGGGATGATATCCCCTGCTTTATAAACTATTACCGTATCGCCGATGCGAATATCTTTGCGTTCAATTTCATCTGCATTATGAAGGCTGGCGTGCTTAACGGTTGTGCCAGCTAATTGAACCGGCTCAAAAACTGCTACCGGAGTTGCAGCTCCGGTTCTACCGATGCTAATCACGATATCTTCAATTATTGCCACCGCTTCTTCGGCTGGGAACTTAAACGCCACTGCCCCACGCGGAGCTTTTCCAACAACCCCCAGCCTCTGGTAAAGATCACGATCATTAACTTTAATAACTGCTCCATCTGTTTGGAAGGGAAGCTCTTGGCGCTCTGATTCCCACTTATCTAAAAATTTTTTGAGTTGATTAAGCTTAATTGCCCCTGCCATTGGGTTAACCTTGAAACCGAGCTCCTTAAGCTTAGCGTAAATTTCTGAGTGAGTTTCGCTATCGATTCCCATCAAATCGTAAGCATGGAATTTCAAAGGCCTTTTGGCCACCAGGCTAGAATCTAATTGACGGATGGTTCCTGCAGCCAAATTCCTTGGGTTTTTGTAAAGCTCCTCTCCATTTTTGCTTCGGATTTCATTAAGCTTAACAAGATCATCTTTGTAGATGACAACTTCACCCCGCACAATAATACTACTTCTATTAGAGTAACTCCCCTCTCCAGCTGGAGAAGGGCTGGTGGTGAGGTTGAGATTAAGCTCGAGCGGGATGCTCTCAATTGTTCTAACGTTCTGAGTGACATCTTCGCCAACTTTTCCATCACCGCGAGTTAAGGCTTGGATTAGCACCCCATCTTGGTAAATTAAACTGATTGCCAGCCCATCGTATTTAAGATCAACAAACAGCTCGGCATCTTTACTGCCGGCAACAACTTTATCAATTCTGGTTAGCCAGTTTTGAACCTCGTCGATGCTAAAAACATCATTTAAGCTTAGCATCCGGCTAGAATGAGTTACCTTTTGGAACTTATCCAAAGCTTTTCCGGCAACTCGCTGAGAGGGGGAATCCGGTGTTATTAACTGAGGGAACTTGGCCTCTATTAAACTTAATTCGTGCTTGAGTTGATCGGCCGCAGCCTCGCTCATTGTTGAGGTATCGTTGATGTGATACTCGTGGCGATAGTTATTGATGATACCCAAAAGATTAGAGTACCTCTCTTTAGCGCTAGTTAAACTTAATTTGTCTATCTCTTTTTGGTTCATATTTATCTATTTTAAGTTTAACATGAAGATTTAAGTTATAATAAGTTTATGCTCAATTATTACTACGCTAGTTTAAGAAAAGAAACCGCAGTTAAGCTTAATAAATTTAAGCAAGGATGTTGGGTGGATATAAAACATCCTACTGATCAAGAAAGGAAGGATCTAGAAAAATTAAACTTAGATAGCAATTTATTGGAAGATGCTTTTGATATTCACGAAGTTCCCAGAGTTGAAATCAGTAATGGGAAATCTTATTTTTTCACCAGGCTGCCAACTCAAGCCGTTTCAAGCGATGACCTCCCCACCTTTCCATTACTAGTTGTATTAGATGATTTCGCAATCTACACTGTATCTAAGCATGATCTTTCTAAGCTCTGGAAACCATTATTGGAAGATAGCTCAGTGGCCACAACCCAAAGAACTAAGTTATTTATTTTAATAGTTGATCAAATTACAAAAGATTACCGAGATCATCTAAACTTAATTAATAAAAAAGTTAGAATGATCAGTAGCGGAATTCACAATGTAAACAAGAAGAAAGTTATGGAGCTAATTGAGTATGAACGCCGTTTAAACGATTACCTAGATTCTATCTCACCAACAAATGATGCCCTTGAAAACATGCTAGATGGCAGAGGAATTAAACTTTATGAGGATGATAAAGAGATTTTAGAAGATTTAAGCTTAAGTTTTGAGCAGCTGATTGTACGTTGCCGCAGTATGATTAAGGCTATTACCAATATTCGTGATAGTTATAGAATAATACTAGATTCACGCTTGAACGATACCATTAAACTTTTAACGGTGATTACGGTTTCCATGACCATACCAACCATGATAGCCGGTATTTACGGAATGAACATCCAGTTGCCCGGCGACCCTAACCACCCAGCCTATTTCTGGATTCTACTCTTTGGTTCATTTGCACTAAGCTTAAGCTTTGGTTTATATTTTTATAAAAGAAAATAACATTGAACCAGTTTAAATCTAATGAAGATTAACCCCTTAGGGCTAATCTGATTCTTTCCTCAGTTGGAAGATCTTTATCGATGCTTTTGAGCATATCCAGAGCGTCACCCTGATTGTAACCAAGAGCAATTAGCGCTTGAGTGGCTTCATCGTTAAGTTTTACTGAAGAATTCATGATGCTTTCAAAATCGGTTGAGGAATCTTCACCAAATAAACTAAGCTTATCTTTTAAATCGAGCACAACTTTTTGAGCAGCTTTAGGGCCAACTCCTTTAGCTTGAGCTATGAATTTAACGTCGCCGGAACCAATTGCTCGCACTAAACTGTTAAATTCGCTGATGTTCAAAATAGCCATAGCAGCTTTAGGGCCAACTCCGTTCACTGAAATTAAAAGGCTGAACAAACTTTTAGATTTCTTATCTATAAATCCATATAAATCGTGAGAATCTTCTTTAATATTTTCGTATATATACATAAGCTTGGCGGATCCTAGAACCAGCTTGTGATGATCTTGATTCGATACTATCACTCCGTACCCAACACCAGAGCATTCAATTACTACATCATCAATATTCTTTTCTGTTATTATTCCGTTAAGAGTTGCTATCATTTATATATTTTAGCATGCATCGGAATCTATTTTTAATTAAGCTTAAGATTATGGCTATGAAGTAAATCTGTTTTAAAATCTAAATTTTGACCGGAGAGACAGTACGATTATAGAACTTTAGTAGGGGTCAGTGAGTATTCGAATGATGTAAAAGTTATTAACTCCAGGCCCCACTATTCAAAAGAAAGGGTTTTAAACTCATCCAAGAATCTGGATTACGATCGGAGCGATAATTAGAGCAACTAATATAGCTATAGATACTTGTGATGCCGCAAACTCAACATCAAGTTTTTCAAGCTCGGCAAATGTAATTGAATTGAATCCAATTGGAGCAATACTCGCGAATATTGCAATACTAGTGTTAAGTCCATGTAAACCAAAAACTTTCACAAACATCACGCCAATAAGACCGCCCAAAACAAATCTCAGGACTAATGATAGTCCGAGCAGCCCAGGTTTTTTTACTACTGGAGTAAATTTCAACCCTAGTGCAATTAGGATTACGGGACCAACTAACCGCGCAATCATGGTTAAGGTGTCGTTAACCAATGCTGGAGGCGTTAAGCCCATTAACTTTACTGAAAATGCGATAATTAGAGCCCAGAGTGGGGGTGACATAAAAAGTTTCTTAACAATGAAAGAGTTATCTTGTTTCTCGTTGCCTAATTTTACTGCGATTGCGTACACAATACTAAAAACTAGAAGACCATTGAATGCATCAATTAATGCAAATCGAACTAGTCCATCTGCCCCATATACTTTTTCCACAAAAGGCAACAAAAATCCGGTGTTCATAATAGTGACGCCAACTAATAGTGAACCGAATGCCTTTATATTAACTTTTTTAAGCAATGAACCTCTTAGTGTAAATACAGCCAGTAATGTCGTCCCAACAATTGCTGCGGGAAGTAGACATAAAATTGCAATCGAGGCGTCTATATTTACTTTTAATATTGACGTAAATACTAAAGCTGGAACACCGGCACTAAAAATAACTTTTAACAACGAAGAGCCGTCATCGCTGGT
Source organism: Candidatus Saccharimonadota bacterium (assembly GCA_036826375.1). Taxonomy (GTDB): domain Bacteria; phylum Patescibacteriota; class Saccharimonadia; order Saccharimonadales; family HK-STAS-PATE-42; genus DAISWL01. Next base: position 148,821 of record DAISWL010000002.1, read on the forward strand.
TAGGAATTTTAACTTCTTTAAGCCATACCCAATACCAAAAACCAGAATGAGGGGGAATATTTTGATAATTGTATCTAACATATTTAATACCAAGTATACATCAAATGCTTTAAATCGTTAAAGGGGTGAGTGGAATCGAACTTTAATTAACAGGGGTGATTACTATGAATATACTATTTTTCAGAAAAAGCCAGGAAAATTTAACGGGGGTGGAGTTCGATTACATTAGTCGAAAATTGAATTGGCAGGGGTACGTGGAATAAGCAGAGCTTGCGACCTGCAGCCATGCTCGTAGCAAGCTCCTGCGCGTGGCTTTGCTCTTCGAACGCACACTCTTACTCGCTTTGCTCGCTGAGCGTGGTCGTTTCACAAACACTAGCCAAGCAAAAACCCGACCTTATGGTCGGGTCTTAGCTTGGCAGGAGATAGCGGACGCATTTCAAACATCTGCTTTAGCTGCTAATGAAGATTATAAGCTAAAAAATCTAGTAGAACTATTCCAGCTTTCAGGCTCGTTATTAACAAGTGGAGTGGTGGTTTAGTAATATGAGTCTATCACAAAACAAACGTATAGGCAGACCTACAATAATCACGCCAGATACTGTCAGGAAAGTCATAGTAGCTAGAAAGCGTGGCTTGAGCATAAGACAAGCCTGTGCGACCTCTGGTATATCTCACGAAGCCTTTTACTACCATACTCGCCACAACCGTGAGTTTACTTACATTTTAGGGCTATCTCAGGACTCAATTAAGGAAAGAGCTAGACTAGGAGTTGTAGATGCAATCATGCAGGGTGATTTAACAACCTGTAAGTGGTATTTAGAACGTAAAGACCCTGAGTTCAGAAAGTCAGGCAAATGAGCCAAGAAGAGGCTCTGAGATACTTTATAGAAGACTTCAGGTTGTATGTAGCATCTGTTCATTGGAAAACTGCTTGGTCATATCAAAAGTTTGCTCCTCATGAATACACGGTCTCTGACTGGAACGTCCAGCGTAGACCCTGGTTCGAGCAAATGGTACTCGGTATAAGAAAATATGGCTACAAAGAAGACTTTGGTAAAACTACATATATTTACCTTAATCTAGACGGTAGAAAGTATTGGACTCAGGGCGCATCAGTGAAGCAAACAATTTTGATAAACAGGGCTAAACTTGGATAACACTGCATCTAGAAAGGAACGCTCGGTTGTTACTATTTGTCTCCGAAGACTCGTATTACTTCGTCGAATGACCTCAACTTATCTTTATTCCAATCTTCTTGTTTAATATACAGGGCTTTGTATGTCATCCTGCTCTGTCTGTTATTAACATCTTCGCACCACTTCTGCAGACGCTTGAACTTCAACTTGGCATCGTCATCTTCACGCCCCTTAGTCTCAACAATATATACGGTCTTACTATCTACTTTGACAAAAAAATCAGGATAATAGTTGGCAATAAACCCTTCTGAGTTCTTGTACTCAACCCTAAGTGCACTAGCTTCCTTATTTTGGAAGTTCTTAGTAAATGAAATTACGTCTTCACACGACTCGATAAATCCTGCAAAAACTAGCTCGAAGTCACTATCGCCAACAATCTTATTGAAGACTGATTTTTTAGGTACTACAAAACCCTTGTCATTAACTACGAATGGTCGTGACTCACTTATCTTTATATAATTTTTTATCTCGGTATCGCCACTGTCTTGAACAGTTAATTCATTTATGGCTTTCTTGAACGTATCTTTGATTAGTCGGATGTATTCTACTTCAGAAAGGTTCCTAAGCATATTTAGGTCAGACAGCTCCACTTCATTTTCAAACATGTACTGGTGGACGAACTCTCTGACCTTTCCGAACAGAATATCATAACAACCAAATAGACGTAGTTCTCTCATAATAGCTTGGGCAAAGAATCCAATCACGCTCTGATAGTCTGGGCTAATTTCACCACTTAACACAGTTGTGTGGTGTTCGTTCTCACCAACTACATCCTTGAAAACAATTTCTCTCTTTTCCTGTTCTGTAAAAGTTTTGATTGATACTTTTTTGTTTCCAAACTTCGATACATCAAGGTTAGCGAGATTCTTATATTCTCTTTGTATCCGAGGAGTCATAATTGGTATTTCAATATCTAACTTATCGATATCCTTTTGAGGGTTCTCACTATCAACTTCAACAACCATCGGTGCTATTGGCTTTGCTCCAGTACCCATAGCTTTTTTCTCTAAGATAACACCCTCTCCTTTGATTGATTCAACAAACTCCATGAAGGCAGGCGTTCCAACAACGCTTACATATTCCTTTACATCATCTCTGCCGAAAAACATTCTCCGTAGTCCACGACCTAGTGTTTGTTCTGGCAAAATCTTTGAGTCAGCCGCATACGGTCTCAGACCAACTATAGTGGTGACATTCTTAACATCCCAGCCCTCTTTTAGCATCATCACAGATACAATGACCTTGAATGGGCTCTCCCAGCTATCGATTTCATTGGCTTGTTTGCGGAGCACATCTAAATCATCCTTATTTTTGCCTGATACGCTTTCTGAAACATCACCACTTTTATTAGTGTGAATAGTAAGCACGTTATCACGCAAATCTGCAAAACTAGTCCTGATATAATCTGCAACCTCATCACAGTTCTTGGTGTCATCCGTCATTATAAATAGGATGGATTTTTTGCCCATCGGCTTTAATTCCTCGTAGGTTTTCCTCCATTCTTCAACACCCAAGTCAATGAAGTCTCTATATTTCTCACTAAATCGTGAACTTTGATTCTCATTTAATTTCCCACGACTTGCTGCATCTGGAACTACAGGGTTCTTAACAATTTGCTGATGTATTGCCTCAACGAGAGGGTAGTCACTTATCGTCTGCACAAAGATGGAACCATCTCTTTTTTTAGGAGTAGCAGTGACATCAAGTTGTAGCGACAGACCAGAACCCTTCTGTTTTAATCGATTGTCGATGTCTTGAATCGATTTTGCCCATGCTAGTTTTTCATCCCAAATATGATGAGCTTCATCGTTAATGACGATGAGTTCGTCTATATCCCTAACTATCATTCCAAGGTCAACGCTGGTGTCGTTAGTCCTAGTTACTGGCTTATTCCCCAAGAAGTATCTCGATGTATCTTCATCACTTGGACTAGCCTCCTTTACATCAGATTCAAATACACGATGTATGTTGGTTAGAAATATATTTCCAGTGTCCGAAACGGTGCGTAAGTCATCTTGGAGGTGAAGTGTAAGCTGGAAGTCATCTTGCCAGCTCCTACCACGAAAGCCGTTATCTGGTAAGACTGGGTCTTCATGAAAAATCTTTAAGCCCTCAAAATCATTCTTTATACGTTCAAAAACAATCACGTTCGGACAGATTAGTAAGAAGTTTTTAGAAAGTAATGAGTCATCTTCATATTTCTTGTGGAAATATGCCCACGCTAACACAAGACTCATAACTTTTGTCTTACCTGCACCAGTTGCCATTTTAATGACTAGTCGAAGCCACTCTTCAGTAAACATTCCAGGACTTAATACGCCAGTAGAGTTATAACGTATTAAATCGTACTTATCTTTTACCTTAGCGACTTCATACAACCAAATAACAGTTTCAAGAGCCTCTCTTTGAGCAAAGTAATATCTGAAGTTATACGAAGTACCGTCTGAGTTGTACATAATGTGGTCTTCTTTGAACCACCAGTTTAGTAAGGCTATAGATGTGTCACTCGCACCATCGTAGTTTGATTCTCGCCATTCTTTAACCTTTTTCCGTAAATCTGCAACTAGTGGTGGGAGTAGTTTTTCATGTCCTTTGTCCCTTATATCTTCGGCTGCAGGAAACCATCTAATACTGGGGTCTAGGATGACATAAGGGTCAGTTGGGAAGTCTTTGTGAAGTGCCATATTATACCTCTACCTCAATTATGCGAGTAGTATCATTTCCGAAGATATCTACTATTTTGATTGCGACTTTATACCTGCCACTTGTTACTTCCTTTGGGATTGTAACTAAATCAAGCTCTCTCTTTTTCTTTGTCCGAAAGCTCTGCCACTCATTGTCGAAAATATAATCGCCAGTCCATACTTCTTCATACTCCAACAAATCTTGAACTTCACCCTTACCAAATAAATTATCTCCGTGAGTCTTTGGAACACGAATCATTTCTTTCCGACTAGAGAAGTCAAAATCTACCGCCCAGTAATCAATCCAGTCACTCCATTTTTTCGTAAGTATCTCTCTGGAGATAATTTCAGTATCTTTATCTTTCGAAACTTTTACTACCTGTCCATCCTCTACGACGACCTTTGCTCCACCAGGGCGTAAAGCCTCGATAGTTTCGCCTGAATTATCCTGATTATAGAAGACCGAGAAGTCGAGCAGCTCAACTGATAGCTCCTTTTTCCCAGCAACACCTTTAATAATTGGTTTTGCATCGATAAAAGCTACATCGTAAAACTTTACATGACCACGTTCTACGGCTTTCTTATCAAATACTTCTCTAGGTATAATTCTAAAATTAACATCGATTCCTTGGCTTCCATATTCGTGAAAGTCTAGCCCCATTTCATAGTCAAAACCAAGTATATCTACTTTGGTTATTCCTTTGCCCTTACACTCAGACACGATGTCGTGTACTTGTTGCGATGATACAGGAGTACTTATTGGTCCTACTGCGACAAGTCTGTCTCTTTTCTTTCCAACCATATTTACGAATGAATCAACACGTTCTGCACTATATGCTTTAATGATTAGCGTTATGAACTCTTCTTCTTTTCTAGCAGCTTGCTGAGCCATTTCATCAGCACGCAAATCACTATTTATATTCAAGTAGTTTTCACGCTCATAGCGTCCTATATTAAGTATTTCAAAAGCACGGAAGTTAGTGCCATCCTTCTTGAGCTTTCGCTGAACTTCAATCATTCTTTTACGAGATGTATGCACTCCGAACTTACCTAAATCCGAACCAATCCATTTTCTGTTTAATCTTTCAGCTACTGCCATAGTCGTACCTGAACCACAAAAGAAATCTGCAATTAAATCCTCTTCATTTGTGGTTGCCTTGATTAGTCTTTCTAGAAGTATCTCGGCTTTCTGAGTAGGGTAGCCTACTTTCTCATCGCCTCTCAGAGCAGGTATCTCAATAAAATTATCAACCTTATTTTCCCAAACTTCAAAGTATGCTATCTTCCCATTTTCGTCTCTTACACGACTTGCCTTACCAGTCTTGGAATCGAAAACATGTTTACTAGCAGTGCGTGGCGTATCGAGTTTCTCATATACTTCGTTATAAATTGATTTACTCTTGTCCTTAGTGTAAAAAAAGATACTTTCGGTATTCTGATGAAACTTTTTAGACTTAGCCTTAAGTCCAACAGCCGTATAATGCACTACAAGTTCATTTTTAAAGTTATTCTGACCAAATACCTCTTCAAGGATTACCCTCATGTAACCACTTAATCTCCAGTCACAGTGTACAAAAACACTTCCGTCTTCCGCCAGTAAGTCTCGCATAATAAGTAATCGCTCATAAATCATCGCTAAAAAGCTGTCAGCTCCTTTGCCCCAGGTGTCTCTATACGCCACCTCTTCAATGACTGATGGTCTTTTAGTGAACGACTCTTCTCCCACTTCTATATTCATCGAGAAGTCTGCACCTACATCGAAAGGTGGGTCAATATATATCATCTTTAAACCACCCTGGGCTTCAATCTCGTTACGCATCGGTCCGTTTTTTAATGAAGAAAGTATGAGCTTGTTGTCACCCCAAATTAGCTTATTCGTCCATCCAGTAAGTTGCCTTCCACTGTCATCAAATAGCATTGACTGGAGCCCAATTTTCTCATCACTCCGTGGTTCATCTATTTGTTCAATAACTTGGAAAGGTAGGACAGTGCTGGTTACATCGTTATTTTTACCGTTCCAAAGCAATTCAACCTCACGGTCATCATCGAACAATAGAAATCGATACTTCTCAGGTAATGGTTTCCCAGCTTCTAGATACTTTATGATGTCTCGTTTTTCGTTATCGCTTAAAGTCATTTGTTTTTCTCCATTATTTTCAATACATCTTCTTTGTGATATCGTCTATCGCCCCTTGTACCAATACGGACAGCCACTAGATAACCTTTTTTGTCCCAAGCCCTAAGAGTATTTGGATGACATCCAAGCATCTCACAAGTCTGTTTAAGTGTTAGTAGTTTTGGTCGTTTGCTACCAGATTGTGTCATACTATAAGTATACACGACTTAATAGACTAGAAGTGCTCGGAAGATGTGATGAAACATACTGCAAAAGAACTACAAGACATAATTGACAAACTAGTGGTGCTTTTTAAGAGTGGAGAAGTTGAACTTCAAGAAGCAGCCGAACTTTCTCAAGAAGGTGAGAAGCTAGCTCGGAGAAATATATCGCCCAAAGAAGCTATAAAACACTGGGACAAGTCAGTGACAAGTATCCTAACCGGTTATTTTGGTGAGTCTAGTCTCTATGCGCAACAATTTAGTAGCCCACTTTTGTCAGCCATAGAACTAGGAGTAAGCCCCAATTCTATAGCCGAGTATGCAAGTCATCTAGAAACACGTCTCGTCAAACTAGAGAGGATAATCTTCAGTATCGAAGAACGTAAACTTTCTACTATTCGCAAATCTACTTCAGAATATGAGTTAAGTAAATCTCCGAAGTACTGGCTTACTTACAACGATATTCAGGGGATACTATATCTCCATAACTCAGATGGTATGAGAGTTATTTTAATACGGACGAATCTTGATTCCACATCAGATTCACTACTACAAGAACTGTTTAATAACTCCGATGGCATTATTAATATAAAAGAGAGCGTGCTGCCTACTAAAATGATACCCTCCGTTCTTAGAGATATAAAGTTAACTCATGACCTTAAAAAGATATTCATCCCTAGAACAAATGGAAACAAGATTAGATTTCGGCGTGCAATTACTCATGAGGAGTTCAAGGATGAAGGGTACGATGAGCTGAACTTCGCAAATTATGAGACAGCATGAGCTTGAATGAGATGTAGTGAGCGAAAATAAGACTTACTGAGCCTACTAAATCGACATTTAGTTACTGTTATAACCTTGCAATCACGAGGTTATTTTTATGAGTAAACAAATTAAAGTCGAGCCAATTAGAAACCAGTATAAGTTCAGTAAAAAGGAGCTGGATATAATACTGAGCAATGAGTCGATTGCCAAATTGACAGGCTTTCTAGACGTTCTCATACAAATGGACGTCGCACAAAAGCAAACTAAATCTCAAGAGGATAATAATGAATCAAATGAAGATAAGCGAACTGAAGCTAACTCTAGTTAAGCCGAGTGAGAGTCTTGTAGGCTTTGCCAGTTGCATAATTAACGAATCACTCTATATAGGTTCTATGGGAGTACACAAACGACTACTTGGAGGAGTTCGGATAGTGTACCCAAGGTATGTAGTAAAAGGTCGAAAGTTTAATTACTATCACCCAATCAACAACGAGTTGTCGAAGCTCATAGAGTCCGAGTTAGTGACTAAATACTCCGAGCTATCTAACTAAGTGCTCAGGCTATGGTAGATACAGTGAAGCTATTACTTCGGATTGATAACCCTATGAAGTTGAATAATGGGGGCTTTGTCCCTAGCGTATCCGATTTAGTACGAACTAGAGGCTTTGCTAAGTCTATAGTTTCTATAAAGTCATATAGTAAATTAGGTACATACATGCCACGACTTACGTTGAATAAACGTATCTTAAATGGTCATGCAGTATACCAGCTAGGTGTCGAGTTTTCAGTTCCAAAATTGATTTATGGTAATAATTTTGAAGAGCTCTCGACACAAGATTTTGAAAAGACAATAGATATACTTCAATCCAAACTAAGCCTGCTGACAGGTTATATTTTTAGTAAAGACGAGCTAAAGAACTCGGAAGTTACTACATGGCACCCTTCGAAGAACATAGTGTTTCGTGACTACACTTCCTGCATGGGAGTGTTAAACACACTTCATAAGTTAGATGTAAGTAAAGTGTATGACGTTCAGAAGACTAATTTTCGAGATGGTCATGCATATCATATACACTGTAACTCTCTCGATATAGCCTTCTACGATAAGCTAAGTGACCTCAAACAAGCAAAGATTAGCGAGAAAAGAAGTCTTGAGTTCGATAGCCAAACACAGTTCAGGTTGCTGGATAGGTTTACGTCAATGAAGCCGCTGGAAATACTGAGATACGAAGTGCGTCTCGGTGGTAAGCGGAAAATCAAACGAACCTATCCTGGGATTAAAGAGCTAACTTTTGTAAACCTTTTTAAGACGGAGCTGTGCAAACAAGTGCTCCTCGCACACTGGAATAAACTAACCGCAGGACTCGATATGCTTGCTCAAGATTCAAGCCGTCCATTTGAGTTGCTACAAAATGTTCTACTAAGCAATGAAAAGGTAACCCCTAGAACGGCACTTGCACAAGTAGGTGGCTTAATGGTGGCGACACAAGAAGGTAGTAGAGGTTTGAGAGCGTTACTGGAGGCACGCTTTGGCAAGTCAGTATGGTCAAGTGTAAAACCAATAATGAAACAACCCAAAGCTCGTCGTTACGAGCAGTTAGTAAAGGTTGAGGAATCACTGAAGGAGTTCTCAGCAATTAGGTTGAGTGGTCTACGAAATCAGTAGATATACATTGTTAAGTTATGGTAAGATATAAGGAGAATAATATGGATATTAAGCTAATACTAATCGCAAGAGTTTCGAACAAGGAGCAGACGATTGCGTTACCTGCACAAGAAAAGAGACTTAAGAAATATGCGGAACAATCTGGCTATGCCTACGAATATCATGAGTTTGATGAGTCGGCTCATAAAGATATAAGAATCAAGTTCGCAGAACTAACACGTCACATAAAATCAGTTAAAGGTGAGTGCTGGGTCGTGTTTGATAAAGTGGACAGGTTCACACGAGATTCAAGCCAAAGTGAAGTTAAGATTTTGCAAGGTCTCGTGAAAGAAGGAAGAATTGAGTTACATTTTCCACATGATGGGTTGGTAATAACTAAGGAGTCCTCCGCATCTGACTGGTTCAGACTTGGAATAGGTATAGCACTTGCTAAGTATTACTCGGATGCTATCAGTGACAACGTTAAGCGAAGGTTTGAGCAGATGCTCGAAGATGGCATTTGGGTTCATAGGGCACCAATTGGATACAAAAACGTCAGAATAGACGAGAAGAATACTTCAATCATAGTAGATGAAGATAGAGCTCATCATATCGTTAAAGCATTTGAAATGCGGTCCATGAGTTTACCGTACGAAGTAATAGCAACGGAGCTAGCTAAAGAAGGGTTTATTGGCACAACCAGCAAAGCCGTTGCTCCTTCAAAGTCGTACTTAGAGAAAATAATAAATAACTCATTCTACTATGGGGTAATGGTACACAACGGCAAGAAATACCAACATAAGTATCCACCACTAATTAGCCGTGAGTTATTCAACAAGTGTAAAGACGTTAAAGTTCAGAGAAAGCACGACATGACCAAATACAACACAGAATGGTTTACATTCAAGAAGTTAGTAAGGTGTGGCAAATGCAAACGTGCGGTCTCCTCCTACTGGGGAAGAAAACAAGTTTACCTTCGCTGTAGCGGAAGTGGAAAGAGTAACTGTGGTAACCCTAACACTGCTGAGTCGTTGATTATTGGAGGTATCGACAAGAGACTCGGTGAAATAGTAATCCCTGAGCAGTTCATTCCTCACGTCATCAAAGAGCTCAAACTTAGGCACGATAACCAGCAACTCTACTTCACAAGCAATGTTGAACAAACCAGAAAAGAGTACGATAAACTAAAGGAGAAGCTAAGTATTCTGTACTACGACAGACTCGATGGGCGTATTACACAGCAACAACATGACGAAATTGCTAACGAGTTCGAAGGTAAACAGCAAGAACTTAATGACAGACTCAAGTATTTGACAAAAGATAACAAGAGCTTTCAAGTAACTGCTTCATACCTGTTAGACTTAGCTCAAAGAGCAGCAGATTTATTCAAATGTTCGAACTTCGAGTTAAAACAGAAGTTACTGGAATACCTTATTTCGAACGTTGAACTTACGGACAAGAGATTGTCTTATAGCCTAAACGACCCCTTTAGAACAATCTCTGAAACATTAAAATTGGGTCAAAATACGAAAAATGAAAATGCTTGGCAGGGGTGATAGGACTTGAACCTACGACACCCGGTTTTGGAGACCGGTGCTCTAGCCAACTGAGCTACACCCCTATGAGTTAAGTTTAGATTATTAAAGTTTTAAAGTTTGATTTATAGGGTTTGCGGTTTGTTGGCTAGAGCACTAGGTGCCCTTTTTATCTGCTGGCGCAGGGCTCCCAACTGAGCTACACCCCTATGAGTTAAGTTTAGATTATTAAAGTTTTAAAGTTTGATTTATAGGGTTTGCGGTTTGTTGGCTAGAGCACTAGGTGCCCTTTTTATCTGCTGGCGCAGGGCTCCCAACTGAGCTACTCCTATATAATCTTAAAATATTATATCACGATTTAAACTTAATCTGATAGTAAACTTAAGGTTACTCCGGCTGTTGCGCTGAAATTTTTTACACCGAGAGATGCCCCATTGAAAGTATTAAAGTACTCGCCAAATCCACCATTTTCAACTAAGCTTAAGGTTTGTTGCTTAATAGATTCAGCCTCAGTTGAGAATCCATACCTGCTTAAGCCTTGTATTATAAACCAGTTAATCATAGGCCAAACTGGACCCTCCCAGTATTTATTTTCTTTGAAGTTTATAGAATTTATTGGGACAGTTGGAACTTGGTAATTAGCTCCTAATAACTGATTCTGTTTTAAATTATCTACAATTTCTTTGGCTCTAGCCTTAGATACAGTACCAGCGTAAAGAGGCATGTATTCGTAAAATGTCCTAGTTTTAACAAATTCATGACTATCCCAACTGCGGCTGTAGTAGGTTTTATCTTCTTCATCGTACATTAATTCTAGGGCGTGAACGCTTTTTTCAAAACGTTCCCTAAGCCAGGCTGGAATATCTGCATTAACCTCGTGAGCTAATTGTTTAAGCACCCAGTTTGCTCTTACTAGAATGCTATTAAAGTGGACATCTTCAAGCTTAAACTTATAATGCTTATGAATTTTAACTGATTGATAATTTAGCTTTCTGAGCTTTAATAATAGTAGGTATTGTTGAATAGCTTGAACCGTATCTGTTCTTTGACCTTTTTCTAGCAAATCTTTATCATTTCTGACCCCATCAACTATTCGGTTCAAAATCCCGGCCTTCTTCATTAATCTTAGCCAAAAATCACTATAAGTTCTAGCGTCTATGAAATCTCTCCATACTGGTGATCCATCTGCTCCGCCCTCCCAGGGATGCACCAGAAACACAATCCCCTCTTCTTTTGGATCACGCGCGCGATACAACCATGAATGATAGGCTACCAATTTTGGGACTGCAAAGTTTAAAAAATCGCGTCGTTCGGTGGCATCTAAATATTTTGCAACAGCGTGAACTGCTTCAGCAATTAATGGTGGCTGAGTTATGGCACTAGTTTTAACATCATGAGGCGCTGCGGGGTGCCTATTTGCTTGCCACTCCATTTCTGCTTTTTTTGAGGCACCACTACTATGCTCACCGAATACCATATGAGGTATCATCCCGTTGTGCCATTGATGCTTAAGTAACGATATAAGCTCTTGTTTTGCTCTTTCGGGGTTATGAGGAGCTAGGCCTATGACTACAAAACAGCTATCCCACAACCACTGATGCGGGTACATCTTTTTGTAAGGAGCAAAATAGTCACCCATATCATTAAGCTTAAGGGTGGATATAGCTTTTTCTCTCAAAATTTTTTTTGAAGATTCAGTCATCTACTTTATATATTTTATTATTTATTCATACTTTTGTCAAATTGATCAATTGCAGCGCTGATTACTTGGTTAATCTCTGCTAAAGTTAAAGTTCGTTCGGTACTGCTAAATTCTATTGAAAAAGTAATTTTTTTTGTTGAAGATTTCGCATCCGCCTGATAAATCGATACCGGCTTTAGGCTAAATTTAAGATCATATTCGGATATAATTTTTTCAAGCTTATGTTGCACTGTACTCAAAATTGAACGGGCTGGAACCTCTAAGGTGATATCTTGATGCACACTCGGAAACTTTGAAAGAGGTTGGTAGGCTGCATCTGTATTGAATAAATCTGCTAGCCCGTGGAGGTCAATCTCGAAACCAGCACTTGCTGCAGGCAACTTAAGTTTAAGCGCAGTTGATGAATTAATTGTACCGATGATCCCCGAAGGTTTTTCATCTATAAAAATAGTTGCGCTGTTAATGTGGCTGAACGGAGCTGTCACCGGAATTTTATCTCCAAAAAATTCGGCATCTGTTCTAACTAAACTGAACTTAATGTTGAGGTGTGCTAGCAACTGTTTCAAATAGAGCCCAGCCTGGTGATAAGCATCTTCGGCTGAACCATTTTTGTTGGCAACCACTAAACTTAAGCGGGCGAATTCCGCTGGAACTTGATCATCATGGGCATCTAGATGCCCCCGAACGTGGACCTTACCAATTTCAAACAGGCAGAATTGATCGAATCCATCTTTAATATTTTTATGGATTTGGTTGAGTAACGACGGCGTTAAACTTAAGCGATAATATTGTAAATCTGGGCTGAGGGCATTGCGGATTTTGAACGCCAACTCTTCATTTTGATTAGCGGCATCAAGTAACTTGCCATGCACAAAACTATAATTAAGAGTTTCGTTGGCTCCAAGCTTGGCTAGATAACTTCTGATTTCCCGCTTAAGCTTAATGTTTTGATTAGTGTAAGCCGGTTCAATTTGCCTAACCTGCAACTGAGATGGAATTTGGTTAAAGCCGTGGATTCGGCCCACCTCTTCAATAATATCTTCTTCAATTTCAAGATCAGTTCTCCAGAATGGAATTGTGACTTCTAGCTGATCTTCTGAGATTATTTGGTTAAGTACGACTCTATTCCTATTTAAGTTGCTGCCGAAATGCTCAAGGCCATCATATTTAACCAGGCTACCATTAAGCATTTTAACGTTATATTCTCCATCGCTAAAAGGCACGAAATCATCGTCCGTTGAGTGTATTTGCACGAATGTATTAGATTGCTTACTTATTTTATTATAATTAAGTTTAGTTTGATAGAAACTATTAAGTTTATCTTCTTCATTTCTAGGCTTGTCACTATTAGCGGCAACAAGAATGACTCTGTCTACAATCTGATCATACTGATTTAAATAATGTAACACCGCTAAGCCACCCTTAGAATGCCCCACTATAACCGTATCCTGATCGGGTTTAAGTTTAGATATAACTTCAACCCACTCGGAGAGGATTGGGTCGTTAAAGCTTGGCATATCTGGACAAATAAATTCTATACCCTTACTGTATAATTGCTCTCCTAGCCATGGATACCAGTAGCTTTGAGAATTCTTGTCTTGGCCGTGAATCAGAATAACTCTTTTAGCTTGTTTTCTATTAGCTTGAATTTCCACCCGCTCTAAAATCTCTTGAACTTCTTCAATTTTAAAGTTAGAACCAAGCACATTGTTTAGATTTTCTAAGCTTAAATGTAGAGTTTTGGCGGATTGGGATTTGACACCCTCACTTAAACTTAAGCCAATTTTTCCGTGAGCTAGGCTTTTATATTCATCGGCAGTTTTGGCGGCGATGGCATCTATTTGAGCCGTTGGTTGACCCTTGGTGTAGCGAGTTACGGCATCGGTGAATAGACCGTGGCGCATACTGGTTCGGCGCACCGCGTACATATCGAAAGTGGCGGTTTCTAGCAAAATATTTTTAGTATTCTCATCAACTTCAGTTTCTTTGCCGCCCATTACTCCAGCAAGTGCAATCGCTTTATTTGGAGTAGCAATCACTACATCGGCAGAATTAAGCTTAATAGTTTTTCCGTTTAAAAGAGCTAGCTCTTCGCCCTCTTCGGCCTGGCGAACAATAATTTCCACCTCATTATTGCCACCCTCTCCATCTGGAGAGGGGCTGGGGGTGAGGTTTGATCCGCAAAGCTTTTTAAGCTTATCTAAATCGAAAGCGTGTTGAGGCTGAGCAGTTAAAATCATCATGTAGTTAGTAATATCTACCAGATTATTAATTGGCGTCATGCCTAAATTACGAAAAGTTGTTTGCATCCAACTTGGGGAATCCGCGACTTGAACATCTTCAATAATTGTAGCTCGATATTTGGTGCAAGCTTTAGAATTGACGGTAACCTTAAGCTTAGTATCTCTATTTTCTGACGGGGATCCTGAATCAAGTTCAGGATGACTATTTTTGAGGTACCAATTTGGGGATTTAAACTTCAAGCCTTGAATTGCAGCAATCTCTCTGGCAATTCCAAGATGTCCAAAACAATCTGGGCGATGGGTGAACATTTTGTTTTCAAAATCAGCAATAACATCATTAAGCTCTAAAACTTGAGAGAGAAGATCGCCGGGTTTAATAGCCTCACCCTGGCTGGATCGAAGATCCAACCTGTCCCTCTCCTGAAGAGAGAGGGATTTAATTGTAACCTTAATTTGGGACAAAACGTCATTCAAATTTTGTTCAATCTGCTGATTAGTGAAGCGTAAAATTGTGGACCCATTGGCCTCTAGATCTTCAGTTCTAACCTCATCGAGAGCTTGCTGGTCTGCAGAATTATGATAGCCACCATCAACTTCGATAATTAAGTTTAACTCAACCGCAAAAAAATCGGCGATATAATAACCAATTGCATGCTGTCTTCTGAACTTAACTCCTAATTTAGAAGCTCTGAGATGTTGCCACAGCGCCTCTTCAGCTTTAGTTGATTGCTTTCTATTTTCTCTGGAACGATTTTTAAGCTCTCCCCACATACCAGGTTCTGATGAACTCAGAACGCTAGCCCCCTCTCCATTCAGGAGAGGGGCAGATTGGCGGAAGCCAGTCGGGGTGAGGCTTAACCCTAAATACTCTCTAACATCCAAAATTCCACTATGATCATCGCCAAGGCCTAGCTCTTTTGCGCTAGCCAACATACCGTTAGAGGTTTGACCCCTAAGCTTAATGGTGGCGAGTTTGAAGGGTTCGGAATCTTTAGCGGTAGAAGGCACAATTGCACCAGGGGATATCCACGCCACAAACATGCCGGGCTTAACGTTTGGAGCTCCACACACAACTTGAACGAGGCCGTTTTGATCACGAGCTAAACCGAGAGCTGCTTCGCCATCATCAATTTTTACAATTTTGAGTTTATCGGCATCCGGGTGGGGATGCACCTCTTTCACTTCGGCCACAAAGATGCCCTCAAAAGCAGTTCCCAAATGTTCGATGCCTTCCAGCGCCCCAATTTGGGAATTGAGCTTTTCGGTTAGTTCTTCCGGGCTTAAGCTTAACAAACCATTAAGCTCTGGCCCGCCATACTTTTTGGAGTAGTAATTTCCTAAATTAAAAGAATACTTCATTAAGCTTAATTATAGCGCAGAAAGGCATAACTTTAAATTCAAAGCTTAATTAAATATGCAGCTACTATAACTAAGATTGATGCTAGCACTTTTAAGACTAGATGAGATTCAATAACAAATCCTTCTAATTGAACTTTATGCTAAAATAACAATATGAAAATTATATCTACAAGCCCTGCAAATAACTATAAAACCATTGGTGAAGTTGATGTATCAACTAGGGAAGAGGTAGAGGCAAGAGTTCAGGCTGCTCAAAATGCAAAGACCGCATGGAAAGAGCTGGGTGTTGTCGCTCGCATCAAACTATTAGAGCCGATACGAGACGAATTTGCCAAACGAACAGAAGAAATCGCTGAGTTAATTAGCCGAGAGATGGGCAAACCCATCACAGAAAGCAGATCCGAGGTTGATCGTTATACAAACGGTGAATTAGCATGGTTCCTGGAGAATGGAGAAACTGCGCTTGCTGATGAGTCGACACTGGTTGATGATGAATCTGATCACTATATTAGATACGAACCGTATGGTGTAGTCGCAGCGATTGCACCCTGGAATTTCCCGTTCGGCATGGCCATTTGGGGGATTTTCCCGAATTTAATTGCTGGCAACACAGTGGTATTTAAAGCTTCCGAAGAATGTCCACTGACAGGTAAATTAATCGAGGATATAATTAAAAATCATAATCTTCCCGAAGGTGTTTTTAGTGAAGTTTATGGTGCTGGCGATGTCGGCAAACAACTTGTGGAAGGCGATATTGATCTTATTTGGTTCACCGGCAGCACCAAAACTGGTAAGTCATTGTATAAAACAGCTGCTGATAAATTCATCAAAGTTGTACTTGAAATGGGTGGATCGAACCCTTGTGTAGTATTCGACGATGTTGATGTTTCTGAAATAGCCCCTGTTATATTCAGTGGACGTTTCCAAAACTGTGGTCAGGTCTGTTCATCCCTGAAAAGATTGATCGTTCATGAATCAGTTGCGGATGATCTGATAAAAGAATTAACGAAACTACTCGAGACAAAGACTATTGGGGACCCTCTCAGAGAAGACACTGATTTTAGCAGCCTCGTTGCGAAGCGTCAACAAATTCTTATCCAGGAACAACTTGATGATGCGTTGGGCAAGGGAGCAACCATCGCGGCTCAAAAAGATATTCCAAAGGACTTGGAGGGTGCATTTTTTGCACCAGCTCTTCTGACAAACGTCAGTAAAGATATGCGCGTTTGGAGGGAAGAAGTATTCGGGCCGATTTTCCCTGCTGTAACTTTCAGAACCGAAGAAGAAGCTGTCCAATTAGCAAATGACACTCCGTACGGCCTAGGTGCTCGTGTTATATCCGGAGATAAGCATCGAGCTATGCGGGTGGCCTCAAAAATAGATGCCGGTTCAATTAGTATAAACCTCGAGGCTCGATTTGCTCCGCAAGATCCTTTTGGTGGGTTTAAAAATTCAGGCATGGGTCGTGAGCGGGGCATTCACGGTCTTCGTGAGTTGTGCCAGATAAAAGTTATTCACAGTAGGCAAGATTCAATAACTGTATAGAAATTCTGTCTATGTTAGCTATTTTAGAGCCCACCCCACTAGTCAGCGCTTCCTAAAACCCAAACTCCTCGCTAATAATATCTTTAGATTTAAGTTTAAGGCTTTTTAGTTGTTTTTTAATGGCCTTCATCATTGGCGGTGGCCCGCAGAGATAAACCGATCTGGAATCTACATCTGGGCAAAAATCCTTAAGCTTAGATTGATCGCAGAACCCATCCCCTTCTTGGCTAGCGTAAAACTTAATATCGTCAGCAGGGAAAAGATCCTCAAGCTCGGAGCGGAAAATGAAATCTGATTTAGTTTTCGCAAAGTACATAAGCTTAATATTTTCAGAGCTTTTTAGCATCTTTTTGCTAATTGCGAGAATTGGAGTGATGCCCACTCCCCCGGCAATCATCAAAACTTTTTTATGTCTGGCTGAATCGGATGTAAACTTACCGTAAGCTCCATCTATAATAACTTTGGTGCCAACTTTGAGTTGAGATTTAAGCTTAGCTGTGTAGGGCCCGCTGTTTTTAACTGTAACTCTGAGCGAGCTTCTTGATACATCTGAAAAGCTGAATGGATGCATCTCGTGCCACAAGCCCTTCTGTAAGAATATGAATTTAGCAAACTGACCCGGCTTAATATTAAGCTTTTGAGGATACTTAAACTTAAGGATGAAACTGAAAGTATCGTGATTGTTAGGGAGGATTGATTCTACCTCAAACTTGAATTTATTAAAATTGAGATATGGCCTTAAAAATCTGTAATAAAAAACTAAGGAAAGACTTAATAAGAAGATGGCGACCCAATAAATTTTAGTTACCGGATTTTGCAATGTTGGGCCAATCTCTATCTGATGGCCGATGGCTAAAATAATCACACCGTAGGTTAAGAGATGAGTTAAATACCAGTAGCGATATTGCATCGCCTTAAGCTTAAGTATGGCGGATGTGAAAATCACGGCTATCAATAACCAGAAGGCAATGAAGGCTTTGATCAAATCATCCCAAGTTAAAATTGCATTCTGATAAGATGCTAAAGTTTCGCTGATATTTCCATAATATAGCGATCCGATAAACCCGCCAAGGTGAGTTATAACCAAACTGAAACTTAATATCCCAAACCACTTGTGAGCCTTGATAAGTTTATTAAGCCCAAAACAGTTCTCTAAGAAATTGGTTCTAGAAATTAAGATTAACTGAGTTAGCATACTAAACATAGCGAGTAGACCAGCTAATCTGCTAATCATTAAACTTAAGCTTTGAGGTGAGCTAAGGCTTAGCAATTTATCGCCGCCAGCGTTAAACCAGCTGATTATCACTACGCTTAGGTTTAATAGAAATACTAGATAGACTACGGCCTTATGGGATCGTTGAGATTTCATTTTTTTTAAAAGCTACTTAAGAACCATTCTCTTCAATAGCACTTAGTAAACTATCCTCAGCATTTTTACGTTTTGGCGCTGATGTGGGTTTAGGTTCGATAGGAGTTTCAGTATCTGTAGTCGGATTCCCGCCAGATTCAATATCTATTTCGTAACCAGTTAGTTCTGATGCTAAACGTACATTCTGACCCGCCCTACCAATAGCTACCGAAAGTTGATCTTCGGGCACAACAACCTTCGCACGTTTAGTACCGTCTTGATCGGTGCTAAGCTTAACAGTAGTAACCCTAGTGGGGCTCAGGGCATTGATCATATAGGTTTCTTCATCTTCATCGTATGGGATGATATCAACCTTTTCTTGATCGCCAATCTCGTTGGTTACAGCTTGAACTCTAACCCCGTGGCTACCGACGAAAGTTCCTACCGGATCAACCCCTGGAACGTTAGATTTAACTGCGATTTTAGATCTTGCACCAGCGCTTCTTGCTACCTTTACTATTTCAACTGCACCATTTTCCATCTCGGGTACTTCTTGGGCGAAAAGATATTTGATGAACTCTGGATTGGATCTTGAAAGAACGATTTGAGGACCTCTTGGTCCTTCTTTTTCTACATCTTTTAGCAAAACTTTAATTCTAGAACCAATTGAGTAAAACTCTCCTCTGATTTGCTCGGAGGCAGGAAGAATACCAACGGCCTTGCCTAAATCAACCTTGACCATCCTTGGTTCTACTCTTTGAACGCTACCAGTAAGAACTTCGCCTACTCTACCTTCGTATTCATTAGCAATAATTTCTCTTTCTAGTTCTCTCAATTTATGGAGAATAACCTGCTTAGCGGTTTGAGCAGCTACCCTGCCGAAATCGCCAGGTATTTCTACATTAATGTGGATTATATCCCCGATTTTAGCTTTTTTATCGTATTCTTTTGCTTCATCTAAGCTTAATTGTGTAGCAAGATCTTCAACCTCATCGGTAACTTCTTTGTTGATCCAGATCTTTAATCCCCCATCGTTTAAACTTAAGCTAGCGTGAGCATCGTTTCCTTTCTGACCGTAATCTCTACGCCAAGCGGCGGCCATGGCTTGCTCTACAATTTGATGGATCTGCTCTTCGCTCAAGTTTTTCTCTTGAGCCAAAATTTTTACGGCTGCTACTAATTCTTTTACCTGTTCTGGTTGCATTTTTTCTCCTTGAATTTTTAAGTTTAAATGATTGTTCTGCGGAAAATTATCCTTAATTATTAAAAAACCCGACCTTGGTGGCCGGCTTCTAAATTAGATTTTAACACAGACCACTAGGTTATTTCAATAAAATTAACAAACTAACTCATGGGAGTCGTACGCCTTAACCGGTATTATAAAAAAATGTAATAGATCTCGGTAGTGAGAAACTGGGCGTGGGATTCTCTCGTAAGTTGAGTTAATGCTAATTAAATTTCTTTTTTACCGCGAAAACCTAAAATAGCTAAAACCGAACTGGCAATTAAGTTCACAATCACCACGTTAATTATTGGTAGATCTTGATGAATCAAATACATAATTGCGCTACCTAGCCAAATAGTAGCAATTATACCTGCAGTATATGGGTATTTCACAAATAATATTAAATCTTTCATTCCTGCCATTTTAAACTCCTTTATTCTTAAATTAATTAACTATCTTTATTGGTTTCAACGATCTGTTCGGAAGGTTCAATAACACCGGGGGCGGATTCTTCAATATGGTTTTTTTGCTCTTTTCTGGCCCTATTAAACTTTTCTAATAAAGCTGAGAATAAAACAGGGTCCCTATCGGCTATCCTCTCTAGCCAATTGCTCACCGTTTCCATAGCCTGGCTCAGAGTCATCGGTCTATCTCCAGCGTGTTCAAGTTCGGGGAATTGAGACCTAACCACAGAAACAACCTGGGTTAATGTCACGGGTATAACTTTAGATCTCATACCTAAAGATTCCACAAGAGTTAGGTAGGTTTGTGCGGCCCTGACCATATCGGTATCCTCAACCTTAAGAACAAAACCAAACTTGTTGCCCTTATTAACGATTTGGTTAACTAGAACTAGAAGATTCCCATTCTCCATAAAATCATCTAGTTGAAAATTGCCGCCCGTCTCAGTATCGAAAGTTTTAGAAACCATATTACCAAGCTGGTTATTTATGTCATCCTTTTGCTCCTTGGGTGGCAAACTAGAGTTGATTTTATTTAAAGCCCTGTAGAGATCGTTCACGAAGAAACGCATAAAAGCCCCAAATAGATCTTTTATGTTCATCCCTCCGGAGAACATCTTTTCGTATTCTTTTAAAACGCCGAAGAAAGCTGCTTTATTTTTAGGAGTCCTCGCCCATATCCCAAAATCTATCAAAGCGATTCTATCGTCGGTCATCAGACGTATATTACCAGGGTGAGGATCCCCCTGTAACCTTGGTATTCTGAAAGCATCTGCGAGATAGGCGACCCCCAGTGTCGTTAACTGGCTGGTAAGATCACTGTTCAACTTAAGCTTAACGTACTGCTCTAAGTCATAACCCTGATTTTGCAGATTCACTAGATGAGCGACACTCAATCCATCTATATATTCTTGGGTGATTATTTGTTCCGTGCACAACTCTAGGTAAGTTTCGGGTATAACTAGTTTCGGGTGGCTTTTGTAGTTTTCCCACATTTCGGCAGCAAAGTTGGCCTCGCCTATATAGTCGGTTTCTCGAGTAGTAGCAAGTGAGAAATCCTTCAGAGCATCTTTTAGGCTTAAATCCATATTGCTAGCTAGCAGGGCTGTGAATTGCCTAGTGAAAAATTTTATCAACCTTAAATCGTATTTTAACGTTTCCTTAATCATGGGCCGCAATACTTTAATAACAACAGGTTTACCCCCTTTAAGTTTTGCATAGTAAACTTGACCAAAGCTGCCGGCAGCGAAAGATTCTGGGTTAATAACCTCAAAGTTATTGAGTTTATCCCCAAGCTCTTTTTCTAGCACAGATTTTAAATCTATATCTTCTAAATCTAGATTTTCAAATATTTTTAATTTATCCGGGTTCTGCCAGTTACGCATAACCTCACTGCGAAGCAGTACCCCTTGTAAAAATTTTACATAAACGCCACCCATAAGAGTGAACTCATCGCAAACATAGGTGTATAAATCTTCCTTTTTACCGATCCTATTTAAATATATAGCCTTAGCAATAATCTTTACAATTTTATTGCGACGGTTCTTTTTGATAGATTTTATCAGTTGTTGATAATCTTTTCGAGACTGTTCTTTCATGATTTTGGAAATAGCTCCTTCAAAACAGATTTAATCACCTGCTTTTACCACCGAATCCTATAATAAACAGGACCACTGTAAAGAAAACTATCGCTACGTATAGCTTAAAAAGCTCAACTGGATCAGACATCGCAGCAGACATTAGTATGACAGCTAACCAAGTCATCAGAATGGTAACAAACACTGACATGTATTTCATTTACATACAATTATAACACTAAAACTAGAATTTTTAAATACCCTGCCTTAGATGAGTGCCCATGAGGCTTCTTTAGCTAATCAATATTAAATAGAAAAACCATGCGATTACAATAATTATAATCATAATAGACACTATATCTATAAGCCCCAGCCTAGGTTCTCTAACGCCAGCAGCTTTAGCTTTGTTCGACTTCTCTATTTCGCCAAATTTGTAATCATGAGCTACGAATTCTTTTTCTTCAGCTATATTACGCTTAAAGGCGTAACCACCTTCAGTTATAGTCGCAACCATAGAGTAGCCCGAAGGCTTTTTATCGGCATTCCTGATAATAATAGATTCAGCACTAAAAATCATATCAGTACCATTGTGTTCCGTCTCATTCTTTAGGCTTTCCCTAAACTCTTCGCGTTCGATAACCGTTTTAGGCATGGAGTTACCAACCTCAACCCGCGAAGACGTTAGTGTCTCATCATAGCCATCTTCTTCTATGTAGCCCTCGTTTATAAGCGAATTGTCCGTTATTTCAGCTCTCTCTTCCGCTTCTTTACTTGGATCTTGGTATAGAACATGTGCAATCTCTTTCCGAGAAAGATCTTCATCGAGATTGGTAGCCTTAATAGTCTTTTTTCTTCTGAGGTTAATCCCAAAACGAGTCTTTTTAATCTTTTTATCACCATCTTCAGTAGGTTCGGGGACCAACTCTAAATCGCTAGACGCATCATTGCTTATACTGTCACGCGGACCAAGCGGTTTTTCTGGCGGGCTCTCTACGATTGGTGAGCTGATAGGCTTTTTGTGGATTTTAACTCCCGGTAGTATTATCGGCTTTTTAACATTAGGCCGATCTGGACTGGTCTTTGGAGAAGACACTCCTAGCTCCTCTAGAATCTCATTGCTTATAACTTCATCGTCTGTATGATTAGTTCTGGAGACATCGTCCAAACTGATCTCATCTTCATTCGCATCATTAAAGTTACTAGAATTTAATTCAATGCCATGGTCTTCTTCGCTCGAGGTAACGCTATTATTCATGACTGTGTCGACACTCTCATTATCCATGTCAGAAAAATCATCCAACCACTTATCATCTTCATCGTTATTGATAATTTTAGGCGTGGGGACCATGCTGTAGCCGCTTTTACGCAAAACTCTAGGTTTAGAATGACTATCCCTAGTAGTTAAAATATCTTTAGCATTTTTAACAGATTTCATAGCACTAGCATGTTTAGCGGCTTTAAACCTAAGCTTAAGCAGGTCTTCAGTTGAAACATCTTTTACTAAATCATCTTCTTGCATATAAACTCACTTAATGGCTATAGTAGCCAGTTGGCCATTTTGGCTAACTGTAGAGGGTCCAAACTAGCCGAACCTACTAGATAGCCACTAATATCCTTAATTTTATTCAGATGAACAATATTATTAATATTAACACTGCCACCATATAGTATATTACCAAAAACATAACCGTTTTCGCCAATAATTCTAGATACTTCAGATTTTATCGCCCTTAAAGTCAGCTCAATCTGTGAGTTATTGGGTATTTTCCCAGATCCTATTGACCAAATTGGCTCATAGGCTATATAAGTATTTTTTATCTGACGAGGATTAAGTTTAGCAAGAACCCTTTGAAGCTGGCCGGTAATGAATGCACGACTCGAACCACACTTGAACTGCTCAAGAGACTCTCCGACGCACAGTATGGGTTTAATACCAAAGCTTAAGGCTTTAGATATTTCGTCGGCTAGCTCGATATCGGTAGGGCTAGAGTAACCCCTCTGTTCACTATGACCCACAATTAAATAGTGAGCATATCCATTTAGCATTGATACGGATACCTCCCCAGTTAAAGAGCCTTCTTCTAGACCTAAGGCGTGTTGAGCTCCTATTTTAATTTTTAAGCCTCGTTGCCTAAAAAACTCCTGAGCCCTGTAGATATGTATAGTTGATGGGCAAACAACAACTTGCTGCTGCTGGTAACCGTCAAGTTTGATTTCTGAAGTGAAAGCCTCGACCCAAACATCTAACTGAGCGGCATTTAGATGCATTTTAAGATTAGCCACAAGTAATTTAATTGATTTCCCGGAATATTGCGCGTCTTTTTGATTAGATTGGCGCAGGTAGTGTGTATTTTTGCCTGAAGGAGATGGATCATCGGCTCCGCCAGTAGAAGAAGAAACCCGATTAAGAGACCCGTCGGAACTCGAGTTTTTTGAGGATCTAATTGTTTTGAACGCGGATTTCATGATTTAGGTTTTTAAAAATTATTGAATATAACAAATCATTCTTTATTTAGTATGTTCTCATAGCCAGGCAGAGGCAGTCCGTTTATTAAATCTAGAGTCGCTCCCCCTCCTGTCGATATGTAATCAAAATGTTCCGTAGGATCTTCAAACATTTCGTATAAGAAATTGGCCGTATCTCCACCCCCAACATATACCTTTGATCCCTGTTGATGCAAGTAGGCTAAATGTCTAGCTACGGCCTCAGTGCCGGACCTAAAATATTTCATTTCTACATAGCCAAAAACGCCATTCCAAAAAACTGTTTTGGGCTGACCAATATAATGTTTTAGCCTTAATATAGCAACATCTCCCATATCTAAAATCATTTCATTGGGTGCAACCATAGTGCATTCAACGGTCATGCGTTGCTGCGTATAGTGCTTGTTTAATGATATGGCCACGTCGAGAGGGACTTTAAAATGCTGAGAACACAAAAAGCAAGCATTACGACCATGCCTTATCCTGCACCTTGGCAGACCAGATCTATCTAGAGCATCTTCCATAGGGAAAACCTTATCCTTGATTCTTTTAACCATACTGTACATCTCATCGGTGTTATCTATCTTACTTTCCCCGGTATAGATGCCACTATAATAATACAGAACATTAGCAACTGCTCCTCCAACAAAAACATCATCGCACTTGTCAATTAATCTTTCTAGGGCTCCGACTTTATCCTTCAACTTCGCACCCCCTACTATCCCCAAAACCGGCTTCTCGGCTTTATCAAAGAAATTATCAAAGTGTTTAAACTCATCTAGCACCAAAAAACCAGCTACAGTAGGTAGGTATTTAGTGATCGCATCGGTCGAAGCGTGCTTACGATGCAACACAGCAAAGGCATCTTGAACGAATATATCCGCGCCAACTACATCAATAATTTTATTGGCGAAACTAGGGGAATTATCCTTCTCCCCGGGCCAAAATCTTAGATTCTCTAACAACGCCACTTGGCCCGGTCTTAATTTAGCTAGCTCTCTTTTAGCTTTAATCGAGAAAATGTCATCAAAAAACTTAACCGGTTGAGATAATTTAGAACTTAAATAAAGAGCCACTCTTTTTAGAGAATATTTATTTTTATAGCCATCCTCATCAAGTTTGGGATCGCCGAGGTGAGAACAAATAATTACCCTACAACCTCGCTGAATTAGATAATTTATAGTATTAATACTTCTATCTATCCTGTAGGTCGCACCGATCTTATAGTATTTACCTACAGAAACGTCGTAATCTACCCTTAGTAATATAGTTTTCTCGGTGACATCAATATCTTCAATACTAAGTTTAAGCCTGAAGTTATAACTACCTGATATGGTGCTTGTTTTATTTTGCATGCTGTTAATCTAAGACTTATTTTATTAAAAGTAACTTTTGATTTAATCAATATGCTACTTAAGCTTTACATCTAATTGTAACATTAAATCAAAGCTATTTACATACAAATTTAGCCAAGATGCAAAAAATCATCTATACTAAGAGTTAGCATGGCAATTGAAAGAATAGTTAATAGTGATTTACCCCAAACTGATAGCCCGGTTACCGATCAAGACGAGCAACAACTAGAAAATAGTTTGCGCCCGAAAGATTTCAGTAGTTACATAGGGCAATCTAGGCTTAAAGAGCATTTAAGTTTAAGCATCCGTGCTGCTAAAAAGCGCGAGGAGCCAATAGATCACGTTTTACTTCATGGACCACCAGGTTTAGGTAAAACTACTATGGCTATGGTAATAGCAAATGAAATGGGAGCTCAAATTAAAATTACCAGCGGCCCAGCGATTGAACGGGCTGGCGATTTAGCCTCGCTTCTTACAAACTTGCAAGATGGGGACATCTTATTTATAGATGAAATCCACCGGCTTAACCGTACGGTAGAAGAAGTTTTATATTCCGCAATGGAAGATTTCAAATTAGATATTATGCTAGGTAAAGGCCCGTCGGCCCGATCTCTACGCTTAGATTTACCAAGGTTTACGGTTATAGGCGCAACCACTAGAACCGGGGCTCTTGCCGCACCTCTTAGAGATAGGTTCGGCATTATCCATCGTTTAGAGTTTTATACTCCCAATGAAATATCTACAATAATTCAAAGATCAGCCGAAATTTTAGGCTCAGCCATAGAGCCAGAAGCCGCCGATCACTTAAGCTTAAGGTCACGTTTAACTCCAAGAATAGCCAATCGCCTACTCAAAAGAGCCCGCGATTGGGCAGATGTCCACGACGGTGGTAACTTAAGCTTAGATGCGGCTAAGCAATCTCTTCAGATGCTAGAGATAGATCAACTTGGCCTCGATTATGCTGATAGAAGATTGCTAGAGGCAATTATCGAAAATTATTCGGGTGGACCAGTGGGCGTGGATACTCTAGCTGCATTGATTAGCGAAGAACGCTCAACCATTGAAGATTTTTACGAACCGTACCTGATGCAGATCGGCTTTATTGAGAGAACTCCACGTGGGCGCAAGGTAACATCTAAAGCTTACCAACACCTCGGCAAAAAGATGCCAAACTTGAGCAAAGAAGATGATGCCCAAACCTCTTTAATTTAAGATCTTTTTCTGCTAAAATTAATTCGTAGTGCGCGAGTGGTGGAATTGGTAGACACGCTAGTCTTAGGAACTAGTGCCCTCGGGCGTGAAGGTTCAAGTCCTTTCTCGCGCACCAGCAATGGACTAAAGTCAGAATTAGCGGCGCGTTGCGCCGTTTTTTCTTTGGTCGCGCGGAGCGCAGACCAGATGTTTTCAGGGGGGAGAAAAGAACTTTGGGCAGCCGTTGGCTGCGCCTTTTTGGTTTTTAGAAACAGGTTCAATCCGTCCATTTCAAGAAACGTTTGCTTAATGTCGGCATAACTCCCACTTTTTGCAATTTCACAGAGAGAAACAGCTTGTTTGAGCCACTGGCGCATAGGTTCAACCCAACTTCCAGTGGCAAGCGTCAGCTTACCAATTTGTTCCTCTAGCGACTTCTTTTTACTCATTAACTCGGCTTGTTTAGCACGGTAAGTTGTCTGGTCAATGTCTTGGTCTAAATAGCCGTCAAGAAGTCGCTGTAACTTGCCTTGTAAGTTATTTATGCGTTCTTGGGCTTTCGATATAAACACGCCAGAACTTTGTTCTGCTCTGCGTTCGTCCTCTGCAAGCATTGTTTCTAATGTTTGCGCCCACGACTTCGGCAAAGCGTAGCTATGCAGTATTCCTGTCAGTTGTTCGGTTAAGTCAGCTTGTGTTACTGCTGGCTCTAGGCACTTTATGTCTTTACGTTTCTTGGTGCAACGGTAGTACACATATTCGTGAACATTGCCGTTTTTCTGGTGCTTAATCTTATGTTCAGCAGTAACCGACAAGCCACAAGAACCGCAAGACAACAAGCCGCAAAAAACTTGCGGCTCTGTCTTTCCTTTTTGTGGTCGCCCACGCTTTGCAAGTGTATTTTGTACTTGGTCAAACAGTTTCTTGCTCATAATCGGTGTATGTTTGCCCTCGTGAACTTCGCCAGCATACCGAAAATGTCCATAATAAAACGGATTTGTTAAAAGCCGTTTTACTTGGTCTTTTGGAAACTGTTTGCCAGAGCTGGTAACAATGCCTTTACTCGCTAGAAAGGTGGCAATGTCCTCAAGACGACTTGCGCCTTTGGCGTATAACTCAAAGGCTTCAAGGACAATCAGCGAACGCCGTTTATCTACAACAATAGTTTTTGTGCGTACATCATTTATGTAGCCCACAGGCGCAAGTCCGGGGCGTTCGCCGCGCCTGACTTTTTGGCGCAAACCGCGCTTGGTGTTTTCGGACAGGTTGTCTACATAGTATTTGCTCTGCCCAAACGCTATGGACAGCATAAACTTGCCTTGACTGGTGTTCTCAAACCAAAATGTCGGAAACTTCAAGGCTTGCAGGTGCGTTTGGTCAAGCAAATAGACAATTTGTCCGCCGTCTACGGAGTTTCTAGCAAGTCTATCGGGGTGCCACGCAATTATGCCATTTGCCTCGCTATTTTCTATGCGTTTCAGCATATCGCCAAAAATCTTTCTGCCTGGCATTTTGGCGGACTGTTTCTCTACCAATTCGTCCACTATCTGCAAGTTTTCATTTTTAGCGTATGCTCGCAACTCTACGAGTTGCGCCTCAATGGACAACACTTGTTTGTCCTCAACATCGGTACTCTTGCGAGCATAGATAAAGTATTTTTGTTGGCTTTGCATAGCGTGTACCCCCCCTCACAACTTAAATAGCCGCCCTGTTGCACACAAATCAGACAAGTCCAACTTGTACAGGACGGCTATTAAAGCCAAGAAAAAAGACCTGTCGGTTTGATTTGTGTGCATTTGTATTATATCAAAAACCGCCAATGGCGGTAAAAACCAAAAAGGCGCAGCCAACGGCTGCCCAAAGTTCTTTTCTCCCCCCTGAAAACATCTGGTCTGCGCTCCGCGCGACCAGAGAAAAAGCCGCCCTCGCGGGCGACCAATTCCGAAAAAGTTGCTTTTTGGTGCAGTTTTACGACTGCGCTAGAACCCATTTTAGCACGAAAGTGTAACCTTGAGCCGCGCCGCCTGTGCGGGCAAGCCCGCACGCGCCCCACCAGAAAAACCCTTTGCCTTATTTTGAGATTTCCCCCGCCGTTTTTTACTTTTTTAGTTGAAAAGGGTGTTTTCTGGTGGTGGCGTGTCGCTTTAGCGACTTGGCGGCTCTATTTACTTTTCTAAAACTACTAACGTTACCTTGACTGTATCGCCGTCCTGCAACCCATTCTTTGTCCGCACGTCTTTTTTCACTGGTAAGAAATAAGACTTGGTTGTACTGTCTGGAAAAATAGAGGTCTGCCATTCCGATGCGCCGACTTTCACGCTCACCCGCACCGAGCCGAAGCCTCTTTTGTTTGGCGCGGTTATAGCTTTTATCTCGTCGGCTATGTCTTTAGGCAGCGTAACAAAATACCATGCGCCCTCGCCTGGGTACATCCATAGTTCCGCGGTGAATGTATAGGTTTGCATTAGTATTGCTTGGCTATCTCCCAATGGTTCATGCGTGCGGTTTGCGGGTCAATACATTCCTCAAAGGCTTTAGTGTGCGGGTTGCCGTTAAAGCCTTGTAATGCCGCCTGCGCGTCGTCGGTTGAGGCAAACACCACAATGTCAAGCCATGTACCGTCGGTATGCTTGGCCAGTGTGCGGCTTTCATAGCCCTTGCACTGGGCGAGATAGTTGTCTTGCGCTTGCTGTGAAGCAGTCAGTAGCTGTTCGTCGCTCACCCCTCCTTTTGTCTTGAATTGACTGGTTTCAATAATCATAGTATCCTCGCTTTATGAGTAACTAGTTACTTACGGTAACTATCTATCATAGTAATAAATCATGGCTGTAAGGACAATTAGTTACAGAATGGTAACTATGGGCAAATATCGTATAGAAGGCTGGACAGACGAGGACTGCGCACAGGTAACGCGGTTATTTGATGTGTTGTCGGGCAAATACACCATGCTGTTAGTGGCGATTTTGGCACTTGAGGGCGAAAAGAACTTTGGCCAGCTCAAGCGTGATATGCAGCCGATTAGCAGCAAAACGCTTGCCGCGCGGTTGCGGCACCTTGAACGGCACGGCCTGATAACCAACCGCCGAATAACAGACGGCAAAGTAAAGCTGTCGTATTACGGCCTTAACAAGAATGATAAAGAGGTGCTGGCGGTTTTGCGGGCGTTTCGGGGGGTGGTGGGGGCGAGATAGGGCGGCGATAGCCGCCCTATTATTTCTCTTTATTTGTTTTCGGTTATTGCTTAGCTTTGTTGTTAGCCACATAACTTACAGGACAAAGGCGCGTAGCGCGTCGGCTATGCCGACTGGAGCCGCGCCGCCTCTACTGCTTTGGCAGTAGGCGAACCACCAGAAAACACCCTTTTCAACTAAAAAAGTAAAAAACGGCGGGGGAAATCTCAAAATAAGGCAAAGGGTTTTTCTGGTGGGGCGCGTGCGGGCTTGCCCGCACAGGCGGCGCGGCTCAAGGTTACACTTTCGTGCTAAAATGGGTTCTAGCGCAGTCGTAAAATCTCACCAAATTGAAGTTTAAAAAACCAGCTGAGAAGGCTGGTTTTTTATTATTAATCATCCTATAAACTTAAACTACTATATCTAGAACTTAAGTTTAATGGGGATAGTTTCAGTTGTTAGACGGAGATCTTTATTGAGGCCGAAATAAGCGTAGGCTGGTGATGAATTGCGATTTAAAATCTTAAATAAAGAAGCTCTAAACTTATGATGGATCATCCCACTACTAGGCATTATCAACCTCTCCCTGCCTACATAAACTATCCAATCGCGCATGTCGTCATCGGGCGTTAGATTATCATCGCTGGATATCCATGTGATGACATCTTCTAAATCTGGGTTATCCATAAAACCAAAACTAGCTGTTACTGAAAGTAGCGAACTATGTTTTCGGTGATTATTTTCAAACTCTGTAATCTTATATCTCAAATCAGGATCAGTATGAGCGTGAACTCTGGATTGCTTAATATTAAGAGCAATTACATGCTTCGGCAAACTACCGTATCTTTCAATGAACATATTCAAAAGAGCCGGAGCCTTATCTGTATTCTTATGGGCATCATCAGCCGAAAGTACTAATAAAGAGGTTGGTAGGTGCGAGGGTTGAGTTTCCTTAAGCTTAAGAACATCTTGCATAGATCGCTGTTTGAATTTAGTGAAAGATCTATCAATATTTTTTCTACCCCAAGCCCAAACCGACATTATAGTGAAGGCAACCAATGCTACTGATAGCGGGATGTAACCTCCCTGAAAGAGTTTTAAGCTATTGGCTGCCAAAAAGCCCATCTCTAATATTAAGAAACTCCCGAAAATTGCCACAGATTTGGCTCGAGACCAATGCCATAATGAATTGGCAATGATAATCATACAGATACCAGTCATAACCATATCGATACTAACCGCCAAGCCATAGGCAGCCGCTAAGTTACCGCTAGAGCGGAATATCAAAACAAGAGCGATACAGCCAGCAAACAGTGCCCAGTTAACCGCAGGGATATATATTTGACCCTCGTGGTGTTCGTGAGTATGCTTAATTTGCAATCTGGGCATTAACCCGAATGCAATGCCTTGAGAGACTAAACTGAATACTCCAGAAATTAGAGCTTGAGAAGCGATTACAGTGGCGCAGGTAGCCAGAATAACCATTGGCACTAATAATATTCTCGGTACCATACTGAAGAAAACATTGCTATTAACAACTGCCGAGCCAGAAAGTAGATAAGCTCCCTGGCCTAAATAACTACAAATTAAAGCTGGATAAACAATACTAAACCAGCCAACTCTAATTGGTTTTTTCCCGAAGTGGCCCATATCTGCAAATAGAGCTTCGCCTCCTGTTACGGCTAGCATCACTGAACCCATTACTACTAATAACTCCTTAAGCTTAGCGCTAAATATAAACTTAATAGCCCAGTACGGATTCAACGCTTGTAAAATATCAGAATTTTTAAAAACCTGCATCAAGCCGAAACCTGCGATAGCTATAAACCATAAAATTATAATAGGTCCAAAAAACTTGCCGATCTTGGCGGTTCCTTTTCTTTGAATAGAAAATAACCCAAAAAGAATACCGATAGTTATTGGCACAATAAATAGATTCAAGCTTTTAGTGACAACTCCCAAACCCTCTACGGCAGAAAGCACACTAATAGCTGGGGTTATTAGGCCATCGCCAAATATTAAACCTGCTCCAAAAACTAGAAAAGTTATTAAACCTAAGCGGAGTTTATTTTTATGAGTTTTGATCGCTTTCTTCATATTACCTAGTAACGCGAACACGCCTCCCTCACCTTCGTAATCAGCCTTTAGTACAAAAATGATGTACTTCATGCTAACAATTAAACTTAAGGACCAAATCACTAAGGATATTACTCCTAGTACCTTAGCTGTACTTATTTCTTCATGGCTGGCATGAGAGAAAAATATTTCATTAATTGTATAAAGGGGTGATGTACCGATATCTCCGTAAACTACGCCAAGAGCGGCAATTGCACTACTTAAAATATTACTTTTCTTAGACAAAACTTAATTACTCCTTAAACTTAATGTTTATTTATATCATATGATAATTCAAATCATATTATAACCTACATATCATTTCGGTTAAATAAGATACTAGAAGTCCGCCAATTTATGTTAAACTTAAATTAAGCTTTTTAGATGGCGCCGTGGCCGAGTGGTTAGGCAGAGGTCTGCAAAACCTCGTACAGCGGTTCGATCCCGCTCGGTGCCTCCATTGAAAACCCTCAGATTTTAAATTATAATTAAGTTTAGGATCTTACGGGGATCTAAAGATTTTTAAAATCATGGGCGAGTGGCGGAATTGGTATACTAGGGCGGACTTAAAATCCGCCAGATCTTAACAACCTTGAGGGTTCAAGTTTGTTATAATAATAGGCAGGATGCCGGATCCGAAAGCTAGCTATTTTAATAATCTATCAAAACATTTTTCATTAACCTTAAAATCATGGGCGAGTGGCGGAATTGGTATAC
>DAISWL010000003.1:0-61185 GCA_036826375.1 Candidatus Saccharimonadota bacterium
GCTATATAACAGAGGAAAAGTTAGTTAAAAACCTCCACGTTTTGTCGTATTACTCATTGATATAGATATATTAGCTTCTAAATTCGGGACATCCCCGTGCGAAGCCTCGGCTGGAGGTCGAGATGTCTAGTTTGATGATTATAATATTAGTCATCATCGTAATATGCTATTTAGATTCTTAGTAGCATATTACGCGGCGACTGGATCCCTCCAGTCGCCGCACTAAGTTTATCAAGCTTAATATTATAGAAATGCTAACAGAGAAGCTGGCATACTCAATAAAAACAAATTAAACTTAGTTGATTTAGTGCGGCGATAACAATTAAAGTCAACCATGGTTCTAAATCATAATGGAACCAAACCGAAACTATGGGCTTTAAACTCTAGTTTTTTTACTAAGCTTAAGTTTAGATAGTACCGGTAAGCCTTTTTTATTATTAGGCTTTTTGTTGTTTTCGTCGAAGTCGTAAGTTTCCATTAGAGCCTTCGATTGAACCTGCCTTAGAGTTTCGAGAGCTACCGATACCACAATCAATAATCCTGTTCCACTGATACTAAGTTGGCTAGTGCCTAGCATTTTTTCGGCAATAATAGGAATCATTGCTAAAATACCAAGACTAGTAGCCCCAAATAGATTCAGTCTATTGACAACAGCCTTAAGATGAACCTCGGTTCTTTCACCTGGCTGAACCCCAGATACAAATCCGCCCTGCTTTTGCAGGTTTTCGGCTATCTCTTTAGAGTTGAATACTATACCAGTATAAAAATAAGTGAAGACGACCACGAGTAAGAAATAGGCCACAGGGTATATCCACGCTTGGTATCCAGTTTTGGCTAGAAATTCTTGCGAACCAGGAGAAGCAAACCAATCGACTAAGTTTTTACCCAAATTGGCCATCCAAGTAGTGGATGAATTTTCTATTAAACGCCCCGCGAATTGAGGCATAGATAAAAACGCAAAAGCAAAGATTATAGGTATAACTCCTGCTGAAATAAGCTTAATTGGTAGAATAGTAGTAATACCACCATAGGTTCTATTACCCTTAACTCTCTTGGCATAGTGTACTGTTACTATACGTTGAGCTTCGTTAAGCTTAACTAGACAGTAAGTTATTACTAGAGTAGCTATTAAAATAGCTATAGATATGTAAGTTGCCCTGGCATTCAATGGAAGTTGTTGCCCGAACAAAGATATCCTTGCCACTCCTTGAGAGTTAGAAATAGACGCTTCAATTAAACTGTATATAGTGCTAGGTAACCTAGAGACTATACCGGCAAATATTATTAAACTTATTCCATTACCGACACCCTGCTCAGTGATTAACTCCCCCAGCCACATTAGTAGTATAGACGCTGCAACCATGGATACTATCATCAGAATCCACTGGGCGGGGCTGGCATTTTTTGTTATATCTATACCAAGACTAGAGGCAACTGTTTGCTGACGTAGTATAAATATTAAGCCTACCGACTGGATTATCCCCAATGGTACGGTAAGAATTCTGGTGTATTGATTGATCTTCTGCCTACCAGATTCCCCTTCCTGATTTAGTTCTTCTAGTCTAGGTACGGCCTTGGATAGTATCTGCATAATTATAGAGGCATTTATATATGGTCCTAGACCCATAATCATAATAGAAAAACTAGAAAGAGCCCCTCCCGAAAGTAGATCTAGAAATCCTAGAACCTGCTCCGAGCTAAAAGCACTAGAGACCAGTTGCTTAAGTTGTGTGGGTTCGGCTAGCGGTATCGGTATATGAGCCAAAAACCTATAAATAACCATTATAGATAGGACACTAAGCATAGCCGTGAACATCTTCTTACTCTTTAAAGATCTAAATATCAGCTTCCAATCCATAAAACTAGATCAACCCCTTTTAAGTTTAATTTGTATTATTATAGCACGTTGAAACTTGAATAGCTCTTCCTGCAATAACAAACTTGATTTTTAATTAAGATTTATCTGCAGATTTTTCTCTTTTTAATCTTTCGACAATATCGATGTTGCCACCAGCATCCTCTATAGCCTTCCTAGCTCCTTCACTAGCGTGTTGAACTTTCAAGCTAAGAGCTTTCTGGGGGATTCCTTTCAGTATCAATTTAACTTTTACATATGGGTTAGAAATTAGCCCCGCCTCTGCAAGAATAAAATTATCAATAACTTTAGCCTTAATAGATTCTAAACCGCCAGTGTATATAGTTTCGGCTTTAGGCTTAAAAGATTTAAAGCCTTTAGTTTTAGGTAGACGCTCCGCAAAAGATACCTGGCCGCCCTCAAAACCTATTCTTAACTTCTTCCCCGTTCTAGATTTCTGTCCTTTAGTTCCTCTCCCCGCTGTCTTACCCTTGCCAGCAGATATACCGCGACCAACCCTAGTATTCTTTTTATTGGATTTTCTTTCAATTTCGTTAATTTTCATTATTTATCTCCCTCTTTTTTAGCGGTAGATTTTTTAACTGTAGGCTTTTTAGCTGGAGTTTTCTTGTTCACCGGAGCTTTTTTGGCTGCAGATTTCTTAGTAACTGCGGCTTTTTTAGCTATAACCGCTACCTCAGGCTTAACATTTATTTTCTTGGGTTTTGCCTTGTCGGCTTCTTTTTTTGCAGATACACCCTTAGCCGCGACAGAATTATTAAGCTTAAGAGCTTCAACGCGATGATCTTTCATCCATTTACTCTTAGGGACTAGGGATCTTAAGGCTGACATGGTTGCATAAGCTGTATTAATTTTATTAGATGAGCCTAACGACTTGCTTAATATATTATGTATACTGGTCAGATTTAATATTGATCTAACTGTGCCGCCGGCGATAATACCAGTACCTGGGGAGGCGGGCTTTAACATTATACGAGATCCCCCAACCTTACCTTCGGAATCATGAGGTATAGTTTGAGCATAAAGAGGAATATTGATCATATTCTTCTTGGCTACGGCCGTAGCCTTTACTACTGCTGCCTGAACATCGCCGCCCTTCGAAACACCTATGCCAACTTGCGTAGAGCCGTCTCCAACCGCGACTAAAGCTTGAAAGCGGAACCTTCTACCACCCTTAACAACTCTAGCTACCCTATTCAGAGATATTACAACTTCTTTAAACTCTGGTTGCTCAACAAAACCTTCACTAGTTGATGACTTCGCAGGATTAGATTTAAATTTAGTATCCGCCATAATTATACCTCTATACCTTCCTTTCTTAGAGCTTCAGCAAGAGCCTTAATTCTACCATGGTACTTTTTGCCATTTCTATCAATAACGAGCTTAGATATTTTAACTTTATTAAGCTTAGTTACTAAATCAGAGCCTAATTTGCTAGCCTGTTCGGTTAAAGGCTTATCTGACTTAAGACCAACCGTGGAAGCTGAAACCAAAGTTAGGCCCTTCTGGTCGTCTATAACTTGACAATGTAGATGTCTATTGGAAACTCTAATACTCAAACGAGGTCGTTCTGCTGAGCCGGAAACTTTAGAGCGAACTCTACCCTTTCTTAGGCTCAGGTTGACTTTTTTTAGTTCATTAGCCTTCATTATTTAGAACCCGCCTTTCCTGCTTTTCGCAGTATTTGTTCATCTATATACTTTATTCCCTTGCCCTTGTATGGCTCGGGTTTTTTCAAAGCCCTAATCTCAGCAGCAACCTGACCAACTCTTTGTTTTGATATACCGCTTACTGAAATCTTATTCCTGTCTACAGAAACCTGAATATCTTGAGGTACTTTATAGATAACGTCATGTGAAAAACCTAATGCAAACTTAATATTGGTACCTTGTATTTCAACCTTATATCCCACTCCGTTAAGCTCTAACTGCTTTTCGAACCCCTTAGTTACACCAATCACCATATTATTGACTAGTGAACGGATCAAACCGTGTTCAGATCTGGCCTTTTTAGTTTCATCTTTCCTCGCTACGCTGACGACGCCGTTATCTTGGCTTATAGTAACATTAGGCGATGACTGCTGGGTTAGTTCTCCCTTAGGGCCTTTGACGGTTATTATATGACCGTCGACCGTGATTGTCACACCAGCTGGTATTTCAATTGGTAGTTTTCCGATACGACTCATTATTTTAATCCTTTCTTGTTTAAATATTATCTAGTAAATTTTGCAGATAATCTCTCCGCCAACTTGACTAGCTTTGGCGCTGACGCCATCTATTATCCCCTTTGAAGTAGATATTAGAACCATGCCTCTACCGTTTTTGATAGTTGGGATATCTTTAGCTTGAACATAATAGCGTCTACCGGGTTTAGAAACTCTTTCGATGCTTGATATTCTCGGAGTTTGACCATCGGTATTTATTACTATTTTAAGCTTATTCTGAGGCTTTTCCTCTATAACTTCAACTGAGGTTAGATATCCAGATTTAACAAGCTGCTCCGCAACCTTAACCTTAACTTTTGAGCTAGGTAGAATTATTTGTGTTTTACGAGCGTTGATAGCATTCCTAATTCTGGTTAGCATATCAGCGATGGGATCTGTTGATAATAATGACATATAAACTTACATAAACCTTTCTTGCTTTTACCAGCTTGATTTCTTAACTCCAGGTATTTGACCAACTGAAGCTCTTAATCTGAATTCTATCCTAGAGAGACCGAATCGACGCATATAACCTCTTGGCCTACCACTTTGAGCACATCTATTTTTATGACGACAAGGGCTTGAATTATTAGGCAGAAGCGCCAAGCCCTCTCTATCCCCTAAAGCCTTAAGCTCTGCTCTCTTGGCGGCATATTTTTCAATCATCTTTATTCTCTTCTTATCTCTAGCTATTATGGATTTCTTAGCCATCTATTTTACTCCTTTCATAAAAGGCATGCCGAACTTAATAAGTAAGGCCTTATTCTGCTCACTAGAATCTGAACTCATGACAAATGTTATTTGTAAGCCGTGGGCCGTTGAAGTATCTTCAAAAGTTAGTTCCGGGAATACAGATTGTTCGGTTAAACCCACGTTATAGTTACCCGTTTTATCAAAAGATTTATTCGAGACCCCGTGAAAATCTCTTACGCGTGGTAGAACCACCGATATAAATCTATCTAAGAATTCGTACATCCTGTTGCCACGCAAAGTAACTTTCAGCCCAACTTTGTTTAAGCCTCGACGAATTTTAAAGCTGGCTATAGATTTTTTGGCCCAAAGCTCAACTGGTTTCTGACCAGTTATCTTAGCTAGAGTATTTGTTGCTACCTCAACTTTGCGCTTATCGTCTTTGAACTTACCAGTCCCAATACTAACAACTATTTTCTCTAGTTTAGGAACTTGATTAACATTAGATAAAGCTAATTCGTCTTTAAGCTCTTTTTTGAATTCTAATAAGTACTGAGCTTTTAGGCGTGGCACCATTTTTGAGTTAGTAGCACTAGCATCTTTCTTAGCCATTAGTTTATCTCCTTGCCGTTAGTTTTTGTGACTCTGGATTTCTTGCCATCCTTGATTTGATAGCCAATTCTAGAAGTTTTACCTGTACTTTCGTCTACCAAGAACTGCACTTTTGATATATCTATCGGCTTGTTCATCTCTTTGATAGATCCTGTAGATTGGCCGTAGCCTGGTTTGACGTGTTTCTTAATGATATTAACACCCTCTACTACAACCTGGGCCTTGGCTGGTAGAATTTGCAATATTTTACCTATCGCACCTTTTTCGGCACCACTTATAACCTTAACTTTATCTCCTAATTTAAGCTTAATTGCTGACATCTTAGAGTACCTCCGGTGCTAGTGAAATTATTTTAGCATAACCCCTATCTCTAAGCTCTCTAGGGATAGGACCGAAAACTCTGGTTGCCTTCGGCATCTTATCATCACCGATAATAACTGCAGCATTCTCATCGAAAGATATTGTTGATCCATCTGGGCGTTGTATCTTGTTTTTAGTTCTAACTATTACGGCCTTGACTACGCTCTTTCTTTTTACGCTTCCTGTCGGATTAGCAGTTTTAACACTGGCGACTATAGTATCTCCCACTCTCGCGTATCTACGACGAGTTCCACCTAGAACTCTAATGCAGAGTATAGTTTTTGCACCGCTATTATCTGCTACCTTAAGCATTGACTCTTGTTGTATCATAGTTGAGCCTCCTCTGCGCCAGTTATTAAATCTTCGGCTGAAACTGGTCTATCTACAATCTTTACTAGCGACCATTTCTTTGTCTTGCTAATTGGGCGGACTTCTTGGAAATCGACAATATCACCCTTTTTAGATTGATTCTCCTCATCGTGGACTTGGAATTTTTTAGATGTAGTGTAGGCTTTATTATAAAGAGGATGTCTAACTCTTCTATCAACCCTTACTACGATAGTTTTACTCTGACTATCTGAAACTACTTTCCCTTGTAAAATTTTCGACATTACTCTTTGCCTCCTTGCTTGGAATCAACTTCCTCCGTCATAGATTCTTTAACAACGCTTAGTGTTCTAGCTAGTGATCTTTTTAAACCGTTAAGCTCTTTAGAGTTTTTTAACTCGTTAGCCTTAAGTTTAACTTCAGTCGCTAATATTTTAGACCTTAAATCTAAAGAAGCAATCTCTAATTCCCTTTTGGCCATAGAGCGATATTTTTTCAATTCATCTAGCCTTTTCATTAGCCTTGCTCCTTTATGATAAATTTGGTTTTAACTGGTAACTTATGGGCAGCTAAGCGCATGGCCTCTCTTGCGATGTCTTCATTTACACCATTCATTTCAAAAAGCATTGTTCCATCCTTAACTCTAGCTATGAAGTGGTCTGGAGATCCCTTACCCTTGCCCATCTTAACATCATGAGGTTTTCTGGTTACTACTATATGAGGGAAGATCCTAATCCAAATTTTTCCGCCACGTTTTACATATCTAGTCATAGCACGACGGGCAGCCTCAATTTGACGAGATGTTATCCTCTCATTACCCTTACTCTGCAGTCCATACTCCCCGAATGATACCTCGTTAGCCTTAGATGCTACGCCCTTATTTTTACCTTTGAATTCTCTGCGATATTTAGTTTTTTTCGGTAAAAGCATTTACGCCTCCCCCTTATAGATCCAAACCTTAACACCGATGGTACCGGCTTGGGTTTTAGCTGTAGCTTGATGATAATCAATATCTGAACGAAGTGTATGAAGAGGCACCGAGCCTTGGCTCTCCTTTTCTCGTCTCGCCATTTCTGCTCCATTTAAACGTCCGCCAAGCTCAATCTTAACGCCTTTAGCACCAGCACGCATAGTCGAGCTAGCTGCAAACTTCATAGCTCTCCTAAACGGTATTCTTCTTTGTAGCTGACTGGCTATATTTTCGGATACCAGTTTAGCATTTAAATCTGCTCTTTTAATTTCTAATATGTTAATTCTAACATTTTTGGTATCGAATATCTGATTTAAGCGCGATACCATTTCTTGAGAGCCAGATCCACCACGACCGATTACTACGCCAGGCTTTGATGTATGAACGGTAATCAATATCTCACCGCCAGATCTTTCGATACGCACATCTCCTATAATTGAACCATTTACATATCTAGATTCTATGTACTTTCTAGCTTCAATATCTTGATTCAAAAAAGATGCAAAATCTCTTTTATTTACAAACCACTTAGATTTCCAATCTTTAGTGACTTGTAACCTCATACTGATTGGATTAACTTTCTGACCCATTACTTGCTCTCCTTTGCTACCTTCTTGGTGCTGGTTTTAACTTTTGTAGTTCGCTTAGGGTCAGATTTAAGGTTGGCATCTTTTGGTTTAGACGGTGCATCTACTACCTTTTTATTGGAAGATGAGTTGGCTTTAAGTTGACCGCTGACTACTACATAGATATTGGATGTTCGGTGCATATATGGGTGAGCGGAGCCTCTGGCAATAGGGCGGAATCTCTTATACCTAACGCCAGGACCAACCTGTATAGAACTGATTACCAACGCCTTTTCTTCTATGCCGTGATTATTAGTAGCATTAGCCGCCGCTGAGGATATTAGCTTATGTATAGATTCGGCAGCTCTTCTTGGAGTATGATTCAAGATTGTTAGAGCATCACTAACACTTCTACCCCTAACTAGAGCAGCTACTTCACCGGTTTTGCGTGGAGATATCCTTAAGCCAATAGCGCTAGCCTTAGCAGTGTTTAGATTTAATGATTTAGCCGCCATTACTTCTTATCCTTTCCGCCATGTTTTCTAAACTTACGTGTAGGAGAGAATTCTCCTAGTTTATGTCCAACCATATTTTCAGTTATAAATACCGGAATATGTAGCTTTCCATTATGGACAGCTATAGTTCTTCCAACCATTTCTGGTGATATCGTACTAGAACGAGCCCAAGTTTTAATTACAGTCCTATCTTCCTTGGCTAAAGCTGAAACCTTCTTTTGTAGTTTAGGGTCTATAAAAGGACCTTTTTTTAGAGATCTACTCATGAGTTATTACCTCCTCTTCCCTTCATGTCTACTTCTGACTATGTATTTATTAGTATCTTTTCTTGAACGAGTTTTGTAACCCAGAGTTTTCATGCCCCATGGTGTTCTAGGAGCTTTACCTGTACCGTGGCGTCCACCATCTCCACCACCGTGAGGGTGATCTGTAGCATTCATGACTACACCTCTGACTGAAGGTCTCCATCCTTTATTACGCTTTCTACCGGCTTTGCCCCATTTAATGTTCTGATGTTGCTCATTACCAACGGAACCGATAGTAGCCATGCAATCTACAAGAACTTTACGCATTTCTCCGCTTGGTAGCTTGATAAGAGCGTACTTACCTTCTTTAGCATTAAGTTGAGCGCCTGTTCCGGCACTACGAACTATTTGAGATCCACGTCCTGGCTGAAGCTCAATGTTGTGGATATAAGTACCAGTTGGAATATCGTTAAGCTTAAGACGATTATCTGGTTCTATTGGAGCTCCAACCCCAACCTGAATAGTTTGACCTACGTAGGTTTTAGAACCAGCGATTACGTAATGAAGCTTGCCTTCTTGATCTTCAAGCCGAGCAATTCTAGCTGAGCGATTAGGATCATATTCTATTTCTTTGACTATAGCTTTCATGCCATCGAAAGGTTTAAAATTAATTAATCTTAAGAATTTCTTGTGTCCACCGCCACGATGACGAACTGTAATTTTTCCCTGATTATTTCTACCAGCCTTACTCTTTTTGATTTTAAGCAAAGATTTAACAGGCTTGTTTGTAGTGATCATTGAGAAATCTTGGTTAGTCATTCCTCTACGACCCGGAGTTGTTGGTTTATAGGTTTTAAGCGGCATTATTATCTACCTCCTCGAAAGCTGAAATGTTGATTTTATCTCCGTCTTTAACGGTTACATAGGCTAACTTCTGGGTCGAGCGGCGTCCATAAACAGGTCTACCGGAACTCCTACGGCCTATCCTTACAGATCTAGCTTTCTTGCCCTTACGATTGATCGTCCTGACATCTGTTACGCCAACTCCGTATTGAGATTCAACCGCTTGCTTAATTTCAATCTTATTAAGATCGGAATCTATGTTAAAAACATAGACGTTACCATTAACAGATTGAGCATAAGCTTTCTCACTAATTCTTGGTATTAAGCTGATAAACTTCATTATTTATTGCCTCCTAGCCAATCGCTTATTAAACTTAAAGAACTTGGCGAAATTATTATCGAATTGGCATTCATTACTACGAAAACATTTAAATGAGTTGCTGTTTTAAAATCTACATTTGGCAAATTAGCTAAAGACTTTTCTAATTTTTCATCTCTTTCGGCAGTAACAACTAGTATTCTGCCCTTAGCTCCTAGTTGATCTAGCTGCTTGGCAGCATCTTGTGTGCTGATGTTTTTAAGATTAAGTTCGGCAACTTGGACTTGTTTAGATCTGTTAGCCAATGTTAAGGATTGCTTAATAGCCCCTCGCTTCATCTTCTTAGTTAGATTTAGCTTGTAATTTTCGCTACCGCTCGGGCCGAAGACTACTCCACCACCACGCCAATGAGGGGCTCTAATTGAGCCTATCCTAGCTCTACCGGTTCCCTTTTGGCGCCATGGTTTCTTACCGCCACCACTAACCTCTCCTCGTTTAAGGGTACTAGCGGAGACAGAACGACCGTTAGCAAGGTAAGCCTTGTAGGCTAAATCTATTAATTCATAATTTTCGACCTTAACGTCAAACACATTTTTGGGAAGAGTTAGATCTGACATATTATTTACCTCCTCCTTGTGATTGAATTTGGATACTTACATAAGATTTTCTAGGACCCGGGACAGCACCTTTAATACCGATAACCCCAGCTTCTTTGTCAATATAAGCAACACTAAGATTAAGCACAGATACTTTATCGTGTCCCATCTGACCAGGCATTTTTTTGCCTTTAAATATTTTTTGTGGGTACATGGATCCTATAGAACCTAGTTTTCTAGTATCGCCTTTGCCTCCGTGAGTTTTAGCTTGACGATGGAAATTGTGGCGTTTAATGCCTCCGGCGAAGCCCTTTCCTTTGCTGGTTCCGGTAACCTTCACCTTATCGCCAATTTCGAATTCAGAGACATCAAAAGAGCTACCAACAGAGGTAGCTTCTTCGTCAAAATCTATTCTAAATTCTTTAAGTTTAGCCGGCATAATACCTGACTTTTTTGCGTGTCCCGCCAGAGATTTACCGATCTTCTTGCCGCCATCAAGTCCAACCTGAACAGCTTTATAGCCATCCTTATCTACGGTTTTGACTTGCGTTACAGTACATAGACCTGCACTTATAAAAGTGACAGGAACAACTGAGCCACTATCGCTAATGATTTGGCCCATGCCTAACTTTCTTCCGAAAATTGCCTTCATAACGCTCCTAATTATTAACTTTTAGTATTATTTGATGTTAAAAGATGCTTGAACATGGTGAAATTTGATTTAAAAAAATTCACATGTACAAGGAAAAATTCCTGATTATCTTGAGGTTTCTAAGAAAATATGTTCTCAGACCTGCAAAACTATCAAGATCTCACATTAACAACTGGTCATTATCTGAAACTATTCATCTCAAATAGGCTACAGAAGTTCTCGCAAATTTTTAACTACCATATAAGTTTATCAACTTGAGGTGCCTAATGTCAACACTATTATAAAATTAATAAGATTGGTTTACAAAATTATGCCGATCCAGCAAGTTACACTGCAGGCAGGTATACTCGAGAGAGCGTGCGCTAGCTACTAAGCTTATAGTATTAGGCTGGCCACATTAAGCTTAATTATTTATTGGTAGAAGCTAATTTTAGCTCTAGCCATTATTTTCTCACTAATTAAACATAAATCTTCAATATTTTCTGGAAGCTCCTCTTCAACCGGAGAGGAAACTACCATTATTCCACCCTCCTTAAGAATTGGCGATAATTCCTCCAGGTACCTAATCTTAAAATTATTATAGGGAGGATCGATAAAAATAATATCAAACTGCAAATATTTATTATTTCTTACAAAATTATAAGAAGATGACCTCCTAATAGAATAGGCTGACGGATCAATCCTTAAGCCTAATATATTTTTCTTAAGTTCGGCAAAAGTAAACCCATCCTTCTCCACGAACTGAGCAAAAGATGCTCCACGACTCAAAGCCTCTATTCCTAAAGATCCACTACCGGCAAACGGGTCTAGTACTCTGGCTCCGTCGAGCTTAGTGTTTAGAGAATTAAAGATAGCCTGGCGTTGACGATTGCCCATCGGGCTAGATGCGAACCCCTTCGGGACCCTTAGCTTCTGGCCCTTAAACTTACCTGCTATTACTCTGACTATTTTTTGATCGGGCATATTTATACCTTGCGAGCATCCTGGGTTGCCTTAAGCCAGCTAGTCAACACCGTGCAGGATAGGGTTGGCATCAGCACTTTTTTGGTTTGATTGGCCAACTTTGGCGTCCAGCCATACTTTAAAAATTTCTCAAACATGTGTAGAGAGTTAATTTCTCGAGCAGCTTGCTTAAAAATATCGATAACATCCTGGTTAATATTAAAAGTAATCTCTTCATTTTTTATATTAAGTTTAGTACGACCCAATACGGCAATAGAAGCAATGCCAAATTCAAAGCCGGCATGCGAAATAATCAGGCCCTTCGTCCCCCAAAAAGCCCAATTTTTGCTAGCAGATTCTCTCTTGGTTCGACCTTTAATGTAAAGCTTCTTCCCGATTAGAGTTTCGCCATCTACAGAATTTGACCTCAGATTTTCTACCTCCTCTAGATAGGGATGGTGGTGGGCGGGAGTTAGCCCATCAACAATACTATGCGATAGCCAGGCA
Source organism: Candidatus Saccharimonadota bacterium (assembly GCA_036826375.1). Lineage (GTDB taxonomy): Bacteria > Patescibacteriota > Saccharimonadia > Saccharimonadales > HK-STAS-PATE-42 > DAISWL01. The sequence goes on from DAISWL010000003.1 coordinate 12,224, forward strand.
GCTTCGAAAGCCGCTTTTTCGCCTTCCTTGGCGGATAGAGCCTTAACTAAATTTAAGTAGTGCTCTTTAATATGTTTAATGATTTCTTGATCATCATCGCCCATTACGTTGTAGAAGTGAGCAGGTTCATCGCATCCAGCGCTCTTACGTTTAATGCCGTCCGGCCCATTATTGCCTTCAAAGCTTAATATTTGTCGCGAACGAGGGAAGAATACTCCTGGTCTAAGCTCCTCTAATTTCTTGCGAGCAGTTCTATCTATTTTTTGATGCACTCCAATCAAGTTTCCAGAGTGATTTCTGAGGGTGGTTCCTGAATACATAGTATTAAGTTTAATTATACTCGACTTACGCAAAACCTTCCAATCAACAGGATCCGCTCGGCCGGTAAAAACTAGTTTCGCATCTACCAACGCAAACTACTAGCTTCGCCCCCATTAGATAAAACTACTTTTTCTTGCGCCCAAATCTGAACCTAAAGAGCCACAATTTTTCGGGTAAATCGGATATAGCATAAAAATTAGGGATATCAGATCATTTTCATTAATTAAACCAGCAATTAGGCGTGGCGGTTCGACCATGAATAATGACTTACCACTGTTGAAATTTAAGCTGGTTCAGAAGCTGTGACAGCTTCTTCTTTTGTATCAGTTTCTACTGAGGGCTCTTCTAACTCTGGAGTTGGCTCCTCTTTTGGCTGATTTTTTCTTAGCTTATCTGGATTTCTTATTTTAGATTCGTGTTTTGCATCGAACTTGAACCAAGCTGGCATCTTTATTCCTTCATTGACCATGAGCCTAGCAACTCTTTGAGTTGGTTGAGCGCCGTTAAGAAGGTATTTATTCGCATCGTCCTTGTCTAAAACTAGCTCTTTAGTATGAGGATTATATCTACCAATTAGTTTTACAATTTTGCCACTAGTCGGTGTTAAATGGGATTGTTGGACAACGATCCTGTAAACTGGATATTTTTTACGGCCGATTCTTTGTAACCTAATTGAAAGCATAAATTTAAAATATTCCCTTCTGTATGAATTTATTTAAGCCTGAGTTTAACTTATTAACCCTAATTGTAACTTAAGTTTAGCTGCCCTGTCAATGCCACTAACTAATTATTTTAAAGCTTGCTCTAAAATATTAATCCCGCTCCTGTTGTTAAAATAAAGATACAAGGATCAACAGCCCAGAGATATAGGGGCCATAATGATCTAGGGATACATGTAAGAGTATATTCGGGTAAGGGGAAGTCTCACCTGAGATCCAGATCTAAGCCAACGATTGCATCACACACCACCGGTTATATCGTATTCACTGACTATCTCTTCCCAGATACGCCCAAGATGGTTGTTCCCTTTTCCATCTTCTCCTTCCCCCCAAAACGAATCTGATCTATTCGCTTCGATAATCTTCACGCCCCTAAGACTAGAGAGTCTCGTTTGTATCCAACAATTTTGTGCTACTTTCTCCCTCACTATTTCCTTCATCCATTGTATCTTGTCATCGGAAGTTACTTGCCCCTGTAGCAAATGGGCGTTTTTTTGTGCGATCTTTAATGCATCTATAGGAGAACTTGCGTTAAATATTGCCTCAGCAACTTCCGTGTCAACGTCCCTGTACTTACGCCATTGGTACGCATGTTCAGAAGTAGGAAAGCATTTGTCGAATATTGAGACTGGAAACGCAGACATGTTTGAGAGATACTGGTATGGCCCTAAAAAAAATCTTACCTCACTATCATCCATATAACTCGCCTCTCTTTCTTCTCCCGGTTCTAGCAATGTTTTAATAAAATTTGTAAATTTTGGGTACCTATCTCGTAATATATCTTTTGAGATGATACCATATCTCCCAGGATTCTTATATGGTCTGTCGATGTATACAGGGAACCGAGGAACAAGGTTTAGGATCCTATCTTCAAAACCCCAACTGACCGAATTGACAGCACTAAATCCCGCAGCTTCCGGGGTCGGTGCATTTTCGGTTAAACCTATCATATCTGCACTAGCAAAACTCGGATTAAGCGCCATAAAAGCATAGCGAATGTCGTGCCCAGTGGGATCCAACCTTTCTCTGATCTTGGCAATTTGATTCCCAGTTACGCACCAATCATCTAAGTAGAGTAGTCGCTTTTTCTTTTCATCACCAACCGCATCTGAAAAAGTAAATATAGGGGGGGTAGAGCTATCACTACTTTCTCGGATTAGTCTTGCAGTCCACCAAGGGTTACTTCTTTCCAGTCTGTCATCAACCAATAAGCCATCATACCCATTTATTCCATCTAATACCCGACCAATAGCGTTTAATATATCCTGATCTGATAAGTAAATTATTCTACCCAAGAAACTATCTTTACTATCAGGGTTAAGTTGCTCGATCGATTCTATATACCGGCCTAGTGTTATTATTTCAGGATCGCCCGATTTAAAAAAGTGATCTGAACGAGAACCACCAATAGCAACACCGCCGACTCCCCGTACGTTAATTTCTCTATTTAATTCAACTGACGGGACGTCTTGTTTAATTCTTTCTATTCCTACCATTATTGATATAATACAATAATTGCATATTTAATACAACTATTTAATACGGCCCGCTCCTATAGGCCATTAGTCCGTCTGTCGAACTGAAAGTCGCGATTGATCTAGCGACAGATTTATTCTGGACATATACATCTTACAAATACTTCCCTGTCCAGCTGGTTTTGTTAAGCTTAATTTGTGATGGAGTTCCAGTTGCTACCACCTGTCCGCCTCCGCTTCCGCCTTCCGGGCCAATATCGATGATGTGATCAGCCGCCCTTATTACATCAAGATTATGCTCAATAATAATCATACTGTTGCCGGAATCGACGAGAGCATTCAACACGCTTAAAAGTTTTTTGACGTCATCTATATGTAAGCCTGTGGTTGGTTCATCTAGAATGTAGATTGTTTTGCCGGTTGCTCGCTTACTGAGTTCGGTTGCTAACTTAACTCGTTGAGCTTCACCTCCTGAAAGAGTAGTAGCTGGTTGCCCTAAGGTAACGTAGCCCAGGCCAACATCTACTAAAGTTTGGAGTTTTTTACCAATACCTGGCTGATTTTTGAAGAAATCTAGAGCATCATCAATAGTTAAGCTTAGTACTTCGCTGATGTTTTTGCCGCCAAAAGTAATTTCAAGTGCCTCGGTATTGTAACGTTTGCCTTTGCAAGATTCACAAGGGACGTATACATCTGGAAGAAAATGCATTTCTATTTTAATCATGCCATCTCCCTGACAACTCTCGCATCGCCCGCCTTTAACGTTAAAACTGAAACGACCAGATTTATAACCACGAATGTTGGCCTCTGGAGTAGCTGCAAATAGTTCACGTATCGGAGTGAACAAGCCAGTGTAAGTTGCAGGGTTAGAACGAGGAGTTCTGCCAATTGGCGATTGATCAATTAGTACAATTTTATCCAGATTTTCAATTCCGGTAATTTGATCGTGCTTGCCCGGAACTGTGCTAGCTCGGTTAAGTTGACGGAGTAGCTCCGCTGCCAAAATACTATTAACCAAGGTTGATTTACCAGATCCGGAAACGCCAGTTACGGTAACCATTTTACCTAAGGGGAAATCGACATCTATATTTTTAAGATTATGTTCCCGCGCGCCCTTAACACTTAAGCTTAAGCCGTTGCCAGCTCTAACTTTTTTAGGTTTAGGAATAGATTTCCGGCCAGAAAGATAATCGCCAGTTATGCTGTTTTTGTCATCCGCAACCTGCTTTGGGGTTCCCTGGGATATCAACTGTCCACCGTGGATGCCCGCCTTCGGGCCTATATCCACTAGCCAATCAGCGCTCTCGATAGTCTCTTCATCGTGCTCAACAACAAGAACTGTATTTCCAATATCTCTAAGATGTTTTAAGGTTTTTATAAGTTTAGCGTTATCACGTTGATGCAACCCAATTGAAGGTTCATCTAGAACATATAGAACGCCTTGAAGACCAGAGCCGATTTGGGTAGCCAGGCGAATCCTTTGGGCTTCGCCTCCTGAAAGAGTGTTAGCAGCCCTATTTAAGCTTAAGTAACTGAGGCCAACATCACTTAAAAAACTTAACCTTTCATTTACTTCTTTAATAATTGGGCCGATGATTACATCTTGTTGCTGAGATGTAGATAAATTCGAGAAATACTTCAGCGCATCTTCTGTGGTTAATTGAGAAATTTGATCTATCGATTCACTATTAAACTTAACCGCTAAAACAGACGGCTTAAGTCTAGATCCGTTGCAAGAATTACAAGGCAGCTCACGCATATACTTTTCAATGTCTTTCCTAACAGCATCACTTTCGGTTTCTTGGTAGCGTCTTTCTAAATTATTGATTATGCCCTCGTATTTAGCATCGAAAGTACGGCCGCTAGAACCAAGGCGTACTGCGTACTTTTGCTTTCCCGTTCCGTAAAGAATTAAGTTTAGTTGTTCAGGTTTTAAATCTTTAACTGAAGTATTAAGATCAAACTTATAGCTATCGGCTACGGCACGCATTAAGTTCATATACCAGCCATCGTAGCGCATCCCGCCAAAAGGGCGAATTGCACCCTGTAAAATAGAAAGATTTTTATTAATCAAAAGCTCGGGATCAACCTCCATTTTGCTACCCAAGCCTGTGCATTCTGGGCAAGCTCCGTGTGGTGAATTGAAACTGAAAATTCGCGGTTCTAGCTCTGGAATCTCAACCTCAGGATGATCAATACAGGCGTAAGTCATACTATATTTGTTAATCTGATCGTTATCTGCGTTCATTAAGCTTAAGTGGCCAGTTCCAACCTCAAGAGCTTGCTCTACGCTATCAGCGATTCTGGCTCGTTCGGAATCTGAAATCACAACTCTATCTATAACAACTTCAATGGTATGTTTTTTTTGTTTCTCTAGGGTTGGGAACTCATCTAACTGGTAGATGACGCCATCGACTCTGACTCTGGCGAAGCCTAATTTTTTGTATTGCTCGGGGATGTGAGCAAACTCGCCTTTTTTATCGTTAACTACTAATGAAAGGATTATAGATTTTTGCCCTTGATTTAAGCTTAATACCTCTTCTAGAATTTGATCTTTAGTTTGTTTACTAACTTTTTTACCGCACTTTGGGCAGTGCGGGATCCCAGCCCGAGCAAAGAGTAGACGCAGGTAATCGTAAATCTCGGTTACTGTTCCAACTGTAGAACGGGGGTTGCGGCTGGTAGATTTTTGATCGATAGATATAGCCGGAGAAAGGCCTTCTATTCTATCAACATTTGGTTTTTCCATCTGGCCTAAAAACTGGCGAGCATAACTACTTAAACTTTCTACATAACGGCGTTGACCTTCGGCATAAATTGTATCAAAGGCTAAGCTAGATTTCCCCGAGCCTGAAAGCCCAGTTATTACCACAAATTTATTGCGTGGAATATCGATATCAATATTCTTAAGATTATGCTCGCGAGCACCTCTGACCCTTATAAATTCCTCACTCATTAAGCTTAATTATAGCACGGGGAACAAGCCGACTCACATATCATCTAAAGGGCTAACTTAAGCGTTATACAAAACTCCGCTTCGCATAACTAAATTCTTTCCGTAATCCTTTATCCTTGATATACTAACGTATATCGGAGTAAAGGACTCCGGAAAGACCCTGCCCATTAAACGCAATTCAAAAAATATTTTTCTCAACATAAGGAATTTTTATAGGCTTAAGAAAATTTAATAAACTTCAATCTATAAGCAATATTATTATGAAAACAATATTAGTAGACGCAATCAACGCCTTTGTTCTAAAAGATGAAGGAATCTTTAATGAAATGTATAAAATGCTTGAGCAGTATCCAAATAGAAAAATCATTCTTACAGGTGCAAATGATGAACAAATGGAAAAATTTGGATTAAACGATATGCCCTATGAGGTTTTTACTCTCAAGCACGACCCTGAAAAAACTGATCCAAATTATTTCAAGATTATGCTCAAGCATTTTAATTTGAGCGCTGATGATGTTGTATATTTTGAACATAATGAGGATGCTGTAAAAAGCGCTCAATCAGTTGGAATCAATACATTTCATTACGACAAAGACGCAAAAGACCTTGGGGCGTTGAAGAAGTTTATCGACGGAAGCCTATCAAAATAAATATAGAAACGAAAAATATTTTTTGAACTTCTCGCTATCGCTCGACCACGCTGCGCTCTCACTACACTTCGTTTCGTTCGGGGCGTATAACAAGGGATAAAAGGTTCAGCCCTCGGCTCGGGCTTCACCCAAATTTTTCTTCCACTTCGTTCCAGAAAAACTTCTTTTATCCCTAACGTTATACAAAACTCCGCTTCGCTACGTTTTGTATAATGGGCAGGGTCGTTAAACTTAGTTATAGCTTCGCTTTCGCTTCGCATAACTAAATTCTTTCCGTAATCCTTTATCCTTGATATACTGACGTATATCGGAGTAAAGGACTCCGGAAAGACCCTGCCCATTATACGACATTTGAGCTGGGGCCTACAAAAGCAAAGATTTATTACTTTTCTAATTAAACCTAATATTATGGATGATGAAAACTTTATGAAAGAAGCACTCAAAGAAGCGGAAATCGCTTTGAAAGAAGGCAATTGGCCAATAGGTTGTGTAATTGAACTTGATGGAAAAATTATTGCTCGCGCCCATAACCAAGTTTATACTTTGAAAGATAAAACCGCCCATGCCGAAATGCTCGCAATAAAACAAGTTCAAAATATTTTAAGAGAGAATAAGAGAAAAGCTACTTTATACACAACCTACGAACCTTGTCCAATGTGCTTCGGCGCCACAATTCTTAGTAGAATTAAAAGAGTTGTTTCTGGAATTGATTTAGACAAAAGTGGCGCCATGTTTTTTAGAGATAATCTTCCGCTTCTTTTCAAACAAGAAAAATTTCATGTTGAATTTACGAACGGAGTTCTTGCAGAGGAATGCCATAAAGTTTTCATCCAAGGGGAACCAACCAAAAATTTAATTAGAGATGGTTTAATTAGAAAAAATCATGATTCTGAAAAGTTAGATTTATAGACGGCCCCAGCTCAAACGCTTCGGATTTTCTACGAAAATCCTCGTGCCGTTGCACTCTCGGACTTCGTCCTCGCATCGTATAACAGGGGATAAAGAGTTCGAAGGGTTGCACCCTTCTCTCCCAAATTTTTTTCTCAGCCAGTTCGCTATCGCTCACGGGAGAAAAAAACTTTCCTTATCCCCGATGTTAGACCCTACCAACCACCTCATCTAAACTTTTTCTAAACTTAGGCCTTTTTAAGTATCCATCAGCCTGATCCCTCACCCCGATTCCCATAACGACTGTGGAGGTTAAGCTTTGCTCACTTAAGTTTAGTATCTTATTGAACTGAGATGAATCAAAGCCTCCCATGGGGTTGGCATCTATGCCAGCTAGAGCTGCGGTGGCTAGCATAAAGCCGAGGGCGATGAACACTTGGTTTTTAGCGAAGGCCGTAAATGCCTCTTTATCCATGCCTGCAAGCATACCGTTAATCGAGGCCTTGTAGCCGTTTAAAGATTGGTCATCAACACTTAAGTTTTGTGATTTCGCCACTCTTGCGAAAGCGGCATTAGCAACCTTTTGCTTATCGGTTTCAGCCGCTAGAACTATAAAGTAACTGGCTTCAGTTACTTGAGGCTGGCCGTGGGCTGCGGATCTTAATTGCTCGCGAACTTTGGTATCTTCAATAATTAAGAACTTCCATGGTTCTAACCCGTTGCTAGATGGAGCCATCCGCCCAGCCTCTAAAATTAAGTTTAGGTCAGCTTCAGATGCAACCTTAGTGGTATCGTATTTTTTAATAGCTGCTCGCCAGTTTAGAGCTTCTTGAAGTTCTTCTGTGCTAATCTTCATTTTGTTTATGATGCCTTTCTTATTAATTATTGATAAATTTAAACATTTAGATATTTCTTATATTAATAATTTACTAAGCTTAATTCCAACAGATTCTAACAAATCGTGATTAATTATGTAGTAGATGCCCCTACCTTCTTTTCTTTGAATTATAACTCCGGAGCTAACAAGAATTTTAAAATGGTGACTCAAGGCAGGTTGGGTTAAGTTGAAGCCAACCGATAAACTAGCACAACTTGAACCCTGAATCGGACCCTCGGCTATCTTTTTTATTAAGCTTAATCTAGTTTTATCAGCTAAAGCAGATAGAACCTGTATTCTGAATTCTAGGTTATGTTCTTCCATAAATTAAGTTTAACATAAACATATTTATATATATAGATGTTTGTATACAAGTTGATATTAACCATTAATCTTAGCTCACCTGAAGTTCTTTTGGCTATTCAAACTTTAGGGAATAGGGCTCTAGGTCATCTGAATAGTTCAAACTTTTAGTAAGATGTATTGATTAACTATCAATCGATAATAGGAGTGCTTACGTGGTATAATTTTAAGTATTAGCAGTTAATCATTAACTACAAGTAAAGGAAAAATATAAATGGCGAATATCTACATCTCAACTTCCATCCCCTACGCAACCGGAAAACCCCATACCGGCAACGTGATGGATCTTATATACGCAGATACCCTGGCTCGCTACAACCGTATGATTGGCAATGAAGTTTTATACTCGGCTGGTAGCGATGAACATGGATATAAAATTCAACAAAAGGCTGAATCGCTTGGAATCACCCCGAAGCAATTTGTCGATGATAATGTTAAGCTTATAGAGCAAGCTAACACCGAGGTTTATAGTAGTTATACCAACTTCATTCGTACCGATTCTGACCAGCACAGAAGCATTGTGGCTTTACTGTGGCAACAAATGGCTATGAAGGGCGACATCTACAAGAAAGATTACGAAGGATGGTATTGCCAGGGATGCGAAGAGTTTAAAACTGAAACTATAGTTAAAGATACCAAAGGCACCTGCCCAGATCACAATTTGCCCTATAACAGAGTTAACGAAGTAAATTATTTCTTCAGGCTCTCTAAATATCAAGAGAGCATCAAGAAGCTTTTCGAAGACAGAGATTTTAGAGTGGTGCCATCTCATAAGCAAAATGAGATACTTAGCCTCATTAACAGCGGCCTAGACGATATAAGTGTTTCACGACCAAAATCTGCTGTATCATGGGGAATAACAGTGCCAGGAGATGACACTCAGAGCATATACGTTTGGTTCGAAGCCTTGATGAACTATATAACCGTGCTGAACTATCCTGATGGTGATTTATTTAAAAAATTTTGGCCAACTGAAGTTCAAATTGTAGGTAAAGATAATTTGAGATTCCACGCCGCCATCTACCCAGCTATGCTATTAAGCTTAGGTCTGCCGATGCTTAAAAATCTATTCGTCCACGGTCATTTAACTATGAACGGACGCAAAATGAGCAAAACAACAGGCAACTTATTGAATGCAGATGATGTTATTAATATTTATGGAGCTGACGCTTTGAGGTTTTACATCTTAAAGCACGTGCCTTCTTATGATGATGGCGACTTTTCTTGGGATAAGTTTAAAAGAGCCTACAACACTGAACTAGCTGATGAACTAGGCAACCTAGTATCACGGCTTTCTAGCATGATCAAAAAATATCTTAACGGACAGATTGGAGTTTTTGAGATATCTACCCATGATGACGAACCCTATCATAAATATATGGATAACTATCAATTTGATAAAGCCATGGATTGGACCTGGCGCAAAGTTAGGGATTTAAACGCCTACATTGAAGAAACTAAGCCCTGGGCCATCGCTAAAAAAGGCGAATCCGATCACCTACAGTCGGTTCTATCGAATGCTGTTGGAGATCTGCTACAAGTTGCTGAGATGCTAACTCCTTTTTTACCGAAAACTGCCGAGGCCATAAATATCACTTTTGCCAGCGGTTCAATAGCCGATGTTGGGATCTTGTTTCCTAAACTAGAAGCTAGCGAAAATAGTAAATAGCTAGTACTTGACGGAGATGCTAATTAGACAGGGCTATTTGATTAGTTTTTATCGGTCGAACGAAGACTGAGTGTCCGAAGGTTTTGCACAAGTCGAGCTAACTATGTAGAGATTTATAGAGGCTAGTTCTTAGATTTTTTCGTAATCACAGTTCCACCCTTAAGTTTAATTGAAAGCTCGTAAGAGCCGCACTTAGATTCCTCGCATTTAGACGGTAGGTATTTAAATTCTTCATTATTCTGAGCCGCTTGGGCGCCATCCCGCTTTAAACTCTCAGGATTCATCCATGGGAATATGTCTGATTTTAACTTATCGGGGTAGTGACCGTTCATTTGGTAAAAGTATTCCAGAGAATAGTATACTGATTCTATATTATCCTGGTATCGAATATCCATCTTGTTACTTTCAATTTTGCGAAACGTAAATGTGCCAGCTAAGCCGAGTATGGCAACTATTAAGATCGCAACCATCCCTTCGAAAGCTGTATAGCCCTTATCGACTGAAAGGATGCATCTTATAATTCTATTGTTACTTGTATTGGTGCCCATCGTTATAAGTTTAGCCGTTAGACTTAATTAATTCAATAAGGTCGCTTAAAGCGATATCCCCGCGCATGGCCTTTATTAAACCATCATAGTGCATCGCCAACATACCGCGAGATACCGCCCTCGCTAGCAAATGCCCTCGTCCGAGATCTCCAGCCTCAATAAAGCGCCTTACGGCACTATCTACTACTAAACACTGATTAATAGTGGTTAAAACTGGAGTGTGACTTAGGGCACTAACTGAATTATCTATAGATAAGGATTTTTTGGACCAAAATAAAGGTCTATCAGTAAAACTTAAGTTACCGATAGTAGCCAAGTCGGGCCAGGCATCAGTTGAGCTAAGCCTGAAGATGCCCTCTATTTTTTTCAGATTAACATCAGAAGGCGTAAAGCTTTCACCCCGCTTATTCAGAAACGGTATACTCTTGAGGCTAACAACCAGGCTTAGGGCATCTGCGACTAATCGCTTAGAGCCTGAGAAGTTTCTGTACAGTTCATAGATTACAGACTCTGGATTTATATTTTCAGATCCAGCGATAACTACAGTCCCCCCTAAGCTTAACTTAATCATTAAATTAACAATATTGGGATTATCTAGCCAATCCTCTACGACCAAAACCCCGGGTCTAATTCTGGTAATTAACTTGGCCAAATTCAAACTTGCAAAATCAGTTTTTGGATATCCATAAATATCTAGGCCTTCTAATTCAGGAACAGCATTGGGGTTACTTGATATAGATATTACTTTGGCAGAACCATTAGAACTTAAGGCGGCTATTGAGTACATCGTTTTATTTACAATTCTAGGTTGACCGCATATCAGAGCTATTCCTCCATTGGAAAATGCAATATCTGTGAGCTGATTCAAGTTTCTCCCCCAAAATCCCAAATGATGGAGACTAGTAGTTATCATGGGGTCTTCTACGAAAATTAAGGCACTAATCAGCCCAAATCTATCCTTAATAAATTTTATATTTAATTTATGAATTATATTTTTACCCGGAAGTTTTATGTTTACAGAATTAACTGAATCATCTCTAAATTTAATTTTAGAACTATCTAGCAGATATTTGATTATTTCTTGATTTATTTTGGAGGTCGTTATCTTCTCAAGCCTAGTTAAGCGACCTCCGACCGAAATCTTAATACTATTAGAAGATACTTCTATATAATCGGCATCTTTCTTGATGGATATATCAATTAAACCAGTTAACAATCTGGCTGTTGAATCTATATTTTCACTATTTAATTTAATCTCACCCACCCTTTTCATCATTCAATATTAAGATCCCTTTAAGTTTGATATTGTAAGTTAGTTTAGTATAATATTAACATAAGCATTAAAATAAATATTAATTAAGTTTAAAATAAAGGTAGTTGGATTAATTCACACAAGCACTAGAATTGTAAAATAACAGAACCCAAATTATGTCAGTAATAGATAAAATAAAGTTTAAGTTTAAAGATCAAAATCGAAAAGCTATTTTAGATGATCAGATAGTAGCTCTTGACATAGGAACTGAGTACGTAAAGGCATTAGTATCGAAGGTATCCGGTGATGAGATCAATATATTTGGAGTAGGCCGTACTCATCAGCAGCTAAGTGATATGCATTCCGGAGCAATTGCAGATATATCAGCAGTGGTGGCTAATTGTTCCAGAGCCCTCACTATAGCAGAGGAAATGGCTGGTTTTCGAGCAAAAAAAGCAATCATAGGCATAGCCGGGGAGCTAGTTAAAGGTATAACTCATACAGTAACTTATAAAAGACCTGATTCCGCTCGGCCAATCGATACCGAAGAGATAGGCTTAATAATAGAAAAGGCTCAGGAAAGAAGCGAAGAAAAAGCAAGGGCTGAGTTGGCATGGGAAACCGGTAACAACGAAATGGATATAAAGCTTGTTAATTCTGCAATTGTCGCCATGTATATTGACACTTATAAAGTCAGCAATCCGATAGGCTTTCAAGGGGGCAGAGTAACCGTTCAGTTGTACTCTGCGTTCGCTCCCATGATTCACATCGGAGCTCTAGAAAAAACTGCACAAGAGTTAGATTTAGATTTAATTGCTGTAGCAGCCGAGCCCTTCGCTGTATCACGCTCCATTATTGGTACTGATGCAAGCTCTAACTTAACTGCGATACTGATAGATATTGGCGGTGGTACAACCGATATAGCGGTTGTAGATGACGGCGGAGTTCAGGGCACCAGAATGTTCGGTATTGGGGGTAGAAGTTTCACTAAAGCTATAGCGGCCGAGTTGAATATGGATTTCATCATGGCGGAAAAACTTAAATTACACCTAAATAGCCCCAGTCAATCAACCCATGTGAGATCACATGCGCTTAAGGCGTTAGATAAAACTATTGACGTATGGATAAGCGGCATCGAGTTAGCTTTAACTGAATTTAAAACTCTAGACCATCTACCCAATAGAATTCTCCTTTGTGGCGGAGGCTCAAGCCTGGGACCGCTAGTTCAAGCTCTAAACCATAATCAGTGGTATAAAGACTTGCCATTCGCTCATAAACCAACTATTCAGCATATTAAGCCTGGTGAAGTTAATGGTATCTATGACCTAACTGAAAGAGTGAAAGATCACACCTTCGTGACGTCAATGGGTCTTTTGAGAATAGGTTATGATACAATGATAAGCAGTAGAAAGAATTCTGAGCTTTCAGAATCCATACAAAGAATGTTAAGGAACTAAAATAAATATGGCAGCAGCAAAAAGAGAAGTAATTTATGTAGATTCAGAAGATGATATAACTTCAATAATAGACAAGGTTAAATCTGGTAGCAGCAAGGTGGTAGCCGTAGCTCCATCTAAACGTTTAGGTCCCCTACAAAGCGCCGTAAACTTAAGACTACTCCAAAGAGCATCCCAGACCGTAGGCAGAAAACTGGTAATTGTCAGTAACGATTCTTCTTTAATGAGGATCGCTGGTGGAATAGGCATATACGTATCTAAAGACCTCCATACCAGGCCCGAAATACCCAAAGTGGCCGGAGCGCCAGATCACAACTCGGAAGAAGAAATACCGTCCGAAGACCTTGAATCTCTTAAGAAAAAAATTGAGCAAGAAGCGCCCACCGCTAATCAAGAGAATGAGGAAATAAAAGATGAGATAGAAGACACTGCAGAAAAAATGGTAGTGGCTTCCGCTATAAAAGAAAAACAAGCTAGGAAGATAGAAAGAGCAAGAGCTAAACAGGAACAAGAGATTAAATTAGCCGAAGAGGCTGAAAGAAATTCAAAACCAGATAAAGATAAATCGGAGCCTGATAAAAATGCCTTCAAGAAAAGGTTAATATTACTAGGTTTATTTATATCAATATTTGTTGTTATTTTATCATGGGCACTTTTACAAAAGCCATCCGCGACTATAGTTATTAAATCGAAAACCAACCCAGTTCAATATGACCAAGCCTGGGTAATAGATCCATCCGTGGATAGCAGCGCAAATGCTAAAACATTTAAATCTAAGCTCGATTCTAAGGAGGAAGTAGTATCTGCAGATTTTGGGGCAACCGGTCAAAAAGATATAGGAACTAAGGCAACAGGTCAAATAACCATAGTTAATTGTAATGACTCTAGTATTACGATAGCGTCCGGGACAGCATTTGCCGCGGGCGGAAAGAATTATATATCCGATAACTCAGTTAAAATACCAGGATCTAACTTCTTTAGCTCCGGACAGTGCAAGGAAGATGGAAAAGGTAATGTATCGGTTACAGCAGTACAATCAGGAGAATCATTCAACCAAGCGGCAACATCGTATCAAATCGCTGGATCCCCAGGTAATGTATCGGCGGATGGAACTGCAATGACCGGTGGAACAACCAACTTAGTCAAGATAGTCCAACAATCAGATATAGACGCAGCCAAACAAAAACTAGTGGTTAGCTCAGATTCTGAGTATAAAAATAAGCTTAGTGTCGATATTTCCGACCCGCAAAAAATTATAGATAGTACATTTAAAATTGATAAAACCGAGGCGACTTCATCTGTACAAGCCGGCCAACAAGCCGATAATGGCAAGGTTGAAATCAAAATCAACTACTCTATATACTCAATCAATGAAAAAGAATTTAAATCTTTGCTAGTAGATTCAATGAACAGTGAGATTGCTCCAAACAACCAGAAAGTTTACCAAGATCCGGGCGAAATTAAGCCTGAATTCAAGCAGGATACTCAATCGACTAGCTCAGGGGCCCTTAAGTTTAGTGTCAAAACTATTCTCAACACTGGGCCTAACTTCAATGAAGATCAACTAAAAACTGAGTTAACATCCAAGAAAAAAGGTGAAGTGATTTCTAAACTTGAAGCTGTTAGTGGAGTATCAAGAGTAGATGTTTCTATATCGCCGTTCTGGAAACAAAAAACTCCTGGAGATTCTAGCAGAATTACTATTAAGTTTAGTGTCGATGAATAAACCTAAAACCGCCCAAGTTATTCTGGCTATTGATTACGGTTCAAAATCTACTGGGTTAGCGGTTGCATCTGGTGTGAGAATCTCTAAGCCTCTTAAGAGCCTAGATTCTACCGAAAACCAAAACCTAATTGACGGTATTAAAACAATAATCGAAGATCTTAAAGTAGATCTAGTAGTGATTGGGCAACCCCTCAACATGAGAGGTGAAACGAGCCAACAATCTTTAACCGTTGAAAAATTTAAACTGAATCTTAGCCAACAGATTGCTCAGCCAATCATATTTCAGGCCGAAACAGATACTACTAACCTGGTTAAGCAGGAGTTAGGTTTAGACTCTATAAAGCTTAAATCCGCCAAAGAGAGTGGGCAAATAGATGCCCTCGCTGCCGCTAGAATCTTACAAGATTATCTCGATCAATACGGATTTTCAATTCCTAAAAATATTTAATGCCATAACTTTTTAGCAATAATTCTACAGAGTCAAATTCTTACTTATAAATATTAAGTTTAAAATCTAAAGCCAAATAAATTTATTAGTATTAATTAAGTTTAGTAAAGTTTTGGCAAAATCTTCAATATTTTTCTGAGTAGTACTGCGTCCGACGGTAATTCTTAATGAACTGGAGGCGTCCTCTTTACTAAGGCCAATCGCCTGTAAAACATAGCTAGGTTCATCATCGCTGGCGTTACAAGCAGATCCGGTTGCTACCATAAATCCAAGATTATCAAGCTCCATAACTAAACGTTCTCCATCTACCCCTGTTATTGTTAGGTTAATATTGTTTGGCAAACGATTTTTGAAATCACCATTAAACTTAATGCGCTTATCTTTAGCCAAGAGCGAGATTAAACTTAATTGTAACTTCTTCATTTTTTTAGATTGATGTTCGCGCTTAACTCTGGCATCTTCAAGAGCCGTGGCAAGGCCCGCAATAGTAGCTAAACTTTCAGTTCCTGCTCGCATGCCTTTTTCTTGCCCCCCGCCCATTATTAGCGGCTTAAGCTTAATGCCGGATCTGACATAAAGAAGACCAGATTGTTTCGGTCCGTAGATTTTACCTCCGTTAATAGTCATTAAATCTACGCTCAATCTATCAACACTTAAGCTTAAGTAGTTACCGGCCTGAGATGCATCAGTATGTAAGTAAAGCGGCAGCGTATTCCCTCCCAGCTTTCTATCTGCAATTATTTGATTTATTAAAGTTTTAACTTTCGCTAATTTCTGGATCACTCCAATTTCATTGCTAGCTAAGATGATAGATACCATCACCGTACGCTGATCGATCAGTTCTTTTAGTTGATTAAGCTTAATATGCCCCTTGGCATCAACTTCTAGCTTGTTATTATTAAAAAGATCAGCTGGAGCCAGAACAGACTTATGCTCAATATTAGTTGTAATCAGGTTTGCTTCAGGATAAAGATTCATAACGCCCTGGATTGCCAGATTATTAGCTTCACTCCCCCCTGCGGTGAAGATAATCTCAGAAGGCTTAGACCCTATAACTGAAGCTATTTTAGATCTTAAATCATCTTTTTTCGATTTAAGTTTAGCAGAGGCAAGGTACAGCGAAGATGGATTATAAAACTGATCGCTAAAATAAGGCAACATAGATTTTAAAACAGATTTACTAACGGGTGTAGCGGCAGCGTAATCTAGGTAGATCATTTTGTTAATTCAATTCTATCGGTTTTAAGCTTAGTTATTTTGTGACGCATCTTTATGAAATTATTTTTTAGAGTATTTAATTTTGTCTAGTCTATCTAAATTTAAAAAAGTGTTATCAGTATTACGGTTGCTAGCTGTTAATTTATCCATCACTATTCTTTAGTATAGCTAGATTATTCAATTATTTAAAGTTTAAGTGTTGGGATAGCATCAACGCTTCTGCCATACACCTTGGTCATAACCAACTTATAATATAGTTTAATAGCTTCAATTAAACGCTCAGCTTCATCATCTTGAACCATGCTATGATTTTTACTGTTTATCACTTTCAGTACTCCGTTAGGGTGAAGCTCGTAACGAATAACCATCTGTTTTTTGTTTCCGTCGATTAAATCTACATAGTTATTTTGATAAACCCATGTACGCTCATCGAGGCAGTAGAAACGACGTTCTTCATCGGGGCGAGAGGGGCCAAAAACTTGTCCACCAATCTCGGATTCAATTTCAATAAGTTGCTTAATTTTTTGATCTTTAGTTTTAAGACGTTGCTTGGTATTGGCTGCATCTTGTTTAGCTAACTTAAAAACTTCGGGATCAACTCCCATAATAAATTCTAGAAATTTGTGCCAGTTGTTTGCTTGTTTCATTGGTAAAAGTATCCCTTACAATCTGCACGTTGCAGGTTAAGCTTAAGCTGCTAAAGCGAATTCCGCATTGGGGTTATTAGTAGTAGTCGCTTCTCGAGCGCAACAGATATCAGGGCCAACTTCTTGCATTACAGCTACTAGTTTGGGAACGCCGAGTCTTTCTTCAGGCGTATTCGGTGCGGTGCTGACAATAGTAACGGGTTCACCATTTGCCCGTTGTTCTGCACTCGGCCCATGCGGAGCTGTTCCGACCTTATCAACGGTAGTTCCAACAATAGCCGCAAAAAAGGCTCTCTCGACAGCTGCTCGAGCGGATGCTACTGTATCATCATAGCGCGTTGGTTCATCAGAACCGCCATGAACCCGTGATTCAACTGTTGGCAATTTATAACTCCTTTATTTTTAAATTTTATAGGCTTTTGTTCAAGCCAAATAAAAAACAAGCGTTAGCAGTAGTAGTTCTAGCCACATCGGCTAAACTTAAACAACGCTTGCTAGAAATATCCTCAGCCACTAATTTAACATAAGCTGGCGAATTGATTTTACCACGATAAGGACTGGGAGTCAAGAAGGGCGAGTCAGTTTCTAAAATAATACTTTCAAGCGGTATCTGATTGAACATTTCAAGCTGAAGAGCATCTTTAGTAAACGTTGATATTCCATTCAAGCCAAAGTAAAGGTTACGCTCTAAGCCTTTATGCATATTATAGATGTTATCTGTAAAGCTATGCAAAACTCCTCTGGGCTTAAATTTATCGTAAATAGGCCAAAAATCGTTAAAAGATTCTCGAACATGAAAACTTACGGGTAGATTAAATCTGCGCGCTAAACTTAACTGGTATTGTAACGATTCTATCTGTTTACCTCTGGGGGAGTTATTATAATAATAGTCCAGGCCAATCTCGCCAATGCCAACTATCTTAGATTTAAGCTCAGCGTCTCTTAAAATAGTCTCTAATTGTTTTAGGTTGTCTAAATCTTTTTTTGCTTGATGAGGATGCGAGCCTATAACCGCAAAAACTCTATCATACCTCAAGGCAAACTGAGCTGCCAGAAAGCTATCTTCAACGCTTGTTCCGACAACCAAAATCATTTCAACGCCAACTTCAAAAGCATCCTTAATCAGCTGATCAGGATTTTCAAACTTAAATTCAGGATCATGAATATGAGCGTGTGTATCAACAAATTTAAGCTTAGCTGGAGCAGTTGGCTCGCTTTCACCAGATTCTAACTTAAGCTTAGATGTGTAGCTCAGGTGGGAGGTAACATCCACCGCCAAGCCGTCGTGTGCGGCTAAAATCTGTTTTCTAGCAGAGGTAACTTCGCCTAGCTTGAAAACTTTTTCATCTTCAGCCACGTCGTTAATTAAACTTAAGTGTTTTGTAGAATATTCATCCATAACTATGTTAGAATTATAACACTATGGTGGATTTAGTTTTGGTAGGAATCGCTCTCGTTGCTAACTTTAATGGTGGTCAAATCGGACCTAATTTTAAACCAGATGATTCAATCAAAACTAATTTAAGCTGTCCGGCTGAGCAGGCCGGTGATTTTCTAGTTGATTTAAATTCTAACGTTAAGATTAATAAAGCTATATACTTACAAACCGGCTTAATGATTGCAGATGCTAATACGGCCGGTTATCCACTCAAGATTGATAATTCCTACAGAACCTGCCAAGAGCAAGTGGAGCTTAGAAAACAAAATTGTGAAACCATTAAAGAAGATGAAATCTACACTAAAAAACCTGAAAATTGCAAAATACCAACTGAAATTCCGGGGCAGAGTCTGCATTCCCAGGGGCTGGCAGTTGATGTCGCTTGTGAAGGCTCTATAAAGTTTGAGGAATCTCCCTGTTATCAATGGATGAAGAAGAATGCTCACAAATACGGGCTCCATGAGCACAAAAAAGAACCTTGGCACTGGAGCTTAACTGGCGAGTAGCTAATATAAACTTATTTTTAAAACCGAGTTAATTTCTAGAAAAGCTAGCTCATTATAAAAATTAATAGTAATCATAAATTTGTTTGTACAAATTACTAACTCTGTCTACTCCTTCATTCGGCCGCTGCCATTCGCCGCTCATTATAGAAACTAAGATGGGGCCGCCATCAGTATACAGAACCGCTACCGAGTTAAGATATCCTCCAAAACGAGCTTCATTGTAAACTGCTTGGGCTGAAAGAGGCAACTTGGCTAGGGGCATAGATTGATCGCCGCTAGCAAGTATGCTGTAGCCTAAATCACCTTCTTTAGGCTTATATTCATCTTGCTCTCTCCAAGCCGAAAATATCATCTCCATAGACTTAGCAGAATCTGCAGCAGTAGTAGATTTATCTTCAGTTTTGCCGAAAAAAGAGTTCTTAAAACCTAAATTAGTTAAACTCGAATAACCGAGGTTATCTGAAACTATATTTCTTATTTCAGAGGTGCATGGATCGGAGTAATCACTCAGCATCCTATCTAGGCATTGGTTCATGCTTAATGCCCTAGCGTTATCTACTATTTGTTCGTAATTAAGTTCACCCCTATCTATCTTAGATCTAACGACATTAACAATAAACAAGCTATCGAAGTTTATAGCATTAAACCCGTTTGTTGGGTTTGAGCTAGCTTCTTCTCCGGTTATTAAATCTTTAACATATATGCTTATTTTGCCGGAGTCTTCACCAGAATTAAGTGAGTTCATAAACTCTTGCAATTTTGTTAAGCCATCTGGTTTGCCGGAATCTGATTGGCTAATTGTTCCGGGAATAAATACCCTGCCGTTGAGCTTAAACAAACCACTAACAGAAGGGGTATGGGGTTGGTTCTCCGCAGATATTCTGACTTGCGCCCTACTTATAAAACCGCCAACCACCAAAAATAAACTGCAGACTATAGCAACGAAACCTAGCCCTAAATCTTTCTCTATTATTTTTTTTCTATGGCCTTTTATATACTTCACTCTACTGCGTAACTCCTGCTAGATAATACTTATGTTTAAATTCTACCATAATTTAGAACAAAATTGTGCTAACATAAACTTAATGGTAATTTTAACTAGTCTAGCAGTTCTACTTGCAATAATTTTAATTGCTCTAATTCTTAATTTAACTATTAAGTTAGGGCGAGACGGGGTCAGTTCTGAAATTAGTTCCAACTATCTGAAGAAGGATATTGATGGCGTATCGCAAAATTTAAGAGAGCTACAGAACTCTTTACAAGAAAAGATCAATGAAAAGCTAGAGAGGAGTCAGAATCAAACCAACCAGACCATCCAACGTCAGTTTGAGCAGAGCGCTAAAATTATCGCGGATGTCCAAAAACAGCTTACTCAATTAGATGAAACCAACAAGCAGGTTAAAGATGTTGCTGGTGATTTAAAAACCTTACAGAACGTTTTAACTAACCCTAAGCAACGTGGAGTATTGGGCGAATATTATCTTGAAACTGTACTGAAGAATGTGTTGCCACCCGAAAGATTCCAACTCCAGTTTAAGTTTAAAGATAATGAAACGGTTGATGCGGTAATTTTCTTAGAAAAAGATAAGGTCCTCCCCATTGATAGTAAATTTAGCTTGGAAAATTATAACCGTCTGGTTGGCATGAATACGGAAACAGAAGAAAGAGCTAAACTAGAGCGCCAATTCAAGAATGACCTCAAACTCCGAATAGACGAAACCGCAAAATACATTCGACCTGAAGAGGATACTATGGATTTCGCTTTTATGTTCATACCTAGTGAAGCGATTTATTACGATCTACTAGTCAACAAGATAGGTTCTAATACTGTTAGTTCGCGCGACCTAATTGAGTACGCCTTTAGAGAAAAACATGTAATAATCGTTAGCCCTACTAGCTTTATGGCTTATTTGCAAACTGTAATTCAAGGGTTAAGGTCGCTTCAAATCGAAGAGCAGGCTAAAGAAATTCAAAAAAGGGTCGGCGAATTAGGGAGACACCTCAAGGTATACCAAGATTACCAAAAGAAGCTTGGAAATAGCTTAAAAACTACCGTGAACCACTATAATGCTAGCGAAAAAGAGTTTAGAAAATTAGATAAAGATGTAGTAAAAATTAATGGTGGTGATCAGTTTTATTATGAGGTTGATTTATTAGAATCGCCGTCTTACGACGACTAAGTTTAAACGAGTTTACCTATTCACTGTTTATTTTAGCTGCTTGTCGCTTGGCAACGGGAACTGTAAACAGAATTTTTCAACCTCTGTTCTAATTTCTTCAAGTGCTTTTTGGTCGACCCTAAGCTTAATAGTATTGGCCATCCATTTGGCAATTAAAGCCATGTGCTCTTCTTTCATGCCACGAGTTGTAATCGCCGGTGTACCAATGCGTAGCCCGCTAGGCTTAAAAGGCGGAAGTTTATCTTTAGGTATCGAGTTACAGTTTGCTGTCAAATGTACTGAATCAAGCAGATTTTGAGCCTCTCTTCCGTCAATACCAAAGCTTTTCATCATATCTATTTGAATTAGATGGTTAGATGTCCCTCCGGTAACCAGATCGAAGCCTTGATCTTGTAACGCTAAACTTAAGGTCTGAGCATTATCTAAAATACTCTGAGCATAAATTTTGAAATCTGGTTGAAGAGCCTCTCCAAAAGCTACAGCCTTAGCAAGAATATTATTCATATGTGGGCCACCTTGCATGCCTGGAAAAATGGCTCTATCTATTAAAGTAGGAATATTTTCTAAAGAATGTCCGGGGTCTTTTAAAGGATTACCGACAGCCCCTCTTGAAAGAATTAACCCGCCGCGTGGACCACGCAAAGTTTTATGAGTGGTTGAAGTTATCACGTTGAAGCCGAAATCAAACGGGTTAAGTTTAACCCCACCCGCAATTAACCCAGCGATGTGAGCCATATCGGCCATCAGCATACAATCTGAACCGGCGGCATCAGCAGCAAGACGAAACTTAGAGTAATCAAGATCGCGTGGATATCCAGAAAAACCAGCTAAAATTATTTTAGGCTTAAGTTTTCTAGCGTCAGTAATCATTTTATCGTAATCTATTTCGCCAGAGGCGGGATCTTTAATACCATAACGAACAAAGTTGTAGATTTTAGCCGAGCCAGTTACCGGATGCCCGTGAGTTAAATGCCCACCGTCTTCTAGCGACATCGCCATTACCGTATCCCCCGGCTTTAACCAAGCCTGGTAAACTGCGATATTAGCGGGAGCTCCGCTATGAGGCTGAACGTTAGCATGGTCTGCTCTGAACAGTTTTTTAGCTCTTTCGATAGCGATTAGTTCAATCTGATCGGTGAATTCTTGACCTCCATAATAGCGTCTACCCGGGTAGCCTTCGGAGTATTTATTAGTGAAAACTGAGCCTAGAGCCTCTAGTACATCAGCTGAAACATAATTTTCGCTAGGTATAAGCTCTATCCCCCTACGCTGACGAGCGAGCTCCTGGCTTAATAAATCTGTTAATTTCTTATCTTTCATTTTGTAAATTCCTCCTCCTTATAATAACTTAAGATTGATTCAATAGATAGAGTTCATCTTGTTGTAGATTCAACTCTGGCATATTTTCATTTTAAACTTAATTGACTAGTTATATCTTAAAAGATATAATCTACAAATGAGCCAAGATTTATATCTACAAAAAATTGGTAAGATGATAACCAAAATGCGCCAAGAAAAAGGCTTAACCCAATCAGAGTTAGCCAAAGATTTAGGCACCAGTCAATCCGCCATAAACCGTATAGAATCTGGGAATCAGAATTTGACCCTTGAAACTTTAGCTAGAATTAGCGAGGTCCTAGATCAAGAAATTGTTAGTATTTCAGATCAGAAACTAGATTTCAAAATTAAAGGCGGCTTCAAATTAAGAGGCAGTGTTACCTGTAGTGGAGCTAAAAATTCAGCCCTCGGCGTAATTTGTGCCTCTATTTTAAATCAAGGCACTACAACTCTTAAAAATGTACCCAAAATTGAAGAGGTTAATCGCATCTTAGAAGTTTTAGCTAGCATAGGAGTTAAAATCAAGTGGGAGGAAGATGGCGATTTGATAATTACCCCTCCTACTAAACTTAAGCTTAGTAGTTTAGATGTCGCAGCCGCTAAGCGGACCAGAACTGTAATTATGTTGATGGGACCACTAATGCATCTTGCTAAGAAATTCAACCTTCCCTTTGCTGGAGGCTGCCAACTAGGAGCGAGAACCGTAGAGCCTCATATAATGGCGCTCTCTAAGTTAGGCTTGAAGGTAGATGTTGAAGATGATAGCTACCACTGCATATCTAAGCCTAAAAAAGCAGATCGAATTGTACTAATAGAACGAGGAGATACTGTTACCGAAAACTTAATTATGGCTGCATCCGTAGGCAAAGGCAAGGTAGAAATTGTTAATGCCAGCTATAACTATATCGTACTGGATTTAATATACTACTTAAGAGGTTTAGGGGTTAAGTTTAGCGGGATTGGTACATCTAACTTAGTTATTGAGGGAGTAGAAAATATAAATCAGGATACCACTTATGGTATAACTGAAGACCCTATTGAAGCAATGAGTTACCTAACCGCCGGGATAGTGACAGACAGCAAAATAAGCGTTAAAAGGGTCCCTAGAGATTTTATAGAAATAGAACTATTGAACCTATCAGCGATGAATCTTAAGTTTAAATTGTCACCAACCTATAAAGCTTTGAACGGAGAAACTGATTTAGTTGATATAGAACTGGTCAACTCTTCCCTTTTGAAATCACCTGTTGATAAAATTCATTCTCAAAGTTACCCAGCAATAAATATGGATAATTTACCTTTTTTTGCTTTAATCGCCTCCAAGGCTAAAGGCAGAACTTTAATTCATGATTGGAGCTACGAGAGCAGGTTAATACATCTGTTAGATTTAACCAGAATTGGCGTTAATATTGAGCTAGCAGATAAACACCGTATTTTTGTTGATGGGCCAACTGAATTTAAGCCGGCCAGTGTAACCTGCCCACCGGCCTTAAGACCTGCGATGCTAATCTTAATTGGGATGTTAGCAGCCCCTGGAACCTCTATTTTAAGAGACGTTTATTCTATCAAACGTGGCTACGAGAGTGTTGTCGAAAAGCTTAATTCTTTAGGAGCGAAAATATCTGTAATGATAGATATCCAAACTTAATCATAATATTAGCCAGACTAGGGAGAAAGGCTTAATTCAAGAATATAATTAAGATTTAATTTTTAAGTTTAGCCTCAAACACCTCGCGACCATCGTCAGAGCCCTTTAATGTGCAGCTGTAGAGGGTAAGCTTAGCATCTTTAATTTTGTCTTTAACCGGATCTTCAATCGCGATATCAGTTGGCTTAACTCCATATTTTTTAGTAATCTCATAATTGTAACGCTTGCCCTTGTAATCTACTATAAATTGATCCCCTACGTTTAGTTTGCCGACATTATAGAACGGGGAGCTATCCATAGTAGCACCGGGGGTCCATTTCATGATAAAACGATGAGCACTCAGAATAAAGTTACCGCCGGTTTCGGGATCTCCCCTCTCCGGATAACGATGCCAAGCTCCTTGCTCCATAACGCTTTCATCGCCAGTAAGAAACGGTACCTCTAAACCAATTTTTGGTATATAGAGGATATTATCTCCGGGCTTGGGTTCGCTTTGAGCGACTTTTGCTGGCTGACCTAAAATTATTCCCGACTGAAGAGCAGGAGCAAAAACCAGAGTCATCAAATACACTCCCGCAAAGAATAAACTTATAGATATAAAATTTAATGATAATTTTGTGAATCGCTTTTTATTGCGCGTTTTAATTACCCCCTCGATGCTTGAGTAATGTATATTTTTTTTACTATTCACCTTTATTAATGCACCCCTTAGTCATGTATCGCCAATTAATTGATTACGATTCTTTTGTTAGATAGCTTTATTATAGCATCTCTGTTGAAGAAACGGTTTTGGCTAAGTATCTTGCCTTTCAGACTATTAACTTGGTAATAGAACTTAACTAGCTCAAAGTTGGAATCGCTAATTACATAATCCGTGATGTAACCTATTTTTTTACTTGAGGAATCCTCTATGGTGAGATTAAGGATGTCAAAATTAAGAGACAATGTCTTCTGAAGCCTTACTAAATGACTGTCTAGCTCAACAAGATTTTTATAACCATCGACACTAAAACCCTCTATATCTGATTCTCTTATATCGTCAGTGAATACTACCCTGCTAACACGATCATCCCATATTTTAAGCTTAAAGGCTATTATTTTTAAAGAATCTGGGGCAATGATAGGATATTCAACTTTGGCTACAGGCTCACCAGTTTCTAAACTGAAAATAGTTCTATCTTTTAAATCTGAAGCTAGGATCAACATATTCTACTCGGCCTCCTCTGTTTCAGTCGAGTTAGTAGTATCCTGAACGCCCTCAGATTGAGTTTGAAGATCGGCGGAATAGTTGTCCCCACTGCCGCCGGTCTGCTGAATGGTCTGGTCGTCAGATGTAGAATAAATGTCTATCTTATATCCGTCGCAAAGGGCAGTATCGTTATTACACCCCTCCGGATAGGTTACATACTTAAACATGTCAGATCCTATACTATTACCATAACCATCATCTAAGAGAACTTCTAGTCTTGGATTAAGCTTAACCCAATATTCATCTTCAAGATTAGATTCTAGAGGATATTGGCCCTTCTGGCTGAAATACAGATCTAGCTCTGCGGCCATAGCTTCAGCCTTATAGTATTTTGCACTATCCTCGGCTACATTTTTAATAGAAATAGCCCTTCTGTAACCAAACAGGAATATACCACCTATAATAAGTACTGCCAACAGCAATTCTCCTAGAGAGATAGTCTTTTCGTTATTGGAATGGGTTGTTGATCCGAAAATTAAAGCTGCTTTTTTGTTTACTGATTCAAGGCTATCAATCCCATTTTTCTGACTAACGTTTTTTTTAGATTTTAGCGCTTTATTCTTTTCTGATACGGATGAATTAACCGATTTTTTATTAATATTATTTAATGATTTCTTAGCTGCCACAGCGATATACCTACTAAACTCTTAAGCTTTTATTATTATTTAATTCTACCATAAATTGCATTGATGATGTATAATAAATGATGATTAAAAGCGCGGGTGTTGTATAGTGGCTATTATGCCAGCCTTCCAAGCTGGAGACGAGAGTTCGATTCTCTCCACCCGCACCAAAAGTACATTCATATTTTAAATTCAAGATGGTACGCCTCGGTAGCTCAGTGGATTAGAGCAATGGGCTTCTATCCCACAGGTCGGGGGTTCGAATCCCTCCCGGGGTACCAAACAAAGAGCTGGCTGGTAGGCCAGTTTTTTGTTGGGTTATCTCACGTAAGTGAGAATTCGAACCACCGCCGGGCGTTCGGGCGAAGCTTTGCATTAGCAAACATCCCTCCCGGGGTACTATTCTAGACGTAAAGCGTCTAATAAATCATTTTCCATCTGTTGAGATACTATCCCAACCTGCGATCAATTTAAGTGCTATGCTTTTTAAGCAAATTATATTTCTAGAATTCAAACTGCGGGCAGCAATTTCTAACTGATCGTCTAACCGCTTGAGATTATTTATAATTAAAGCATCATTCAGCGCAAATTGTAGAAGTTGATCGGCAAATAACGGATTTCTACTCAGTATTGGACCATGAAGATAACTGCCAAAAATATTAAACTTAATAGCTCCTTCTTGATTGTCGCCTCCGTTATTACCGCTTCCGGAAACAACTTTTCCGAACGGCTTGGTTGATTCAGATTTAATAAAAGTTCTTCCGCTATGGTTTTCAAAACCATACAACTGACCGTAGGCGGAATCTATTTCGATATTACCAATTAACCTATCCTCAGAACCAATAGTTTCAATATCCAAGATTCCAATACCTTCAAGTTCCTTTCCTTCAGATGTTACAAACTTCAATCCAAATAATTGATAGCTTCCACAAATAAGTAGCATCGGTACTCCTCTTTTGGCTAAAGCAAGTAGTTTACCAGCCTTAAGCTTAATATCTTTTGCAACTTTAATCTGGCTACTATCCTGGCCGCCGCCAGATACAATCAAATTAGTATCGTCAGGTATATCTTCACCGATACCAACCTGTAAAATTTCAGATTCCACACCTCTCCAACTTAACCTTTTTTGCAGAATTAAAGTGTTACCAGTATCCCCGTAAACGTTTAGCTCTTTTGCATAAAGGTGCACAATTTTTATTTTTTTACTCACTTTGTGCCCTCGCTTAGTTTACTTAAAATTCTATAGATTTCAACCATCGCAGTATAACTAGCAAAAACAGTTTTATTTTTATGGGGCTGAGCAAGCAGCTTCTGAAGTGCTTTAGAAACTATAAGATCAACATCTTCCATGCCAACCATTAAATCAGCATATTTAAGTCTAATTGCCATATCATAAGCTCGTGATCCACAAGTCTTTACATTTTTAAGCTTAAGTTTAGTAAAATCAACATCCCATATCCAGCTGATGTCGCGGCCATCAGCGTAATCATCGTTTAAGGCAAATAAGGCACAGCCACCTCCATTAGTTCGAGATTCTTGAATGACATGATTAAACCCATTAGGGTTTTTAACTAGGTGTAATTGGATAATAGTTCCATCAATTTCAAATTGCTGACTTCTACCCCATGCTGGCTTAAATAATTTTTCAGATTCTTTTACTAAACTTAAATTTAACTTTTCGTCAATTACAGATTGAGCGGCGGCAAGAGCAGCAACAAAGTTAAGGCCGTTATAAATGCCCTGTAGATTAATTGTTAATACTAAACTCAATTTATTAATTCTAATTTTAAGTTTAAGATTAAAATTATCGCCAATCTCGGCATCTTCTAAAATAACTGCTTCAGCATTTTTGGGCGGATTAAATTTTGAGCTGAGGGAACCTTCAGTAATAATTTTTTTAGCTAATTCTTTTTCTGCTCCAAAAAAAATAATATCTTGTGATTTAAACTTAGCATATAGGGCTGTGGTTGAAGGTTCGAGCAGATTAAGTATTAGTTTATCTGATTTAGCCGCTACATCTTCAAGTATTTTTTGAGTAGCATCAATCTCTCCGAACCTGTCAAGCTGATCACGCGAGATGTTTAAAATTAGCAAACTACCAATATCTACCTTAGCCGCAAATTGCTTAGCCTAGGCTTCATCTAGCTCCAAAACAGCAATATCAAACTGTTTGGCAATTGGCCTAAACTTAATATCCCTTATTAGCTCGCTGGCAATACCCCTGGTAAAATTGCTGCCGCTAGGGTTAGTTAAAACCTTTAAGTTCTGTGATTTAAATATTTCTGCCGTTAATTTCGTAGTAGTAGTTTTACCGTTCGTGCCTGTAATAACCAGAGGCTTAAACTTAAGATGATTAAGGCTGTAATTCAAAAACCCTGGGTAAAGTTTTTCTATAATTAAACCCGGGAGAGCAGATCCCTGCCCTTTGCCACTAAGCTCTAACATCTTAATAAGAACTTTTCCACAGATAATTAATAGCCAGAATCGGATTGATTTTACAATTTTTAAAAATTTAATCATCTTCAATAATAGCAGATCTGATGGGTTTAGCAGTTTTGTAAAGTTGAACTAAATTTAAGATATCGCTCTTAAAATCATGAATTCAATAAAGGCAACTATCACCACGCAGATACCAGCTCCAATTCCAGCAGTTTTGCTATCTCCGTTGCTTCTCATGAAAACATTGTAAAGCCACATACCTACTCCGGCACTAGACATAATAATAAAAAAGGGTTCCATCTATTATTAAGTTTAGCACATTAAGTCTGATTATGAATCCTTAGGTTTTATGTTTTTATACGCATCCCTCAGCGCATTTAAAGTCAATTGCTGGTTTTTAAAATCGGTTTGCAGATTCATCTGCCCTATTCTGACCACCGGTAAACCGAATGATCCGCTAATGTCAATTCCGTGCTTAAGCTTAATAAGCTCAACTATCTCGGCGGAATCCCTTCCCCCGGTTTCAATGGCGATAACTGAATTGAGGCGATGTCCTTTATCGGCCCATAAACTAAAACCGCTAACTTTAAGATCTTCTATAAACTTAGTGGAGGATGATTCATGATCGGAAATCCATTTATCAACCCCATATTTGCAAATGTTAGAGGTGGATTGATCCAATGCCGAGAGTAGTCCTCCGGGAGCTGTATAGTGGTAACCGCCCTGATCCCAAAACTTAACTATCTTAGCGAAATCATACAGCCAGCGAGTAGATTTAGTTTGAATGGCAACATCATAGGCATCACTTGAAAATATAAAAACACCGAGGCCGGTTAGAGATCCTAACGCTTTTTGAGATCCGCTCACTACCGCATCAATACCCCATTTATCCATGCTAAACTGAAGAGCTCCCAAAGTGCTGACGGCATCAACCACGCTTAAGATATTGTTCTTCTTCAACAGTTTACAGATGCTTTCTATATCCTTAAGTTTAGTTCCATTACTAGTTTCACCGTGCGTCATTAAACAAATATCAAACTGCTGATTTTTTAGCTCATCTTCAACCATCTCCAAATTAACAGATTTCCTTTCCTCCGGCTCTAAAACTGTAAAGCTAAAAGCATGTAAATCTAAAAGCTCTATCCAACGCTTATTGAATTCTCCATTGGTGCCAACTATTAGAACTCTAGATTTTTCAGTGATTAAGTTAGCTACAACTGCCTCCATGGCCGCACTGCTACTGCCTGCCACACAGTAAATATGTTCAGATTTAGTTTTGGCGATTTCTGCTAGATTGCTCCTTAAACTTAATATCAGTTCGTGCATATCTGAGCCTAGGTGGTTGATTACTTGCCCGGCCGCAGCGGCGACATCTTCAGATACATTCACCGGACCGGCGCCCATCAGTAGAGTTTGTTTAATCATTTTAAGATAGTCCCTCCTTAATTTTTATTTAAAACTGCTTCAAAAAGTTAGTTTGAAAAGTTGTGGTTAAAGTCTGCTCAGATTTAAATCTGGTTTTTGCTAGCTCTATTAACTTTAAGTTTAGCTCAACCGCTGAAAAACCGCTGGCCATCCAGTTATGAAGGTAGAGCGAGCCGGGTAATGGGTTAATCTCATTAAAATAGAGCGTGCCAGATTTGACATCTATTAGCATATCAACTCTAGCTATTCCATATAGCCCTAGTTCTTGCCAAACCTTTCTGCCCATAGTTTTGGCTTGCTCCATCAGATCTGCACTAATTTCAGCAGGTATTTTACTATATCCTTCAGCGCTAAACTTTCCGGAACCAGAGATTTTAGAGCCTTTACCATTTTTACCGCCTTGACCGATATATTTAGCATCAAAATCGAACACGCCATCGGCATTAAGTTTAGATTGCTCAACACTGGCCAGAATTGGCTCCTCAGTAGTACCCATGATTGGCAAGGTAATTTCTATTAAATTATCAACTCCTTCTTCAACTAAACAAAGCTGATCATGATGCAAAGCAACTTCAATGGCGTTATTGAGCTGATCCTTACTGTCAACTTTGCTAATTCCAATACTACTGCCCAAGTGAGCTGGCTTAACAAAAAGCGGGTATCTTAAGTTTTCATTTATTTTGGTGATGATTTTCTGTCCACCACTTATAAACTCTGAGTTACTAAACTTAAGGTAGTTGGTGATTTTAATTCCGGCACTCTCGGCTAACTGCTTGGTTAAAACTTTATTCATGGAAACTGTACTAGATTCCAATCCACACCCGACAAAGGGAACTCCAGCCATTTTCATTAAACCTTGCCAAGATCCGTCCTCACCGTTGGTGCCGTGCAAAGCACTGTAGGCTACATCTATTTTAATAGATTTTCGGCGCCCAGTTATGCCACCAGTTTTAGTTAGATGCGCTCCTTCTGGGCCAAATTCTAAGCTGGCAGGCTTAAGTTTAAGTAAATATTGATCAATTTCTCCACTGGAATAAAGTTTAATATCGGCTAGTTTGTCATCCCAGTACCAGGCTCCATCTTTGGCGATGTAAACCGGCTCAACCTGATACTTGCCACTAGATTTTAACGGCCCAATAATAGCGACGAGCGCAGTTATAATTGATACATCGTGTTCGGCAGATTTTCCACCAAAAAATACAAATACATTTTCCATAATAAAAGATTCCCCCTTCTAAGCTTAATTGCTTTAAAGTTAGTATAGCAAGATTCTGAAATCCGGTACAGTTAGTAAGTACAGTTTTTTCTACAGTTATCTTGAATTAGGCTCCATCCGGTAAATCATTCTGAACCAAAATAACATCGCCGTTAGCCAAAAAAGATTGAATATTTTTCAAAAACTTAAGCGGATCTTCAATAAACTCGGGTTTGGAATTGGGATTAAGCTGCAACATCGTATTAAAGATGATTTCGGTATTAGAGTTTTTAAACAGATAAATCCTATCAAAATTAGATTCTGCCAACAACTGTCCTATCTTTTTATGAACTGCTGTATTCTGTTCACCCTGAGCAATTAAACCAGGCGTGGCGTAAATTTTCCTCCCACCAACCTTAAGTTTAGTAAGAGTTTCAATCCCAGCCTCAATACCCTCGATGTTACCATTGTAGCCATCGTTGATCATAGTTGCACCGCCTAAACTAATTGGCTGCATCCTAGCCTCAAAAGCTTTAGTTTGAGCTATGGCCGCGGCGATATCGGCATCACTAAGCTTAAATTTTTTGGCCAGAACTGATATTAAACCAAGTGAGCCCGCCATATGCTGACCAAGTATTTTAGAATTAAGTTTAGTTGAACCTAGTTTAAAAGAAATCCCATTTATACTACTGGCATCTATTCTGCTGATTTTTTGCCCCAACACCAACTGGTCAGAATAACTGTTAGCAAATTTCAAGCGAGCATCTAGATGCTTCTTGAGTTGCTCGCTACCAGCGTTCCAAAAAACCTTTTCGGCATCTACAAAATTTAATATCGAGCCCAACTCATCGGCTACGACATCTAAGTTTTTCATGGCATCAAGATGCGCCGGAGCCATTCCGGTTATAATGGCGTAATCGGGATGCGTAACTGTAGCCATTTTAGCAATATCACTAGGATGTTCCTCCCCGTATTCAATAATTATGAAATCTTCATCGCCCTTTAAACTTAAGGCGAACCTGGCGTGGGCAATTTGAGTGTTCATGTTGCCAGGCGTGAACGCCACTTTGTATTTGCTGGCCAAAACTTGAGCGAGTAATTCTTTAACAGTGGTTTTGCCATAGCTGCCTAAAACCGCAATTTTAATGGCAGATGTCTTTTTGAAGATGTCCTCCGCCCGCCTATTCATTCTGAACATCTTAGGCTTAATATAGAAGAATCTGAGCATAGATACCGTGGGCAGAAGTAAAATATATTCAATTAGCGGTGCCAGTAAAATTAAGATTGGCCCCACCGGAAACAATAAGTTTTTTAGTACTAAAAACAAACCCAGCAAGTTAAGTAGTATCCTTAAGATTATTAAAATTAACAGAATTATTTTAGCAACTACAGTTTTTTTGAGTTCTCCTCGGTAAGAAACTTGCCTAAAGTTAGGGAACTTCCAGTACCAAAAGCTAAACTTACCAATTTGATATTCTGACCGCTGCAACATATAAACAATAGCTTTTTCGTAAGATGCCGAATAGAAGCTCAAAAATCTATTTAACATTGATAAACCTTTCAATTAAATTTAGTGTTTTTTCAGGCTGATCCAAAAAGACGTAGTGTCCAGCGCCGCTAATAATATTAAGCTTAGCGTTTTGAATCTCTGAGGCTAGTATTTCCCCGAACTGAGGCGGTGTATCTGTATCATCTTCACCATAAATAATTAAGGTGGGTATCTTAATTTTACCAGCCAAATTTTGGATGTCCTCCTCCACCACTTTTCGGAAGGTTTGCTCTAATGCCGGATTATCCAAAGCCTCGCTACCAGCTGCTTGGTACAGTTTTCGCTTAAGTTTATTTTGTAAAGAAGCGGGCAAAACGGATGTAGCCGCTGAGCCAACTTTGGCCACTAACTTAAAAATATTCTTTTTGGTTTTTTGTTGATTGCGAATCCCAGCTGAGCCAACCAATATTAATTTACTAAGCTTAAGGTTCTTGGTTGTAAGTTGATCGGATGCTATTTTGATAGCTAAAGTTCCTCCGTTACTATGGCCCAGAATAACATCTAACTTTTGCAAATTAAGCTTAAGCAAAAATGCCAGAATGAAATTTTTATAGTTATCAAGATCCCAAATTTGTTGAGGAGCCTCGCTTTTGCCCATGCCTGGTAAATCTAAACTTATTATTTTAAATTTTGAAGATAATTCGCCAGTTAAACTACTAAAAGCTTGGGAGCTAGATCCCCACCCGTGCAATAACAATAGGGTTTTGGATCCTGAACCTGAAATCTGATAATTAGTTAAAATATTGTTGACGATGATTTGCATTACTTTAAGTATTCTAACATTTTTTAGGCTAGATGCAGATGCTCCGCAAAATTTATAATCTGATGATTGTCATTAAACTTAAGGCCTTCATCTTCTAGTAACTGCTTTTGAAGATCTCGCCCCCCGCCAGGAAATCCTTCAGCAAGGGAACCATCTTTTTTAACTACTCGGTGCCAGGGTAAATCTGGCGGGCCAAAGTGGGCGATGCCGCCCACAATTCTCGGTGCTTTTGGATTCCCAGCCAGCGCGGCAATTTGACCGTAAGTCATAACTTTACCGTGTGGGATATCGGCTACCAGCTGGTAAACTTTATTAGCGAAATTAAGCTTAGTGTTTTTGTGCATAATACTTGAAATCTAAAAACCTCTATAAACTTCTCGACGATGACCAACTGCTACAACTAAAATTACTAATCTATCATTTTCTATTTTATAAATAACCCGGTAATTTCCTATTCTGATTCGATAGTAACTGTTTAGCCCCGCTAACTTTTTACTGCCCACCGGCAGCGGGTTAGCAGCCAAATTGCTAATCTTAACGGCGATACGATTTCTATCTTGGGCGCTAATTTTTAGTAATTCTTTAGATGCAGTTTTGTTAAATTCTATTTGGTACTGCACTTGTTTTTTAGCTCTGTTTTAGAATATCGTTATGATAACTTAAACCGCACTCTTCTAGGACATCCTTAAAAGCTACGGTCTCTTCGCCTTCACGTTTAAACGCTTCATTGGCATCATATAGATCTTCCATATGACCAAGGAGGTTATTTATTATACTAGAAACTGAGTTGCCGGTATCGGCAGCGCTGAGTTTTAAGGCCCTCTTAAGTTTAGGATCTAAATAGATAGTGGTTTTGGCGGTTAATTTTGTCATAGTGCCATTATAGCGCTATAGCGTCATGACGTCAATTCTAGGGTCTAGCCATTAAACTTAAGCATCCAATTTGCTAGTTCCGTGAGAGGTATTTTATCTTCTTTAGTTTCTGCTCCATCGAAGTATCTGAGTGAAACTGTCTGGGCTTCTTCATCTTTAGGCCCAACAATAATTATTACTGGGATTTTTAGTTCTTCAGCAGATTTTATCTTCTTACCTAAGTTTTCTTTACGTAGATCTGCAGAAAAACGCAATTCATTGAATTTAAGTGGCTGCATTAAAACTACATTGGATAGAACATCTTGAACTCGTTTGACGTAATCATTAACTTTATCATTGACTGTAACTATTCTGATCTGTTCTGGAGCGAGCCAAAACGGGAAGTGGCCTGCAGTTTTTTCGATCAGCATAACTAAGAATCTCTCTAGTGAGCCTAATATTGCCCTGTGAACCATTATGGGTGTCTGTTGTTGTCCATTTTTATCAATATACACCATTTCAAAACGCTTTGGGGTAGCAAAATCAAGCTGGATTGTAGCTAATTGAGTTTCCTGACCAGTAACAGTTTTATACATGAAATCTAGCTTAGGCCCATAAAGCGCTGCCTCACCCTCCATAGGAATGGCGTTAAGATTTCTTTTTGCTGCTATCTCTCTTAGGGTAGATTCCGCTACTTGCCAATCCTTATCATCGCCGATATAGGCTTCAGGCTTATTGGGGTCCCGAAGTGAGAGCGAGACCCAGTGATCACCGTAAATCCCAAGCGCCGTATGAACTTCTTTTATTATACTAAGGAAAGATTCAATAACTTCTTCGATATTATCTGGTGCTAGAAATATATGTCCATCATCAACAGATATAGCTCGAACTCTTTGTAAACCACCTATTTGACCTGGCTTTTCATCTCTGTATTGCATGGTAACTTCGGAATAATGTATTGGTAAATCTTTATAGCTTCTAGGGTTAGATTTAAAAATCTGTATATGATGGGGGCAATTAACTGGCTTCATCACAAAATCTATATCATAATGGCTTTCAACATTGAAGAGCTCACCACCAAACTTCTGAGCGTGCCCAGATATTTCGTAAAGCTCTTTTCTAGCAATGTGTGGAATCTGAACCTCTTGCGAGCCATTTTTAGCGCCAACCTGCCGCATCAACTCAATTAAGAGCCTCCTGAGGGTTGTTCCTCTCGGTGTAAATAACGGCAACCCTGGGCCGACTAAATCTGAAAAAGTGAATAAATCCAGCTCTTTGCCTAATTTGCGATGATCTCTTTCTCTGGCCATTTCTTGCTGTTTTAGGTATTCATCTAACTTTAGTTTTGTTTCAAAAGCTACACCGTAAATTCTAGTTAACATGATGTTTTTTTCATCACCCCGCCAATAAGCTCCAGCTGTTTTAGTTAGATGAAAACTAGCTGAATCTATTAAGCTTAAGTTATCGGCGTGGCCGCCTTTGCATAAATCATCAAAACCGCCCATAGTGTAAACCGTTAGAGTTTTACCGCCTTCGGCAAATTCTTCAGCCAGTTCAATTTTGTATTTGTTATCTGCAAAAATTTCTTTAGCTTGAGCCAAACTTACTTCTTGCTTTTTAACATCTGTCCAGGCCTTAAGCTTAGCCCGCATTGCTTCTTCAATTTTGGGCAGGTCATCTTCACTGATTTTGCCTTTGATTTCGAAATCTTGGTAGAAACCGTTTTCTATAATTGGGCCGATGGCGTTTTGGCTTCCGGGAAATAACTCTTTAACTGTTTGGGCTAGCAAGTGAGCTAAGCTGTGGCGAACGCCTTCTATTGATTGATCTTTCATTTTAGAAACCTTTCTTAAACTATAAAACTTATTAATATCTTTTTTGGGAAAATTATATTAACCCCTAAGGGTCGTTATGGAGTTAAACTTAAGTTTGGTGGCTATAAAATAATTCATTAAGCTTAATTATAACATGAGCTTTACGGGGAATCTAACTGCTTGAGCGCTAAAAGAATAGCGAAGTTATAGCCTCACCCTGGCTGGATCAAAGATCCAACCTGTCCCTCTCCTGAAAGAGAGGGATGTCAGCGACTAACTGTAAGTTTAGCGTACTTCTCTTTGATTTAATCTTAATTCAAGATTATTGATTCTTGCATCTTAATTCTTAATTATCCTCCCATAGATTAAGCCATCGGCATTCTCAACTTCATTTACCTGCTATAATATAACCATCCTTAAGCAGAAGTTCTGAGGTCGTCTTTTGGTGTTAAGTAGTAGAAATTATGAAGATATAAAAATTAATGGCAAAAAATAAAACTTATTATGTTTGTGAAGATTGCGGAGCCGAACACGGTAAGTGGTCGGGCAAATGCGAAACTTGTGGAGCTTGGAACAGCTTAAAAGAGTTTCATCCTGCCAAATTAAACTTAAGCGGGAAAAGTTTTCAGGGCTCAGTTTTAGATCCTCGGCAAAATCAAGGTTTAGAGCAACAATCAACCGGATTCAAATCTGGAATTGTTTTTTTAGATTCCGTGCTGGGCGGACAGATTGTTGCTGGGTCGGTCATCTTATTGGCCGGTCAACCGGGGATGGGGAAATCTACCCTGCTAACCCAACTTATTGCATCGATTTCCACTCAGCAAGAAACGCTTTATGTTAGCGCTGAGGAAAGTGTAAATCAGGTTAATTCTAGAATTAGTCGCTTGAATGGAGAAAGTGCTAATCTTAATTTAGTACATTCCACCAGCGTTGAAGATATTGTAGCCACAATTGCCAGCAAAAAATTTAAGCTTATTATTATAGATTCAATTCAAACTATTACCAACCAAGAGGTTAGTGGTATGCCCGGAAGCGTATCGCAAATTACTAGCTCTACAGCCGCCATTGTGAATGCTGCAAAAAATTCAGATACAGCAATAATTTTAGTTGGTCACGTTACTAAAGAAGGCAACATCGCCGGGCCAAAATTATTAGAGCATTTAGTAGATGTAGTTTTGTACCTTGATGGCGAGCGTACTGATGGCTTTAAGTTTTTGCGCGGAATTAAAAACAGATACGGATCCACAAACGAAGTTGCAGTTCTGGAGATGGATTCTGAGGGCTTAAAGGAGGTTTTGAACCCTTCAGCTGCTTTATTGGAAGAAAGGCAAGCTAGCGATGGCAGTATAATTTTTGCCGGAATTGAAGGCAATCGTCCGATTCTGATTGAGGTTCAAGCTCTGGTGCATAAAACCAGCTTCGGCTATCCTAAAAGAACCGCCAGCGGGTTCGATTTAAACCGTTTGCAGCTTTTAGCGGCAGTGATTTCCAGAAGAACTAAACTTAATTTAAGTGAATACGATATTTACATCAACTTTGTTGGCGGATTCAAGGTTAATGAGCCTGCGGCAGATTTAGCCGTAGCCATGGCCATTGCCAGTGCCGCCAGCGGAAAAGAACTACCCGATGATTTAGTGGTTTTTGGAGAAGTTGGTTTAAGTGGAGAAATCAGGCGAGCCGGCAACGCTGAAAAAAGAATAGCTGAAGCCAAAAAGATGGGCTTCAAAGCTGCGGTTGGCCCGGCATCTAATGCCAAAAAAGATGCAAAGTTTATTAGGCCCGTCAAAAATATTCGCGAAGCCTTCATACAATACTTAGAATAAAAATTCAAAGCGCAAGTCATCCTGTCCGCTGGCTGGCGGATGATTCAGGATCCCACCAAGATATTATAATTATTACTCAAAAAGAGAAGGAGAGAAATGTTTAGAAAAAATAATCAAATTAAAGATCAGCTAGTGGTAGATACCAGCGGGCTGATGGATGGTCGCATCCAAAAAATATTAAACTTAGGTTTTTTAAATTACGAAATTTTAATACCCAAGTTTGTGGTTCTAGAACTTCAAACAGTGGCAGATAAAAGTGATAAAATCCGCCGCGACAGGGCTAGAGATGCCTTAAGCTTAGCTGGCGAGATGATAAAATCTGGCCAAGCTCATCTATTTGAGCAGAATTTAGTTAAGCCCGATGAAGTTGATAATATGCTAATTGAACTGAGCCGAAAACTTAAGGCTAAGCTCTACACCACCGATGCCAACCTCCAGCGTGTAGCAGAAATTCAAAGTGTTAGAGTGCTGAATCCTAACGAGCTAATTCATGGCATTAAACTTAATTTCGTACCGGGTGAAAACATTAAACTTAAGCTTAGCGATAGAGGTCAAGAGAAGAATCAGGCAGTTGGCTATATTAATGGCGTTATGATTGTAGTTAAAGATGCTATCGCTAAAATCGGTCAGACTGTTGAAGTTAAAATCTCTAACTTAATAGAAACTGAAAACGGACATATAGTTTTTGGAGAGCTGATCAATACTAAAATGATTTCGCCCACCAAACCCAATAAGAGTTTAGCTCCAATTAGAAAATCACCGAATAAAAGTAATATGGTTAAACCTGGTAGAACTGGAGCGGTTAAGAATAACAGCAACTCCCCAGCTAGATTCAAAAAGCCGAACCACAACAATAGAAGGCCCCACAGAGAAACGCCTGAAGATAAGATGTTGGCCTCAATTGAACAATTCGGAGATGAAGTTTAAGATGCTAAAAAGCAACTCGATGTTATAATTAAGATATGAATAGATCCTTAGCCTTAAGCTTAATAGTTGTTTGTATCATCTACCTAATTAACCCCACCCTTGGGGTTTTCGAACTAATACCAGATAACCTCCCGATTGTTGGCAATATAGATGAGGTTTTTGTATCAGGCTTACTGCTAAGCTTAATCAATTTTTTAAGAACAGGTGAATTTAAGTTACTAAAGCAAAACCGGGGTGGAAAAGAAAAATGACGTATTCAGTGGTGCCATAAAGTAGGCGCCGACACTTTCCAACCAGATAGACTGTATAGATTTAGTGAAAACAGTAATTTGGAATGGAGGCAAATGGTTTTTTTGTTACTTTTTTGTCCATAAACAAAAATAGTAAGTATTAAGCTGCCCTAATACACAAAGTTCGAAGAATTGTTAAGCTTAATCTAAACCTAAGCACAGATTACCACTCTATTTCATCTTTATCCATAAGTTTAAGATATCGATTTGCCTGCACAAAATGCCCGCAGCCGAAAAATCCGCTATGAGCTGAAAATGGCGAAGGGTGCGGAGACGTTAAAATTAAATGCTTGTTAGCATCTATTAAACTTAATTTTTGTTTGGCGTAATTACCCCATAGCATAAAAACTAAGCCAGATTTAGATCCGGAAAGCTGAGAGATAATGTGATCGGTGAAATCCTCCCAGCCTTTTTTAGCATGAGAACCCGGTTTACCAGCTTCTACCGTTAAAACTGAATTGAGGAGCAAAACCCCCTGCTCGGCCCAACAGCTTAAATCTCCATTAAACTTATGCTCGGCGGCGGATTTGTGGCCTAGTTCAGATTCTAATTCTTTGAAAATATTTTGCAAACTTGGAGGATTTTTAATGCTAGCCGGAACTGAAAAGCTGAGCCCCATCGCTTGACCCGGGCCGTGGTATGGATCTTGCCCTAAAATAACCACCTTAACTTGATCTGGCGAGGTTAAGTTTAAGGCATTAAAGATGTTTTTAGGATGCGGATAAATTTTTTTACTAGAAAGATATTCTGAGCGCACGAAATCTGCGGTAGCCTTAAACTGGTCTGAATCTAAATAATTCGCCAGAAGCTGCTTCCACCGATTATTAAGTTTAACTTCTGTCATAAAAAACCTATCTCATAATTAAGCTTAGTGCCATAATAAAAGATATCACTACTACGGCTTTTTCTATAAAATCATCACCCTTTTTTACTGCGACATGAGATCCTATGTAGCCACCTAGATATGTCGAAAGTAGTAGCGTTAGCCCCATTTTGTAATCTACTAAGCCTGTTCTGATATAGACCGCAAGCGCAACAATTGCAACTACGAGTTGCGTAGTTCTTCTAGTTGCAATAGCTACGGTCGGCCTGAGACCAACGAACTTATTAAGAACTAGATACTGCAGAAATCCTATACCGCTGCCCATAGCTGATTGTAATGTTATCAATACACTAAGTAAACCATAGCCTGAGTATTTCTTAAGCTTTGATGCTTTAGCTTTACCGTCTTTAGATTTTAGCTGTTTTTTAAAAATGACGAAAGGCAGCACAAACAAAATTACCCAACCCACAAGTTTTTCTATAAAATCAGAATTTGATTGGAGACCAACCAGCAAAAGGCTGCCAACCAGGGCAGAAATAGCTGCAAAAATACTTAAGTTTAGGGCTAGTTTTTTATCTATCAAATTCTTTTCTTTTCGAAACCTCATAAAAGAACCTGCCGATATGCCCAGCCCACTGAATTTCATACTTGCTAGCACCGTAACTGGTGGGAAACCTAGATATATGGCAGCAGGGACGGAAATCATACCTCCAGCTCCACCAGACATGCCACTCAAAACTGATGCTATAAAAGCTATAGCCGCTAGTTCGGTATATTGCATAGAAGTGCTTCCTACTTTTTGAGGCTTTCAATATATTTTCGGATGTTAAGAGCAGCTGTTGCGCCCTCACCAGCAGCGGATGCAATCTGCATGGTGGCACCCGAGCGGACATCTCCGCTAGCGAAAACCCCTGGGATGTTAGTCATTAAGCTTAAATCGGTATCAACAAACCCGTATTCATCTAACTTCACATCTGTGTATTTTAAGAACTTAGTGTTAGGATCCAAACCAATAAAAATAAAAGTACCGTCGACGTCAAACTTGATACTCTTAGAGCCTTGCGTTCCATCAATATGAGTAACTTTAGATCCATCACCAACAATCTCTTTGATGCTAACATTTTTATGCACGGTTATTTTTCCTGCTTCAACGGCTTTGTTCAATTCTTTAATTAGCACCTCGCTAGCCTTTATTTCACTTCTAACTAATAAGTTTATGTGGCTGGCAAATCTGGTTAAGAATAGTGCCTCTTGCACAGCGGAATTGCCTCCGCCAATAACTGCTAAAACTTTATCTCGGTAGAAGGCTCCGTCGCAAGTAGCACAGTAGTGTACTCCACGTGATAAATATTCTTCCTCGCCTGGCACTCCTAGTTTTTTATAAGATGAACCCGTTGAAATTAAAACTGCTTTAGCCTCAATATCACCTTCGGTGGTTGAAACTTGAATTCTATCCCCTTGTTTTTGGATGTCCACCACTTCACCGAAATCTATTTTGGCCCCGAAACGCTCCGCCTGTTTTTCTAGTTTGTCGGCGAAATCTATGCCGGTTACCCCATCTTCAAAACCTGGATAATTATCTATCTGATCGGTGATAGCAGCTAAGCCACCAATTGCTCCCTTTTCAATAATTAAAGTTTTAAGATCTTCACGAGAAGTGTAAATCGCGGAGCTAAGCCCGCTGGGGCCTCCACCTATAATCAGCACATCTACCTTTTTAGCTATTTCTATTTTTAAGTTTAATAGACTAGCCATTTTTTGATGTGATGGATTTTGGTAAACTTGCCCATCAATTACAACCGTTGGGATCAAATAATTTTGGTTGCTTAAGTTTAACATTTCGGCAACGATTTCTTCTCCGTCATCGACATCTTTATAAACAAAACTCTGGTTTGCATCGGTGAGAAATTTTTTTAAAGATTGGCAATAAGCGCACCAAGTGGCTCCGTACAAGATAACTTCTGACATTTAATTTATTGCCTCCTTATGACCTATAGTGATTAAAAACTTACTTTAACTTAAAAGAGAACTAAGTTGAGCGGGATTGTAGCCTACTGAAAAACCTTTAACTGAACCGTCATCGTCGCTGACTGCTATTACCGGAACGGTCATCGCACCGCCGCTGATAGAGATAGCCTCTTGCCTTAAGTTTGGATCTTGATCAACGTTGAGCTCTTGGTAATCTCTACCTTTAATTTGCAAAAACTTTTTGACCATTCGACAAGCTGAACAATTATTACTAGTGTAAACTTTAATCTGCGACATTTTAATTACCCTCTTTTATTAATTTTAATATTTTTTGAAAGATGTATTTACATTATATAGTGTTTAAGCTTAAGCTTCAAGCGCTATATATTGTGTATTTTACAAATTACTGCGCCTGAGCTGTTGAAGGATTAACTTCCAAGAGCTCAACTCTAAATACCAGATTAGAATTTGCTGGTATTGAGGCATTGGCTTGGCTGCCATAAGCTTTATCTGATGGTATTCTCAAGACCCTAGTTCCCCCTACTTTCATGCCGGGTATACCTTCTTGCCAGCCGGCGATAACAGAACCTAAGCTTAAGTCTATTCCCTGATCGTTTTGATCAAAAACTTCGCCACTAGATGCTAGAGCGCCTTTATATTTAACCTTGATTGTATCTCCAGCCTTGACTTCTGTTCCATCGCCAGTTTTTTCATCAACAATCTGTAATGAATCCATAGCGTCAGAGTACTTGAGAGATTCGTCATATTCTTTTGGCTTATTAGCTGCCTCTTCTTGAGCTTTCTTAACAGCTTCTTCGTACTGTTTATTATAGTCTTCCTGTTGCTGCTTTTGCTGCTTTGAATCACGGTCGCTCATCCAGGCAGCTATAATTGGCCCTCCTACAAAAAAGAATATTGTAGCCGTAATCGCTAGCCACTTAAAACCAAACCTTAAAGCGTGCCCAATTTGAGCTAAATTTATGTTTTTAGGCATACTATAACTAAATTTATTTATTTTCTTTGGTTGAGATGATTTAGATTTAGTTTTTAAGCTAGAGCCGTCTTTTTTATTTTTAAGCAGAGTTGAATTAGGTGAACTTGAGTTGAAATTATCTTTATTTGTTTTAGCTTTAGCGACAACCTTGTTTGACTTAGTGCTCTTAGCACCTTTTGATGCGGCCATTAGAATACCCTCCAAATTTAATTTAATTGATTTAGCTTATTATAACCTTTATTTGACTTGGCGCTCAAGCTTATTTTCAATTTTTAACTTTTTAATTAAGTTATTGACCGAATCGACCACCATCCCCGGGTTGACTCGCTCCAAACTAGAAGCTGAGTTAAGACCCCATGCAACGGATATGCATTTAATTTTTATCTGATTACAAGAATTAACATCTTTGATTTCATCGCCAATATAAATAATCTCATTTTTATTTATATTAAGCTTAGATATTATTTTTTCTAGACCCTTAGATTTGGAGAAGAAACCGAGCCTCCCCCAAGTTTCAGTAAAATACTTATCGATGCGATTATTCTTTAAAAAAGCATCCACAACCAATTTGCTATTAGAGCTAGCCACATACATTTTGATGTTGTTGGATTTTAAATATATAAGAACGGTTTCGATCCCTTGAATCGGCTCTAGCTGGTTGCGTCTAGATTTAATCTGCCTTCTAGCCTTCAAAATATAGTAGACTAGCTCCAACCTACTAAGACCTAAAGTCTTTACAGCCTGGCGAGGGTCTTTATCTGTATAATCCTGTAGGTTTTTCTTAGAGAAGTTATCTGGTAGTTTCCTTTTCATGACAGTCATGAAAACATCCTCAAGCATATCCCTACTATCGGCCAAGGTTCCATCTAAATCAAAAATTACTATTGGCATATGTATGTTTACATTATACTAAACTTAACTTAGAATGGGGGGCTATTTTATACAGAACGCTAAAGATGGTTAAACATGGGCCTTAGATAGAAACCAAAAGAGTCTGAATATTTTTTTCTATTCAGACTCTTTATTTAAGCAAGCAAACTTAGGTTAATTGGTTAGTATTACTTATTCCCGCTTTTGCTATTAGAGACGGCTTTATATACAAGTGTAACTATCAGCCCGGCTAAGATTAGTTTAGCCCAGTTTCTAGATATCCAACTTCCCTTATCAGAACTAGTTGACTCATTCTGCTGCTCAGAATCTTGGTTGCTTGAACTAC
Source organism: Candidatus Saccharimonadota bacterium (assembly GCA_036826375.1). GTDB lineage: Bacteria > Patescibacteriota > Saccharimonadia > Saccharimonadales > HK-STAS-PATE-42 > DAISWL01. Next base: position 56,498 of record DAISWL010000003.1, read on the forward strand.
TATTCGAATTATCATCTTCATTTTTAGACTCATCTTTATTGGATTCACCACTATCCTTGGCATCTTGTACCTGCTTGTTAACTTGAACGTTGGTTTTAGAACCGTCGATAATAGCCTGTATTGAAGTAGTGTCGGCGTACTTCTGCCAAGCAGCCTGTTGAGAAGGCGTGAGACTTTTAGAGCTACCGATGTAATCTTTAAGTTTAGCTTTGCTAACATGAACATCTTGATTAACGTCTAGCCAATAGGCGCCCATATCATTAACAGTATTGGTTTCGGCGTATATCCTTTGAGCAGCGTTTAGATCTTCACCGTTATCATTACAATAGCGGTTAATAGAATCGCGTACTACATAACTAAGGTTATCCCCTCCAGATGCAACATAGTCATAAGTTCCCGCAGACTGCTGCTCCTGAGCATGGACGCTAGGTCCACCAAGTATAAAAGTAGCCGCGATCATGATAACTGCGCTACTTACTAGTATTTTTAGATTTTTCATATTTTTGAGTGAACCCTCCTCTATTAAAAGAAAATGCCCACCAAAATTGATATATAGTATTAACTATAATACTGTTTAAGCTTAAAATAAGATATTGTAGATTTAGCTACGAAATTTAATTATCTATATTTAGAGTAATCTGATAAAGAGCTATGCCGGCTGCGACGCTAACATTAAATGATTCTTTCTTGCCCCTCATCGGAATCTCAATCTTAATATCAGCTAGAGCAAGCTCTTCACTATTAAACCCTGTTGCCTCTGGGCCCAAAAAGAGAGCAAGCTTGCCGTGCTTAGGCTTGAACCTGTCTAGCATTTCAGAAGTTTTAGTTTGCTCAAGAAAAACTAAATCAAAACCCCTCCCTTTGAGACTATCGGCTGCAGAAGTTAGATCTGCAAAATAGTAAGTTGTAATGTTCTTCTCGGCACCAAGAGCCGTTTTAGCTATACCGCTAGCAAGCTTAATCTTAATGTGTGGCAGACGTTGGTCTCCTTTTATCTCCGGATAAGGGGTTGACCCTATAGCAATAAACTCTTTTATACCGAAGCCATCGCAAGTTCTCAAAATAGACCCTACGTTATATATACTCCGCAAATTAACAGCCGCCACTACAACCTCTAGGTTTGATCCTTCTGAATTTGATCCATAATATGATGGCAAGTTTGCATCTATTTTAGATGAAGAGCTGGGAGCCCCATCATCATCAGAATCATCGGCTAGTGCTTTACCTGAAAAACGTTTTGTTGGCAAAACTGAACTTGAACTTTGTGATAATTTATTAGATTTTAATTTATTGTAGACCAATTCAAATCACTCCGGGCCTATTCTGACTCTAACTTAAAGTATGGGATCTTACTTAGATAATCTTGAATATCTATTGCCGAATTATCTCCTATCGAAGATATCTTATACCTACTGACTAAGCTTATGGATTGAATATAAAGAGGCTTAGCGGGAGCAACAGATGCCCAGGTTTGGCTAAACTTAAGTAGAGCTTGTTGTTTCTGGGTTTGGTCTGAGTAATTTTTGAAAGCAAATATTAGGCCTTCTATTCTGGAATCATTAAGATTGGAGAAGTTAAGATCTTTATTTGGTTGATCTGAAGACCAATAGGTTTTAATATCCGGTTTGATTCCCATATCTATACTATTGATTAATATGTCGTAATTATGAGAAATATAATATTCTTCTTTAAAATCTTGAGGACTAATTAGGCTTAGGTCTATAGTTATTCCAAGGTTCCTGAGCTGATCTACTAGTAAGTTAGCGGTTTTGGTGCTAATTTGATCATCAAGGGCTACTATTCTAAATCTCAACGTAGCATTACTGTCTGATTTAACTAAACTACCGTTATTGTTTTTATAGCCTAGTTGGTCGAACAACTTAGCGGCTTCCTCTTTGTTGAACCCTAGCGAGCCACCATCCTGAGATTGAGAAAGTTGATATTTATTGAAGAGACTAGCGTTATCTACGCGTTTGACCTGGCTTGATATATCCTTTTCGTTAATAGAATAAGCTAAAGCCTTCCTTAGGTTGGGATCCGTAATTCTGGTTGTATTGAAGAAGACATATACCTGTCCGGGGGTTTGATAAAAGTATTGATTAGCAGGAGTATCAACATCCAGACTGTCTAATTGAGGAGTGGCGCTAATGAAGCCATTATTAAAATTATCTATAAGCTTCTTCTTGCTATCAACAAATCTTAGATTAACCCTCCTATTGGTAACCTTATCATAATTTGCATAATTACTATTTGCACCGAGTTTAACCTCTAAGCCACCATCAATAATATTGAGACCTTGGTATAAATAGGGACCTCCATATATTTCGGCACCAGATTGAACCACTGAACCGTTGTTAATATCATAGTTATGTTTTGGCGCGAGGATGACCTGACTTAAATGCTTGTAGAAATTTATATTTGGCTCGGATAAGTTAATACTTATCTCACTATCGTCAACTTTCGTTACAGTAGCCCCCTTGAAAGACTGATAGCCGTCCTTAGTTGAACTGCTTTTTATAAATTGGTTCAAACTGAATGATAAATCTTCGACATCTACGTTTTTGCCATCACTCCATTTCAGCTGGTTCTTATACTTTAAACTATAAGTTTTACCATCTTCCTTAGGTATGATATCTAGGATCAAAGACTCATAAGTACCTTGGTGGTTTTGCTTGGTTAGTGGTAAAAAAAGTAAGTTCAGTAAAATCTGATTAGCTCCGGTTGCATCCGTTTTAAGAGGATCGATATCTATATTCAACTCTTTAAAATAATAACCTTCTGTATAGATTCTAGGAACATTCTTACCCGGCAAGAAGAATATAGCCCCAAATGAAGCTAAAGCAACGAATAATAATACTACGTGCTTAGAACTAAGCACTCTGGCCAGCTTTGCTAGAAATGGGTGCAAGGTTTTATTGCTAATTGGAAGCTGCTTATTCTCAACAGAACTTGTGGCAGAAACTATTCCATTCCCGGCAACTTGATTCTCTATTTTTTCATTCAGCTTAGCGTGCCCACTAAGTTTATTTGAAATATCTTTGAGCTTATTAGTTAGCTTTGGTTTAGTTTTAAGATTATTGTTACTCATTCGCTAGCCACTAATAATACTATTAAATATAGAATCTACGCCCCCGCAATAGATACTATTATTGATCCGACAAATACTATTGCCAGGACTATGGTTATTTGCATCATAGTCTTATCTGCTCCGCGACGAGTAGTGTAGAGCTCAGACGACGACCCAAAACCAGCACCTAAACTTGCCCCTCTAGTCTGAGCTAGAATAAAGATCACCATTAAAACACCGCTTACGATCGTGAACCATTCTAAAATTGTTAATCCCATAATGTTTTTATCAAACTCCTTAACGTTAATTCTTAGAAATCATTCTTGTGATCCAGAATTTTTACCGAACCATTTTCTATCTACTAGATAGTTTACCAAACCTACAGCCAATCCGGCAAGGATGCTATACCAAAAACCGTTGACATTGAAGCCTGGTGTTATTTTATCTGTTAAATAGATTACGAAAGCATTGATTAGAGCGAAGAAGACACCAAAACTTATTGCTATCACAGGTAGACTGACCACTACGATTATAGGTCTTAGCGTGTTATATATAACAGTCATCACTAAACTTGCAACCGCTAAGCTTAGTAGACCATGGTAACTAATGCTATCCTTAAAAGTAAAACTAAGTATAATTAGACTTATAAAAGTAAATGTGACCCTTTGACTTAATCTTTTTAAACCGTTTCTCATTGCAATTCCACTAAAATTTTAAATTATTATTTATTTGTTGTGATTTAGGTTTAATTTAAACCGTAATACTTAATATTATTTACTATTGTATCAGTTTTGTTTATAATTAGCTATGTTCCTGAAGCTTGTAGCAGACGATGAGCTATCGGGGTGTGGCGCAGTTGGCTAGCGCGCGCGGTTTGGGACCGCGAGGTCGAAGGTTCGAGTCCTTTCACCCCGACCAAGAAATATGATTATGGAATCTTCCCCTTATCCACCCAACCCAGAAGAAATGACACCTTTAGAGAAACTTAAAAGTGCCGTGAACGACCATCATGAATCTTTTTTAAAACTAGTCCCTAATTTCGATAGAAATATTTGGCTGCCTTATGAGGCTCTATCTAGCAGGGGGGGGGAGCTGTGCGGCTGAAGCTTTTTTTGTAGCTCATAAGCTTTTAGAGTCTAAAGCTGTGGCAATTGAAGATTTAAGTTTAGGCGTATTTAGGGATCATGGCGAACTAGTTAGAGCAGGTTTCATAGGTTCAGAAAAGCCAATCTCTGGGCATGCAATACTTTTTGTAACACTTGATAATCAGACTTACGAATTTAACTTCAGGATGAATAGAGCGGACGATGATCCTAGCATTGAATCGGTCTCCAAAGATTCGCTGAGTGAAGATCGACTCAAATGGGTGGAGCCTATTAACGAGGCTCTATCCAGATACGGCACAGAGTTATTAGATAACAGGGGGTGTGGGTCAACAATACAGGCGTGCACTACCGACCCCAAGAACGAATACGCTATCCCCTTGATTATTAATTCAGATTTCTAAATTAAAATAACTATTCGAGAAATGAAAAACTCAAGATGTAGCGACCGAAGACCCTCCCATGCCTATACTCAAATAGATCGTGTACACCCTCTAGTTTAGAATAGTTAATACAAA
>DAISWL010000004.1:0-56870 GCA_036826375.1 Candidatus Saccharimonadota bacterium
CTAAAACCTTCACTATTAATGTTAACAACACCACACCCCCAACCCCTGACACCACTCCTCCAATCATCACTTCCACCGAACCCGCAGCTGGCTCTACCACCACCGTCACCGGCAGCCTCACCATCAAAGCTAATGGAGTCAGTGATGACAGGGCAATAGCATCAGTTAACTACACTATTGATGGAGGGACATCTAAACCAATGTCTGTATTCACTGGTTCTGGTACTAACCTTAACGCTGCTCTAGGTACTAACTATTCTGCAACTATAGATACCACTACCCTTAGCAATGGCGATCATACCATCACTATCTCAGCTAAAGACACCAGTAACAACGTCTCTACCTTAAAAACCTTCACTATTAAAGTTAGTAACAACTCTAGTAATAACAACAATAACAATGGTAACAACAATAACAACTCCAACTCCAACTCCAACTCCAACTCCAACCCTAGCAATGTACCAGTAGTATTCCCACCACAAACTGGAGTTAATATTCTGGGAGCAACTTTGCAACAAACAGATTACTATATCAATGATGAATTCATTGGCTCTAAGTTAGGCCAAGAAAACCTTAACATTAGTGATGTTATATTCAACACCCGTAAACTCCAACCAGGAGACTACGATCTTAAAACAGTTGGTAGATACACCGACGGTACTGTTAATGTAACCAGTAAGATAGTTAGAATATTCTCCAGATCTCTCCTTGGCAAATACCAAACACCAGCTCTAACTACTCTAGGTATACTAACTCTAGCCTCAGTCGGAGTATACGTAACCCACTATAACCGACAGAAAGCTAAGAAGGCCAGTAGGTAGGGGAGAGTTGCTATAAAGTAGGCAACGGTAGACCACGATAGGTAATAGTCAGTATATCCGTGAAAGATATGAGGATATAAATATCTTAAGCTGGGGGTTATGCCAAGCACAGGACGGGGCAATAACATAACTGAAATAAACTAACCGAAACTACTAAATACTTATGTTTAAAATACAAAAGTTTTAGGTTATACTGTAGGTATAAATAAATAAGATGAGGGGTATTAAACTTTATTATGTTTAAGTTATTCAAGATATTTACAATCAGTGGGATTATTATTCTGTTTAGTTTTAGTGTCACAAGGGCTCAAGGTACAAATGACGGCTCTTCATTAAAATATATAAACACGGAATCATCCGAGTCTCAATCCTCTTATGCTCTAGACGCTGACGGCCGAAAACCGTACATTCTTTACTTGCAAAAGATAGAGAGTAACGCGGATAATCCTGAAATATTCGCTAAAATTAAAGATAACAACATTAAATTGATTGATTATGTTGTAGGCCAATTAGAGCTTCAACCCGATAATATAGAGATTAAATCCAGAATGGAATCAGTGGGTGTTGTGTCTATACTCGCTAACGACGAAGGGCTTAAATTTATAAAAACTGTTAAAGGTATAAGATCAATATCTGAAGATAGAATAAATTCGTCTCTACTACATAATAGTATACCAAGGATAGGTGGCTCTATTACCTCTGGGTTCCCGTCTACGCCTACTTCGTCGGGCCATCAATATACTGGTGATGGCAGAGCTGTGGCTATTATTGATAGCAACTTTTCAAGCACTAACCCAATGTTAACCGGTAAGATTATTAAATCATATTGCTATGCTGAGTCTGGAAAGGGCGAATTCAATAATGCCTCGCTACGAGTTCTTGCGGTGAACCCTATCAGAGCACTTCACTTGGTGAAGGTTGTTTATCTACCGTCGAAGGTTGCGGACACGGCATTCTAGTTTCCTCGGTTGCGGCGGGCAGTGAAGTTGATGCTACAATAATTGGGGATAATAACTTAAGCCCTACTCTGTATCCAAACCCACCACATCAGGACACTTATAAAATTAGTGGAGTTGCTAAGGGTGCTAAAATTTATTCATTAGCCTCATCAAGCATCCTGCATGAAAAGAGTGGCCAGACAGATTTGTGCGGCGATCCGGATATCACAGAAGAATGCGTGCGATTTCTGGATAGTAATGTTTTGAATAATATGAATAAGCTTATTGAAGATTTAAATTCTGGCACTATCAATAAGGTTGATGCTGTTAATCTTAGTATCGGGGGCTCAACCGATTATCATTCAGACCGCGCTAGCTGTGATAACTCTGCAAGTAATGAAGCTTTTGATGATATAGCGTATCCTATATTGAAATCAAAAGGAGTAGCAGTTGTAAGAGCAGCCGGCAACGATGGGGACATATCAGTGCCAATAAATGCCTCAAATGCCAATAAGATAGATGGAAGTAGTTGCGGAGCCGGTGTAGTTATTGTGGGCGCAAGCTATACCAATCAAGATAAAATGGCTAGTTATAGTAATGCCTCAGAACAGATTTTAGATTTAGTAGCCCCCGGCGGCGATACAGTACCCCCATCTATTAACGATGCATGGAATAATCTATTAGTAGCGGCCCATCAGCCCGGCACCTCGACAATTTTAGCCACGAGACATGACAGTGACTACTCTCATTATTTTGGGGGGACATCATCTGCTGCTCCACATGTATCAGGAGCCTTTGCGGTTATAAGAGAGCAGCATCCTAACATTACCGTAGATAGAGCTCTAAAGTTATTTAAAGATACAGCCGACCCCATAACTGACGATAGAGCTGGTTATCAGGGCAATGTTTACAAAAGATTAAATTTAGGTGAAGCCGTCAAACAATCTGATGTTTATCCTACACTAACCACCCTAAGCTTAGATAAAGATGATGTTACAGCGGGCGATACCATAACGCTAACTATTAATGCCGTCAATTCTAGCGAATGCGATATAAATAATACCGTAGGTAAGGTTCAAGTGCTCAACGGGCAGGCAACTAAAAGCTTCCCAGCTACCAATAGTGAATACTCAGTCACCTGTAAATCTGAATACGGGGATGTATCAGCCGCCAAGAGCGTGACTCTTACCCTTGCGCAAGCTCCGCTAGTTGTGGCTCCACCTCAGAACTTGTCGGTAAATGATATCACAACTAGCAGTGCTACAATAAGTTTTACCAATTCAACAACCCCAACGGTTAGTAGCTATGAGGCTTGGATTGCCAGTCAAAAGGTTGCAACTAGCTCTACTGGCACCTCGAAGCTAAACTTATCTAATTTGCAGTCTGGCAAAGAATATACCGTAGATATCTATGCCGTTGATGCTGGCGGTGCTAAATCTAGTGCTGCTCAGATAAAATTTTCCACACTAGTTCCCGATGTTAATCCATCTAGTGATACCAATGTTAATCCTCAAGTATCCGAACAGGTTGACCAAATAATAAATAAAAATAACAACACAGAATCAGATAACGCAAAAGTAAAAGTTCCTAGCACGGGCGCCAAGTTACTTGTTGTCTTAGTCGCTGCCTTAATAATCGGTGGCGTTATGTTCGCGGTAGCAGCCACCGTTAATATGGTTAAGAATAGTAAAAATAGACAGAGGTAGCCACAAAAGTATAAAAAAGTATTGACATTAAGCTTAAGCTTATCTTACAATTCAGGTATCGTAAGATAACAAAGTACAAAAAATTAAAATAAAAGAGGGAAAGAAATGAAAATAACAAAAATAAAATTGGGAATATCATCGTTCTTCGCTGGCTTGTTCATATTGACTGGCGGAACAGCACTAGCTGCTCCGGTAGCAGCTGTAGTAACTCCAGCAACGGTAACTAGTGGAAGTAATGTAAGCGTTCTCATGCACTGTACGGTTGAGGGCAACACTATTAGCGCTGTTAATTTAGTTTCGGGTGGCAATAGTAATCCTATAAGCTCGTTTACTCCGCATGTATGTACCGCAAGTGACGTAACCTCAGGGTTCACCGAGTTAGTAACTGTAACAAATACAGGCTCAACAGCTATAACCGGCACCATAACCTATACCGAAACCGGTAGCACTGCTGGTGGTTCTCCTGGTACTTCTCCAGCTTCAAATAGTTTTACTGTTAACCCACCAGCAAGTGTTTCAACTACAATAGAAGCAACTGGCTCAACGGTAGCGTTAGATGGCTCAAACCCTATCACCAACAATATGTGGTTAAAACATACCTATACTATCAAGAATGTTGGGTCTGCTAACCTAGTTATTGACTCTGCTAATGATGAAAGCGTCCGCTTCTGGAGTGGCCACTGGTTTGATAATGGTGATGGACCCTCTATTATCTCTAATGGCGGTCTACCCTGTACTAGAGCTAACTTTGGCTATGATTGTACAGATTTTACTCTTACCCCTGGTCAATCGGTTACATTTTCGTTTAAAGATTATTTTCAGGAGTGTGACAGCACTAAGACTGTAGGATCTACATATAGTAGTCAGGAAGAATCCCCCTTAAAAGTGACTATAATTTCAGGACGCTATGATTTTACTACCAATGGCGCCCACGCATTCTCTTATAAGTTTATTGGCTGCGACTATAACACTAACCCAGGGGCTTCTAGCTCTAATGGCTCTACTACTAAAGTTCCTAAAACTGGTTTTTCTGGTCTGACCAACTCTCTAGCAGTTATTGCGTCCGGTTTGGTTTTGGCTGGAGGCTCAGTTATAGTACTGAATAAGTTTAGAGGCTAGTATATAAACTACAGTAAGCATTTATTAAGTAGCTTCAATATTATTTGAAGCTACTTTTTAATGTTATACTAAAAATATAAATATGAACTTCTTTTTTTACGATCTCGAAACTAGTGGACGTGATCCACGCAACCATCAAATTATGCAGTTTGCGGGAATCCGCACCGATCAAAACCTAGAACAAATTGGCGAGCCAATCAACTGGGTAATTAAGCTTAATACCGATATTCTGCCCGAACCAGAAGCAGTTCTTTTAACCGGGATAACTCCTCAATTTACTTTAGAAAACGGAATCACCGAGGCCGAATTTATCACTAAACTTAACGATCAGGTTTTTCTGCCTGATACCATTTTCACAGGTTATAACACCGTAAGTTTTGATGATGAATTCATGCGTTTTGCCCTGTTTAAAAACTTCGCCGATCCTTACCGCTGGCAGTGGGCAGAAAATTGCTCTCGGCTAGATATAATTCATCTTGCTAGAATGACTAGGGCATTGAGGCCCGAAGGAATTAAATGGCCATTTAGTGCCGATGGTAAGCCAAGCAACAGGTTAGAGGAAATCACTAAACTTAACGGCATTTCGCATCAAGATGCTCACGATGCCTTAAGCGATGTTCGTGCTACAATCGCCCTAGCTAAGCTTATTAAGCAAAATGCTCCAAAGCTATTTGCTTACCACCAAGAGATGCGCTCTAAAGATGCCGCCGCAAAACTGCTGAACCTCAATTCTCCCGAGATATTAGTGCACACTAGCCCTAAGTTTCCGCAAGAAAATTTGCAAACATCACTAATTTATCCAATTGCCGTTAGCCCCGATTCCGCCACTGATGTTCTTACCTTCGATCTTAAATTTAACCCGGAAGATTATTCAAAAATGAATCAAGATGAACTGCGCGCCACTCTGTACACTAAAAAGCGAATTGTGGGGGATACTCGGCCTCCGGTGAAATCGGTTAAACTTAATAAAGCTCCAGCGCTGGCGCCACTCAGCGTTCTTAAAACTGAAGATTACGCTCGCCTAAAATTAAGTTTAGATGAAGCCAGGCAAAACCTTGAAAAACTGCTGGCAAACCCTCAGTTTATTAAAAAAATAAGCGATGCCTACTTCAAAAAAGGTGATTTCCCCAAGCCGGCATTTGCAGAATCCGATTTATACGGTGGTTTTATTGGCAATAAAGATGCCTCCACCAGTGCCATAATTCGCTCATTAAGCGCTCAAGAAATTGCAGATTTCAAACCTAAGTTTACAGATAAGCGCCTAACCGAGATATTCCCTCGTTACAAAGCTCGAAACTTTCCTGATGCTTTAAGCTCCGATGAAGTTGCAGATTGGGAGCAATATAAAGAACAAAAGTTCAACAAGCCACCAAAAGGAGCCTTAAGCTTAAGCGAATACCAACAGATTTTATTCGAAAAATCCAATTCAGGTTCACTCAGCGATAAGCAACTAAGCTTAATTAATGATTTAGCGTTTTGGGCTGAGAAGATTAGATAGGGACGGTACAGTTTATCTTGGGGGATCCTGAATCAAGTTCAGGATGACGACAGTGTGTTTCTCTTGGGGGATCCTGAATCAAGTTCAGGATGACACTCGCCAACATGGATCCTGAATCAAGTTCAGGATGACGGGCAGGGTTCATTGTTCGGTCATCCTGAACTTGATTCAGGATCCCCTGATAAAACAGGTGAGCGTCGGTTTGTTTCAGGATCCCCTGATAAAACAGGTGAGCGCTCGTTTCAGGATGACACTCACCACCAGGTCATCCTGAACTTGATTCAGGATCTCCCAACAGAGCAGGGTAGCGGCCGGTTCAGGATGACGTCCATCATCAGGATGAAGGGTATTTAGCTAATGTTTCTTTGGCCATTTTATCCCAGCTGTATTTTTTGAGCTGGGATTTACCATTTTTAGTTAAGCTTAATTTTAGTTTTTCGCTTTTTAGGACATCGTTGATTTTGGTGGCTATATCGTTAATATCTGTGGGTTCAAAGTAGTGGGCGCCATTGCCGAGAACCTCTGGCAGGCAGGTGGCGTTACTACTAACTACTGGAGCGCCGAACGCAAAAGCCTCTAGCCCCGGCAAGCCAAAGCCTTCACTTAAGCTTGGGAAAACGTAGGCTTTACAGTTTTTAAACATCCAAACTTTCTGGCCCTGGGTGACCCATCCGGTTAGTATTAAATCTTTAATCCCTCGGCTGTTGGCGTAATCAAGATTTTTTTGCATTAAGGCATCTTTTTTGCCAGCTAAAACTAACTTAAGTTTAGGGTGGCTCTTCTTCAAAATGCTGAAGGCATCTATTAGCCTTCTTAAATTTTTATGGGGCAGAGGCCGGCCGATAAACATTATAAAATCTTGACCATCTAAAGCTTTATAAACTTCGGGTTTTTCATCTTGAGCATCAGCTCCCTCGTAAGTTACGCTCGTCTTATTTTTTGCCAGCTTATTAAACTTAATTAAATCATCTTTAACAAATTTAGTGGGGGTGAATATGGCTTTATTGGTTAAAACTACCCAGTGCAACATAAACCAATAAATCAGTTGCTTAAGCTTAAATACAAAATAGTTTTTACTGGGGTTTACGAATCTGAGTGTTGTCAGATCATGAACTGTTGTAACCTTCTTCTTGAAATATAAAAATGGTTGATGAGTCATCCCAAAATGCACCAAATCAGCCTTCAATTTATATAACATTATGGGCAATTTAATTTGTTCGGCGAAGGTAAACTCCTTAACATCGCACTTAAGTTTAGTAAAATTAGGATTTTTAATTTCGCATTTTTTAAAATCTTCAGATTTCAACAAAATAATATACTTGTTTTTGAAATCTATTTTCTGCAAACTCTCAATTAAATTGCGGTGGTAAGTGCCGGTAGAGGCGCCGTATTCGCGAGCATCTATAATAATTTTCATTAAGCTTAATTATAGCAAGTACAGCTATAAAATATTAAGTTAAAATTTTGGGCAACTTTTGGAGTATTGAAATAGCGGGTTTTGATCAATTAAACTTTAATTGTAAAAGTTATTATTTAATGCAGCGTTGTTGACATATAAAAATATATATGATAATATTGTTAATAACGGACTGGAGCTGGGGATAATCCGTTAAGCAATGATATGACATTTGCAATTGGTCGCTTAGATGTCATGGAGCTAGTAGCGAAACCGAAACGGTGGAACGGCAACACTTAACCAAGTTAATAGAATTAAGTGTTGCATAAATATTTAATAATATAAACTTTTAAATAACCAATCACTAGCTATTTATGTAGTTTAATGTTTGGCGTGAATAAGGAGAATATAATGTCAAGAGAAAGATTATCAGAAGGGGCACCAGAAGGAGTATTCAGGAGAGAACAAATAGCTGCTGCTGTTGGCTTTAGCTTAGTGTTAGGAGGGGTATTGGCTCCCGGCGTTGCTGGAGCAGAAGATGCACAACTAAAAGGGGAGACCGTAGTATCATGTATGAGCCCCGAATTTGCAGGAGTACCCGGATTAGCCGAGCTAGCCGCGAGAGCTGACAGGCACAACCAACTAGTCGAAGAACTAGGCGGCCCAGGCGCTTTTGTAGCAGATGCTGCCACCGCCGCCAAAGTTGGTGCAGAAGCTTTAGAAATCGAAGAGGCTTTTGGGGTAATTGATGGCACTGATGGAAAATTAGACGGAAGATTTACAGTTGAAGTTTCTACCCCCGGCAACGAGAATAGCCCTGACTTTATTAAGGCTAAGGGTGAGGCCGATAACTATAATAGGCTTCAACTAGAAACTGCAGTTGCAGGCGTTGAACCACTCATAAAATCTCTAGAAAATGAACTCGAATCTAACCCCGATAACCAGGGTTATCGGGCTGCACTTGATTTACTCAATGGCACCCCCATTGATGCTGCAAATGCAACAGCTGTATTGACACAAACTCAGGTTCTTTTAGATCTCGGCAACGCTATAGCCATGGAAAGATATGGGGAAAATCTAGCGAGCCAGGAAGCCGAAAAAGCCAAAGAAGCAAAAGAGAACCAAGAATCCCTTAAATTTAACCATGGCGTATTAGATGAGCTCACTAAAAAACTAGAAGAGAATAAGGGCCATTTGGATCCTAAACTAATCGAAGCCCACGCGAAATTAACAGAGTTGCTCGCGATATTGGATACCGCAACCCAAGAGGAACTTGCTGCAAGTAGCGCTGAAATTAAATCTCTAGAGGAAGAAATAGCAAGGTTGCTTAGAGATCTTTATCATAATGAGGTTGAAGCAAGTGGCGAAATCCCAACCATGGGCGATCGCGTAACTACTGATTCTGCCGAGATGGCCCTTTACACGGGTGGTGGTAGAAGAGAGGCCTTCAGAGAAGGCATCAATGGGCCTGATGGTCGGCCTGTCATGGAAACCCTGGCCGAGATGACCAAAGAAGAGCTTAAAGAAGCTGTGGTAGTAATTAGTTCTCGCAACACTGGTGGTCATGAATTCCCATCGGTGTGGGACAATGGAAGACACGTAGATCCTAAGATTATAGCAGAGATAGCACAAGTTAATAATGGCGAGGTGCCACCTGAGGCTGTCTATGATCGTTTGCTTAAAGATAAGTCAGATATACTAGTCAACCTAGACGGTACAGTTATGACTTATGAACAATTTTTGGAATCCGGTAATGCCGTATCAATTGAGATTGTTGGTGCTGATGGGGAGACTCACACCATAGCTGTTGCAAGGTCTGTAGAAAATGGTGCCGGTAAAAAACACGATAGTGGCTCTACGTTTGTTATAGCAGCAGAAGATCTAATGGAAGCATTTGAAGATGCAGGTATTGATCCGCGTTCACCAGACGCAGTATGGAGGCTTCAATCTGTATTAAATGTTCCAGATAGAGACGGTGCCGGCGGCTCATATAAACCTGCCAGTGCAGTTATAGTTGGTGATCAACCAAAAGGCTATACTATAAAGCTTGTTACCTTCGGTAATATGCCGCCAGCAGCACCGGATGACTTTAGGGTAACTATACCAAACTTTGTAGTGGTTGCTCCAACTCCTGATACTGCCAAAGCATCTTGTACTATTGATGCCGCAAGGGTAGAAGGTAGACTTGCCAACACAGGTCCAGGAACAAATACATTTTACTTGGTGGCAGCGGCGTTTGGCGCGATGATAGCTGGAGCAATTTCTCTCAGGTTGATAGGAAGAGATTAGGGGGTAGTTTTGAGCCCGGGTTTTAGGGGGTGCCGCAAGGTGCTTTTCTAAAACCCGGGCTCTGCTCGATATTACTTCTTTAAGCGATCTATCTACATTGTTAATTCAACTTGCCTAAAAAAAATCAATTACCAGGCTTCGCTCGGCTGGTAAAAATTAGTTTTTATTATTTTTAAGTTTTTGGCGATTACAGTTTATCTTGGGGGATCCTGAATCAAGTTCAGGATGACAGTGTGCTTATCTTGGGGGATCCTGAATCAAGTTCAGGATGACAGTGCAGTTTATCTTGGGGGATCCTGAATCAAGTTCAGGATGACGGGCAGGGTTCATTGTTCGGTCATCCTGAACTTGATTCAGGATCCCCTTAAAGAACAGGTGAGCGTCGGTTTGATTCAGGATCCCTTGATAAAACAGGAAAACCATCGGTTGATTCAGGATCCCCTAAAAAAACAGTAACAACTAAAACTTAATACCAGTTTTTACTTAAATCATTCCACTCTGGATTATCTTCTTCAATCAGATCTAACTTCCACTGTCTGTGCCAATCTTTTAAGTTTCTTTCTCTGGCTACCATTTCGCTTGGGTTATCGAATTCTTCATAATAAACTAACTTATCTAAATTATAATTACTACTGAAACTATGCTTAAACTGCTTATTTTTGTGCTCCCAAATTCTGCCCTCAATATCTGAGGTTGAGCCTATATACAAAGTTCCTTTTGGTTTATTAGTGATTATGTAAACGCAGTATTTCATTTAAGTTTATATTTTAGCAGAAAACGTTTTTACTGCTTTTCTTGGGGGATCCTGAATCAATCGCCAGCTGGCGGTTCAGGATGACAATGTGGTTTGTCTTGGGGGATCCTGAATCAAGTTCAGGATGACAATCACCACCAGGTCATCCTGAACTTGATTCAGGATCCCCTTAAAAAACAGGTGAGCGTCGGTTTGTTTCAGGATCCCCTCATAAAACAGGAAAACCATCGGTTGATTCAGGATCCCTTGATAGAAGAGGGGAGCTGCCAGCTGGCGGTTCAGGATGACGACGGTACAGTTTATCTTGGGGGATCCTGAATTAAGTTCAGGATGACGGTTCAGGATGACGGTTCAGGATGACGGTTCAGGATGACGGTTCAGGATGACGGTGTAGCTTATTTATGAGTAGATTTATTTATGAATTCTTGAATTTTGTTTTTGAATTCAGCTTCCGAAAACTTTTTGGCAGATTCGCTCACCGTTGTTGGGTTAAACTTAAGTTCCCGAAATCTTTTAATTGCAGAAATTAAACCTTCAATATTTTTTTTGGCAAAAAAGATGCCATTCTCGCCATCAATAATATAATCTAGTGCGCCACCAGCTTTTAAGGCTATCACCGGTGTTCCGGCCGCTAGAGCCTCCACCGCCGAGATGCCAAAATCATCAATGCCCGGGAATAAAAATCCTTCAGCTTTAGCAATAAGATCAAATCTTTCATCATCTTCTACCCAGCCCTTAAACTTAATGGTTGGGCCGGCCATCTTCTTCAATTTTTCAGTTACAGGGCCTTCACCCAAAACAATCAATTCTATATTAAGTTTAGTGCAGGCTTCCACGGCTAAATCAAAACCCTTATAAGGGGCGTGACGACCAGTAATAATTAGGCCTTTTCGTTTAAACTTATTTTTAAGTTTAGTAAAATCCTCAACTTCTACTGGAGGGTGAATCACAACGGAATCTCGATTGTAATACTTATTAATCATATTTTTGGTATGGTTAGAATTAGCGATGATGAAATCAGGATTTTGGGCGGCGGCGTAATCTAGTTTACGCAAAATAGGTAGCAACAACCTCACTGCAGGCTTGGCTACTAAGCTTAAGATGCCAAGCCCGGTGTTGTTCATATACTCATCAGTTCTTTGCCATAAAAAGTGAGTTGGGGCATGGCAGTAGGTAATTTGAATGCCGCCCGGCTTGACCCTTAAAGCTTTAGCCTCAGATCCGCTAGATACAAGCAGGATGTCAGTATCTACAGGCCGCTTAAACTTAAATGCCAGGGCTCTTAGCATTGGGGTTAGTTTGTGCTTAGTTCTCAGAACTGGGATTTTATCCGTCCATAATGATTCAATTTTAGAGGTGGGGAAGTATCTGCTCATAGCATCTTCTTGATAATAAGATGTTATGATTTTAGCCTCAGGGTACACTTCAGTTAGTGATTTTAAAACCCTTTCAGCTCCTCCGTAGGTGTAGAGCCACTCGCAGGCCAGAGTAACTTTCTTTTTCATCTATTTCCCTTGCCAGTTAAAAATCATTTTAACCGTTTTTAAAATTATTGAGATGTCCATCCATAGTGTCCAATTTTGTACATAGTAAATATCTAACCTGGCTCTTTCATAATAATTAATATCACTACGGCCCATAACCTGAGCTAGGCCAGTCAGGCCAGTTTTAACACTGAGCATAATGTAATCTCTACCTCCATAAAACTTAAGCTCATCTTTTATGATAGCTCGGGGACCAACAAAACTCATTTTGCCGCTCAAAATGTTAAAAAGCTGAGGTAATTCATCTAGGCTGGTTTTTCGTAGAAACTCGCCAATCTTAGAAATTCTTGGATCAAATTCTAGCTTATCACCTTTTTGGAACTGCTTGGCAATCTCCGGGTGGCCCATATCTTCTAAAATTTTTTTAACTTTTTTTTGATCATCTGTGCAGAATTTTTGTTTCATAGTTCTAAACTTAAAGGCTCGGAAAGTGTTCCCGTATCTAGTAACTCTGGTGTTTTTAAACAAAATTGGCCCGGGATCGAAAATTTTAATTATTACAGCCACAATTAACATTAGTGGCGATAAAATAATTATCGAAGTTAAGGCTAAAAACGTATCCATCAGCCTTTTTATAATTCTGCCCCAGCCCTGCAGGGGAGTTTGGTTAACAGTTAAAACGGGGTAATCGTTAATCAGCTCAATTTGAGAGTTAGCTCCGGTGAGGTTATCATCGGTTGGCAAGTATTTAAAGTTGATGTGGCTTCTATCGGTAGCTCGCCTGATGTCATCATTAGTTTGGGCCGAATCAAAACTTTCAGTTTGGATGATGGAATCTAACCTTAAATTTGGAAGATCTTTCAATAATAATTTTGGTGTAGGGTAATAATTTTCTAGTTCAATATCGGGCTTGAAACGCTTTGAAGTAGCCAGAGCCACAATTTTGTAACCACTAGTTTTGGTATCGCTAAGGCTTAAGCTTAAATTTCTAGTAGCCTGGTTAGATCCAATAATGGCAATGCGTTCAGTTCCAATATTAAATCTCCATAAGGTTTTAAAGATGAATCTGAGTACGCCTCTGGTTATTATTAATAAAGCGATGGCTAAAAGGGCTGCGTATATGGGCACTAATTTGGCTGGAAACAAAGTTTGGTTTGGCATGAAGTAATCAACCGATATTAAAACCATTACTCCAGTGAAAGATGCCACAACTAGCAACAGGGTCTCTTTAAACCTTTTTCTGATGATCTCTTTTTTATATAATCCACTAAAGTAAAAGATGGCAATAAAAATTGGTATTAAACTTAAGATGATCAAGAAGTAGCTATTAAACTTAATTAGGTAATAGGGAGGGCGAGAACTGTAGGTTACTCTTAAAACAAAAGCTAGCACAAAAGCTGATATTAAGGCTACCATATCGCTAATCATGTAGGCTAGCGGTATAATGTAATCCGTCTTTCGCTTATTAAAAGGTTTCATATATAGCTTTATTATACCAAATCAGCCAAAATTAAACCTCTATAGCCCAATAATGCTTTAAATCTCTATTTTTACTTAAGCTTAAGGATGCCTTTTTGAGATTTACTAGGGGCTTTATCAGTTCTATGAATACAGCCAATCCAGCAACAAGGGCGACGCTCAGCATTCTCAAGTTTATCTTTGGCTATCTCTATTCTACGAACTCTAGTTTCTGGTTTTTTGGCATCTTCAATCCAGCAAATAAATTCATTGCGGGCTAGGGGAGTAATACCCAGCCAAGCAGATTCAGCCACGCTACTGCCCTCGAGCATCTGTTTTAAATCTTTAGGTAGTTTATGTACGGTTCCGCCGGGTAGTTCAGTTTTCATAGTTTAATAATAACACCAAATCTACAATCTAAAACATTAAGCTTAATTTTTAACTCGACTCACGAAAAAACTTCCACCCACCCACAAATGAGACAATAAGCATAAGCATTTGACAAGTTTAGAGAGAGAGAGTAAGATAGTTGTTATGAAAATATTTAATTCAGAATATCTCAAAAAGTTTTTAATAGAAGAAACAGAGAACCACAATCCATCTGGAGCCTATGTTCTCCCCCACGAGAAAGCAATTGCACGAGATCTACTGGAGGAAGCTTCTGGAAAGTACGACGACGTTTTAGAACAGAAAGTTGCCGTGTCGGGGGGTGATGACTGGCATGACGGTGCTTTTAGGGCAACTGACGCTGAGGCGAATGCAATTGCCACGCGTGTTGCATCTCTAAAACATTTCATCGCAGCAACTACCGTAGGCTATCCAGACGAGGATGAACGAAGAGTTACTCTCGGATCTAGATTAACTATAGTGCAGAATGGAGACAGGTTTACTGCTGATATGGTTGGATTTATTATGGGCTATCCAGAGAATAATATGGTTGGTCAAGAAGAAATTATTGCAATTTCTCCGGGCTCACCTATAGGGAGAATCATAATGGGTGCTACCATCACTGATCCGTCGAGTCCGATCAGTTTTAATAACGGAGGACAAGAATCCCGGCTAACTATATGCAGTATTAATCAAGATGCAGTACGGAAGCAGTTTGAATGAACTGATAATGCATCATAAATAAACAATCCTGAATTTAGTATAAGGTTTTTCTACTATGAAAGATAATATGATAATCGGAATCGTAGGAGGGGCTGCATCTGGCAAGGATACTGTGGCAGGAATTTTGGCGCAATCTGCTTCTGGCGTGCATATATCTTGTAGCGATTGTGTTCGTGAAGAAATTAGAACTAGAGGCTTAGCTGTAAATCGGTCTATTCAGAGGGAGGTTGCAAATGAGATGCGTAGGTTAGAGGGGGGTAACTACTGGATCAAAAGAGCTTTATCAAAACTAGAGCGATTAACTGGGCTTATAATTATATCTGGTCTTTATGCTCTGGGCGAAGGTGAATTCATCAAAAATCAAGGAGGTTTAATTATAGGAGTTGTAGCTTCTCTCGATGCAGATCAGGATTTATCTATGAGATATCAGAGGCTACTAGATAGATCAGATGGTCCCCGGGATGCGCTTAGCTACAGCGATTTTCTAGAATCTAGTAAAAGGGAAAACTCAGGATCCAGCGGCTATGATACAAATATAGGTCAATTATTAAGAATTTCAGATGAAATAATTATAAATGGTGACGGCGCACTGGATGGCGTTAAGCTTAAGGTTGAATCTATAACTAGGTCTATTAGCAGGGGCTTACAATGAATACGTTGATAGCAAATAGGGATGTCATGTTAGGTGATGACAAAAATCCAGAACAAGATGTAGGACCAGACGGGACCAAGGATATTTATAGTGAAGTATATGAATTGGAAATAAGGCATCGCGGATTGGAGTTTATACGAAATCACTTAGCACTACCCTCAACAGAGCCTTTAGATAGAGCTTTAGCAGTTTTGTATAAACCTATGCACTCGGCTGAGATAGGAAACCAATTTGGCGCTAAGATAGTTAGATGTTTTTTTCAGCCGGAACCCAGTTCTGCCCTAGATGAATTTAGAGCAGTTTTGCCGGCTACGGTTGATGAAGAAATGGTATCGTTATTGAACGATGAACAATTTAGAGGGCTTTATCTAGGTTTACGGCAACATCTTTCTGATATAAAAGAAGAAGTTAGCACAGCTGTGAAAGAACGACTAAAGGCTATGAGAGTAGCCGATTATAATCAGTTTAGTTGCGAAGTAACTCGTAGCCTTGATTGCATGATTAAGTCTGGAATGACTATGTATATCGACACAGCAGGTTACGCTGCAGTCACGAGAGCATATGGGCTTTCAGGCCAAGGAATATTGCCGATTACTGAATATATAAAGAATGAAAGAATTCTATCGGTTAGTGGTTTTGAGGGGTCTAAAATATCACTAGCTATACACGATTTTATGGATCATATTTGGACGTTTGATAAGATCAGGAGTGCAGGTTTGATAGATAGGTACTCAGAACTTTTTGAATCTGTCGGGAACCCACAGCTCACAGATATATTTAGGCGTGAAGGCGAAATGGTTGCGAGCATAGCATTCGGCGTAAGGTTGTTTCAGACAGCTCCTCATGGATTCGTTCCATTAATGAAATCTTCACACATACTAAAGAGGCTTGAGCAAATGTTTCTTGAGGGCAGATTAGAAAGCAGACATTTCGATGCTTACCGTACCGTAAAAAGTCTAGAAGAGGGCTCACTCGAGTGGCAAAGCCTAGGCTTTGTGTTTAGTAATTATATAACCGAACTCAATGAGCAGAGAAGGAAGCACGGCAAAATTAAACAACGAAATACTGTAACGAAACAGCTTATTGGTGAACTGGATCCTCTCTCTCCAGACTATCTGTGTTTTTTTATTGATGCTCATCATGAAATAGTGTCTCCTGGGAATAAGCATAGAAACGATCTGTATAGAATACATATTCTATTCGAAGAATACTTGCACGCTATCGCTAGTGGTCAAAATCCATCAGCTAGCACATCCATCTCTTTAGAGAGATTAAGAGAAGCTGATTTTAGAGGCACGGAACTGCCTGCAGATAGATTACGATGGATGTTAAAAAATTATGGATACACTGCCACCAGAAGTGCTACAATATAGAACATGGATATAGAATTTGAAGTTAAGTTTATCAATGTAGATTTTAAATTTTTGCGTCAGCAGCTTAAAAAGGCTGGTGCCAGGCGGACTCATAAAATGAGAATTATGAGACGTGCCATCATAGATACTCCTGAGCTAAAGAAAAATAATGCCTTCATCAGGGTGAGAGACGAAGGAGATAAAGTAACCTTAACATATAAACAATTTAATAAGCTATCTATTGATGGAGCCAGGGAATGTGAAGTCAATGTAAGTGATTTTCAATCAACCATTAACTTGCTAAAGTTGATAGGTTTGCCGTACAGGTCATTTCAAGAATCTAAACGGGAGAGTTGGCTTCTTGATGGAGCAGAGATTGTTCTGGATGAGTGGCCCTGGCTAAACCCATATATAGAAATTGAGGGTGATGGTGAAGCTCATGTACGCAATATTTCAGAAATTTTAGGTTTCAGATGGTCTGATGCTATTTTTGGTGACATTATGTCAGTCTACAGAATACAGTACCCTTCTTTAAAAGAAGATGATCTAATAGGTAATATACCTGAAGTGAGATTCGGGGACCCTCCGCCTAAAATGCTAAGTTTAGATTAAGGAGGTTAATTACCTTGCTTTATTATGTTAGTCTTTAATCAAGCTCCACAAGCTCTACAACCTGAGAATTAGCCCCGCTTAAACTTAGCGGAGTATATTGAATTTGGTATAAACTCGGTGCTATACTTGAAGCTAATGAAGAGGTGGTCATTTCTTCCAGTTCTATTAACTTTTGGCTTTTTGCTAAGCTTAAGTTCGGGATCCGTTTTTGCCGCTGATGAAATTATTTCCGCTCTAGTTGATCAGGAAACTACAATCACCACAGTAGTTAGTGAAGAGGTTGGCGCTTTTGATAGCGATACCGGTGTTAAGCGGCAAGATCAACAACAGGCTTTTGATAAGGCAGATTCTCTAGATCAAGCCTGGAAAGATAAAATAGATGAACTAAAAACTCCAGAATCTAACTTAAGTTTAGTGGTTGATCATGTTAAGCCGAATGACGCTCAAAATTTTGAATTTCAGAATCCAAATGATTCAACAGATATAGTTGATGTAAAGGTTGAAAATGTTGATATTAAAGATGTTAGCAACACTGCGGATTTAGGCACTAAATCTTCAGATGGATACCAATATAAACCAAAATTAGATTTACCCGGTTCAGGGGCGAACACCTATAACGGTGATACAATGCAAGATTTCGCTCCGGTTCCACGCAAGTATGCGGGCGAATATTACGCCAACGAATCACAAAACGGGTTTGGAGATCAGAATAGTTACAGAAACGGGCTTAAGTTTAACTTCTCAAAACCGGTAAATAACTTTGGAGTTTGGGTGGGGGATCTGGAAACCAGAACTGATGGGCAGGGGACTCCCGCTCTTTTACGGCTTTATGATGAAAACTCAAACTTAATTTTAGAACAGATTATTAACCCAAATAATATTAATACCGATGGTGATCAAAATCAATCAATTTGTGGAACCGAAAACACCACGACATCTTTAATAAATACAACGGGTTGCGGCCACAATACAACTCGCTACATCGGCTTCACAAGCAATATGCCAGTAGTTAAAACTATGCTGATTATTGTTGGCGATGATGATGCCTTCCCAGGTTTAGATGAGAATAACGGTAATACTGAACACATCAGTTTTATGGCTCCGAGCATGGCCTTTTTTACGCCAAAAACTACTCCTAACTTCAGCTCAGCCTTAAGTTTATGTGAAGGGCAAGATGCCACATCTTCCAATAAAAGCTTCTGCTTAAACTTAAGTTTCGCTCAAGATGTTGAAGATGAACTTAGCCCAGAAGATTTCAACTTAAGCTTAAGCGCCGGTTCCGGTTCAATAACTTCTGTAGCTAGAACTTCAGCCAACAGTTTCCAACTAAACTTAAACATCGATCAATCAGTAGATTTTGATATTGCCGAAATCGTTTTAAGCTTAAAGCAAGATGTGCTCAGCCGGGTTGGAAACTCCCTTAGTACCAATTTAGAATCTAACATCTTAAACTTAAGCTACGTACAACCTGAAGATTCAACAGATCCAACAGATCCAGAAACTCCAACAGACCCAGAAACTCCAGAAGCTCCAACAGAGGAAGATCAGATTCCAGATTCAGCAACTGAAAAAACCGATGATAAAACTGAAGCTAATCAGGATGCAACTATAACTGATCAGATAGCTTACGTGGCTAAAAACAATAATAATCCGTTAAGTTCAGCGGCCAACATCAATTCAGGGTTGGCATCAACGGGGGAGAGTATCTACTTATTGTTCTCCAGCGCCTTAAGTTTAGTTGGTGTTATGTTCAAATTTATAGGTGGTAAGTTTAAAGAATCAAGTTCTAAAACTTAAGCTTAGGGTTAAATGCTAGTTCCTACTGTAACCTGATATCAACCGACCAAGGTTCAATTTATGACTATTCAGCCTCACCCCGATTGGCTAAAGGTCAATCCGCCCCCCCCCCTCCATTTGAAGAGGGGCTAAACTCGGAAGAATTACAATTTTTTTGCTAAGTCGAGTATAATTATCTATGCATGAATAAGATAATCAGTAAAACCAAATTAGTATTAAGAGTTGCCAAAAGAGGCTTAAACCACACAATTCGCAATAAAGGTAGAATCACTATTCACGGTAATTCACCAATTGCTTTGGCTAAAATATCCATCTCTCATATCAAAAAATATGGTATTAAAGATACCGCACTTAGGTTAAAACAAAACCTAGTTAAGCTTGATAGGATTAGAGCCAATAATCTACTATTTTCTAATGGTATGATAGCTGGTATCACTTCGGAGCAAATCAATAGTTGGTATCGTCATCATGAAAAGAAAGTTACAGCAGTTGTATGTAGTTATAACGATGCCGATATTCTGCCACGTTGTATAGAATCTTTACTTATCACAACTACTAAAAACGAACTAGATATTATTATTGTTGATGATTACTGCCAAGAAAGTAGTAGAAGTTTTCTCAAACAGTATGAATCAGAACCTAGAATTAAAGTTGTTTACAGAAAACAAAATGGAGGCTACACCAAAGCCGCTAACACTGGTATTAAAGAGGCACTTAAGCTTAACCCAAATACCGATGTAGTGATGATCAATAACGATATTGAGGCTAAACAAGGCTGGCTCAAAGCTCTTTGCTTTGGGGCTTATGGTTATGGTAAGAATCCAGAAAAAATAGGTATAGTTGGGGCTAAGTTACTTTACCCAGATGGAACTATTCAACATGCGGGAGCTCATAGAAACTCTGATCCAGATTTCAAATTTGAGTTTGATCATTACTATCGTTTTAGGCCTAGTGATTACGGCCCGGCCAACGTGCCAGAATTTTATATGGCAGTAACAGGAGCCTGCTTCTTCATTAAAAATACTACCTTAAAAACTTTAGGCTTGTTTGATGAGGAATATGGTTTTGCTCACGATGACGCCGATTATTGTTTAAGGGCGTGGGATCAAAATATCAGAACACTTTATTTCCCTAGTGCAGAATTAATTCACCACGAGGGGCTTTCAAGGGGTAAAAATCCTAAAATAGAAGCCCTGCAGAAGCAATCTCTAGTTTATTTTGAAAAAAAGTGGGGTAGCTTTCTGGATGATAGAAATGTTAAAGATGAACAAGGCAGAATCCGGGTTATTTATGTTTTTCAAACTTTGGGCCATAGTGGGGGAATTAGAATCGGCTTTGAACAAGCCAATAAGCTTAATCCTAAAAAATTTGCTGCCGAAATTTGGGGGTTAGATGCTCACGATTGTCCCTGGAAAACCGAACCTCATGTAAAACTTAAAAAGTTTGAAGATTACGATCAGATGCGAGAGGCTCTAGAAAAAGAACAGGCGATTAAGGTTGGAACTTGGTGGGAAACCCTAAACCCGGTATGGCTTGCTAGCATCAAAAATGGAATCCCTGCATGTAGCTTGCAAGAATTTGAAACTTGGTTCTACGATGAAGATGACACCATGGCTCGCTCAACAGTAGTTGCAAATTATAAGCGAGAGTTTAGATACTTTACAACAGCATCATATCAACGTGATGAGCTTGAACAAGCCACCAATATTAATATTAGGCCAGAGCGAATCATCCCTTGCGGTTACGATCACGAGCTATATAAACCGCTTAAAGGTGAAACCAGAAAAGATGATGCGGTGCTTGCTCTTGGCCGAAAGTTCTTTCAGAAAAACTTCGATTTCATTTTCAAGGGCTGGGAGAAATCTTTAACTAAGTTTAAATCTAAAATGTGGCTGTTTGGTTACGATGCCGATGCACTGGCTAGGCTTAATCCTGACGCAAAATCTTTCGGTGCGCCTAGTAACGAAGAAGTTAATAAATTATATAACCAGGCTACAGTTTTAATTCAAGCTTCACTGCACGAAGGTTTCTGCTTACCAGCACTAGAGGCGATGGCAGCAGGATGCCCATTAATCTGCACCGATATGCACGGAAATAGAGATTTCTGTCACGATGGTAAAAACTGTTTGATAATAGAACAGAACAATCAAGTGGCTCTCTCTCAGGCCATCTTAAGGTTAATGAAAGATAAAAAACTACAACATAAATTAAGAGAGGGCGGGCTCAAAACTGCCAAAAACTATACTTGGGATGCTATAATACCTAAGTTAGAGAAATTCTACCAAGATGTAGAATCTAGCTTTATTAAGCAGTAATTTAAATATAATTTTAACGTTCGCTAGGGTTAATATCTTTTAAAATGGCAGATACTAAAACAATTCGTCACAACACTAATGATTTGATCTGGCAAATGGTGATTGCCGATTTTAGGGTTAAGTACCAAGGCTCAGTACTTGGTTATTTATGGACTTTATTGAAGCCAATTTTCATGTTCGGAATACTCTATTTTGTATTCACGGTAGCATTTCCTTTAGGAAAAGGCATACAATACTACCCAGCTTATTTAATATTAGGCTTAGTAATGTGGAACTTTTTCATAGAAGCAGTAGTAATGGGGATGGGATCGATAGTTGGCCATGGGGATATGATCAGAAAAGTATCAATCCCTAAATACACCATAGTTTTAAGCTCAACAGTGATGGCCTTAATCAACTTTGTACTAAACTTAAGTGTAGTAGTTTTAGTAATGGTTCTAGTTAAAGTAGATTTAACCTGGAACGTAATTTACTTCCCGTTAGTTATAGTAGAATTGTTTGTTTTTGCAACTGGCCTCGGCTTTTTGCTATCAGCCCTGCTAGTTAAGTTTAGGGATATGACCAATATTTGGGATATTAGCTCTCAAGCTTTGTTTTACCTTAGCCCTCTATTGTGGCTACCCCATGTTATAGCAGATAAATCTGAAAAGATATTAAAGCTTTTGATGCTAAATCCTCTAGCTCAAATTATACAAGATGCTCGCTGGGCTTTAATTACTAAACAATCCCAAACTCCATATTCCGTCAACGGTTTATGGCTGGGGAGGGTGCTACCAATAGCAATAGTTATTGCCATTGCTATCATCTCTTATGTTTACTTCCATAAGCAAAGCAAAAATTTTGCCGAGGAGTTTTAGGGCATGAAAAATCAAGAATCTAAAAAAGCAGTTATTTCAGTTAACAATGTTAGTAAAAATTTCAAATTACCGCACGATAGAAAAAATAGTTTAAAACAACATTTTGTAGGGCTGTTCAAAGGTAAAAGCAACTACGAAAAGTTTGAGGCTCTTAAAGACATTAATTTCACGGTTAATGAGGGCGATTTCTTTGGTATAGTGGGTAGAAACGGTAGTGGTAAATCTACTCTACTTAAAATCATTTCTGGTATCTATCAGCCGAGCTCTGGTTCAGTTAAAATTAACGGAACTTTAACTCCGTTTATAGAACTGGGCATCGGGTTCAACCCCGAACTAACTGGTAGAGAAAACGTTTACCTTAACGGTTCAATTTTAGGCTTAACCAAAAAAGAGATAAACGAGCTTTACGATGAAATTGTAAAGTTCGCCGAACTAGAACGCTTTATGGATCAGAAGCTTAAAAACTACAGTTCCGGCATGCAGGTTCGCCTAGCTTTTAGTATTGCTATTAGGGCCCAAAACGATATTCTTTTGCTAGATGAAGTTCTTGCAGTTGGGGATATTAACTTTCAGAAAAAATGTTTCAACTATTTTCAAAAGTTGAAATCTGAAAAAAAGACGGTTATTTTTGTAAGCCATGATATGGGAGCGGTGCAGAGATTTTGCAATAAAGGCATATTTATTAATAATAGTGAGACCGTATTTTGCGGAGACATAGAAGAGGTGTCTAGACTGTATAGAGATGAGATGCTATCTATAAGTTCTCAAGAAACAAAAATAACTCAAGGTTTACAAATGGAGTCTGAATCTACGAAATTAAAACCTAAAAATGTTTTTAGACCTATAGTAATTAAAAAAATAGCTTTAAAATCAGAAAATAGAGATGGGGCTGTGCCAATCCTAAAACAAAATGAAAATATAGATGTCGAGGTGACATATTTAGCTAAAAGAAAAGAAGATAACCCTATATTCGGAATTTTAATTTTTAATGCATCTAACCCGGATGTTCCAGTTTTTGGAGTGAACACTCTCTTGCCTGTTAATTATTCAAAAAAAATTTACATGGAAAAAGACCAAGAAGTAACAATTAATATTAATCTTAAAAATAAATTCTCAGGTGGCTTTTATTTCGCTAAAGTCGCAGTGGTCGATTCTAGTGGCGTTATACAGTATGATGAAAAAATTAAGAATGGTTTGTTTGTATCAGACAATACTGAAAATAATTTTTCTATTTTTCAATCAGAATACAACATATCGCTAGGGAATAATAAAGAAGGGGTTACATGATTCAACATAAAATTTGCTTGGTTTGTGGCGACGACGATTTTGTATTAAGCGCCAAGCCTATAACTAGTATACCCGGATTATCTTATACGTGGGGATTGAGTGAAGATCAGGAAGCTATATTTAATATAAGAGAAGGCTATACTTGCGGGTCATGTTACTCATCTATGCGTGTGCAAGGTATGGCTAATGCTATTTGTTTAGTTTATGGGACTAAGGACATAAATGAGTTTGTAGACAAGGCTAACGAGAGTGATTATCATATTGCAGAAATCAACTCTTGTGCGAGCCTACACCAAAAACTCAAAAGTATTAAAAAACTTAAGTATAGTGAATTTGCAGATAGCG
Source organism: Candidatus Saccharimonadota bacterium (assembly GCA_036826375.1). Classification (GTDB taxonomy): domain Bacteria; phylum Patescibacteriota; class Saccharimonadia; order Saccharimonadales; family HK-STAS-PATE-42; genus DAISWL01. The sequence continues at coordinate 23,791 of DAISWL010000004.1, forward strand.
AATCTAAAGAAAAGCGTTTGAGAAGGGACGGCATTAGAACTGAGGATATAACATCTTTAAACTATCCGAGTAATAGTTTCGATTTAGTTCTTCATTCTGAAACACTGGAACACCTAGAGGATCCAGCTAAAGCGATAGGGGAATGCCTAAGGATATTAAAACCTGGCGGTATCTGTATATTCACTACTCCGATTATATGGTCCAGAAAAACTAAAAAACGGTTTACCGAAAATAAAGATGGTGGGGTGAATTTGGTAAGGCCAATATCTTTTCACGGAGACAGCCAAGATTCTTACCCAGTTCTATATGAATACGGCTCAGATATTAAAGATGTGCTGTCTAACGATCAAGAACTATACTGTTTTACTAACTCATCATACGCCCAAATATATCCATTGGCGGTTTTAAAGCAAAAATCAGAAGATGTCCAATCAAGTTTAGCTTCAAGTAACATTAATAAAAATAAAAGCATTTTCAGGCTTGGCGATACCTCTGATATCACTAAGCTTAAAGATATAGAAGAGAAGGCATTAACATCGAATTATGTAAAAAATATTCTAAAAAAATTAGACGACATTGCTATAGACGGTGCCGGAGAGAGAATGGTACCAGAGTTTCACAAAAATAATTTATTTTATTCTGAACATTTACAACGCTATCAGGCGGCCAAGCCATTAATTAAAGATAAGGTTGTTTTAGATATTGCGTGTGGCTCCGGGTATGGTACTTATATGCTAGCTAAAGAAGCTAAAAAAATATACGGTGTAGATGTCAGCCCTGAAGCCGTAAGATATGCCAAGGATAACTATGATCATAAAAATATTACGTATACTAGTGGCTCTGGCACTAACATACCCTTAGATTCTGCTTCTGTTGACGTTGTAACTACTTTTGAAACAATAGAGCACATAGATGATTATGAGCAGTTTGTCCGAGAGATAAAAAGAGTGCTGAAGCCAGATGGATTACTAATTATATCCACCCCTAATGATTCAGAATACGGGGAGGGAAATCATTTCCACATTCATGAATTTGAGCATGAAGAGCTGAAAGGGCTACTCTTTAAATATTTTAAAAACCAAAAAAACTATTTTCAATCTACATGGAAAAGCGTGATGATGAGCAATGAAGATTGCCTCAAGGATGACCTACCAGAAGTTAGATCGGCTAATAAGTGCTCATCTATCAGTGTAGATAAAACGCTATACTTTTATTTGCTCTGTTCGAACAGAGATATAAACGAAGAGGTTGATAGTAACTTAAGTTTAGGGCCTCACCTCAGCGAGGCCCAAGATTGGTACAAAGAGAAGGCCTACATTGAGAAAGTAGATAAGTTGCAAGCTCAATTAGATCAATCTGAAATTATTATAAAAGATCTGCAGAACAACTTTAATGATGTATTAAAATCAAAGAAGTATCTCATGGCAACAAGGTTATCTAAGCTAAATAAGGCTGCTCATAATCCTAAAATGTTTATAAATAAATTTAAGCAATTAGTTAAAAGTAAAAATTGAGTTACTATAGGTATATGCCTAAGAAGATTTTAGTAATTAGTTACAATAAATTTCCTACTATCGATGACCCAATTGCGGAAGGAACTGGCCTGAGGTATTGGCGTATTGCTATGGCTCTGAAGCATTTTGGACACAAAGTAGACATGGCCATTCTAGATGAGAATAAACCCGACATAAATAACTATAATGGAATAAAGATAAAAAGTTTTAGTTTTAATTATAAAAAGCTAAATAAATTACTAAAAGATTACGAAGTTATTATATTTTCTTATGCTTTTGGAGAACTATCTAAAAATATAATAGATAATTCGTCAAAGAGTTCAATATTAATAGCCGATGCCATATCGCCTTATTATGTAGAGGCATTGACTAAATCTGGTTCGGATAAAGAGGACGGAGATATACTAAATAACTACTATAGTTCTTTAGATTATTGTAACTATTCTTTAGCAAATTCAGATTATATTATTGTAGGTAACAATATTCAGAAACAGTTTTATTTGGGAGTACTAGCTTCTACAGGAAGGCTGGTTGACGGTTTTAATACGGACAGAATGGTAGAGGTTCCAGCTTATCCGGAATTAATCAACGAGCCTACTCCTAGAATGCCAGACAACACAAATAATGACGGTCGCATTAATATTTTATGGTTCGGGGGCATGTATCCATGGTTTAACCCTAATAAGCTTATAGATATTTTTTCAGATTCAAGAGTTAAGAAAATCGCCAAACTAACTGTTATAGGAGCTAGAAACCCGTTCTACCCAATATCTAATAAAAGGTTTAATGGAGCATTCTACAGTTTCAAGAATCAATCAGATAAAAATAACTTAACTGATAAAAGCATATTTTTTAAGGATTGGGTTGATTACTATCAAAGAATTGATATATTTAATTCTTCAGATTTGGCGATATCTATAAATGCTGATAATTTAGAGAATAAATATTCTTTCAGGCTGAGAATAGCAGATATGGTATGTAATGGCCTGCCGGTAGTCACTAACGGGGGGGATGCTGTCGGGGAAGATTTTATTAATCAAGGCTATGCTTTTAGGTTTGATTTTGATTCCGATAACATAGGTTCTGATTTTATAGAATTTCTACAGAGCAACATTAATGTAATTAGAGATGCAAGAAAAAAACTTTTACAAAAAGATATTCTGTTCCAACATTCTAACATTGTTGCTACAGAAGAACTATCTAGATTATTGCTCAACTCTTCCAAGCTAGAAGTAAAAGAAAAAGGTAAGCAACTAAGGCCTAATAACGCTTTTGATATGCAAGATCAAATACATGTTAAAAACGAAGAAATATCTGCTTTAAATAATAAAATAGAAAACTTGGGAATAGATATTAACACTAAAGGCGACCTGATTAATCAGCTGAATATAAATAATAATTTAGTAAAACACGAACTAGAAATAATATATAAAAAACCGCATATATATCTTTATAAAAAATTTAAAAAATTACTAAATAAATCTTAATTAAGGAGCAGAGTATCGTACTATGGGAGTAAACATATCCAAGATTAAATCTAAACTAGGCTTTATATTAAAGGCTAATAATCTTATCTACCTAGCTTTATTTTTAGCGGCGTTCTTCTCTAAGATTATTTTTATTATTAATGGTAGATTTGCAACAGATACAATAGCCACAAGTTATTCGGGCTATCAAGATGCGGCTAGCGGTATAATCGGATCTAATGGAAGGTTCATATTCGCTCTGTTTATTAAAATTGCAGCTATCCTTAAGCTAGAGTTGGTTAGTTTAAATAAAATATCTTTAATATTTGGGTTAGCAATTTCCTCGATAGTAGTAATTCTGATATACAGAAAAATATCTAAACAAACTGAGCTTAATAATAAAGATCCGATTCTCAGGATTGGCGTAGTTCTTGGGCTTGTTTATTTTTTAGTTTCCCCGTTAACACTTGAAAATTATTTATTTATAGAGACTATGGTTATGCAGATGAGTGTACTATTCGCCATCTTGTCGGTTGAATTTATCGATTTTGATTCGTTTAGATTATTCAACCTGAAAGAGGCGTTCTTCTCAATACTGATGCTGGCATTAGCTATAAATTCATATCAGCCATCAATGGGCGTAGCTATCGTATATCTAGGCTGGATTATATTGCTTAAGAATAACTTCGATTACAGAAAAGTATTTAATAGGGTTGACATATATGTTATATGTAGGTATCTGCTTTATTTCATCGCTACTATTATGTCGACGATTATTATCTACAAATTTTTAATACATGTACAACGCGTAGACCAGCTAAACTTAAAAGCATTATTTCAGATATCGACATATAAACAAATAACTATATTGATCCGATCTGTATACTTTAAATACACCCTGCCACTACTAGCATCTTTTTTGACTTTGGCAGTCCTGAGTTTTGTGAGCTATAGGTTCTCAGATTTCTTGAAGAAAATAATAATCCCTATCACCTTGCTAAATTTAGTTGGAGTACTGTGCACGATAATCCTCCCACTCTTAACTAAAAACCAGATAGTTGAACTTAGGATGTTGATTCCTATTGCTTTTTCTTTAAGTCTGTCTTTAGTGTTGCTAATGTTAAGCATTACTAATTCCCCGGGTTATGTAAAAAAAGTAGGCGTTCTTATTATGGTCATATTAGTTGCAATAAATACTATAGTAAGTCTCAGGTGGCAAATTGCATCGGTAAACAATAATAGGGCTGATAGAGATTGGTCTCACCGGGTAAGTTCCTATATTAGGAATCATGGTGGCATTAACTCAGCAGTATACTTCAGAGATGCATCCGTAACTAATTACAGCGGAGATTTAGTGGGTGATACCCAGGTTATCTACGCCCTAAATGTGAGAGCAGCTGTGACAGATTGGTCAACAATTGAATCTCTATATTTCTACGACAATCTATATTTAAAAAAAGACAATCCGAAGGATGCTCGGTTCGCTAGCTATAAGGACTATTGTGGCTCTCGTGACTGGAATCAATTCGCTAATGATCAGATTAAGTTCTCTGATAACACAGCAATAATTTGCATCTATTAAGTTTCAAGCTAAACCATAGCGTACCAAAGTGTTATAATTATTAATAATGAAAGCTAGAATCTATAAAGTTCACCCCGATAGTAACTTTTTATCATCTGATCCAGCTAAAACGATCATAAATTTTAAAGAAATTACAGTTCTTAAAATACCAAATGATATAGAGATAAAAGGCTCTAAGAGCCTAATAATCAGCCCCTATAAAATGGGTGATGGAATTAAGACCAAAGTCGCAAGAGATACCTCGTGGGGCGGTGATCTAAACTTAAGATCATGGGCAACAACTAATGAGATTATTGAGTTTCTGTCAGATTTCAACAAGGTATATCTACTAGGAGCTTTGGAATCTCTAAATGATATTCGGCCATTACTTAAGGCCTTAAGGGTTTGGATGATTAATGACACTAACCGTAAGGCTGTTTTTTCATCTAATTTAAGCTCGGCAGAATTTAAATGCTTCAGAGATTGGTCATATGAAGAGGCTGAAGATCTGTTCAGATCTAGTGGATTTGAGATATCTAAGAATCAGAATGAATTAATTTTGAGCTGCTCTGAAGAATATTATCAAAATTTTCTAAATAAAAATAACTTGCCCCCCTACACTATTAAACATATTATCGTTACCAATGAGCACCCTGATTATAGAATAACCGGAGGTATAGGGTCTTATGTTAAAGAGGCGGCTAGACTATATGGAGAAGATAGTGCAATTCTTATAATTGACGACAACGACAAAATAAATAGCCAAACAATAGATAATAATAAGTGGCTATCACTGCAAAAGCTTATTGGTGCTAAAAAGAATAGCCAACTTTTTGAATATGATTTTCATAACTCAGCCGCTAGTATACTAGAGGCAACTTATCAAATATTATTTTTATATGATCGGATAAGATTTCTAGAGGGTTCCGATTACGGCAACTTAAATCTAAGCAGGGTTATTCAAGCCAAGAAAACAGGGTTGTTGCCAGATAGTTTAAAGACGATAACAGTATGCCACGGTTCAAATATCTATGTAGATAATGCATCGGGCAGATATCCATCTAAAAATAATATACCAGTGATTCAAAAAGAGGTTTATTCTATAATTAATTCAGATGTAACTATATTTCTAACAGATTTTGTTAGAAATCTTTATTCCACATACGGCATAGATGCTCAGAACCCGGTTAAATATAGGCTGCCTATAAACTTGAATTATTACGACGAACTTGAGATCAAAGAGCCCTCCTGTTTCGGAGAGATAAAGAATATCTACTACATAGGTAAACTTAGCAAGATGAAGGGTGGGGACAGATTTCTAAGCTTCATAGCTCAGTTAGCTAAGAAAGGGGGCAATTATAACGTAGTATGTGCTTCAACCTATACTTCTTCAGAAAAAGAAGTTCGAGAATCCTTAAAGTTAATATCTCGCTATCCAAACATTAAGCTTAAAGTAGCACCATACAAAAGAGATGAGCTTTTAAAAGAACTTAATGATAAATCGGAAGATTCAATAGCTGTGATACCTTACCCAGGAGATAATCATCCCAATGTTATTTTAGAGCTAATGTTAACAGGGATGGATTTTATAGCGGCAGACAGTGGCGGTATACCGGAGTTAATTCCCGAGAAAGATCAGTTCATTGTTAAGCTTAATAACAAAGATCTACTGAATAAGTTTAATCAGCTCAAAAGAAAAAGGGCTAAAAGGTTAGATATAGTCAAATCGAACAGGTCTAAGTATTTAGAAGAGCAAGCTAAAATCAATAAAACTTACTCAATCGCTAAGTTAGAATCTTTACCGTGGAGAGGACCTAAAACTAATAGTCGCAAAGAGGATCAGACAATATCAGTTATAATACCTTGTTATGATACCGATCTTAAATATATCGAAGAACTATGCTCAAGCCTAGATAGTCAATCGTTATCCGCAAAAGAGATTATATTTGTTAATGATGGTTCAAGCCGGAAAAATTACCTAAATGATCTCACGAATATGATTAAGTCTCACGAATATAATTTTAAATATAGAGTTTTGGATAAGCCTAATGGCGGCTTAGCATCGGCTAGAAATTTTGCACTAAAGAAATCTAAATCTAAATACGTCGTTACTATAGATAGTGATGATATTGTGGATAATTATTTCCTAGAGAAGTTAAGCTTAGCAATAGTTAACGCCAATGATGATTCAGTTATAGGTGTTACGCCATTTCTAAACACTTTTTATGAAGGTAGGGATTCGACTAAACTGAAGAGCTTCCATTACCAATACATGCCTTATGGGTCTAATCTCGCTACAGCTTTCTTGCCTTATAATACATATGGTTCAGCGGCGGCTATATTTCATCGTCAGAAATTATTGGAGGCAACTGGTGGGTGGGATGAATCATCCAAAGCTATGTTTGAAGATTGGGCTTTATATATGAGGTTAGATTCTCTAGGCTATAAAGTTAATATAATGCCAGTAGCTAATTATCTCTATAGGGTCAGGCCTCATAGCATGCTTAGGACTTATGACAACAGGGAAGGATACATTAGATTAATATCTAACTATTTAAAGTTATCCAAGTATGAGAGCTATCTACTTTTTTCACAGTTATTTAATTACTTTCAATCAACAGAATATGGCTTCTCAGACCAGAGTAATGATCATCTAATTAGAATTGGTTTGCAAGAGACTTTCGGTACTTACGATACCCCGCATATATCTAAATTGGTTAAATTATCTAGGGTTATGAATATTTATGATAAGAAGGTGCCACTTGGGATTAAAAAAACTGTTTCCAAGGGTTCAAACTTAACAGCGAGAGTTCTCGGCAAGCTAGTTGGTAGAAGAAGTAAGTGATTTTTCTATGTCTAAACCCAAATATCATATAAATACCAATGGTGAATTGCCTACTATAATTAGCGATTCATTTACTACCGTACCATTTAACGGTGAATATCCTAAAAATACTAACAATTTAACTTTGGCAGCAACAATTCATATTTTCTATACCGATTTAACAGAATATATCATCGCTAAGCTTTACAATATCCCTGACATTGTTAAGCTTAAGGTATTAATAACTACAGATACAGAAGCCAAGAAAGCTGAAATAGAAAGCCACTTCAGTAAAACGGATTTTAATTATCAGATTAAAGTATTTGAGAATGTAGGAAGAGATATAGCTCCAAGCCTAATAGGCTTTAAACAAGAGATATTAAAATCTGATTTATTTTTACACCTACACACTAAAAAATCTTTATATAATCAAGATTTAAATAATTGGCGAGATGATATTTTTAATAAACTTTTAGGTAGTAAGCAAATCGCTAGCTCTAACTTAAAAGTTCTATTAAGCGACAGTATAGGCTTAATACTACCCAGCCCGCCAGATTTTATTAAGGAACATATGAACTGGGGTTTGGGCTCCGATTACGAGCACGCAAAAGTTTTACTAAAAAGGTCAGGATATAATTTATCTAAACTCAGCCCGTTATATTTTCCGGCAGGATCAATGTTTTTTGCTAAAACTGAAGTTATAAAACCTATAATTAAAACTTTAAATATTGAAGATTTCGATCAAGAATCAGGACAGATTAGCGGAACAATGGCTCATGCTATTGAACGATCATTTTGTTTTTTCACAGAATTGGCTAAGCTTAAGTGGTTGGTTATAAAAATTAGCAATGGTCATCCGGTATACTATGAACCTCAATATAAATTATTATCCATAAAATTACTGGTCTGGTGCAAGTTTAAATTAAAAGGTTTTTTAAAATGAGCGACTATTCTAAACTTAATGCTGGCAACATGGCTTTAGCTGTAGTGCTTTACAACCCAACTAAGGCCCAGATTCAAAATTTGAAAGAACTATCTAGTTTTAAGCAAATTATAGTTATAGATAATTCCAAAGAATCTAACATAAAATTAGTTCAAAAAAATGTTCCAGCAGCTAAACTTAATTTCCATCACTATCCTGAAAATATAGGTTTATCTAAAGCGTATAACATCTCCCTTGGTTTGGCTAAAAAGGATAAAATAGATTTTTTAATGTTAGCAGATCAAGATTCAAAGTTTGAAATGAAAGTTATACTTAAAATGAGCGATGATGCTAAAAAACTTAAACTTAATTTAGATAAGTTCGCAATTTTAGGATTCGCTTGGTACGAAAATCTAAATTTAGCCCCCAAAGAAGCTATCACCGATGAACAGCTTATCGTTTTTTCTTCAGGATCCATTCTCAACATTAAGATTATAGATAAAATTGGTGGGTTTGATGAGAGATTTTATATTGATTCAGTTGATTCTGAAATATCGCTGAGAGCAATTAGCATGGGCTATAGAACCGGTAAAATGTTAAACTTAGGATTCCAGCACAGCATTGGTAATTCTAAACAAATTCATAGCAGATTGTTTAACAAGGATTTAGTTCTTTACAACCATTCTCCTATCCGTAGTTATTATCAAATTAGAAACAGTTTACTTATTAAAGATATTTTCAAAGAAAAATCTAACCCTAGAATAAATCAATTTATCAATGATATAGAAAACGCTTGGATAAAAGATAAACTAAGATCTATTTTCTATGAAAAAAATAAATTTAAAAAATTCTATTATTGCTTTAGGGGGTGGCTAGATTTTAAGCTTAAGAGATTCGGAAAAATAAACCACAAAACTTAGTGCTTGCTGACTTTCTGGTGATGAGCAACGCCATCTTTCTTGCTAGAACCCCAACTATTAGATGCCCTATCTGCTCTATCTAGATAATAAATTAAATCAGCAGATGGTTTTTTACTGTTTGTGTGCCAGGGTTCATGTTCAGCCACAAAATCACCACCAGTTCTTAAAGCCGGTTCGTGCAGATACGGGGTTGAGGCTCTGTAAAGGGCGAAAGTTGTATCAATAGGAGCCCGAAACACTTCAGGTTCAATTTCATCTTCCCAAAACTTTTTTTCCCACTTAATTACATCTTTTTTAAGATGATAACTTTCGGGGATGGCATCTAAACTTAAGCCGAATCCAACTTTTTTAATATCCGGATACTTATCTAACAACTGATTAAACTTAAGTAGGGCGCCGTGGCTACCATCACTAGGAACTATATCAGGATCGGTGTAGATGAAGCGCTGTTTTTCATCGATTAAATTGATAATATTTCGTTGCCAAAAACTAATATGCCCAACGTTTTTGTTAAGCTTAATAACTTCATATTTTTTAGAATCAAACAATTTAAGCAGTTCAGGGTTAGAAGAATTATTATCTATCAAAACTATTCTACTATTGCTAACGCCTTCTTGTTTAAGCCAAGCTAACAGCTCCTTCAATGGATCTAGCCTATCTCGACAATTTATGAAAACAGGGAAGTCAGTTGGTTCAAGCTGAAGGCTCATCTTCTGATTATTAAACTTAAGTTTAGTGCCGCTGGCTTTGATATTTAAATTTAACTTCTCTTTATAACTAATATCATTAAGATGAGTTTTGATATCTTTAATCTGGTGCATAGCAAAATATTCTAACCAATTGTTTTTGCTGCCAAAAATCAGATTGGGCCTGGCTTCATTATTTAGAATAAACTTAAGCTTAGGGTTTTTTTGAGCAGCTAAAATATATGCATCTAGTTGTTTGGGGATATCTTTAACAAAACAGATATTGTTGGAATTAGCCTCAACTACAGCTTTCTGATGCAAATTAAATAATTCAGAATTAATCAACTTAGCAAACCGATAACCTTTTTGGTTGTTAAGCTTAGTAATTTCTTTAAGTTCAGCTTCAGTAGGTTGCTGATTCTGGATGATAAAAACTTCTTGTAGTTTATTTTTAATTTCTTTTTTAATAGATTCTATCAATTCAGTAATAGGTTTTTTAGAATCTATTACTAAGCTTAAATCTTGAATATTATTGAGTAGTTGCTGTTCTAGCTTGGGCTTTGAACTTAGTCGCTTTTTCATTCTTGAATTTAGAATACTAGGCAGGCTAAAGAATATAGATTTTACACTTTGGTAAAAATATCTTTCAGGGCTCAGGTTATTTTTCATAGATACCGATAGGGAGCTTCTATTGAAAACTCTGCTTATATAAACTTTCAAGTAATTTCTAAAAGCTGAGCCAGAAAAATTATTAGCGGCAAAAATAAACTGATTTCTAAACAATTGAAAATAAAAAAAGCGTTGGTGTTTTGGGTCGGGATTCAAACTCCCATTTTGATGCCAAAGCTTAATTTTATTAGAATACCTAACTTTATAGCCGGCTAAAATGGCTCGGGCCGAAAAATCTGATTCCTCGTAATAAGCGAAAAATTTATCATCTAAAAAGCCAATTTTATCAATCACACTTCTTCTGATAAAAAACATACTGCCACTAACGTTATCTACATTAGCTTCAACTGGGTCGAAATCTAGCGAAACGGCATCTCCGTTAAAAGGGTTAAACTTTTGATAACTATGAAATGGATTAGATTCACGAAGAGGCGGGTGATTATCACTCAGAGTAAATATTTTACCACCAACAACGCCAACCTCAGGTTCTAACAAAAAGATGTCAACAGCTTCTTTCATGGCATCTTGATGGATTATGGCATCGTTGTTAAGTAGGCATACTACATCGCCAGTAGATTGTTTAAGAGCGGCTATGTTGCCACCGGTGAACCCCGTGTTCTGATTAAGTTTAACATGCTTGGCACTAGGCCAAATTTTGTTTATGGCCTTATCGAAACCAGATTTCAACCCGTTATTAACACAGATCAATTCAACATCTTGATGGCTAGATTTTTTTAAGCTTTTTATGCAATCTAGGGTTTGACTGAAGCTATCATCTTTATAATATAAAACAAAAACGCTGACTTTCATTTAAGCTTAATTATAGCAGAGTACATAACAACTAGACCAAAAGGAGCAAGCTACTTTTTTATGAGCTCCATAGAAAATCCTTCAGGGTTTATTGGTATGGGCATAGATTCGCCTTTCTTAAGGGAATTGAACTTGGCAATACTTGATTCGTACCCAGTATCAAGCAGTGGGGGCATACTGAATTGTTGCATCAGCAAGAAAATACATACTGAAAGACCGGGAACTATCAATAGGGATAAAAACCTAACCTTTAATAATTTCAGTATGGTAAAACTAAAACAGTAGAAGAAGATTATATTAGGTATTACAAAATATCTATCACCGGCAGTGTAAGGCAATAGGGGCCATTGATCCCCCTGGCTAGTGATCATTGGTTTAATTAGTGACAAAGCCAGAATTCCGGCGGCAAATAATATCATTAACCTGGTTTGCCAGTTAGACTTAAATAAAGTAAAGGCAACAGTAGCCAGCCCAGTAAAACATAACAGATAACTTGCATAGTTGTTGGATGTTAATTTTAGTACATATTCCATTGGCAGGATTGAGCCCAAGAAAATCCGGTTGGTTAGTATTTGATGTAACAGATCAAAAGAAAAGCCCAAGGGGGCGCTAGACCTGGAAGATTTTGCAGTTATCACAACGGTGGCTAACTGTAATAAGGCTAAAACTAAAACAGTGAGCAACAGCTTATTCTTAAGTAAGTAAGTTTTGATTTTGCTTAAGCTTAAGTATAGTGTTCCACCTTTTGGCCAAATTTTAAAAAGCACTATAGGAACAGCCAATATTACGAATGGTCCACTAAGTGCCGCTATGATTATAATTAAATAATCATGTAGTTTCTGGGCTTTATTCACAGCAGGTTTAGATAGGATAATAAGTACCATATACAAGGCCATATACCAATGAGTATTTGTTATGTTTGCATGAACTTCGGCTAAACCTGGCATAAAGAGTATATAGGCTGCAAATAGAATCTTTACTCTAGGATTAATAAAGTCGATACGTTTAGAAAATATATAGGTTACTAGTAATGACCTTATAATTAAACCGATAGTGTTGGCAAAAAGCGGAGCCCAAGCTAAGGGAAATAAAGAGGATACGCCAAAAACTAGCCTGGATATAGTTTGGAAGTAGCCATTTTCAGGGTTCAGCATAGATTTTAAAAATCCGTTATTATAGGCATCTTGTAACCAGAATACACCATCTTCTGCCCAGAGGTTAGGGTTGGTTAAAATATCTGGTCTTCTTAAGGAAAATATTAAAAACGCCAAGCAAAATATTACTATAGAGACAAGTCGGCTATCCTTAATAATTCTACTAAGCCAATACATTTTCCTGGTGTATGTATTTGTATATACCATTAATTAATACAACTATAACATAGTTAGAATGAGTTTTTATAAGACTTCAGCCCAGTAGACTGCTCCTTCGTAGCTCCAAATTCCAGGGTATTTGTTGATAACATCATTTTTTTCAGCTTCGCTAATAGTATAGAAATGACGGTTATATACTCCGCTCCAGAAACGGTAAACAGGTTTGGCGTTCGGTCTTTGAGAGTTTGGGCCAGGTAAAACCCAACCAACAGTGCCTTCGTAATTCCAAACACCAGGGTATTTTCTGATAACATCATTTTTTTCAGCTTCGCTAGCGGTGTAGAAATGACCATTAAAAACAGGGCTCCAGAATCTGTGCAGGGCAGTATTATAGGTTGATCCGATTCCCATCTCTGGTGTTCTTATACAAAATGCTCCCATTTCGTATTTAAAGCTATCTGGCCAGTTAGTGGCTATAAGCTTAACTTCGTTGTAATCTGCTGTATAAAAATGACCACCACTTAAGTTGTTCCAGTATCTGTAAACTGGGCCAAGGCCGCTGGGGCAACTAGCTATTTGGTTGGGCAAATTAGCCCTAGTGCTACCAAACCAATCGCTGTAGAATCTCCAGAAGTTTCTATTGCCGTAAGCACTACATCCATCGCCAGTTCCGTACAAATTGTTCAGCGCTGCTTGGTTGGGGCGGTAGGGGGTGTAGTTGTATAAACCTGCTGTGGCTTGATTTTGTATATAAACAGTTGAACTACCGCAAGCCGAGTTGGGGTTCCATAATATTTGGTTATTCTGACCAGCCTTATATCTATAGCTAGATGCTCTATCTCTATATTTATTATACTGATTCGCTCCGTTATAAATTTGGTTGTAGAATCCGTAATATTGGCTATCACAAGGGGCGGTATCGGGGCAGGCATAGCCAGTAGCTTTTTGGTATTGCTTTAAAAAAGGCCAATCATCGGTAACTAAACCTTGTTCTTTCTGTAGTAAAACTAAAATTACTTTAGGGCTTACGCCGGTGCTTTGGGCTACATCATAAATAAGTTGAGCAGCTGAGCGCCCACCAGCTACCGAGCCACCTCTTAAGTTGTTAGCTTTGGTATCGGGGTTTTCTACGTAATCTTTCAAACAAACAAACGGAGTAGGGTTACCTATAGATTCTCCATATTGAGCTCTGGTTTGAGATCCGCTATAAATTTTACGTCCGTTGGTATCGCAACTAGGCACTTTGCTATTCAAAAAAGATTGAATATCATTAGGGCTCATGGCATTTTTATTCCAAAAAGTAACATCATCAATAATGTTGCCGGCATCAAAATCGTTACCACTTAAGGCTTCAGCTTTGCCAGAAGGAGCATAGCTCAGGAACATGCTAAATAGTAAAATTCCAAGTAAGGGCATATACTTAAGTTTAATCATTGAATTACCACCTTAGAATTAGCACTGGCAGAACCAGAAGAAACAGTTACGCTCCAGTTACCAAGATAACTAAATTCCAACTCACTTAAGCTTAGCGAGCATGAACCAGATTCTACCTTAGCGGTTTGGTTAACTACCGATCCATCATCAGCTACAAACTTAATCTGGCAACTAGTAGTACTGGCGCCACTAAGGCTTGCAAGCAGGTTAACCTTGCCGCTACTCTGTTCCAGCTTACTTATAACAATAGCTGTAGGGTTGGAATTTGCTGGCTGAGATGTTTGATCCTGCTGTTTGGCGGCATCTTGGTTGTTGGCATCTTGATTTTCAAATTTGGTTGGATTTTGATCTTCAGTTTGGTCGGTATTAGTATTTGAATCGGTGGTGCTAGTTTGGTTTACTTCTTCTTGCTTTTGGCTAGAACTAGGCTTATAAATCTTTAACCGGTAAAATAATAAACCAGAACCAACCAACACTAGAGCCAACAAAGCCAGTATTAGTTTAGTTTTTGATTTTTCAGTTTTTATTTTTTGATACTTCATGATCATTAAAATGATAACTAAGCTTTAGCGCTAAGTCAAGCCCAGCAATGTTATAAACTTGGAATAACTATTCGAAGAGTGGAAATATCCACTATATAGTGAGTACGTATATTTATGTTTACAACTATAATATTTTCAGTTATTATAGCTTTAGCATTATAGAATATTAGTCGGTTTACACTGGCACTAACTTTAGGAGGGTATTTAGGCGTGAGATATTTAATAAAAAAACTTACAGTATCGTCATTTTTATTAATGATTTCAGGCTTTGCTCTTCAGGTAGCCTTATCTGCACCTGTACTCGCGCTCCAGGATGTCTCTATACCGGCTCAGGGAAGTGCCGATAATATAGAAATTACCAATAGCTTCGTTAAACCACCCAGCATCAACCCATCGCCCCAACAAGGTGGGGACGGGGTTAGGGCAATACCTACAAAAGATAGGGTTTATGCTATCTATCACCATAGCGATCACAACAACAGTGACATCAATACCCCGTCGAAATGGGATAACTTAGACGCTTCTTGTATAGAAAAATCTAGCGGCAGTGTGTGCCCGGGCTTCCCCAAGGCTATAATGTTAAATGGTAAACATATTATAACCGAAGATGGGTCAAGTTTCGGTACGGTGGACTATCACAATTTGGATGCTCCTAAGGTATATTTTGGAGCAGCTAATGATTCATCCAGCGGTATAGCTTGTCTTGATTTAGCAACCGGTAATGAGTGTGGCTACACTATCACCGATAATGCTGCGCCTCCAGCGTATCCAAGTTTAGGTGGTGATATTTTGCACAAACCAAATATACAGACACTACCGTACGATAACGAAAATGATTTTGATAATTTTAATGGAACCATATATTACTTTTACGATGCTGGCGGAGTCTCTAGGGTTGGCTGTCAGGTCGTAAATAATTCTTACGGAGGCGTTTGCAATGTTCCTAGTGTAAACTACTCAAATCTTTTCGGGGAAAGACTTGTATCGTCTTACGGTAGTAAGGCTTACGTCCTCTCGGGAGTTTATAATAATGGTACTAATTCAAGAATTGTCTGCTACGATAAGGCCACGAATAGTGATTGCGGCTCCGGCTCTAGCGGATGGGATACCGGTACTATAACTCAATACGCTAATGTTGTTCCCATCCCATTCCCAGACCTCAATAAAGTTTGCATTGGTATAACCGGGCAAACCTATGTTGACCCTAATAAGTTTTCGTGCGTAGACCTTACCAGTGGGGCCTATGTTGTTAATTCTACTGGCAACCCAAACGCTGATGCTATTTTAAACCAGATCTTTAAACAAGGCGACACCACTAACGTATGGTTCCCCAGTTATATCAAGGGCAAGTTGTATCTATCTAACGTATCAGATTTGCCACAAGATTCAACCGATTATCTAGACAAAGATATGTTCTGTTGGAACTTCACCACAAGTAGCGAATGCTCTGAGTTTAGCGGGGGAGTCGACTGGTCGCCATTTATGGTTACCCCCGGAATTACTGAAGATTATTCTTATGCTGGGGATAGGTATACTAATTATAGATGTGCATGGGCTCTGGGCGACGAGGGCTTTCCGATACCTTTCAGGCTAGATGGCCAGCTAGGTACCGGAGGTTGTTTGAGTACTACTACCGACGTGGCCGTCGATTTAGAAGATTACCTGTGCGAAGCAGATAGAGGAATTATAAAATCAATATCCTTGGTCGGGGTTGACCTATCTATCGTAGATATAGCTACTATAAGGCTCACTGATGCCAATGGAGCGCCTATTCTAATTAGTGGTAACCAAGAGCCGGATATTAAAGCTCTGGGTGGTTCAATAGATATATCCTCTCTAGGCTTAAGCTACGTAAATGTTCGAGGACAATTGATATTAAATACACTAGGTCAGTGGGATGATGCTAATCCTCCTAAACTTAAGGTTACAGTTGAAGCTAATAGCAATGCCGATAACCTCATCGCCTCAAACTGCCCAGTAGATCTCACTGCAGATAAAACCAGCAACTTCTCTCAACTAGCAGATACTGCTGGAGTTGGAACTGAATTCGAATACACCCTAACCTTCACCAACAATGGGCCTAATGACGCTTACAATGCCAGGGTTACAGATACCTTACCCGCTAACAACATCCTAGAGCTATCAGGAGCCAACCCATTCAGCTATACCACCTCACCAGCTTCCACAACAGTTAGCTGTAGCCCCGCTTCATCTACTACTAGCTTCACGTGCGACATCAATAAGCTAATAGCGCTAACCAAAGATCCTGCAGCTAAGGTTGAGGTTAAGGTTAAGGTTAAACTAGCCCAAGCTTACTTAACCAACTATCTAAATAGCCCTGGTTTCAAAACTGGACAAGATTTTAGCCTTCATGATGCCATAGGTAACTTAACCAATACAGTTAGTATTGCCACCGGTAATCATCCCAAAACCAACCAACCTCAAGCAGAAACGGATCTCACCAACAACCAAGATACTGTAACCGATCAGCCTCAAGCTGCAGACATAGAGCTGGTTAAGCTTGTTAGCCCTATCAACACCGCTGGTAACCCCATACTAACCAGTAACGCTGGTGCTGGCTGGGAAACCCCATACCAAAGATACGTCACTTCAACTGGTCAAGTCTATGTATCTCAAGATATAGTACCTGGTGCAGAAGGCTGGGACGTAGCCAAGCTAGATTACATGATCTTTGTTATTAACAGAGGACCAAATACCCAAAAAGCTGTTAAGGTTCAAGACGTACGAAGCATTGCTAGCGGTAACTTACCAAGCATAGATTTAAGCTATGGAGTCAAAGAATACGCCCTAACTACCAACCCAAATTACTCCACAGCTACCCTGCAAGGATCATTGCCAGGTATCTCAGCAGGATCCACTACTATAGATTGGCCAGTTGGAGATATGACTTCGGGCTACGCTGAAGCATTGTTCTACCGAACCGATTATTCTAGCGGTACTGGAGACTACACTAACTTTGCACAAAACACCACCGAAGGTGCCGACAGAGACCCAGATTCTAACTCAGATAACTGTAACATCCAAGATTCTCTTACTCATGAAGATGACTGCGATGAAATTAATGTATCTAAGAATATGGCTAGCCTAACTATTAACAAATCTGCATCACCAACAGAAGTTACCGGAGCCAACCAAGATGTAACCTACACCATAGTGATCGCCAATAATGGCTCTCTAGATTATGCATCGAATGAATACTCAGTTGATGACACCCTACCCGAAGGACTAGATTACGTAAGCTCTACTCCAACCGGCAAATGTAACTACGATTCCTCTTCCAGAAAGATAAGCTGCTCAGATCTAGGACCTCTCCCCGCTGCTGATGCAGCTGCTGGAACCCCAGCTGGAAGCGTAACCATTATCATTAATACAAAAACTAATGCTAGCGTTTTGACTAAAACTACACTTAATAATGTAGCTTGCGTTGCGTCATCTCTGCCAATAAGAACCCAGGATAATAAAGTGTGTGATTCGTTTGAAATACCTCAAAATTCGGTAGACCTAGAACTTTCCAAATCTATAGTAGGATCGAGCGGTATATATATTGGAGACAGCTTCCAGTACAAAATAACATTAGTGAATAAAGGGCCCGCCATAGCCAGAAACGTTGTCATTAAAGAAACCTATCCTCCTTCAGTAGAGTTTGTTTCTGCCGCACCAGAAGTTGGTTCTTATGATGCCGCTACCCACCAATGGACAGTCCCTCAAATTGGAGTTGGCCAAACTATTAACCTACTCATTAATGCCAAAGCTCTAGAATACAAAGACGGTGACAACACCAAGAACCTAGCTGAAGTGACTGGATGCAAGCAGGGCGCCACATCATCTTTGACCGATTGTGACGATCCTGATTCCGATATGAATAACTGCCAGAACGGGGCCAATAAAGAAGATGATTGCGGCGAAGCTGAGTTCCATGAGCCAATACATGATATAGTCTTAACTAAGTCTATAGCCAACCAAAAAGAAAGCTATTCTGTAGGAGATACAGTAGAATATCTGATCACAGTCACTAATAATGGCCCCGACACTGCCAAGCGAATGGTATTTAAAGACACGATGCCTTCTCAGCTAGAATATTTGTACAACGAAGCGCCACAGTCTACAGTGTATAACGCCGCTACCCATGAATGGTATGTTAGATCATTAGCAGCGGGGGAAACCGTCCAACTCAAGATAGTAGCTAGAATAAAAGAATTTACCAGCACCATAGTAAACCTAGTTGAATGGACTGGCTGTAAAGATGAAGCCGGCAAAGAAGTTAGATGTGGTAAAGATCCTGATTCAACACCTAACAACTGTAATAAGGGAACTAACAAAGAGGATGATTGTGACCAAAAAGATATTAAGCTTAGTGGTGGCAAGGGCGTAGGCATTCCAGTAACAGGTGCACTGGTCGGAAAGATAATAGCTGGAGCAACAGGGATAGCTTTGGCGGCTTACTTAATTAGAGATCTGTACTTCAGAGCTAAGCATAATCATATGTCAGAACGTTAGAGGTTATTAAGCTCATCGAATACTAATTTTGAGTCTTATGCTTAGTGAATTTTTCTGCTAGAATTAAAATTAGTTAAGTTAAGATAGGACACCTAAGGCTAAAATTAAATGAAAAAAATAAAAAATAGTGATAATGACTACCAGCTAATAATTATAGGATCTGGGCCAGCTGGAATGTCTGCTGCTAATTTCGCTATTAAAAACAAACTGAAAACATTGCTAATAGAAAAGACGTCTTGCGAGGGAGGGGAATGCACTCATAATGGTTGTATACCGGCTAAGACCATGATGCATGTAGCTAAAGTGTATAGTAATGCAAAGACGGGGGGTTATATGGGCCTAAAAGCTTCCACCCTTGGTTATAACTTCCCCAGTATAGTTAAGTGGCGAGATTTAGCAGTGGAAAACACTGGTATTTGCTCTATGCTTAAGGACATGCAGAAGAGAGGTCTGCAGGTGGTGCGGGGAGACGCCAAATTCTCCGGACCAAACTCGATCAAGGTAAACTCTAAAGATAAATTTAATTTTGATCATGCCATCATAGCTACGGGCGGTAGGGCCAGGGTGCCATCTAACATAGAAGGCTTAAATGAAGTAGGATATCTAACCTATAATCAGGCTACTCAAATCAAAAAAGCCCCTAAGTCAGTTGCAATATTAGGAGGAAGTGCTATTGGTTGTGAGTTTATGCAACTTCTTAATGCTCTTGGATCAAAAGTCATAATCATAGAAAAATCAGATTATTTAATGAATTTTGCTGATGTTCAGGCCTCTGATTTGATTAAAAGAATTTATACCGAAAGAGGTGTGGACATACATCTGGGAGCTAAACTTAATTCTGTAGCCAGAGTTGGTACCAAAAAAGAGCTAAACTTAACAAATTCTACTGGCGAAGCATTAACAATTAAGGTAGATGAAATAATAGTAGCTAGCGGTAAAGATCCTAATACAGATTTAAGTCTGAAATCTGCAAAAGTTGAATTCAACCCCCAATGCATAGAAGTAAACAGAAGACTAGAAACCGCCAATAAGAATATTTATGCAATTGGGGATGTTGTAGGGCCACTCAAATTTACTCACACGGGCATATATCAAGCAGAGATAGCAGTATTTAACATTTTAAACTCTCGCAAGAAAAAAGAAACTGATTATGATTCAGTTGCTTACAACATTTTTACAAACCCAGAGATGGCCTCACTTGGCCTAAGCGAGCAAGCAGCAATTTCTAGGGATATTAGATACGTGGTAGGTTTTTGCGACATTGTTGAAATAGCCAGAGCGGATACTAACGGAGAGCAAAATGGCTTTATAAAAATAATTGCAGATCCAGAAAATGGGTTGATAATAGGGGCGACTATCGTTGCTCCAAGGGCGGGCGAGATGATTCAAGAACTAGGTTTAGCCATGAAATATGGCATTAGTGTTGGTCAAGTTGCCGAGATGGTGCATATTTTTCCAACCTGGAGTGAGGCCGTTAGAATCGCTGCAAATAGAGCAGCCAGCAAGGTTGGATAATGTATTTTAGATGTCGCTCTTACTCAAATTATGTCTGATTTGCCATTGGAGTGATTCAATCTACCAATTTTTAGATAGCCTATATGGCTGGGGAATGGGATGGATCTGCTATCCCCGTTGCGATATCCATAACTAGCTCCAACAAAAGCACGCCCATATAATATGGTATACTTGCTTATATAAAATGGTTAAGTTTAATTATAAAAAAACGAAAAGTCCCAT
Source organism: Candidatus Saccharimonadota bacterium (assembly GCA_036826375.1). Classification (GTDB taxonomy): domain Bacteria; phylum Patescibacteriota; class Saccharimonadia; order Saccharimonadales; family HK-STAS-PATE-42; genus DAISWL01. The sequence goes on from DAISWL010000004.1 coordinate 44,707, forward strand.
ATACATTTTCAGAAAGCTTGCTCTGGCCATTCTGGTAGTAGTAGTTGGTGCAATGGCTATATCTTATTTTTGGTATAAATTTTCCCTTAAACCAGCATCTACCGTCAATAACAAAATTATTTATCGAGTTGAAACCGGCGATAATCCTACCACGACAGCTTATAAATTAAAACAAAATAATCTTATAAAGAGCGAATTAGCATTCAAGATATTTATTAAGCTTAATAATTATAATAATCTTCTACCTGGTGAATACCAACTTTCTCCTAGCTACGATGCCAAACAAATCGCTGATTTAGTATTTAACTCTAAACCAAAATACAGTAAGGTGACCTTCCTACCCGGCAAAACTATAGCTGATTATAGACAAGCTATGCTAGATGCAGGTTATAGTATAAACGATGTAGATTCAGCCCTTAAGCTTAGTTATGATAATCCCAGCCTCGCTGATAAGCCAGCTGATCAAGGTTTGGAGGGATATATCAGACCTCAAACTTATACTAAACTAGTAAAATATCAAGATACCCCAGAGAGCATTATTAGCCAAAATCTTGCAGAAACCGATAAACTTATAGATGGCGATTTTAAATCTAAAATAGCAGCTAAAAATTTGAACATTCACCAAGCCTTTACTCTGGCCTCTATTATTCAGCAAGAATCATCCGACCCTGATACTCAAAGAAAAATTGCCCAAGTATTTTATTCTCGATTAAGGGATGATATATCGCTAGGCTCCGATGTTACTTTTCAGTATGCGGCAAAAATTACTGGTCAAACAGCCTCTCCAACCATGGAATCTGAGTACAATACCCGTATTCACAAAGGGTTGCCACCTGGGCCTATAGGTGGATTTACCGATTCTGCCTTGAAAGCTGTGGTTGATCCGGCAGATGGTGATTACTTATTTTTTGTAGCGGGTGATGACGGCAATACCTACTTCAGCAGAACAAATGAAGAGCATGAATCTTTAAAGAAAGCTCACTGCCAGAAGCTTTGTAAGCTATATTGATATTGACATGCTAATACTGCATCTGATATAATCATTAGCGACTCCGTTTAAGCATTAGTAACCACTTAAACTTAATAGTTTAAATTGTGAAAAGCTAATTGGCAGTTGTTCTACTGATATCGCAAAAAAGAGTTTTAAAACTAACTAAATAATTAATCTATTGAATGAGGTCGGAAACTCTTTGATGTTTTTGTACGAAAATCGACAAAAAGTAAGTTATCGGGAGATCATAAAGTTTTGTGTAAAGAAAACCATTTTTCTTAAGAATCCAAAACAGAGGTTTTTTATTAGTAATAATAAAATAGCATCAAAGTTACGTATTAGTTTATTATTTTTGAGTACCCTGTACTTATCCTTTCCTTTAGCTCTTATGCCGACATCAAAAGTAGATGCGGCTGTTAAAGTTAGCATAGATTCCTCTAGCAACGCTCAGGATCAATCAAGTGATCCTATTATTGCGGCACAATTAGCAGCTGCTATAGCTAGTGACGTTGGCTCTGTAGTTTCTAATAATGTTAGCCAGTACGCCGATACGGTTGCAGCTGAAAGCCAATCCGATACAAACTCACTAATTGATAATAATAGTACTCCAAAGCTGGACAGCTCATCTCAGAGCTCATCGAAGAGCAGAAGTTCCACGGTTATTTACACCGTATTAGAAGGCGACGATGTTAATAAGGTCGCTGGTATATTCGGTCTTAGCCCCAACACAATAAGGTGGGTTAACAATATAGATGGTGATAGTTTAACTGTCGGTAGTGATATAACAGTATTACCAGTTGACGGGCTTATTCATAGGGTTCAGCCTGGTGAAACCGCAGCATCTTTAGCCGAAAAATATAAGTCTAATGCAGCAGATATTATAAGCTTTAACAATATTCAAAATGATACTCTGGTAGAAGGCAGCGATATAGTTATACCTGGCGGTACCAAGCCAGTAACGGTCATAGAAAAGAAGGCTGAAGAAGCCAAAACTAAGAAGACTTATACCCAAACAGATGTTACGGTCAAGAACTTGGGAGCCTCTGGTTACGCTGTAAGCGGTAATAATACCTATGCTTACGGCTATTGTACATGGCATGCTGCTAATCGTAGGGCGGCCATAGGGCGACCAATCCCTAATCGGATGGGCAATGCCATATCTTGGGCTTCTGCTGCTCGCGGAGCTGGTTATAGCGTTGATGGAGATCCTCAGTCGGGAGACGTGCTATATCATAAGTATCAAGGAGGAGCTGGTCACGTAGCTTTCGTAGAATCTATTAACGAAGATGGCTCAATACTTGTATCAGATATGAATTACAATGGAGGCTGGGGCAGAGTCAGTTACCGTACAGTTTCTCAATCTGAATTCAGCAAATATTTGTTCATCCACTAGGGGCTAATATTTTTATGCGAACGTAGTCTACGCTATATGAGGTTATATGAATCATCCGCTATGCTTTAAGCCGGTTATTAGAGTATAATCATTTTTAGCGTATCAATTTAATTCTAAACACATAAGGAGCGATATTTTCAAATATAGATCTAAGAAAATAAAAAGAATAACCCTCTCCGGTTCCGATTTGGTCAGTTATATTAAGCTTAATCAACAACGATCTGTCAGGGCTATGCTTCAACAGGGTCTTAAACCTAGATTGGATATTATAGTTGCCGCGGAAAACAACTTGCCGATAGAGAAGTACATAAAGTTCAAGATACAATACGGGTTAGATATAGGCATAGGAGTTGTAGTGCATAGGGTAAACTCCGGTGAGCTGATTAATTTAATTAAAGGTCTTAATGAAGATGTTGGCGTAGGCGCAATTATTTTGCAGCTCCCAATCGATGACCAAACTCTGCTCGATGAAGCTTTAAGTTTGATTAACATAAGCAAAGATGTCGATGGGCTCAACCCGAAATCTAAATTTGATTCCGCCACCGCTACCGCAATAATGTGGCTAATCAGTGGCTACAATATTAGTTTAGAATCTAAGAAAATTTACGTAGTTGGACAAGGTAAGCTAGTGGGAAGGCCTCTAACAAACATGCTAATTAGCTCTGGTCTGAATGTTAATACTATAATCTCTGATGATAACTTGAGTTTAATTAAAGATGGCGATTTAATAATTTCGGCCACTGGTAAGCCTGGCCTAATTACGCCTGATTTAATTAAATCAGGAGCTATAGTAATAGATGCTGGTACCGCCGCCGAAGATGGAGCCATTAAGGGCGATGTAGCCGATGATTTATACCTAAGGGATGACATCAACGTCACCCCTAAAATAGGCGGGGTGGGGCCTCTAACAATCGCCGCTTTATTCGCTAATGTTATTAAATCTTATCAGATGTTAGTTTCTGGAGGCTCTAGCAATGAAGATTAGCCATGATATAGATTTATCTCAATATACAACCATGAGAGTTGGAGGTAGGGCTAATAATTTGATAAAGGTTAACACCTTAGATCAGCTAATTGAATCACTGTTATGGGTTAGAGAAAATAAATCCAAATTTTTTATTCTTGGAGGTGGAAGTAACACCATCTTTACAGACAAAGGATACAGCGGCATCATTATTCTTAATAGAATTAAGCTTAAGCCTAAATTTGAAATTATAAATCATATTGATCACTATTCTGTAGTTGCTGGGGCGGGTGAAATATGGGACAATTTGGTGCAGTTTAGCGTTGAAAATGGTTTAACTGGCATCGAAGCACTTTCTTTAATACCTGGTACGGTTGGCGCAGCCCCAGTTCAAAACATAGGAGCTTATGGCCAGCAAGTTAGCGATGCCGTTTATGAACTTGAAGCAGTTGATACTAAATCACTCCAAGTGGTTAAGTTTAAGCCTGAAGATTGCGGATTTTCTTATCGCTCTAGCAAATTTAATAGTACAGAAAAGGGTAGATACGTCATTGTATCGGTTAAATTTAAGCTCCAAAAAGCTAACTATCGAGGCAAGATTTACAAGGATGTTGAAAACTATCTTATTAATAATAAACGCTCGCTTAATAATTTAACCCCGGCTCAAATTAGGGAAGCGGTGATTAATATACGTTCCAATAAACTTCCTAATCCTGAAATAATCGCCAACTCTGGCTCATTCTTCAAAAATCCAATTATTAGCGAAGACGAATTTATCAAGCTTAAGCTTAGTAACCCGGAAATTGTGGAAAAACCACAGGGGTGGAGCCAATGCCCCTTTTGGAGGGTTGATAATGGTTATAAAATATCAGCGGGTTGGCTTGTTGGTCGGGCTGGTTTCAGTTCTTTCTATGATAATGAATTAGATTTCGGAACCTGGCCTAATCAAGATTTAGTACTCTATTCTAAGTCGAAAAGACCAGAATACCAAAATCTTAAAAGCTTCAAAGAGCTTATTAGGCTTAAGGTTCACGAATGTTTCAATATATTGCTTCAACAGGAGCCAGAAGAAGTGGTAGAATAAGATACATATGGCAGGAACAGACTTAATACTATACGTTATAGCTATCGTAATATCTATAACTCTTCATGAGTTTATGCATGCTCAAGTTGCTTATAGCCTGGGAGATGATCTGGCTCACGCAAAAGGGCGTAGGAGTTTTAATCCATTGGCTCATATAGATATTGTTACCACCGTTCTATTGCCTATAGGCTTGGCTATGGCTGGTCTACCAGTTTTTGGAGCCGCCAAGCCTGTGCCTATAAATAGCTCTCGCTTAAGGTTCGGTGATTGGGGGATGGCTTTAGTTGCAGTATCTGGTCCGATGACCAATTTACTTTTAGCTGTAATGGCATCCGGATTTATAAAACTAAACATACCTCACGGGTTAATAGATTTTGCCTCTATATTTACTCAAGTTAACTTAGGTTTTTTTGTTTTCAATATGATACCTTGGCCTCCTTTGGATGGTTCACGTATACTATATGCAATTGCTCCTGATCCGGTAAAAAGTATCATGGCTCAAATTGAGAGTATGGGACTATTGGGCTTAGGGATGTTCATCTTTATTGGGATGCCTTTGATCCGGCCGATTATGAACTATAGCTTAAGCTGGTTATACACAATTTTAGTATAAAGTTATTCAAGTTTTATCAAAGCATAATCTCTAATATGGTGGTATAATTAACATAGGTCCGTATTCTCTGTACTTATTTAGTATAGGAAGCTCAAGATTCAAAGTAAGCCATCGTGTGAACTTTATGAGAGCTTATCCACTCTTAGGATTTTTCCAGAGTGAATACGGGCCTATTTTGTTGCTTGATTTATACGTAAACTAAACATCATCACTTACTTTATCCTATTGGTTATACATTGGTATTTATTAACTGAACCCCTGTCGGAACAAGTTTATTTTACTATAGTAGAGTATATTACAACGTTGGCACTCTTGAACTTAGAGTGCCAATATTGTTACTATCTATATAGTTCTTTATAGCCTAAGCTTAAACTTTAATTTTAATAAAAAGTTCTAACTCAGGTAAAAAAGAACTAAACTTAAAAAGTTAAATAATAATCAAACCATAATTTAATTAAAAAGGAGCATAAAATGGGAAAAATAATTGGTATCGATTTAGGAACAACAAACAGTGCATTCGCAGTAATGCAAGCCGGTGATGCCACAATCATCACCAATAACGAAGGGAATAGAACCACTCCTTCAGTAGTGGCTATTAAGGTTAGCAAAGATGGCAAGGAAGAAAGGTTAGTAGGTCAAATTGCAAATAGGCAAAGAGTCACTAACCCCGAGAATACAATCTTTGGCGTTAAGCGTTTAATCGGCCGTAAGCCTAGCGATAAGGAAGTTACCAAAGATCAAAAGCTGATGCCTTATCAAATTATAGCTAGCGGAAGTACCGTTAAGGTTAAAATGGGCGGTAGTAATTATAGCCCTGAAGAAGTTTCAGCAATGATACTAAGTAAAATCAAAGCTGATGCTGAAGCCTACCTAGGAGAACCAGTAACAGAGGCGGTTATAACAGTTCCTGCTTACTTCGATGACGCTCAGCGTCAAGCTACTAAAGATGCTGGTAAAATTGCCGGCCTTGAAGTTAAGCGTATTATAAACGAGCCAACCGCAGCAGCTCTTGCTTATGGAATGGATAAAAAAGGCAAGAATGAAACAGTTGCAGTATTCGATTTAGGCGGTGGAACATTCGATGTCAGTATTCTAGATTTAGGAGATGGCGTATTTGAAGTTAAATCTACTAACGGTGATACTCATCTTGGTGGTGAAGATTTCGATCTCCGCATTGTCAACCACTTTGTAGATAAAATTAAAGAAGAAAACGGTAAAGATTTAACAGATAACGCAATGGCGATGCAGCGTCTAAAAGAAGAAGCTGAAAAAGCCAAAAAAGAGCTTTCTTCAGCCCAGAGTGCGGAAATAAATCTACCATTCCTAGATCAGGGTGAAGATGGCCCAATCAACTTTGAATATACTTTAACCAGAGCCAAACTAGAGGATCTAGTTTCTGATCTTATCCAAAAAACCAAAGAGCCATGCCTAAAAGCATTGAAAGATGCTAAGCTTAAGGCCAGCGATATCAACGAAGTAATTCTAGTTGGTGGAATGACACGTATGCCAGCGGTCATCGCTAAGGTTAAGGAAATATTCGGCAAAGAGCCAATGAAGGGAGTTAATCCCGATGAAGTAGTGGCTATGGGTGCTGCAATTCAGGGAGGCGTACTTTCAGGCGATGTCAAAGACGTTCTGTTGCTAGATGTTACTCCCTTAAGCTTAGGTATTGAAACTATGGGCGGAGTTTCCACAAAGTTAATTGAGCGAAATACCACTGTTCCAACTTCAAAATCTCAGGTATTTTCAACCGCCGCAGATAACCAACCTCAAGTTGAAATCCACGTTTTGCAGGGTGAACGAGAGATGGCTACAGATAATAAATCACTCGGCCGGTTCATTTTAGATGGAATTGCTCCTGCTCCAAGAGGCATCCCCCAAATTGAAGTAACTTTCAATATCGATGCCAACGGTATCCTTAATGTTAGTGCAAAAGATAAAGGTACCGGTAAAGAGCAATCTATTACAATTCAAAACAGCGGTAACTTAAGCAAAGAAGATATCGAAAAAGCCGCCAAAGAGGCCGAGCTTCATGCCGATGAAGATAAGAAGAAGCGTGAATCAATAGAGGCTAAAAACGCTCTAGAAAACTCTATCTATCAGGCAGAAAAGATGCCAACCGAATTCAAGGATAAAATCAGTGAGGATGATAAAAAAGTAATAGAAGAAGAAGTTGCCAAGGCTAAAGAAGTATCAGCTAAAGATGACGCAGATAAAGATCAACTAGAGGCTGCTACTAAAGAGTTAATGGATAAGGTTTCCGCAATAGGGGCTAAACTCTACCAGCAGGCTCAATCTGATGAATCCGCGAAAGAGGATCAAGCTAAATCGGATGAAAAATCTGAATCAAAAGATGAACCCATTGAGGGCGAAGTCATAGAAGATGAAGGTAAGTAACCGAAAGTTTTCTTGAGACAATTACGCTTCAACTCAATTTGAATTCGCAAAAGTTACAACCCCCGGGGCTCCACTCAGCCGATAGAAGCTAACTTCTTCTAACTGAATCGAACTCCGGAGGGTCCAAATTTTTTCCGTAAGTCTAAGTATGGAGCGAATATCTTAGCTTGCTCCATATTTTGGCGATATAGACTAGGGGGATACAATAAAAACTAGTTATATTTTACTGATGAGGCATAAACAATGGCGACCGCTAGGGCATCTGCGCAATCATCTTGTTTAATTGGTTCTTTAAGCTTTAGGGCAGATTCAACCATCTGCTGGATCTGTTTTTTAGTAGCCCTGCCGTAGCCAGTTATGCTTTGCTTAATTTGAAGAGGAGTATATTCAGCTAAATCTAATCCGGCTTGATTTATGGCTAGTAACATTACTCCTCTTGCATGAGATACGCTGATAGCTGTGGTCACGTTTTGGGCAAAAAACAATTTTTCTACAGCCGCGGCATCTGGTTTAAATTCTCTAATGATTTCAGAGAGCTCATCGTAAATAGTTTTTAAGCGAGAATCTAAATTAGTATTTGGTTCAGTTTTAATTACTCCGGCACTAATAAGTTGGTGGTTAAACCCATCAGTTTTAATTACTCCAAATCCAACGATTCCAGTTCCTGGATCTATCCCCAAAATAGTTTTTGTTTTTCTTACTGTCATTAGCTTCGGTTAAGTTAAAGGCTTCTTTTTACGGAAAATTGCTCTACATGTTGTTTTAATCTGCCTTCAACCTGACTTAATTCACTGCGAATACTGGCCACAATTTGTTCTATTTTGTCGGTTTGAGCATCTTCTTGCTGAACGGCTTTTTCTAGATTATCCAATCTACCGTGTATCCGGCTTAAATCACTAACTATGTTATCCAATTTTCTTTCCAAGTTTTTAATAGCATTTTCTACTCTTTGGATATCCGAGCTAGAAGCCACATTAGTCATGCTTAAATTATAACACAGCCTATATGTTACTAAAATTAAACTTCAATACTAACGCCGAGTGCCTCTTGAACTTTGGCGAAAACTTGTCGAGGGGTCATCTCGGCTTTAACGATGTAGCTATAGATATCTAAACTATTTAATTCTTCAGGAGCTTCTTCTTTACCTCTGTTAGTTAAGATAAGAACTTTAGTATCTTTACCCCACTGAGTGGCTCGCATTTTGGTTAGCATTTCCACCCCATCCATCACGGGCATCATTATATCTAATAAAACTATGTCTGGGCTCATATCTTCACAAAGCTTTAAGCCAACTTCGCCATCTTCGGCTAACTCTACTTTGTAGCCCTCCGCCTCAAACTTAAGCCTGTACATATGGGCAATGGCCGGTTCATCTTCAACGATCGCTACTTTAAAAGTTTTGTTCATTTACTTTATATATTAAGCTTAAGTTTGATATATTGCAAGAGGGAATTATAGGTTTTAAGGATGTAGTCGTTGAATGCCTCTACTGTTTATCTTGGGGGATCCTGAATCAAGTTCAGGATGACGGGCAGGGTTCATTGTTCGGTCATCCTGAACTTGATTCAGGATCCCCTTAAAAAAACAGTAACAACTTAAACTTAATACCAGTTTTTACTTAAATCATTCCACTTAGGATTATCTTTTTCAATCAGATCTAACTTCCACTGTCTGTGCCAATCTTTTAAGTTTCTTTCTCTGGCTACCATTTCACTTGGGTTATCGAATTCTTCATAGTAAACTAACTTATCTAAATTATAGTTATTACTGAAACTGTGCTTAAATTGTTTATTTTTGTGTTCCCAAATTCTTCCCTCAAGATCTGAGGTGGAGCCTATATATAAAGTTCCCTTTGGTTTATTAGTGATTATGTAAACGCAGTATCTCATTTAAGTTTATATTTTAGCAGAAAACGTTTTTACAGTTTATCTTGGGGGATCCTGAATCAAGTTCAGGATGACACAAACATGGGCGTCATCCTGAACTCGATTCAGGATCCCCTTAAAGAACAGGTGAGCGTCGGTTTAATTCAGAATCCCCTTAAAAAACAGAAAAACCATCGGTTGATTCAGAATCTCTTGATAAAAGAGGTGAGCTGGCGGTTTAGGACGGCAGAGAATAAGTTTAAAGAGTAGTAGGCTTAAGTTTAGCTACTTCTTGATTATCTAAAACTCTAGCTACAATTTCTACTACCATGGCTGGGGTGTAGCTAGCTTTAACAATGTAATCATGAATCCCTAAATGCCACAGAGTTCTAGGAGCTTCATTTTTGCTAACATTAGTAATAACTATTACCGGCAAGTCGCGATGCTCCTTTTTAGCCCTTATTCTGGCTAAAACCTTATCACCCATCAAATCGGGGAGCATTAAATCTAGCAATACTACATCGGGTTTGAATTCAATAATGGCAGGGATGACATCTAAGCCGCTATAAACAATTTTACAGCTATAACCAGATTTTTCTAGTTTTAGCTTATATATGTTAGCTATGCTTGGTTCATCTTCTACAATTAGTACTTTTTTCATAAGATTAAGCTTAATATAACATAATTTTAAACATAATCTAGCAGAATTTAATTTTTGGTATTGCCAAAAACTATATTTTGTGTTAATTTGTAGATAGTCGAGAAAAGTCAATCATTTGACTATAAATTTTTCAAAGAAAACAATTTTAATAACAAACCACCCCTTAGGCCTTAAGCTTAAGGGGTGGTTTTTAAGTATAATCAGGAGTTTTATCGTTATGCTAAATAGAGCAAGATCTACCGAATGCGCTAGCCTTAGTTCTAGATTAAGAAAAGCAATTCTGCCTTTCGTGGGCTTTGCTGCGCTAGCTGGAGGTGTGTATTATACAGCTGATGTTTATTCGGACGTTAACGAACCAACTACTACTGCCGATGGCAGAAGAATAGGTATTATTGATGCAGCCCGAGAATATCTAGGACCAGATGGCGATGGAGCTAGATGTACCGATAGGAGGCTAGCTGTAATATCAAGAAAAGTTGCTGCGATACCTGACGGTACAGCCGATGAACTCTTGGAAAACGGTGGTCTAGAAGTCCAAGCAATTCAATTTAACTCTTTAGGCGCAAATGAAATAACAGCCGACGATTTGCATGCATTACTAACTAATACTCCGCAAACTCCAGATACACAGTGTGACAGAGAAGGGGGTACGAGCACTAGCGAGCTGTTAGCTAAGGCTCCTCTGGGGCTGGTCTGTACATGGGTTGGTAGTTTGGTAATTGCAGGACGTGTGGCTGCAGCCCGGGCTAATAGGGGAAGAAATGGAAAGTCAGATGTTGATGTGCTCACGGGGGGAACAGAATAGTGCCTGAAGCTAAAATAAGTTTAGGACAATTGCAGGAAAATAATCGAGAACTTTGGGCGCCTCATTATTGGCACCCCGATAGGCATGATTATAACCAGAAACTTATGGAGAGAAGAATAGATGACCTTGGTAGGTTAGGGGTTGATAGATTACTAATAGATCCATCAAGGGCGCATTTGGCGTTATCATTCGATGTTTTTAGGGGTAAAGAAGATTCTCCTTATCATGGAGACTATGCTTTTGTCGCTCCTACCAGAATAGAAAGAGCATCGGAACTTGATTACACGGCTGAGGCCAGCGGTCCCTATCCTTTAATGGACCGGCTGGATCAGCCTGCTGCTCAAGTATTTTTAGCAGCTCAGGCTCCCTGCTTGTTGGATTGGTACGGTGACGATAGCAATAAACCTGAAGGAGTGATGGTATTCGCTCCGCTATTTATGGATATGCTAAGAGATTTTGAAACAGATAGCTTACTAGCCGATCCAAATTTTGTTAAAGATGTTATGAACGCTACAGTAGCTTTTGCTAGAGATAGAGCCGGAGCCCGTTATGCCGGTTTGGCTGCTGTATTACCTGCTTTGACTCGTTTTGGCATGGATATTACAGAAGAAGGCGTGAGTTTATCTACTGGCCACGCCGGGACAGTTTTCACTATGGAGCAAACCGCTATAGAAATTATTAATCAAGGGTTAGGAAACGTTCCAAGGGGTGATTTCGAGCACGGACTAACCATAATAGGGCTAGGAGGCATAGGCTTATCTACAGCAGTCTCTCTAAGAGAAAGACTGCCCGGTATACCGCTCCATGTATATGATGATAGGACCCCACCAATTGAAAGAGCTAGGAAACAGCTTAATGGTTCGGTAACTTATCACAATACTCTAGCTGATGCAATGAACGCAACTAGGCTAACCCTCTCTGCTGTTACTGGTCAGCTAGACTTAAGTGGCGTGAAGATGGAGGGCTTGGTGGTTGTCGATGATTCTCAGCCTGGTAGCGTTGATCAGGAAGTGGTTAGAGGGGCTGGTGGTTTCGTGGTTGGTGTATATGCAGATGGTGGGAGTGACACTAGAAGGCATAAATTTGATTATGCTGGAATATGCGCAGTTGGTGAAACTGAAACCTTTAGTTGCCATGCAAATGTTGCAGCAATTTCGAGACGTGCCGCTGAAGGAGATAATGTAGACGATCTTTGTTTCAGAAGGCCAGTGAATCCATATGATGTGGCCAGAGTTCAAGAACTATTTGAGCGTAGTAATACTGGTATAGCACCTTTGCAATGGGGATATGGCAAATACCATGCAGCTTAAGCTACGACTGATTTAATCTAGGATTTCGAGTAATACGACAAAACGTGGAGGTTTTTAACTAACTTTTCCTCTGTTATATAG
>DAISWL010000005.1:0-53803 GCA_036826375.1 Candidatus Saccharimonadota bacterium
ACCAAATGCTGAAACCTACAACAAACTTTTGTTATCAAATCTCGATTTTGATTTTAATGAGGAAACGATAATTGTTGGTCATTCATCTGGTGCAGTAGAGGCGTTAAGCCTGTTGCAACACCTACCTGACAATACAAAAGTTAAAGAGGTCTTCTTAGTCAGTGCTTTTAAGGATGATTTGGGCTGGGACGCACTCACTGGATTGTTTACCGAACCGTTTGACTTTGAGAAGATCAAAACAAAAGCTGGCAAGTTTGTTTTCCTTCACTCCGATAATGACCCGTATGTTCCGCTAGAACAAGCTCAGTATCTTGCCGAACAAGTTGGCGGCGAACTTATCGTTAAACTAGGACAGGGACATTTCAATATAGAATTAAGCGAACAGTACAAAGCGTTTCCAGAGCTTCTTGAGCTTATCAAGAAAAACGCCGCAAGTCGCTAAGGCGACAGCGAACCACCAGAAACACCCTTTTCCAGATCTAAAAAATCTCGGCGGGGGAAATTACAAAAAATATGCAAAGGGTTTTCTGGACGGGGCGCAGCGCACGCTTGCGTGCGCTAGGCGGTGGGGATTGAACTCAGGCTTTACGCTGGAAACAGGTTCGAGCTTCGTTGTAAAAATGAGCCAAAATTGTACTAAACTGGAAATTGTCGCCCGAAAGGGCGGCTTTTTCTTTGGTTTTGCGGAGCAAAAGCCAGATGTTTTCAGGGGGAGAAAAAGAGCTTGGGGCAGCCGTAGGCTGCGCCTTTTGCCGCCATTGGCGGTTTTTGGTAAAATACAGATGCACACAAATCAAATCGGCAGCCTTTTTGCTTGGCTTTAATAGCCGTCCTGTACAACTTAGGCTTGCCTGATTTGTGTGCAACAGGGCGGCTATTTAAGTTGAGGGGGTGTCATGAGCGAAAAATACATTTTATACGCCAGAAAATCTACTGACGTAGAGGACAAGCAGGTTTTGAGTATAGAGGCGCAGCTCGTAGAGCTGCGAGCATACGCCAAACAAGAGGGCTTACAAATAATTGACGAGCTTGTTGAGAAACAATCCGCCAAAGTACCTGGACGACCCATTTTTGGTAGTATGCTCAAACGCATTGAAGCTGACGAAGCCAATGGAATACTAGCGTGGCACCCAGATAGGCTTGCTCGGAATAGCATAGACGGTGGACAGATCGTCTACTTGCTCGACCAAACCCACCTTACCTCACTGAAGTTCCCGACCTTTTGGTTCGACAATACCAGTCAAGGCAAGTTTATGCTGTCCATAGCGTTCGGTCAGAGCAAATACTATGTAGACAATCTGGCAGAAAATACCAAACGAGGCTTACGCCAAAAAGTTCGTAGGGGCGAATACCCTAGCCATGCCCCGCTCGGCTACATTAACGACTTGCGCACCAAAAGCATAGTCGTAGACAAGCGGCGTTCGCCGCTGGTCGTTGCAGCCTTTGAGCGATACGCCAAAGGCGATCAACGACTTGAGGATATTGCTACTTTCTTTGCCAAAAACGGCATACAGACCAGTGGCGGCAAGCCACTTAAAAAAGACCAAATCAGTCATATTTTGGCAAACCCGTTCTACTATGGACACTTCCGCTATGTAGGCGAGCTGTACGAGGGCAAACATATACCTATTATGAGCAAAAAGCTCTTTGACAAGGTCCAAGCGGTCTTGGCTGTGCGTGGTCGCCCACGCAAAGGCAAACACAACGACCCAAAGGTCTTTTGTGGTTTGTTGCGCTGTGGTTCGTGCGGTCTGATGATTACGGGCGAAACACGCACTAAACGGCAGAAAAACGGCAATACCCACCACTATATCTATTACCACTGCACGAAAAAGCGCAAAGACATGAAATGTCTTGAGCCGCATATCCGACAAGAGGAACTAGATGACCAGCTGTCTAGTCTACTCACTGAATACACCCTGCCCGATAGCTGGACAAAATCCCTGAATATCATGTTGGCTGATGATGAAAAACAAGCCAAACAATCCTCTGGCGTATTCATAGCGGACACTGCAAGCAAGATTGCCAACTTTCAGAGCAAGTTGCAGCGACTGCTGGACGGCTACCTCGACCAAGACATAGACCGAGAAACCTACGTTGCCAAGAAAGCCGAACTGATGAGCCAAAAGAAGTCGCTAGAGGAACAAAAAAGCAATCTTGCACTCACCTCAACGGCATGGGTCGAACCTATGCGAAACTGGCTCAAGCAAGCCAACTCAATCTATGAAATTACTGAAAGTCATGACTTAGCAGCAAAAAAGACTCTCGCCAAAGAAATCTTTGGCTCGAACCTCATTTTAAAATCTCAAAAGGCGCAGCCTACGGCTGCCCCAAGCTCTTTTTCTCCCCCTGAAAACATCTGGCTTTTGCTCCGCAAAACCAAAGAAAAAGCCGCCCTTTCGGGCGACAATTTCCAGTTTAGTACAATTTTGGCTGGGACGGTAGGATTCGAACCTACGATCTTCGGTGCCAGAAACCGACGCCTTACCAGCTTGGCCACGTCCCATTTTTCAAAGTATACCACATCATCATCACCTGGCGGAGAGAGAGGGATTCGAACCCTCGAAGCCAGTTGCCTAGCTTACACGCTTTCCAAGCGTGCTCCTTCAACCACTCGGACACCTCTCCAGCTTTGTAATTATTATATCAAAATCTTACCAGTAACCAAGTTAAATATTCACAGAGGATCACTAACTCAGAATGAAATATTAGTTTTAAGTTTTGCGAGATTTTATCTTCCGAATCTGCCAACTTTAGATTAAGTAGAGTATGGTAACTATTAATAGCGGTACACCATAAATTAAGCCTAATATTATTAATACGGTAGGTTTCGTAAACTACTATCTTGATAAGCTTTAGATTTAGTTGTATTATGTCAAAAAGCTATTTAAACTAAAAGAGGTTATATCAATAATATGTCTGATGACAATCGTGTTATAGACTTAAAGGATGTCAGTAAAATATATGGATTTGGCGAAGGCATAACTATAGCCTTAAACGAAGTTAGCCTGAAGGTTGATAAGGGTGAATTTATAGTTATTATGGGGCCTAGTGGTAGCGGAAAAAGTACCTTGCTGCACATACTAGGTACTTTAGATAAACCCAACCTTGGCTCCTATAAGCTTTTTGGCAGAGAGATAGATTCTCTATCTGATAAGCAAACCTCTAAACTCAGGGGTTCAAGAATAGGCTTTGTTTTCCAAGATTATAACCTTTTGCCAAGTATAAGTGTTATAGAAAATGTAGCAATGGGTCTATTGTACCAGGGGGTAGGAGAATCCAAGAGACTCTCTACAGCCAGCAGCTTACTTAGACAGTTGGATCTATTTGAGAAAGATTACTACATGCCTTATCAGCTTAGTGGAGGGCAAGCCCAGAGAGTATCTATAGCTAGAGCATTAATAACTAACCCAGATATTATACTAGCTGATGAACCTACCGGTAACTTAGATTCTAAAACAACAGATTTAATAATGGAATCTCTGGCAACCCTTAACAAGAAGGGCACCACTGTCATAATGGTAACCCATAATCCCAATCTTTGTTCTTGGGCTAAGAGGGTAATTAAGATGCACGACGGCAGAATATCTGATGACAGAAAGCAAGGTTAGGTAATATGGCTAGAATTAATAGAAACATCTTAAAACTTAATTATCGTTCTGCGATAGCATCAATGAGGCAATCTAAGCCTCAATCTGTAGCAACCATATTAAGCTTAGCTCTAGCGGCAGCTTCACTATTTGCTTACTTAAACTTGTCATCACTATCTCAGATAAAGAACCAAGAGAAGAAGACAGAAATATATATAACAGATAAACAATCTATAAAATATGGCGATATTAAGAGCAAGCTTCAATCTAAAACTAAATATGAATATTCAATATTCAGGAGTTGCAGTGCTGATAAGGCTAGTCAAAATGGATCCGAGCAGATAAAGTGTATCGTGGCTGACGAGAATCTTTTAGATTCACTCGATCTTACTCCTGAAGATGGGCAGAATCTCGATCAACGTTCCAGCGAGGACAATATTGTCGTGGGTTCTGCTGTAGCTATTGCTAACTTTGGTGATCCGGATTCATCAGTAGGCAAGAGATTGACGATACTAGGCAAGGAGCGTACTATAATAGGTTTAATACCCAGCTCCCCGGGTTTTGCTGGAACCGAACTATCTGATGTAGACAATTTAGTTATAACCGCCATTACAGATACCAATACTAATGATGATACTCTTTTTAGTTTGCTAGTTAAGTTAGGTAACCCCAATGATTTAGATATGTTCAAGAACGCGATAGGCCAAGATATTACCTTTATTAATCCTACCAAGGATGCAGAAGATGATAATCTATCCAACGATAGAGATAGGCTAATATCATCCACAAAACAATCTGCGATAGTAGCCTTGGTTATGTCTGGGCTATGTGTGTTTATATCATCTGTCTTGAGCGTGAATAAGAGAGTAAGAGAAATAGGCATAAGAAAGACAATCGGCGCCACAAATGCTCATATAGCACAGCATTTCATAATAGAGTCTTTGTTTGCAGGTTTCATAGGGGCCATCGTGGGATCTGTAGCATCCTGGTCTGCAATAGTTATTAAGTTTAAAGTGGGTCTTTTGTACAGTGCTAATTACAGCGTAAGTAATTTACTAGTAACTCTTGTTGGGGTACTTCTTGTATCTCTTTTGGCCGGCATAGTGCCGGCTAAGATAGCGGCCAAGAAAAGCCCAATAGACTGCCTGAATAAAGCTATGTAATATATCTACGTAGAGATATTTTGTTCAAAGATATCTTAAATTATGGATATGTGAGCTAGTTTATTCTGCTATAATTAAACATAAGCAATAAAATTTATAAATATCTTAAGGAGTGGGCTATTCCAAGGCAGAAACAGGTAGTTATAATTGGCGGGGGCTTATCTGGGATAAGTGCTGCTTGCTACATGGCGCGTTCTGGATGGCAAGTTACTCTCCTGGAGAAAAACTCTACACTCGGTGGCAGAATACAATACAGATACAGAGATGGTTTTAAATTTAATCTTGGTCCAACTATGTACTTGATGCCCGAGGTATTTGAGGAGTTCTTCAAAGACTTTGGAATAGACATAAACGATAAACTCAAATTTCAAGAGGTTCATCCCTATTTCAGGGTTTTTGGTATTGGTGCAGTTTATGATCTTAGCGATACATCTAATACTAAATCGTTATTAGAGCAAGATCAAAAAGGGAGTGGTCGGCAGTTTAAGAAAATGATGAATAGGTCTCGACAGCAGTATGCTAACCTAAGGCTGCATTATTTTAATTCTAGCTGGTCTGGGTTATTCGACATAGATAGTTTATCTGAAATTATGAATATTAAATCTATTAAAATTGGTGATAAATTTAACAATTTCATTAACAGATATATAGTTAACAGCGATATTAAATCTTTCTATAATTATATTGCTGGCGTGTTCGATGATCGGCCCGAAAAAATGGCTGGTATAATGCACGCATTACCTTATATACTAACTGGTCAGCAACTGAATTCCCTCAAGGGAGGTATGGATAAGCTAACTATCAGTTTAACTGAGCTTGCTCAATCTTTAGGTGTATATATTAGCGTAAATTCTGAAGTCACCAAAATAGAATCTAAATTCAAGCAGGTGACTGGGGTTAAGCTTAAGAATGGGTCTAAAATAGACTGCGATGCTGTAATAGCTGGGGTAGATTATGCCTACGCTGAAACTAGGATGCTCGATCCTGGCGATATGAGTTATTCTGCAAACTATTGGTCTAGCAAGCATTACGGACCATCATTACTAATAGTTACTACAGCATTAAATCAAAAATTATCTAAACTTAAGGTACATAATTTCTTCACTTCTAGTAATTCTGAGGATAGATCTTTCTATGTTTATGCCTCATCTAGAATAGATTCATCCGACGCCCCCAGCGGATACGATAATCTAGTGATTCAAGTCAGGCTAAATGCTGATGAGGGCGAGAATATCAGTAAGCTAAACCTAATAAAACAACGAATATACGATAGGATATCTAAAGAGTGCGAGAAGGATATGGGTCAATTACTTATATTTGATGAGATGAGAGCTGAAAGTTATTTTGAAGACACCTTTCATGCTACTAGGGGATCTTGCTACGGTATTAGCCCCAGGATAAAACAGATTGGTCCTTTTGGTCCAAAAATAAAATCTAAAGTAGTAGAAGGCTTATTCTATACGGGGCAAGACACTATTGCGGGTTCTAGTATGGCTTTAGCCCTCAACTCAGGCAAGCTTTCAGCTTATTTATTACTGGGGAAATAACTAAATATAACCTAGGTTCAATATTAGATTATTGATTTTCAAATTGAGCTTATGCTAATATTAACCTAATACCTTAAGTTTATAAGAAGGAGTGGGAAAATGGATGAAGAAATAAAAACTCAGGCTAATGATGAACTAGCCCAAGCTTTAGCTAATGTATCTGATGACACCGTTGCTGATTTAGGGTCACCAAGAGTAGCGGCATCATCTACGACCGATGATGACTTCTCGGATTTCATGCAGTCTGAGGATCGCGTTTATAATCAGAGCCCTGTAGCACAAAGAGACGGTTCTAAGTCATTTGCCGAACCTCAGAGTAGAAGAGCAGCTTATGTGGAGCCTGCTCAGATTAGTACCCCCGAACCAGTTATCCAGCAGTCATCCAATGTTAATACAGTATCTACCGCTAGATTGGAAGATATTAAAGAAAGGGCCTTGCAAGAACTTAGGCCTTTAATGGAATCCATAGATATACCATCAACCGAGAAGTATGAAACTTACCTAATGATGCTCCGTGCCAGCGATGATCAAAGCTTGATTGAACCTACTTTTAAAGCCGCCAGAATGATAGAAGATGACAAGCTCAGAGCCAAAGCTCTTCTAGATATAGTTCATGAGATTAATTATTTAGGCAGTAAAGCTTAATCTTAGCGTAAATAGTCAACATAATTTGACATAGTATCTAGCTTATGTTAGTATTAAGTTTAAGTTAAATTACGTGGCAGAAAGGTATATTTTAAAAGTATAGCGATGATAGATCTAAAATAATTCCCCTCGAAACTTATAAATTCCTAAAAGTTTAAGGAGCTATTTTAGCCTATGTCGTTACTTAATATATCTAACCTTTATTTTTCGCATCAAAACAAAAATATTTTCTCAGGCTTGGATCTTGAAATCCAACCTCACCAAAAACTAGCTTTAATCGGGCCTAACGGTTCGGGTAAAACTAGTTTACTAAACTTAATTTTTGGCACACTGAAACCCGATAGTGGGCTGATTAATCTCTTCACTCAACCATTTTATTTACGCCAAGATCTTGATCAAGATGAACTTAAGCTTAGTATATTTGAATACATCAACTCAATTCTAAATAATTCTGATATTTGGCTAGTCGATTATACTCTAACTAAGGCGGGGCTTGGGCATATTAAAACCAATCAAAAAGTATTAAGCTTAAGTGGTGGTCAAAAAACTCGCTTAAGTTTAGCTACGCTTTTAGTTAAAATTGAGCAGGAATATCAATCTCAAGACGCTCTATTATTGCTTGATGAACCTACTAATAATCTAGATTTAGTTGGGATCAAGTGGCTGGAATCTGAGTTGAAAAAGTTTAACGGAGCCATGATTATAGCCACCCATGATAGAGCTTTGATTAATTCCATTCAGGGTTCAATTGCTGCAATAGAATCTGAGAGACTTAAAATTTACCCTTGTTCATACGATGACTACCTTAAGCTTAAGTTGGATGAAAAACATTCGGCTGAAGAAAAGTATCAACAAAATTCTAAGCAGGCTGCTAAGCTTAAAAAGTTGAGCCAAGATTTGGTTGCTAAAAACCAAGCTCTGGGTAAAATTAAATATTCTAGGCTTACCGGAACACCCAAGATGTCATCTAATAATCAAAAAAACTCTAGCCAAAGAAGCTTAGGGGCGCGAACCTCGGCGCTAGAAACTAAAATTCAAAAAATTGAATTACAGCCTCCTGATAAAGAATGGTTGATTAATATTAAGTTTGAGCCAAATCAATCTTTAAATGGGCAAGTTCTGATTAGGCTGGAAGAAGTACAAAAATCTTTCAATCACAAAATATTATTTGAAGGATTAAGCTTAGCGATTTCGGCAAGCGAGAGGATCTTAATTAAAGGAGGTAACGGTAGTGGCAAAAGCACTTTGATGAAAATAATTAGCGGGCAGATTTTGGCCGATAAGGGGTCGGTTCAAATTAACCCGAGTATTAAAATTGGTTATTTTTCACAAGATGTTTATGGGGTTGAATTAAACTTAAGTTTAGAAGATGTTCTAACTGAGTTACCAATGGAAAACGGTAAGGCTTTCGCAATTGCCGTACAGGCCGGAATTTCAGCTACCGATTTTAAAAAACCCTTCAAGTTACTCAGCCGCGGCCAGCAAGCCAAAATAGGTTTAATTAAGTTGATGCTAGATCATCCGGATGTCTTAATCTTAGATGAACCAACTAACCATTTAGATATTAAAACTAAAGAAGCCATTGAAGCGGCGATTCTAAGCTTTAGCGGAACTGTGATTCTAGCTAGCCACGATCGCTACTTAACTGGTAAAATTAAGTTTAACACGGAGATCGGGTTATGAAAAAAGGTAAGATAATAATAATTTGTGGATTACCAGGATCGGGTAAATCAACTCTAGCGAGGAAGCTAGAAGCTAATAGTAATACGATATCTTTAGTCCCGGACGAATGGATTATTCGCTTGTTCGGAAGAACTAACAATCCAGAAAAAAGAGATAAAGTAGAGAAGATGCAGCTAGATTTAGCGATTAAAATGGCCGGTGCTGGGTTAGAAGTGATTTTGGAAAACGGCTTCTGGTCGGCCGAAGAAAGATTAAGCCTAATTAGAAAGTGCAGTAACTCCGGTATTTCTGTGGAGGCACACTTCTTGCTAGTTTCTAACAAGCTAAGGAAAAAGAGGATAAAAAATAGAAACTTAAGCTTAGGTAGATTTGATTACCATATGAATCAGGAAATGATCGATGACTGTAATGGAAAATTTGAGGAGCCCGAAGAAGGGGAAATCGCGTTATATGAAAACGCAGTTATAATTCAAGAATAATTGCAAATAGTTTGACATAGTATCCAGCTTATGCTAAACTAAAAGTTATGAAAAAATCTAATTTAAATTGCTATGTTTCAAGTTTAAGCTCTCACGAGCCTACTATTGCTATGCAAAGATCTTTTAGCTTCTTCTTTAATCCCTTTATTAAGGCGGAAGCTTCTAGAACGTAATAAACGACCATAAATAATTAAAAAAGCGACCGCCATAAGCGGTCGTTTTTAGTTATTAAAAAGTTTAAGAAGAAGATTATGGAAAGTAGAATAGAAATGAAAGATTCAGATCCTAGAGAAAAACTCGGAAGGCACAGAGAACTCTTGATTGACCCCAAAACTCTTGTGGATGAAGCGGCTCAAAGCTGGTACGAGCAGTCCCAAAACCTATTGCTGAACGAGAGAAAAAAGTACCCTGGAATAACGGAAGCAACCGAAATAGGTTGGTTGGTGGTTGAAGCTGTTTATAGATCCAATAATATGGCTAGATGGGTCAATAGACACGGAAGATTACCTAGATTAAATAGGCATAAATGGCCTGAAGGAGAAATATTATGAAAATGTATAAACAACCAATTAGTAAATCGGAGCTTAAAGAATATCTGGAAATAGCAGATTTAACAGTTGAACCGAAATTAGGTGGAAGCCCGCACGCGGTGCGAATCTTATATGAGCAGATTGTTACTAAGCTTAAGGCTAAATACCCAAGTTCTAAAATAATGGTCGTCAGGCAGAATCCAGTTGTAAGCGAACAGGATTGTTATGATAATCTTTTAGTTCCTAAAGATAATTTAAGTCGTTCATCTACATACACACATTATGTTGATGATAAGCATTGCCTTCAAACTCACACTACCGCTCAGATTCCAGGCGTTCTGCGTAAGCTTAAGGCAGATTATGAAAATTGGGATGATGTTTTAATTTTAGTTCCGGGTCTAGCGTATCGGCGCGATGTTTACGATAAAACTCACTTAGGGGTTCTTCACCAATTAGATGTTTGGCGGATCGTTAAGAACGATAAAATTGGTAAGATGCTTAAAAGCGATCTATTAAGCTTAGTTGATGCAATTCAAGATGCCGCCGCGCCAGGTTGGAAGTTAAGAATTGAAGATAATTCGCATCCATACACTAACGAAGGCATTGAGGTTAACGCCCAAAAAGATGGGCGAGACATTGAGATTCTAGAATGCGGGCTGTTGGGTGACGAGATCATTAAACTTAATGGGCTAGATCCTGAAAAAGTTTCAGGCCTTGCTTCTGGCTTGGGTCTGGATAGGTTAGTGATGACGCTTAAAGATATCCCGGATATTCGATACTTACGTAGTACAAATCCGCGAATTGCCGCTCAGATGCAGGATCTTGAAAGATATAGCGAGGTCAGTTTGCAACCAGCTATCAGCCGAGATATGAGTTACAGTGTTCATGAAAATCAGGTTGAAGAAGATATAAATCAAAATATAGCTACAGCAATCGGCAAATGGCTACCGGCTTTAGAATCAGTTGAAGTTCTAAATGAAACTAAATATAGCGATCTGCCAGAAATTGCTAAGCTTAAGCTTGGTATTAAACCAAACCAAAAGAATATTTTGGTGCGAATCACGCTAAGGGATTTAAATCGCTCAATTACTAATGAAGAGGCTAATCAAATTTACAAGAAGATTTATCAGCGGGTTAATGAAGGCGAGGGTGGATATTTGGATTAGAATTAAGTGATGATACGTTTCAACTCGTCGAACAGAGTTTGAGTAGACTTAAGCTTAAGGAGCTGTTTATTCTCATTGCACATTACTATAAACTCTTCTGCCCAAAGTCTATAATCTGGATATTTGTTAATTCTGTATTCAAAACCTTTAGATTTCCACTGCCAAGGCTTAGGGCCTACAAAGTGAACTCCATTTAAGGATTTCAAATTTGGGTATCCATGAAGCCCTAAATAGCTGGCATCAATATTAACCCAATTACCAGAAAAGTAGGCAGTGATAGATTGCATATCTGGCCAGTTCATCTTGTTTATAATCTCTTGATTAAGTTCGCACCAGCTAAGAAAATCTTCTAACTTTTCAGGAGAAGGCGAGAACATCATTAAACCACCGTTTATGCCCATATTATTCTCAGGGTCAGTCAGGGGCCGGTCAGTTATATGTTTAGGTATTATAAAGTGGGGGGGCGATTAATCCGTAATTTTGATGCCACTCCCAAGATTCTATTTTCTGATTAGTTTTTAAGGATCCAATAACTTTATCTTTAGATTCGTTGATAACTCCGGCGGGGGAATCCAATTCAAAAATAGAATCATAACTATTAAAGGGCAACATATCGGCATCCATAATTATAAGTTTATCGATTCCACTTAGGCCTAATAATCTGAAACGAGTGAACATCCATGGCAAAGGTGCTTGGCGGCCACTTCTTTTTCTACCAACTTTTAGATGATCAACCGCTATTAGTTGATCATAGAATAAGCTTAATGCATTAGTTACATTCTTTGGGATATCACTAGTGTAGCAACAAATTATTCTGGCTTCAGTTTTAAGTTTACGCAGGCGATAGGCGACCATTAATAATCCTGGCAAATATCCGCCATCTTTAAAAATGAAGGTTCCGTAGGCGTTTTTAGTTGATAAGCTCTTCATTATCTATATATTACTAGAAATATGGAATATCGGCCATGGGTTAGAATCTATTATGCTTAATTAAAAAGAGCTGGCTAGCCAGCTCTTTTTAATTTAGACCGTAGATAAGTAGGTCACTACATCATTCCGCCCATGCCACTCATATCAGGGGCAGGGGAGGCAGATTCTTTTTCAGGGATATCAACTACCAATGCACCCATAGTCATACCGGTTCCGGCAATACTAACAGAATTAGTAATGGCTTCTCTGGTAACTCTGGCAGGGTCAACAATACCAGCCTTCTTCATATCCTTAAGCTTAGGTTCACTATCAGAAACGTTGATGCCCAGTCCATGATCTTTAGAACCCTGAACAAGAGCTAACAAAGCCTGAGAATTAAGCCCAGCGTTGTTCATCAGCTGGATGAACGGCTGTAGCAAAGCTTCTCTTAAGATTTGAGCTCCGGCAGATTGGTCGTCATCTAAAACTGAACTTAAGTTTACTAGGGTGATTCCACCTCCAGAAACAATACCTTCATCTAAAGCTGCTTTAACTGCAGCAACGGCGTCATCAACTCTATCTTTCTTTTCATTAATTTCAGTTTCAGTTGCGCCACCAACTTTAATAACAGCAACTTTGCCTTCTAAGGCTGCGCGACGCTTATCATAGTTTTCCTTATCATATTCGCTACCAGCATTGGCGGCTTGAACAGCGATGGTGTCAATTCTAGCTTTAATGTCAGATTCCATACCGGCACCTTCAATAATAGTGGTGTCATCTTTAGATACAATAACTCTTCTAGCTGAGCCGAGCATACTGACATCAGCATTTTCAAAGCTGAAGCCCTGATCTTCACTAATCACGGTTGCTCCAGTTAGAATGGCTATATCTTGCAATACCTCTTTTCTTCTATCTCCAAAAGACGGAGCCTTAATGGCAACGGTATTGAACATTCCTTTTAGCTTATTTAAAACTAGCGTTCCTAGCGCTTCGCCCTCAACATCTTCTGCGATGATTACTAAATCTTTTTTGCCGGCTCCAGCAATTTTTTCTAACAATGGGACAAATTCTTGAATGTTGGCAATTTTTTTATCAGTAATTAAGATGGCAGGCTTATCATAAATTGCTTCCATACGGGCAGGATCGGTAACCATATAGGGGCTAACAAAGCCTCTATCAAAAGTGAAACCTTCTACAACTTCGCTTTCTAAGTTTAAGCCTTGCCCTTCTTCAACGGTAACAATTCCTTCTTTGCCGATTTTAGTTATAACGCCAGCTATTAGTTTTCCGATTTCGTCATCACCGGCGCTTATAGTAGCAACTTCGGCAACTCTCTCGGAGTTATCAGTGATATCTTCGCGCATACCATCCAATCTATCCACAATATCTTTTGCTGCGGTCTCTAGCTGGCGCCTCAAAACCATTGGGTTATGACCGGCAACGATAAGTTTATTGGCTTCGCTTAGAATGTGATAGGTAAGTACGGTAACAGTTGTGGTGCCATCTCCAGCTACGTCGTTCATTTTATTAGCAGCTTCTTTGATTAGCTCGGCACCAACTTTATAGCCTAGGGTTTCATCATCTAGTTCAGCTATTTCAATAGCCTTGGCAACGCTTACTCCATCATGGGTAACTTGCGGTGAGCCATAGCTTTTGCCTATCACTACGTTTCTACCTTTAGGTCCCATAGTAACTTTAACAGCTTCGTATAGGGCTTTAGCACCACCTAATAATCTTCTTCTTGCTTCTTCGTCGTAAAAAACTTTATTTGCCATTTCTATAATTCTCCTCTTTAAATTTGATAAATAAACTTATTTTATTTGACAATAGCTATAATATCTTCTTCTTTTAAAATGATGTAATCCTCAAATTCTGTGGTTGAGTAGCTCTTAAAGATGATTTCATCCCCAACTTTTACCTCGCTTACATTAGGCCCTACAGATTCCACCACCGCAGTGGATGGTTTTTCTTTGGCTGAATCGGGTAGATATAAACCTCCGACGGCTTTGGATTCTTCCTTCTTCATCTTTGCTACAACCTTATCGTTGAGTGGTTTTATTGTTCTGCTCACCTTATCTTACCTCCTATATTTAACGTTTTAAATAACATTTTAAATTCCTCTAACCCGGTATTCAAAACAACGGGCGAGTAATGCTATTTTAGCACTTGAAGGGTGAGAGTGCCAATAGTTTTTTACGCAACAATTTGGTTCAAATTCTGTCTAGCCCAAGCATCAATGCTCCCAGCTCCAAAAAATACGATCACTGAACCGTCTCGATAATCTTTCGCCAAATCTTTAAGTAGAATATCGTTCATCTCTGCTGATTTGGCTATTCCAGAATTATATAAGTTTTCAATTAAGGCTTCCGTTTTCACGGTGCTTTCCACCTCTCCTCTAGTTAGGTATGTTGGAAGCCAATATATCTCAGATGCTAAATCTAGAGAATCTTTATATCCACCAGTATCCATAATGTTCTGCTGGCGTTTGTTCTGGTGGGGTTGGTAGACTACTGTTATTTTCTCAGTGTCGAACATTTCGCTAAGCATCTGCATCGTAGCTGCAAGCTCTTCAGGGGTGTGGGCATAATCTGAATAAATATTTTTAGCAAGTTTCTCCATTCTTCGGCCAGTGCCCGGAAACTCATCTATATATTCAATTAGTTCACCTAAGTCAAATTCTGTATAAATACTTTGAACAGCTTTTATAGCCAAGCTGGCGTTATATCTATTGTGAAATCCGTTAAGCCTAATGCCTGGTATGATGTCGTTATCTTCCAGTGGTCCGATAACCTTATCTGACTGATCCTTAAATTGTTCAAATGCAGCTATATAAGATTCTCTAGTAGGATAAATGTCAGGATGATCGTAATCGACATTTGTTATTAAGCTTAAGGCTGGTCTAAAGTTTAAAAAGTTCTTATCATACTCATCAGCTTCATATATAAAAAACTTACTTCCTGGTTGATAGGATCCGCTATAACCAAAAGAGATTGTTGAACCTATCGAATAACTAACGGCCAGATTAAGCTTAGTAATTAGCCAGACTATCATGGCCGTAGTAGTGGTTTTACCATGAGTTCCAGCTATCGCTACCATATCTAAATTCTTAGATTCAATAACAAGGTTGATTAATTGATCTCTTTTGATGGTTTTGATATTAAGTTCTTGAGCTAGAAGAAGCTCGGGATGATCATTGCTAAGGGAAGATGAATAAATAAAGTAGTCAACATTACCAGATTCGCAAACTGATTTCAAATAGGTACCATCCTGGGGACCGACGAAAGGGCTAACCCCTTTATTTATAAGTTCCGTAACCATATCTGAACTATGAACGTCAGATCCTAAAACTTGCCAGCCGCAATCAGCCGCAATCATTGCTAGGGGCCCAATACCAACACCGCCAATACCAGAAAAATATAATCGCATTTAACACTAATTATAACTCATTAATTGCTATAATGCTCACATGATAGGCTATATTAAAAGACGATTAAATAAAACTAAAACCAAAATTAAAATATGGAGAGGCACCGGGCATATTGTAATTGTATTGGTATTAAGCTTAACTTCTGGAATTTATTTTCTTCGTCAAAATAATATTGAAGCCCTCAATTTGTACGATAAAGTAATTAAGGCTGATAAGTATGGTGGAGATCTTAACGGGGCGCTAACTGAATTGCAGAAATTCAGCTCATCTCATATGAACACTCAGTTAAGGCAACCAGTTCAGCTGGTAGAAACTTACAATAGGGCAGTTCTAGAAGCTATCAAAAAGGATCAACAATCTACACCTGAAAATGAAATGTTGTACCAGGAAGCTCAACAGGAATGCTCAAAAAAAGGGGTGCCATACACGGCTATAGCTGAGTGCGCCAGTAACTACGTTCTTTCTAGAATTGATCCTAATTACGATCCGACATCTCCGCATAACTATCAGATGCCAGACCAGGCTCAATATACCTATAGCTTCTCTTCGCCTTACTGGACTCCAGATATTGCTGGCTTGAGTTTGGCATTATTCCTAATTAGTCTTTGGGTATTAGTATTCCGCAGCTTATTGCATCTTTATGCCAACAGGGTTATGCATAATCGTAACAGGGTAAAAAAATCTTGACTATTTAGATAAGCTTAAGTTAAGATGAAAAGGCGATAAAGCGCTAATCAATAATCAAAGGAGGAATATTAACATGGCTTACGCACATACAAACTCTAAGGGTGTAAAATACTATCTTCACAAAAAAGATGTACAACTTCGTGGTGGTAAACTACAAACTATCTATTACTTTGCGAAAGACGAGCGCCCAGCAGATGCTCTAGATGCAGTACCTGCCGATAGAATAGTAGAAGAAAACTCACGCAACGGTTTTCTATACTTAAAAAAGAAACAATCTTAAGCTTAACTTAAAGATTGAACCGAAAAATCCGAGCTAACTTAGCTCGGATTTTTATTTGAATTAAGCATGCTACAATAATACTTATGGTTGATATTTTGGATGGATTAAATGCTCAACAGAAAGAAGCAGTTCTTTACGATAACGGACCCTTGTTAGTTCTGGCCGGTGCGGGTAGTGGAAAAACTAAAACCTTAACTCATAAAATTGCTTATCTTTTAAATTCCGGATTACGCCAAGAGCAAATTTTGGCGTTAACATTCACCAACAAAGCCGCTAAAGAGATGCGGGATAGAATCGCAGATTTACTTAAACTTAATAACAGTTACAGCTTCATGCCCTTTATGGGAACTTTCCACAGTATCTGTGTAAAGTTATTAAGAATAGATGGCTCCAACATCAAAATAAACTCCAATTTTGTGATATACGATGAATCTGATAAATTGGCAGCTATAAAAAGATCTCTAAAATCGCTAAACTTAAGCGAAAAAGATTATAGCCCTAAAACTATAAGTTCAATCATATCCGAATCCAAGAATCGGGGTCTAGAGGTGAATGACTATGCTTTATTGGCTAAAACTCCAATTCAAAAGGTAGCAGTGGAGGTGATGGTTAATTATCAAGCCGAATTAAAAAACAGTGGGGCCTTAGATTTCGATGATCTGCTTTTAAAATCGCTAAACTTAATCAAGAACCATAATACTATAAGGGAGAAATGGCGGAATCATTTTAAATACATATTGGTGGATGAGTACCAAGATACTAACCAGGTTCAATATCAGCTAATTAAGCTTCTGATTAATGATTCTAAAAACATATGCGTAGTTGGCGAT
This sequence comes from Candidatus Saccharimonadota bacterium, assembly GCA_036826375.1. Lineage (GTDB taxonomy): Bacteria > Patescibacteriota > Saccharimonadia > Saccharimonadales > HK-STAS-PATE-42 > DAISWL01. The sequence goes on from DAISWL010000005.1 coordinate 16,937, forward strand.
GACTGGCAGAGTGTTTATAGCTGGCGTGGAGCTGATTATACCAACATCTTAAATTTTGAAAGAGATTTCAGGGATTCCAAAGTCATTAAACTGGAGCAAAATTACCGATCAACTGGCAACATCTTAGATATAGCGGGCAAGGTTATAGCTAAAAACAAAAATAAGGCTGATAAAAAACTTTGGACAGATATAGGAGAAGGGGAGCCAATTAAATTAACTCAAGCTAGCAATGAAATCCACGAGGCCGATATTGTGGTTGATAAGATTAAGCTTAGTGATACGCTTAAACTTAATGAAATTGCGATTTTATACAGAACTAATGCCCAATCCCGTGCGCTAGAAGAGGCTCTAATGCGCTTCAATATACCATATCAACTAATAGGTGGAACAAGATTTTACGACAGGAAAGAGATTAAGGACATCTTAAGCTACTTAAACTTAGTTTATCAGCCAGATGATATAGCCAGCTTTTTAAGAGCGGTCAATAGCCCATCTAGAGGTTTAGGTAAAGTATCGTTAGATAACTTTCTTTACTTCTTAAAATCTAATAACTTAAGCTTAAGCCAGGCTTTAACCGAGTTGAACTCTAAAGATATTAAACTTACGCCCAGGGCTATAAAAGCTTTATCTGATTTCAAAAATTTAATAGATAGGCTAAATGATCTATCAAATGGCTCCGAAGTACATGATTTAATCAATAAGATAATTACTTTTAGCGGATATAAGGATTACCTTAAATCTAGTGAAAAAAACTGGGAAGAAAGATTGGAGAACTTGAATGAGCTAGTGAATTTGGCTAAGCAATATACTGGCTATAGCTTGGACGAATTTTTACAGTTTACTGCACTGCAAACTTCAGGAGATGATAGCAAAATAGAAAACTCAGTTAAGTTAATGACTTTGCATGCTTCAAAAGGGTTAGAGTTCGATACCGTTTTCATGGTTGGCATGGAGGAAAACATCTTTCCTTCTTCAAGAAGCTTAAGCGATCTCGATCAGTTAGAAGAAGAAAGAAGGCTTTGCTATGTTGGGATGACTAGAGCCCGAAAGAGACTAAACTTAAGCTTCGCTACTAAACGTTTAATGTGGGGTAATATTAATTATAATTTGCCATCTAGGTTTCTAGAAGAGGCTGAACTTGACGTTCCTAGTGGCGGAATCAATTCTCAAAATATACTTTTTGGAGGTTCAGGCTATGGATATGCCAACGCTAAACCCGCCGACCCTAATGCATATTTCAATCAAGAGCAAAAACCAGTAGATAACGTCTTAAGCAAAGGAGATAAAGTAAAACATTCTTTATTTGGTATTGGATTCGTTGAATTTACAGAGGGGAGTGATGCAACCATTACTTTTTCTAGCGGCAGAAAGAAACTTAATTTAGAATATGCATCTTTAGAAAAATTATGAGAGTTTTATATCAAGGTTCAAGTTGGTATACATTTTCAGGCTTGGTTGCTTACAGGCTACTAAGCCCGGTACTAAGTTTAATATTTAAGCTTGGTAAATCTGAAAGATCTAGAGTCGTAATCTACGATAAGGATACCGGAGGAATAATTTTAGTTAAGAATTGGTTAGGATCTGGTGAATATCAATTGCCGGGGGGAGGTAAGAACGCTGACGAGAGTATAGAGCAGTGCGGCTCGAGAGAGCTTTTAGAGGAACTGGGCATAGATATAGCGGCAGATAATATAAGTTTAATTAAGAGGGTTGAATCCACGACGTATAGCTACACCAAGGCTTTTTTAATTTGTGAAGTTCCATCATCTCTGTTAGATCAAAAAATGTTGCAAATTGCACATCATGAGATAACAGAGGTCATAACCATTAAGCTTAAGCAGGTTGACCAAGTCAGTAAAAAACTAGATTCCGAGACGTTTAACCTCTTGAAAGAGCTAAGTTTAAAGGCCTAAATTGCTTATAAATAATGTGTTACAATGTTTTAGTACGAGCGAACTTTAATAGATGACCCTGTTCAAGTAAGTTGTGGGATGACTCTCGCATTCTAAATAGGCAATAGCCAGTGGAATAATTAAGTTTTAAGGAGTAATTAAAGAGAGTCAATATACAGTGGATCGATATTAAAGCTATATTTATGGTTAGTAACTTAAAGTTTATGAATAACAAGGTGGGCGGAATTAAATTTAAATCAACATCAAGATACTTGTTAGTATTAGGGTTACTGGTCGGCTCACTCGGCTACACTAGTAGTGCTATTGCTGATAATAAGGCTGTATCTATTTATGTAGATGGTCGCGTTCAAACTATTTCTACCTCAAAAAATACAGTCGAGGAGGTTCTCTCCCAGGCTGGAGTTGAGGTTTTTGAAAAAGATTCAGTTGAACCAGCAAGATCAACCAAAATAAATAGCAACAGATTTAATGTTAATGTCTACAGAGCCAGAATGGTAACGGTGGTAGATGGCGTTAATTTCAAAAGAGTTCTAACTAGCGGGCAATCTGGCAAAAAAATAGCTTTGGATGCCGGAATCAACGTCACTGACCAAGATAAATTCAGTTTCTCCAGGGTTGATGAATTTTCGGGTGATGTTCCTCCGGGAGAAGTTTTGACAATTAAAAAGGCGAAGAGCATTAAGCTTAATCTTTACGGTAAAGATTTAGATTTAAAAACCCATGCCGTGGATGTAGCGGACTTGCTGAAAGAACAAAACATCAAAATTGCCGAGGGCGATGAACTATCTTTAGCCCAGGATGCTAAAATCTCAGACGGCTTAGCATTAAGCTTGAGTAGTGTAGGTAGGGAAGTAGTAGTGGCAGATGAAGAGATCGCCTTCCCGGAAGAGATTATAAAAGACGCTGATAAAGAGGCATCTTTCAAAGAAGTTCAAACTCCAGGCGTTAAGGGTAGGAAAACTGTAACCTATCAAATAGTTAAACGTAACGGTCAGGAAGAATCCAAGACGGTTCAAAGTGAAGTTGTAATTAGCGAACCAACCAAGCAGGTTGTAATTATAGGCTCTAAATCGCCAGTACCGGCTGCGCCTAGTAATCCTGCTGGTAATGTGGCTCTGGGGCAGCAACTAGCCGCCTCAAGAGGTTGGGGCGATGGCGATCAGTGGAGTTGTTTGTATAATCTATGGCAGCGTGAATCTGGTTGGCGTACAGAAGCCCATAACCCTTCAGGTGCTCACGGTATCCCACAAGCCTTGCCTGGTAGTAAAATGGGCGCTGGGTGGGAGAACGATCCGGCAGTGCAGATTAATTGGGGACTCGGCTATATTGCTGGGCGCTACGGAACGCCGTGCAATGCTTATAATATTCAGCGTTCTAAGGGTTGGTATTAAAGTTCTAATAAACTTAAGCTGTATCAACTCCGTTAGTATTATTTCTAATACCTACGGCTTTACTTCCATCAGATGAAACCACTTCTCCTCGCTCTAATCGAAACCTCGATAATCACAATTTTTGCTTAAGTTGAGTTAACTAAATTTCAACTACTAAGATTTTTTATGTTAAACTTAAAAGCAAATGGTGAAGTATATTTTTGTAACTGGAGGGGTTTTAAGCGGAGTTGGTAAGGGAATCACCGCTGCTTCAGTGGCCCGGTTGTTGAAATCTTGCGGGTATAAAGTAAATATTCAAAAGTGCGATCCTTACTTGAATGTAGATGCTGGGACTTTGAATCCGCGCGAACATGGCGAATGTTTTGTAACTGATGATGGCGCTGAGACGGATCTCGATTTAGGCCACTATGAAAGATTCTTAAACCAAAACCTAAACCAAAAAAGCTCAACAATGTCTGGCCGGCTGCTAAAAAAGCTAATTGAAGATGAAAGAGCAGGTAAGTTTAAGGGTCAAACGGTTCAGGTGATCCCACACTTAACCCAAGCTATAGAAGATAGTATAAGAGACGCCGCTAAGGGCTATGATATACACGTAGTTGAACTTGGCGGAACAGTTGGTGATTACGAAAGCCTAGCATTCATAGAGGCTTTCAGAAGGCTGACAGAAGAAAACTATGGTTCGGCTTTAAATCTGCATTTAGTTTACGTTCCGTATTTAGGGGCAAGCAAGGAATATAAAACCAAGCCAGCTCAAAATGCTCTCAGAGATTTGCGTGGTTATGGCATCAGCCCGGATATTCTAGTGGTGCGTAGTGAAGAAGAATTACCAGAAAATTCACTAGATAAGTTTAAATTTATCGCTGGAATCAATAGGGATAGCATAATAAACCTACCAAATCTGAGCAGTGTTTATCAAGTGCCCTTAAGCTTAGAAGAACAGGGTATGGCTAAAATTATCCAAACTAAACTCGGCTTAAAATATAAATCCCCAGATTTAAAAAGCTGGAAGGCGATGATGAAATCTGTTGAAAAAGCCAAGAAAGGTAAATCTGTAAAAATTGGAATTGTGGCTAAATACTTAGATAATGAAGATACTTATTTTTCAGTTATTGAGGCGCTTAAGCATGCAAGCTCAGAATTAGAGTTAAACTTAAATTATGACTGGGTGGATGCATCTAAACTTAATAATAAAAACGTGGCTAAAACTTTAAGCGCTTATGATGGGATCCTAGTTCCCGGAGGTTTTGGCGAAAGAGGAATTGAAGGAAAGATTGTGGCGGCATCTTTTTGCCTGTACAGTGAGGAGCTTAGCTCGAATCAAGAAACCTGTAAAAAGCCTTATCTTGGAATTTGTTTAGGGATGCAAGTTGCGGCAATTGCGGCGGCTCGTAATATTCTGCCAATTAAAGATGTTGAAAGCGTAAATTCACAAGAATTTAATCCACTAGCCAAGCATAAAATAATTCATATCATAGAAGATAAAAAATATGTTGAGCAAATTGGAGGAACCCTCCGTTTGGGCTCTTACGTTGCTAAGCTTAAGGCTGGTTCCTTGATAAAGAAAATTCACGGCAAGGCTCAAATAGATGAGCGTCACCGTCACCGCTACGAATTTAATAATGAATACGAAGACACCGTAAATCGGGGTGGCTTAATAGTATCTGCTCGTAGCCCAGATAATAGCTTAGTTGAAGTGGTGGAATCGCCAGGTTCCAGATTCTTCGTTGGGGTTCAGTATCATCCCGAGCTTAAAAGCAGGCCAGAATCTGCTCATCCACTATTTGTTGAATTCCTAAGAGCATCCGCTAAATTAGATGCATAGAATATTTAAGTTTAATTGCATCTCAGGTCATAATTAAACTTAAAAATATTCAAAAATGCTGAGCATAGAAATTCTGCTATACTAAACTTAAGATGAGTGAGGTTAAAAAAATAGCAATAATTGATGGTAAAAGTGTTTTTTACCGCGGTTATTATGGAATGCCCGGGCTAACCAATTCTAAAGGCCAGCCAACAGGGGGAATTTACGGATTTGCCACTATAGCTCTAGAAATAATGAAAGAGCTAAAACCAGATTTTGTATATGTTGCTTGGGATAAATCTAAAACTAACATTAACTCTCGCCTTAAGATTTATCCAGAATATAAAGCTGGGCGGAAGCCGCCTCCACCAGATTTCTACGATCAAATACCATACTTACATAAGTTCTTAGACGCTATGGGTTGGCATCTTCTAGAAGCAGATGATTACGAAGCTGATGACATTATGGCTACATTAGCTGATCAGGGCGATAAGCTGGGGCATAAAACCTACTTGATAACTTCAGATTTAGATATGCTACAGGCAATATCAAACAACACCACTATCTATATTCTCAAAAAAGGGTTCAGTTCAATAACCAAGTTCAACGAAAAAGAGTTTGAACAGAAGTACGGGATTAAGCTTAATCAGTTTATAGATTATAAATCGTTAGCAGGCGACAGTAGTGACAATATACCTGGGGTTGCTGGTATAGGTAAGAAGACGGCAGCAGATTTGCTTAATCAATTCGGGGATCTCGAATCAATCTATTCAGGATTAGATAAGATTAAATCTAAATCAACCAAAACAAAGTTAGTTAGCGGCAGAGAGATGGCCTATATTAGTAAAAAGCTAGTAACCTTAATGAAAGATGCTCCTTTCACATTACACAACTTAGATAAAGATGAATCTATAGACGTCACTAAACTTAAGCTAATCATGAACGAATTAGAGTTCAGGCACTTGCAAAATAGCTTAGATAAAACACTTCAAGATATAGGTTATAAAACTTCGGAAAATGTAAAATTTAATGATGAACAAGCTATGACAATATCTACTGAGTCAGATTTCTCTGAGGCTATTAAATCAAAACAGAATAAAATATTTATACACTGTGAGTTTGCTAAGAAATTTGGGCTTAATCCTAAATCCATAGCTTTCAGCTTTGGTGATCAAAAAAATTATTCAATAAAATGCAATTCATTCAGCGAAGTTCAGCTGGAAGATATGATCTTAATACTAACTAAAGATGTAGAAGTTATTGGCTATAATATTAAATCTATAGCCAGCATTTTTTGTAGGAAGTCTCAAAAAATGAAAACCATCTTCGATGTAATGATAGCCGAATTTAACCTTAACTCCTTAGAACGTGACTTAAGTTTAGGTAAAATAATAGAGTTACGAGGTGGAGAATATATAGATTTAAGTTCGAGATCGCCGGAGGAAATCGAAGGGTTGGCACACTATATCATGGAGGGGCTGAAGCTAGTTCAAAAAGAACAATTAAAGTTGATCAAAGAGCGCAACCAGATTGATTTCATTAATAATATAGAGTTCAGCTTTATACCTGTTGCCGCCGAAATGGAAGTTAACGGTATAAATGTAGATGAGAAAACTCTGCATAATTCTTTAGAAAAGATAGATTTGGAGATCTCCGATCTAACTCAGATGATTCACGGCTATGCTGATCAAGAATTCAACATTGATTCTCCTAAGCAACTTTCAGAGGTTTTGTTTGACCCCCAAGGTCTTAATCTAAATACTTTTGGTCTAAAGAAGAATAGTAACGGATTCTCGACCGCAGCTAAAGAACTAGCTAAGCTTAAGGACCAACATTCAATAATAAGTCTGATATCAAAATACAGAGAGCTGACTAAAATAAAAAATACATACCTTAATAGCTTACCTAGCCATATAACGAGTGACGGTAAAATACATAGTAACTTTAAACTTACCGTGGCCCAAACCGGAAGACTATCGTCGAATGACCCGAATTTACAAAACATACCAATAAAAACTCCTGCCGGTAGAGAAGTGCGAAAAGCCTTTTTTGCAGCTGATGGTAAAACCTTATTAAGTTTAGATTATAGCCAATTTGAGCTAAGGCTAGCTGCATTTTTGGCTGAAGATGAAGAGTTTATAGAAGAATTTAACAATGATGCCGATATTCACACTGTTGTAGCATCTACAATATTTGATATACCTCAATCTGATGTCAGCAAAGAACAAAGACGTAATGCTAAGGTGATTAATTTTGGCATATTGTATGGGATGTCCCCGCACGGCTTAAGCCAAGCTACTAGTATGACGATTGTAGATGCCACAACATTCGTCAAGAAATACAAAGAGGCACGATCTAAAGTATTCAGCTATATGGATGACGTTTTGGATAAAGCCCGTAAGGATGGATACGTATCTACATATTTGGGTCGCAGGAGGCCTACTCCAGATTTAAGTTCCTCTAACTTTCAAGTTCGTTCAGCTGCAGAAAGGGCCACTATTAACTTTCCGATTCAAGGTTTGGAATCTGACATTATGAAGTTGGCTATGATCAAAATAAAAAAAGCTATCTCTAAAGATGAGAAAATAGTTTTGCAAATTCATGATTCAGTAATTCTGGAGGTGCCGGATGAGAACCCTGAATTGCTCGCCAATAAGCTCCAAGATATAATGGAGAAGATCATCCCCGAAATGAATATTAAACTTAAAGTGGATTATTCAATCGCCAAAACCTGGGATAAGTTATAATTATAAGCGTATGCCAGAGCTACCCGAAGTAGAGACTATCAAAAGAGGACTATCTAATATCATTATCAACCAGAAAATTATAGGTGTTGATTTGTTGTGGCTGGGATCATTTCAGGATTTTGAAGCTAATAAACAAAAAATTATAAATTCAAAAATAATAGCCATCAACAGAACGGGCAAGTTATTATCTATTGATTTAAGTTCCGGGTTATCGCTAGTTTTTCATCTTAAAATGACTGGTCAGATAGTTTTCAGGCCAATGGGCAATAGTTCAGTAGGGTTTGGAGGAGGTCACCCCACCAAATCACTCAGCTCTAAATTACCGGATAAATCTACAAGGGCTATAGTTAGATTAAGCTTAGGGGAACTATTCTTTAATGACCAAAGAAAATTCGGATGGATAAAAGTAGTTGAGACCGGTTATCACGAGGGACTTATTAAAAAGATGGGTCCAGATATCTTAAATGTTAATCAAAACCAGTTTATCGAGTTAATCAAATCTAGGCCTAAATCTAAACTTAAGTCTATATTGCTAGATCAATCTTTTGTTTCTGGCATCGGCAATATATATGCGGATGAATCTCTTAATGCGGCTCATTTACACCCGAGTACAAGGGTTGATGAACTCTCGGTAGATCAACTTTCGATGCTACATAGCCGTATCCAAGCAATACTTAGGAGTTCAATCGAGCTGGGAGGCTCGAGTAGTAAAAATTACGTCAATTCTAAAGGAGAGAAGGGTGAATATCTAGATCAAGCTAGGGTTTATGGCAGAGTCGGAAAGGATTGCAAGGATTGTGGCTCTGAGATAATTAAGCTTAAACTTGCGGGCAGGGGAACGCATATATGCCCAACCTGCCAAATAATAGTACAGAAGTTAAAAGAAAGGATTTAGATTATGGTTGGATATTTAAGTTTAAACTCATCAGTTCAATATCAATGGCTGAAGGTGGTTACTACTATGGCCGGTTTTCAAGTTATTAAATTTAATGATTATGACCGTGATTCAATATCTTCTAAACTCAGAAATAACGACATGTTTGCAGGTAACCAGCAAAAACTGGTAATACTTTTTGATAAGGATAACGCAAGCGAAATGGAGTTCACATTAAGTCTAGCCGGAGAAGAAGACGTGATAATGGCTATAATAAATGTAGACAAAAGAACATCAATTCACAGACAACTATCAAAACTTAAGTCCTTAAGATACGACTGGTGGGACGAGGTTGGCAATCCGGATCAAGCCATAATTAAGTTGGTAGAGAATAATTTTAAATTAAGCTTAATAAACCAGCACTTACTGAAATCTAAGAATTTAGACTTTGATGAACTTTTCAATCAAATATGTTTAAAGATGATAGGCTCAGATTTAAAACAATTAGATTTAAAACAATTAGATTTATTTTCAGAAGATAAAATATCCGATCAATCTCTATTTGATGCCGTACTAGAAATTATCAAATATCCAGATTCCAGTGCTATAGCTAGGTTCTTGCAACAATATTCTGCAGAGTCAATCTGGAATACTCTAATTTGGTATGTAGATTTAATATTTAAAAGCCAAGTTACCAATGGTATGAATTCATCTATTAAGATTAATCCCTATGTTCTATCTAAGGTTAGGGGAATTAAGTTGAATAAGTTGGATGCGGACAGGATATACAAGTGCGAGAAGGGTGTAAAATCAGGGATATTAACCGCCCCTCAAGCTATAAACATATTTTTGGGTGGTCTATAGTTCTAAAGTTTTAGATTGTACTACGAGGTTTAATCTAAACGGATTTAACTTTTTGAGCTAACTGACTTTTCTTTCTAGCTGCCTTATTCTTGTGGATAACATTCTTCTTAACGGCGGTATCTAGGCTAGAAAAATAGGTATCTAGTAACTTATTCAAGTCTTTTTTACTTTTGTCTTCATTCATTGCCGTAATTATGTTCTTTTCGGCAACCTTATACGACTTTTTTGTAGAAAAATTTCTTAATCTAGCTATATTACTTTGCTTCATTCTTTTGATTACAGATTTAGTTAGAGGCATAAGATTTAACTCCTTATTCAAGTTACTTTATTGTTATTCATATAAACTTTAAGTCTAATTATAGACTAAAAAGCTACGTCTTACAAGTATATTGCTTGACTGGTTGAAGCATAAGGGTTTACAATCAAGTATAGACTAACTTAAAATAAAAAAAAGAAAGCCAATTTTCAATAATGGATAACAACGATACTTCACAAGTACCCCCAGTATTTACTTCTGCTAGCGATCAGCCCACAGGGTCTGATGTAGGATTATATAGTACACCCGGAGATCAACCCGCTAGTATCACCGAGTCTTTGGTAGGGGATCAATCTAGTAGCGTCCCCCAATCTGCTTCTTTTGTCGCTGACGGTCTTTCCACTTATGATTACTCGTCGGATTTAGCCACTCCCACTCCAACCGATAACACTGTAATAGAGCCAGATTATACCGCGACTGCGCCACCAGATGCCAACCAGGATAATTATGCCAGCTCCCAACCAGTGGCCGATCAATATTCGAATCCTGCCTCAACTTCGAACCAAGAAGCCCTTAACACCTCTGCAAGTTTGGGTGATCAGAGCGCTTCTATCGGAAATAGCTACCAGTATAACGATAACAGTCGCAACCAACACGAGGACGACACATATAAGGATGCTAATGCTATTGCTTCAGCTATATCTTCCGGTGGTAATATACTTATAACAGTTAATAGTAATCCAACTATAGATGAGCTATCTGCGGCTATTGGCCTGAGCCTAGCCTTAGATAAGGCCGGAAAGAAGGTGACTGCAGTCTATGGAGGTAAAACGCCTCACGCCATAGCATTCTTGGATCCTGAATCTACATTCCAGGATGATGTGAGTAGTTTAAGGGATTTTATTATATCTTTAGACAAATCCAAGGCCGATAAATTGAAGTATAAGGTTGATAACGAGAGCGGAACTGTCAAAATTTTCATAACTCCGTATAAGGCTAGCATCACCTCTGATGATCTAGATTTTTCAGCTGGCGATTATAATGTAGATACCATAATAGCTCTCGGGGTAAGAAGTAGAGATGACTTTGATAATAGCATTCTGTCACATGGAAGGGTACTCCACGACGCTCAGATTATAACTATAAATTCGGGAGAAGATGTATCCGTGCTAGGCAGTATAAATTACGATGACAGTCAAGCTAGTTCTATCTCTGAGATTATAACTAGCATAGTAGACACTATTGGGGTGGGATTATTTGATCAACGAGTAGCTACCGCATTAATGACTGGTATAGTAGCTTCTACGGATCGATTTAGCAACAGCAAAACTACACCGAAAGTTATGCAGGTTGCTTCAAGGTTAATGTCTGCTGGTGCCGATCAACAATTGATAAGTTCAAGTGTATCTGGCGTGGTAATTTCTAATCAAGACCCATCTAATTCAACCACGATCGCTAAGCCGATAGAGAATGAAGTTATAGTTCAGCATAGTTCAGCCGAAACAATTAAAAAGACAGGTGAGCCTATCAAGGATCCCGGTTTAGATCTTGGCGCGGAAGCTGTTCCTGAACTGATCAAGATCGAAGAGGATCTGGCTCTGCCTGAGAATAACAATCCGGAGCGCCTCTCAGATGCTAGGGCCCAGGTTATGTTTGCAGAAGAAGATCGATCTAGTTTAGAGCCCAAGAAAGCCGTTGGACTGGACGGGTTAATAGATATAGAGCGGGGTCCAATCTCTACGGGGCTACATGAAGATACTATAGATAGCTCGGCACAGGAAAAACAGAGCCATAAAAATGAAAATGTAAAACCTTATGATGATAAATCTACAACACCAGTTGTGCCGGAAACCAGTAGTTCAGAAAGTTCTGCTCCAGATGTAGACATGGATCTACCCCCTTTGCCGCCAATGCCGCCCTCAATCGATGATTTAAATCCCGGGCTGCCCCCCATGGGTAACTTTAAGCCAGACTTTATGGACGATTTAACAGGGTTATCGCCATTAACTGAGAGCGCTGATGCATTTACCGCTAAAAAGCAAGACGAAGAAGCTAAACAGGCCAATATAGATGCTAAATTTAACTCTATATATGGAGAAGATCTCAATAAATTAAATAAATAAGCAAAGACACAGAATACATAATCATTGAAATTTAAACCCGTATTGAGTTACAATTATCAAGCATGAATGATAAACAAGAAATATCCAAGCAGTTAGCAAAGAGCAAAAACGACACAGGTTCCCTGGAAGTCCAGGTGGGTTTTTTAACATTAAGGATTAAATCTCTTTCAGAACACATGAAGTCTAATAAGCATGATTTTCATAGCAGAAGAGGCTTATTGCAGATGGTGGGTAAAAGAAAGCGTATTCTCAAATATCTAAAAGACAATGATTTCGTATCTTATCAAAAAGTGATCTTGGCTCTCGGGTTAAGGAAATAATAGGTTTTAATAATTTACTCAAAAGACAGCCCCTTTTGAGTAAATACTTTAGTGCCTATCTTAAATAAATAATACAAATTGGACACAGCCTCGGATGATATGTTTAGTAGTATTCGATTCAATCTTCCGATACTCATTGTTTTTAGTAAAGAATATATAAATTAAAAAAGAAAGGAAACGATACTTTAAATGGGAAAGATAATAAACCCTTTTGACAAAAAAATCACTAGCGTAGAGGGACAATTTTGTGGCAGGCCAATAAAACTTGAAGCTAATAAGTTGGCGTTCCAAGCAAATGGTTCCGTAGCTATAACCTACGGAGACAACGTCATTCTCGGCGTGGCTATGGCTAGTAATAACATTACTAACTTAGATTATTTTCCACTTTCAATCGATTATGAGGAGAAGATGTACGCCGCTGGCAAAATATCAGGATCTCGCTTTATCAAGAGAGAAGGCCGACCTAGCGAAGAAGCTATCTTAACCGCGAGATTAATAGACAGACCTATAAGACCTCTATTCCCAAAGGGTTACAAAAATGAAGTTCAAGGCATTGCTACCGTATTATCCCTAGATCCCGACCTTAAGCCGGATGCTATCGCTATGGCAGCGGTTTCTACTGCACTCGTTTTAACTGGCGCGCCTTTTGAGGGACCGGTTGCTGGTGTTAGGGTGGGGCTTATAGATGAGCAACTTATTGTCTACCCCGATTCTGATCAGATCAAAAAAACAGAACTCGACCTATTCGTAGCCGGTACTAAAGATGCAATCATGATGGTAGAGGCTGGAGCTAATGAAGTCTCTGAAGAAGTTATTGTTGAGGCTATTATAAAAGCTCACGATGCCATTAAAGAGCTTTGTGAATTGCAGGAAAAATTCGTAGCAGAGGTAGGTATATCTGAGCACAAATATGAGATTCACTCTACAAGCGAAGAGGTAACAAGTTACGTAGATGCTTTCCTAAGGGATAAGCTCGGGGATAAGATAGTTAACTCTAATGTTAAACTTAGGTCTGAATACATATCTAACTTGAAAGAACTATTAAAAGTAGACTTAAGAGAAAATGACATAGATGATATCTCTGACTATATTGAATCTTTCGAGGTTGCTATTAAAAAAGAAGTTAGAAGATTAATCCTAGACGATAATCTAAGACCAGACGGAAGGGATAATAAACAGATCAGACCGCTTTCTTCTGCTGTCTCGATACTACCTAGAGCTCATGGCTCGTCTTTATTTACCAGGGGTTCTACTCAGGGCATGAATATTACAACCCTAGCTCCAGCTAGCTACGCTCAGGTTATAGACACCATGGGGGAAGATAAAGAGAAGTTCTTTATCCATCATTATAATATGCCAGGATACACAGTTGGCGAAATTAGACGTTTGGGATCACCGGGAAGAAGAGAAATTGGTCACGGGGCCTTAGCTGAAAGAGCACTTATCCCAGTCATACCATCTCAAGAAGTTTTTCCATATATGATCCGTTCAGTAACCGAGATATTAAGTTCAAATGGCTCAACAAGCATGGCGGCAGTATGCTCAATGGTTATGTCTTTGATGGATGCCGGTGTTCCAATTACCGCTCCCGTCTCAGGTATAGCGATGGGGATGGTGTCTGATTCTGAAACTGGTAAAAAGGTAATTTTATCTGACATTATGGGGGCGGAGGATTTTGCAGGCGATATGGACTTCAAAGTAACAGGAACTGCAAAAGGCGTCACAGCTCTTCAGATGGACATTAAGCTTAAGGGTCTTTCCCCTGATGTGTTAAAGGAAGCTCTGGCTCAAGCCAAAGAGGGTAGGGCTTTTATATTAGATCATATGCTATCGACCATCAGTTCTCCTAATAAGGAACTTAGCAAATATGCACCAAGGATAGAGACTATAAAAATTAAAACGGACCAAATAAGAGAGGTCATCGGTAAGGGCGGTGAAACAATTAATAAGATAATAGCTGAAACTGGCGCAGAGATAGACATTAAGGATGATGGCTTGGTTATGGTATATGCAGCTAACGCTAGCTCTATAGATAAAGCATTGAAAATGATTAATGATATTGTTGCAGAGCCTGAAGTGGGCAAGATATACGAGGCCAAGGTAGTTACCATAACTGATTTCGGAGCATTTGCAGAGTTCATGCCAGGTAAGGATGGCTTAATACATATATCAGAAATATCAGAGGATAGGATAGAATCTGTTAAAGATGTGCTTAGTTTGGGTGAAGTAGTTAAGGTTAAATTAGTAGCTATAGATGATAAAGGTAGAATGAGTTTGAGCATCAAGGCGGCTAAATAGATCCCATACTCTCGGATAGATTTGATCAATAAATAATTAAACTTAAATAGAAGATAAATAATTTTATATGAATAATATTAGACCAATTAAAAAACATGAATCGTTGAGAGCATCTCAACGTAATAAGGATATGAACAATAAGATAGTAGGGCAGTATAATCTGTCTGATCAAAAAGATGCCAACAAATCTGTTATTAAACCGTTGAGCAACTCAGATAATAAGTTAAGAGTTATCGCACTCGGAGGTAGTGCAGAGACTGGTAGCAATAATATGATCTTGCTTGAATATGGTGATGATGCTATCGTAATCGACTCCGGTTTTAACTTATCGGTAGATTTACCAGGGGTTAATTATGGCATATCAGATATAACTTATCTTGAATCTATTAAATACAAGGTGAGAGGCTATGTTTTCACCCATGGTCATTTGGATCATGTCGGTGCTACTCCTTACGTATTACCTAAGGTACCAGCTAAAGTATATGGAACTCATTTTACGATAGGGATGATTAAAAAGCAGTTTGAAGAAGACCATTTTCACTTGGATGAGCCGTTTGAGCCTGATTGCGTTGTTATGAATATGGATAGCCATGAGAGATTGGTATTGGGTTGTTTTACAGTAGAGCTTGTTAGGGTTACTCATGCGATTCCAGAATCAAGTATGGTAGTTGTAGATACTCCTTTAGGCAAAGTCATAAATACCGGTGATTTCAGGCTGGATCCTGAGCCTCTAGACCATCGTCCAACAGATATAGAAAGAATTAAGCAGTTGGGAGATGAAGGTGTCTTATTGCTAATGAGCGAATCCACTACCACTAGTAGGGAGGGTAGAACCCCAACAGAGCACACATTACAACCCAGCTTTATAGATGTAATAGAAAAAGCTCCAGGAAGAGTTTTTATGGCTGTGTTCTCAACTAACATTAACCGTATACAAATGGTTATTAATGCGGCAGTTCAGCATGGCAGAAAAGTATCTATAGCTGGTAGGAGTATGATAGCTCATATTGAGTTGGCTGTTAGGCTTGGTAACATTAAGATACCAAAAGGAACCATTGTTCCGATTAGAGAAATAGCCAACGTTAAGGACGATCAAGTGGTAGTTATTTGTACAGGAGGCCAAGGAGAACTTAACGCCGTACTCCAGAGGATGTCTATTGGGGAGCATCCTAATATAACTCTTAAACCCGGTGATACGGTAGTTGTAAGTTCCACACCAATTCCAGGGAATGAAGTCAGTTATGAAACTATTTCTAACGATTTAACCAATAAGGGTGTTAGGTTATTCAGGGCCATTACCCATAATGTAGACGGCTGCGGGCCTCTTCACGTATCAGGACATGCTTCAAGAGATGAGCATAGAGATATGATTAACATGGTTCGACCAAAATATTTTATGCCCATATATGGCGGAGCTTTGAACCGTAAATACCATATAGATATGGCTGTTCAAGAAGGGGTGAAGAGCTCTAATTGCTTTATGATGAATAACGGTGAAATATTAGAGATAGCAGACAATGGAGCTAGGAAGAATGGACTAATTCATTCAGGAGTCGTATTGATAGATAATACAGGGATGGTTGTACCTGGTCTAGTAATAAAAGATAGGCTAGCTATGCGTGATGATGGAATCGTCAATGTGGTCATCACTATTGACCCAAGGAATAAGCTTCTGGCGAGTCCTGATATAGTAACTAGGGGCTTTATATATATAAAAGAAAATGAGGATATTATTAACGGGCTAAGAGATCTTTGCCGTAATTTATCTAAGAACATTAATGTTAAATCTATAGACAGGTCAAAGCAACTAATAAGAGACGAGGTGATGCACTATCTATATATACATACAAAGAGATCGCCGCTAGTAATACCAGTTATTAATATAATCGGTGGCCCGAGACCTATCGGATTTAAACAAAAGGCTCAGCCAGATTCTAGCCACTCCTAGTATAGTGTAATTCAGGCAATGGCAGCACAATTGATTAATCTTAATCCACTCTACGATCTAGGGATAGATACCTTTTTTGTGCTAATATATTCCATATGGGTAAACTAAAAAATAAAAAATCGACCACGTCGATCCGTCATATTGTTCCGGAGGGATTTTGGTCTCAAGTATTTTCGGTCGCCATTTTGATAGTCGCCTTAATAATACTAATAGGGCTACTTGGCATTAAGGGTTGGCTAACTAGTAATGTTATAGAGATAATACAATATTTCATAGGTATTTCTATTTATATATTCCCGATAGTTCTAATAGGTTTAAGTCTGAAAAGGCTTTTCAGTAAGGAGGGCAAACTACCGATAAGCGTAATAGTTAATTCCCTGATATTTACTGCAATGCTCTCCGCTATAGTATCGATTTTGAGCTACGGTAGGGGGGGTGTGGTGGGCGATTTTATTAGTGGTTATATGGTGAGTATGCTAGGTTCGGTGGGCTCTACGATGATATTTACTCTTACTGGAGCCATAAATTTAATGTTTATATTCAGTAAGACTCCCAGGGACGTGTATGGATATTTTAAATCTAATATAACGATTCCCCCTGCAGATGAGGAACAAAGCAAAACGATTAAGTTTAGTGAGAGCGGTGATGAGCGGATAAATACCATGGGCAGGCCTAGACTTAAGTTAAAAAGCATATTAGCTGGAAAAAATAATTCTGGGCATTTTGATGGCATACAAAAGCCCAAGACTGAGCTTAAGGTTCAAGGTAATGAAGACCAGCCCATAATGAGCCCTGTTTTTGGCGGCGCAAAAAAAGCTCTTACAATAAACGGGCAGGATAACTGGCTCTTGCCTGAATCGGAACTACTTGAAAGTAAAACTTTCAAGCCAGATGCAGGTGACATCAAAAAGAACGCTCAAATAATAAAAGATACTCTTGCTGATTTCAAGGTTGATGTTGAAATGGAAGAGGCTAATATAGGGCCTAGAGTTACTCAGTTCACCCTGAAGCCCCCTTCTGGAGTTAGACTCCAAAAGATAACAGCTCTTGATACTAACATTGCTTTAAATCTGGCGGCAGAATCTATAAGGATAGAAGCCCCTATACCAGGGAAAAAGGCAGTCGGGATAGAGGTGCCCAATAGAAAATCTGCGATAGTCACTTTACGCAGCGTCATAGAATCTAAAATATGGTTAGAATCTGATTCGGCCCTAAGTTTTGCTATAGGTAAGGATATATCAGGAATACCTATGGTGGGAGAGCTTGACGTCATGCCCCATCTATTAATAGCCGGACAGACTGGTTCTGGAAAATCAATAATGATTAATACCTTCCTTATAAGCTTACTATATAGAAACCCCCCATCCGACCTTAAACTTATACTGGTTGATCCAAAAAGAGTAGAGTTATCTCCATATAACCATATACCACACTTACTGACCCAAGTTATAACTAACCCAGAAAAGTGTTTAAGTGCACTAAAATGGGCTGTGGATGAGATGGAGAGAAGGTATGAGCTACTTGCTGAGAACGGGAAAAGAGAAATTAAATCTTACAACATCTCAAATATTCAAGATAAGCTCCCTTATATAGTTATAGTTATAGATGAGCTAGCTGATTTAATGATGGTTGCTGCTAAGGAAGTAGAATCCTTAATAGTTAGAATCGCCCAGAAAGCCAGAGCCGTCGGTATACACTTGGTTTTGGCTACTCAAAGACCAAGCGTAGACGTAATAACCGGGCTGATAAAAGCAAATATTCCGGCTAGAATTGCTTTTACTGTGGCATCTCAAATAGACTCTAGAACAATAATAGATCAAACTGGAGCCGAGAAGCTGCTAGGAAGGGGTGACCTATTATACACAACACCTCAGGTACCTAAACCTAAGCGTATACAAGGAGCTTTCGTTAGCGAATATGAAATCAATAATGTTGTTAATTTTATAAAATCTCAAGCAGAGCCAAATTACGATGACAATGTAATTAAGCAGCACGTTAATATTGGCTCTTCCGGCGGGATAGTTATGGACATAGATGGATCATCTGGCGACGAGGAAATACTTAAGGACGCCATAAGGGTTGTTGTAGAGTCCGGTAAGGCCTCGGCTAGCTTATTACAGCGTCGCTTAAGAATAGGGTACTCTAGAGCCTCCCGACTTATAGATATAATGGAAGAAAGAGGAATAATAGGTCCTGCCGACGGAGCTAGGCCTCGGGAAGTACTTATTAATTCTATTGATTCAGAATCAGGATCTGAATATCAACTTTAAATTATTAGTGCGAGATACATTTAGATAAATATCTAACTTATTTAATATTTTTCATAAAAATGCTATAATCTGGGTACTAATATTACTTTCTGCGAGTTCTATAAATACTAGTATTCGCTGATATCCATAGGAAGGAGATTTAAATAATGGGGAGTAAATACGAATTGGTACTTGTGATTAATACAGAAAAGTACCAGGGTGTACTCGAGAGTGTAGATAAGCTTTTAAAGCTTAATAAGGCCCGAGTAGAGGGTAGAGACGAATGGGGGGTCAAACCGTTAGCCTATGCTATTGACGGCCAGAAAAGTGCTAATTATGTCATTTTTGATATTGATATTAATTCAGCGGTAGCTGGCAAGTTACAACAACAGCTTAATATAGAAGAGGGGGTTATAAGGTATTTAATGACAACACCTGAAAGAAAAGAAGTTGAAGAAACAGATGATAAATAAATGAAAGATTATATTTTAGTTTAAGGAGAGGTAATAAAAGTTATGGCAAAGAGCATTAATCAAGTAGTTATCATGGGCAACTTAACGAGAGACCCAGAGTTAAGATCTACTCCTAACGGCCAAAGCGTATGCAGCTTTTCTTTAGCATTAAACAGAAGTTATAAGGATAGCTCTGGAAACTGGCAAGAGCTAACAGATTTTATAGATGTGGTAGCTTGGGGCCCTTTGGCCGAAAGGGTATCGCAGTATCTATCTAAAGGCAGAAGGGCGCTTGTGACTGGTCGCCTACAACAGCGTTCGTGGGAGCAGGACGGCCAAAAAAGATCTAAGATAGAGGTGATTGCTAATGATGTTACGTTTATGGATGGTGCGAATGGGGTCCCACAGAGTGGGAGCGGATTCGAGGACTATAATTCAGATTCTGAACAGGATGCCAATCCTCAAAAGTCAGGCACCCCGAGCGAACAAATAGATGAAGAGATATCAATAGAGGATGTTCCTTTTTAGAAAAATTTTAAATAACGGAGAATATATTTTAATATGGTACAAAAAAAATTTACTTTTAAGGATTTAGAAACCCTGAAGCCTTTCTTAGACTCTTTCGGAAAAATCCTACCAGCTGTAGCAACTAAGCTTAAAGCTAAAGAACAACGCAAGCTGGCTAAAGAGGTGAAAAGAGCTAGGCATCTTGCACTGCTGCCTTTCACTAATAAATAATTCAGATAGATCCGAAGGTTATATGAGAGGATGAATATGCTATCAATTACAGATTTGAAAAAAGGTACATTAGTTTCTGTAGACAATCAACCATGGAGGGTCGTTGATTATAGCCAAAAAGTTATGGGTAGAGGCGGCTCAATAGTAAACGTTAAGCTTAAGAATCTCGTCAATGGGTCAACACTTGATAAAACCTATAAGGGTAATGATTCGGTCCAGTCTGCCGATATATCTATGACGTCAGCCCAATTCTTATATAGTAATAGCAGTCTTTACAGTTTCATGACGAATACAGATTATGATACCATCACGGTTAATTCTGATCTATTAAGGGGCTATGAAGGATTTATGTATGAGGGTTTAATAGTAAATATACTTAAGTTCAATGGTTCTATAGTGGGGGTTGAGCTTCCAAAAAACGTAGATATGAAAGTTACTGAAGCATATGATGTCGTGAGGGGTAATACTACCGGTAATATTAGCAAAATTGTCAAAGTTTCAACTGGTATGGAAGTATCGGTCCCGCAATTCATTAAAGTTGGTGACTCTATAAGTATAGACACCGGCACGGGGCAGTATAGGGAAAGGACTAGCAGTTAAACCTGGCAGCGGATATTAATTAAACAGTAATGGTAAAGATAGGGGGTGGAATGAATTTATCGGATGTTGTGGGCTATTGCAATTCTAATAAGGCTAGAATTGCACTGTTAATACCCGATAAAAATATCTCAATACTAGGCTGGGACGGATCGATCATAGACAGCAGTGTTGCGATGACTGAAGATCAGGTTGATAATATAGCTCTATCGCCCCTAGACACCGCTCAGACATCAGAGCTCAATGAGAATGGATATACTAGTATAGATTTAGCCATCGGAGATGATCACGTAGGGATGGACATCTATATAGAATCGGGCAAGATAAGACTAGTCATAGAAATTATTAAGGATCTAACTCACCACCAGGTTTATAATTACCCCGACTTCCAGATAGAAATAAGTAAGAAGATAAATAAAAGTTTCTGTTCAGTTGTCGCCAGTAGCGATGGCTTATCTGAACAAGTTTTTTTGAGTTCCATACTCAAACATTGTTCAGACAATAATTTGAATCTAGTTACAATAGGTGTGAACACTGATAATCTATTAAGCCACCAAAGTAGCTCTGACAATATGCATAGGGCCGTACTAGATTTAGGCAATAGTGCAGCTTTTATGTATAAGTCAGGATTCATTAATAGATTTGCCAATAGTAAGAACATTTTATTGATAAACGCAGATCACCCACAGGATAAAAACTTACTAAAGCGTATATATATACAAGCTTCAAAAGGGTTTAATAAGTTAATATTTATTTTTAGATTTAATGACTATACCAGATTTAATGGGTTCTTTAGCTCTATTAGTAATAATTTTTATCTTGATCAACCTACTTCTATTTTTTGCGAGGGCCTTAGTCTGAAAGTCGCTACTAATAGTGAAAAGTGCTTAATGCTATTGGGCGGCCAAACTGGTGACAATGAATTTGCTATCTCCCAGTTCTCTCTGTTGGTTAATGACCGTTCCTTCACGATAGAATCGATTAAGGCACTCGCAGAGCAGTCTTCGGTAATTAACTATAAAGATATTATAGACACCATCTAACGAGTGTATTCCGCTAAATGATACGCTATAATAGCTCGAGTGCTATAATTATGTTTGATGGACAGTGCAATATACAATTATCAAACTACAGATATAGAAATACCTTATAATGCGAACAAAACTTTATTTTATCGTTTTTTTGAAGTGCTCCCGGGCTTATTATCTTGGGTAATAATGCTCTCAATGATACCATTTGCATACTTTATGCCTGAGTTATATTCTTACTTTATAGTCTTCTATATACTATCATGGGTGATAAGGGCTTTTATAATGACTATAAAAACATATATTAGCTATAAAATAATTAAAGCCGTAGATGGCGTTGGAGGTGGCTCTAGCTACATTAGGTCAAAAATTGATATCAAAATAAATAACACGTACCTATCTATCTTGGAGAAAAATAGATCTACAATTCATGACGATGATTTAATAGATGAGAGTAAAATTAAACACATCGTCGTCGTGCCAGTGTATAACGAAAGTTATTCTGTAGTAAAAAATACAATAAAATATATAACTAAATCTAATTATAACAACAAAGCAAAAACAGTTGTAATAATAACTTATGAGGCTAGAACGGGGGCGGCTGTAGAAAACGCCATGAAGAAGATAGAGAATGAGTTTGCCGATCATTTCCTAGCCTTTATGCTGAATAAACATGAACTTGTTTCTGGGGAAGTACCCGGGAAGGGCGCTAATATATCTAGTTGTAGAGACCTAATTCTACATTTTTGTAAAACAAACAACATTAACTATAAATGCGTTTTAGTTACAACATTAGATGCTGATAACAGGGTATCTATCAATTATTTTATAGCCATGGAGCGAGTTTACCGTAGCACTAGATCCCCCGAAAGAACCTCATTGCAACCTATCGCTATGTATACGAATAATATATTGCGCGTGCCGGCGGTATCTAGGATGCAAGCTGTAAATAATACAATATGGTCATTGGCTCAGTCGGTCAAACCCAGGGTTATGAGGAATTTCTCTTCACACGCTCAGTCCCTAGAGTCCCTGGTGCACACTAGTTTTTGGAGTAAAAGAACCATAGTTGAAGATGGACACCAGTATTGGAGATCATTGGCTGCTTTTAAGGGTGCCTATAGGGTGGTGCCGGTATATACAACAATAGGTCAAGATGCAGTAGAAACTGATCGATACATAGACATATTTAAAGCTCAGTTTGCTCAACTAAGGAGGTGGTCCTATGGGGCTTCTGATATACCATATGTTCTAACTAGAGTTATACCTACTGTGGCGCGAAATAACCCAGGCAAGCTACCAAGGACTATTGCTTTATCTCTAAGACTTCTAGACACACACATTAATTGGGCAACTAACTCTTTTATGATAGTACTGGCCCCCATGTTGCCCACACTTATGAATATATCTGGGCGTTATGATGCTCTATCGAATAGACTACCTTTCATTATAAGCAATATACAGTCTTTTGCTTTAATATCTCTTGCTTCTATTATTATATTTAACTTCATGATACTTCCTAGGAATACCGACAATGTTCAGGGTGGAATCGGTAGAAAACTGATGATTTTGCTTCAGTGGGCAGCTTCGCCCTTGGTGGGTATAGTTTATGGGTCAGGTGCTTCTCTCTATTCTCAAACTAGATTAATGTTCGGGATGTATGATGAGAAATTCGAGGTGACAAATAAACGAGCTTAATTTAGTGTGCAGTGGTAATGTAAAACGATCTAATGTTTTATTTTGAAAACAAATTGTCGTTAGTGTGGTACTATTATAGATAAATGAATAATAAAATTGAACAGTTATCCAACTTGTTTGGATCAAAAACTAGATATAAAATAATCAAGCTTTATGTAGAGAATGGCGGATCTAGATTCTTCGTTAGGGAAATCACCAGATTAATCGATGAGCAGATAAATTCCGTCAGAAGAGAGCTAGAGAATTTAGAGAATATGGGTCTCTTATTGAGTAGAGATAAAAATAATAAAAGATATTTTTCTGTGAATACTAAAAGCCCAATATACCCTGGATTATGTATGCTTATGAGTGGTAACCGAGGAGATCCGTATCAATCAAATTCAGAAATAAAAATTACTATAGATGATGTTAATATCTCCAGTCTAAAAAAGATATGCTCAGATTTATTCGTAAGGCCTAGCGATAACGATTTAATGCCTGTAGATATATTCTGCGTGGTCAATAGCCCCGCTGATAAAATAAAGGCCTTAGAAATATTGAAAAAGCTTGAAAGTAAACTAAAACGCAATATCAGATATTCCGCTCTTACTGAAGGCGAGTATTCTCTGGGCATTAAATTAAACCCAGAGCTCTATGATACAATTTATAAGGTAGGAATTAAGAAGATCTAAAGGAGATAAAATTATGTTTAATTTTGGTAACGGCTATTTTATTATTAAAATTGGTAAGAATAAAGTTGCTTTCGTCGCTGATAATGGCTTGTCTAATCTTGCAGATATTGTTTCAGGGGTGGATGTTGTATTATCTGAAACTATTCTGGATAGCGGGATACGCTCTGACATACTTTTCGGCTCTACCCAGGGAGAGTATGGTCTCAATGGATTGTCTGTCAAGGTTGTATCTCATGCTGGGCATAACCTCAATTTGTTAAGGTTTAGCGGGGGGCTAAATCTGTCTCAGTTGTCATCGAACTTGTTGTGCCTCGACGATTACGCGGATACGGTAAATGAACTCACCAGCTCTAATAACAGCTCTTTGGACGAGGTATCTTTAATTATTATTGATTCATTATGGGGTCTGGATGTCGACTTGGAAAATTTAGCCGTAAAATCCTCTCTAATGATAAAGAATAACGAAAACTATAAATTTATAGTCATAACGCCATCCGATGCTGCCAATAAGCTGCACGAAGAGTTTTCTAGAATTGGCATTGAAGCAGACCTAACGCCTCATGATGAAGTTAAGCTTAAAAAGCTGTCAGATGTTAAGTCGATGCCAGATTTAACAATTACCTTTTGATATTCCGAGCAACCCTGACCTGGTTTATTCCGGCGCAGTACGCCACATAGCAAGTGTGCATTGAGGGATACTGATAACCAACATCGGTTAGGGACGTTCACTGCAGGGAGCATTCTAGCTATATGAGTTCCATACACTCGAGTAATACGACATACCCGAATACCCGTCTAAGAGCTTTTGTAATTATTTTAAACTAAATAAAAACAACGGCTTGCGAGTAACCGTTGTTTATTGGTGAAAGGAGTCTTTTTGTTTTTGAGCACTAATATTGTTCATTAATGCTAACTAAATAGTAATGCATGGGCATGTGAATAGTCAAATGATAAATTCGCAACCTGAATCTAGTTTTTCCACATATTAAGTTTTTGAACAAAAAAGTTGATCAAAAACTTAATACGATCGCAGCCAGATATATGGTAATAGATGATAATTTTTGTTATTATCTTAAGTAATATGGATCCAACAATACCAAATATAGAGCCCTCAATTTTTGATAATATATCGGAAACGGTAAATCCTAATTCTGCAGATAAATTACCAGGTTTCCAATTAAATGCCTTGCAGGACGTTGAATCTAGAGAATCTAATGTCTCACCATCAACAGGAGGACCCCCTGCACATGACGATAGTGATGACGCTAGGAGCCAAGTTGCTACGATAGTGCAGATGAGTAGTGATGATCAAGTCGTCAAGGACGTCTCTGACTCGCCTGCTGCTAGCACCACGCATGTCGCAGATGAGGATGATTCTATTACCGATTCAGTGTTTGTCCGCAAGGTTGAAGAGGTCATATCTAACACTAACGGTGATCCTGAATATAGGTCGAATGGTATAGCACAGGTTCAGGCTGAATTTATACTAAAAAAATTCAACCATCAGATAAGGTCTAACACAGAAAAAGGTAATTAACTACTATTGGTTTAATATTATGTATATAGCAGTTATCATCATAGCAATAGTCATATTGACGGTAATCGGTGCATTTTTCGGTTATATCCATATAAATAGCCTAAGGAACACCAAGAATTACGAAAGGGGTCTCAAGATGGTTACTATGCAGATTCATTTGCCGCCCCCTAGTGAAGATTTAGAAGTCGGTTCGAGGGACTCAAGGGATTTAAATGAAGAGTCTATTAACAGATCTCAGATAATGTACGATATATTATCTAGCATTACCACCAAGGGGTTTAAATCTAGGATCTACGGTCAGAAACACGTTGCTTTTGAGATAGTTGCGTCCAAGGGCGTAATTAAATACTACGCTATAATCCCATATCCTCTTATACCATTAGCCGACCAGGCTATAACTAGTGCCTACCCTTCGGCGAGACTAGAGGAGGTTGAACAACATAATATATTCTCTAAAATAGGCAAATCCACAGGCACTATCGGCGGAGAATTTAAACTTAAGAAATCCTACTCTTACCCAATAGCTACGTACCAAGAAACGAAAAGAGATGTAATGCAGTCTATATTAAACTCAATGGTTTCGTTGAGTCATGATGATGGTGTTGCTCTACAGTTTATTATAAGGCCGGCTAAGCACGGATGGTCAAAGTCTGTTATTAAGATGGCTGAACACATCAAGAAGAATAAGGGCAAGAAAACAGGGGCAGCTGCAATTCTGCCAAGTATTAGTGACATGTCAGCTGCAGTATGGAAAGTCCCAGAAATCGGAGAGGGTAAGGCTCAGGAGGATAAACAGCTCTCATCGCTTGAGCAGACTAAGATTGAGGCTATTGAAGAAAAAACTAGACATCCAGGTTATGAAGTGAAAATTAGGGCTGTAGTCTCTTCCAATACGGCTATGCGTTCACAGACAATACTAAATAACCTAGTATCATCTTTCACGCTTTTTGATGCTCATGATAGGAATGGTTTTAAGTTTATTTTAACTTCGGATGTAGATAATTTCATAACTTCCTATATATTAAGGATATTCCCTCAGACGGATAATAAAGTTTTGCTCAATAGTATTGAGCTGGCGACTTTGTTCCACCTGCCAGACCAACGAGTAGTACCAACTTCTCAATTAGAGAGGCAAACTTCTAAACAGGTAGACGGACCAAGCAATGTGCCTGAGACTGGTCTTTTTTTGGGATACAATGTTTATAGGGGCACTAAAAAAGAAATAAGACTTAGTGAAAAGGATCGTGGCCGGCATATGTATATAGTTGGTCAGACTGGTACTGGTAAGTCTGTTCTTCTTGGTAACTTAGCCCTTCAAGATATGCTAGATGGCAGGGGTTTTGCTTTTATAGACCCTCACGGGGATGTTGCTGAAGAATTAATGTCGCTAGTTCCGAAAGAAAGAACTGAAGATGTAATTTACTTCAATCCTGGTGACATGGATAATCCGCTGGGCCTAAATCTGTTTGAATTTCAAAGAGAAGAAGAAAAAGACTTCTTGATACAAGAGGCTATTAATATGCTCTATAAACTCTATGACCCTCAGCATCAGGGAATAATAGGTCCTCGTTATGAAAGTTGGTTCAGGAATGCCGCATTGACACTAATGTCTGACCCGGGTGGAGCTACTTTCATAGATGTTCCAAAGGTTTTCACAGATAATGATTACGCCATGCAAAAGAAAAAGTATGTAAAGGACGAGACAGTATTAGACTTCTGGGATAAAGAAATGGCGTCAACTAGTGATTATCATAAGTCTGAAATGCTCGGCTGGTTTGTGAGTAAATTCGGCGCATTCCTAAATAACGAAATGATGAGGAATATAATAGGCCAAACCAAAAGCTCCTTTAATTTAAGAGATGTGATGGATAACGGTAAGATATTAATAGCTAATCTATCCAAGGGTAGGCTAGGGGATATGAACGCCAAGCTTTTAGGTATGATGTTTGTTATGAAGTTTCAGGCTGCTGCTATGGCCAGGGCAGACACCCACGAAGACCAACGTCGTCCGTTTACGCTGTATGTTGATGAGTTCCAGAATTTTTCGACCGATTCTTTCGCCGAGATATTATCAGAAGCCAGGAAATATAAACTTAGCCTGATAGTTGCCAATCAATACGTTAGTCAACTTAGTGATGAAATTCGTGACGCAGTTTTCGGTAACGTAGGTTCTATAATAGCTCTAAGGGCTGGCGCTAATGACGCTGACATGCTGGTTAAATATTTCTCTCCTACTTTCGATACTGAAGATATAGTTAAGATGCCAAACTATAATGCTGCCGTCCAGATGCTGATAAATGGAGTCCCTACGAAGCCATTTAGTATGGCTACGGCTCCTCCTCTAGGAAAACCTAACCCCAAGCTAGGGGAAGCAATGAAAAGGCTTTCGGCTGCAAAGTATGGACGTCCGAGAGACATAGTTTCTAAAGAAATTTTTGCAAGGCTGAGGACTGAAAATCCTAGTGGCTCCAAGCCTAATCCAAATGGCAAATCTATTGGCTCTGGGGCCAATACTCCACAACCCCAAGCTTCGACTAGCTTTTTAGATGACTGGTTGGCAAAAAGAAAAAAGAGTGGGCCCGCCACTACTCAGGTCTCTTCATCATCTAGTTTTCAAGCTCAACCTAGATCTGCTTTAGCCTCTCCACCTAGCATTACTGACTCATTTATTAAATCAAGGCCCAGTATCCAAGCAGGCCAAGCTAGTCTAGGCATTAATGGAGCTTCTATGACTGGCGGGAATCAACCTAATACATATACGCAACTAGCAAATACTGCTAATACCATGTCTGATTCGGCAGGAGCTAATATCAATCAGCCATCGTCTAACACTATAGGTACTTTAACTCCAGCCGACCAACATTCAAGCTATGATGAACGTGCGATAGATTTGTCTTCAAGTTCAAACCAGGAAGTAGAGTTCATTATTAATTAAATAATGTCTAATTAAGTTTATAAATTTACTTAATACATAAAAGCTGCTATTATAACTACATAGAATCAGGAGGTAAATTTTGAACAAAAACCAAAAGAAGGGGGCTTCGGAATACGATGCTTCTAAAATTCAAGTATTAGAGGGGCTAGAAGCTGTTAGAAAGCGACCCGGAATGTATATCGGTAGTACCGGTACTGAAGGGATGCACCATCTTATAAAAGAGATTTGCGATAACTGTATAGATGAAGCTATTGCTGGCTATGCTCAAAACATAAGAATTAAAATCCTTGAAGATGGCGGAATTAAGGTCTCAGACGATGGTCGTGGTATACCGGTAGATGTTCACCCTAAAACTGGTAAATCTACACTAGAAACTGTACTCACCGTACTTCATGCTGGCGGTAAATTTGGAGGCGGTGGATACAAGGTCTCATCTGGTCTTCATGGGGTTGGTTCTAGTGTCGTTAATGCTCTTTCTACTAAGCTTAAGGCTGAAGTGATTAAAAAGGGTAGGCTATATAGTCAAGATTATGAGAAAGGTAAGCCTGTTAATGAAATTTCATCTACTAAGCTTAACGATGACGTTAATATTATGGGCACAATCATAACATTCTATCCAGATCCGACTATTTTTGAGAGTGTAGAGGTTGATTTTAAATGGGTAGTCGATTATATTCGTCACCAAGCTTATCTTACTAAGGGAGTTTATATTGAGGCCGAAGATCTAAGGTCAAACGAAAAAGAGGCCTTTTATTTTGAGGGTGGAATTAAATCCTATGTCGAACATCTTAACATGGGCAAGGTGATTGTATCGGATGATGTATTTTATGTCGATAAGACTATAGAAGGCACCCAGGTTGAAGTGGCAATTCAGTATAGCGATTCTTTCAATGAGAATGTTAGAGCATTTGCTAACAATGTTTTTAATCCTGAGGGTGGTACTCATATGACAGGATTCCGAGCTGCTCTAACTAGAGTCATAAATGATTATGCTCGTAAGAATGGATTATTAAAAGATAAGGATATAAACCTCTCCGGTGACGATACTAGAGAGGGCTTAACCGCTGTTATATCGGTTAAGATAGAAGATCCCCAATTTGAAGGTCAGACCAAAAATAAATTGGGTAATACCGAAGTTAGAACTCACGTTGAACAGGTTATGAACGAGTGGCTGGCTTACTATTTCGAAGAAAATCCTAGTTCAGCCAAGAAGATTATAGGTAAGGCCGTATTAGCGGCTAGAGCCAGGGCTGCAGCCAGAGCTGCCCGCGATAATGTCATCAGAAAAGGAGTTCTAGAATCCACTTCACTACCAGGTAAATTAGCCGATTGTTCGAGTAAAGACCCTGAAGATTCAGAGCTATATGTAGTAGAGGGAGATTCAGCTGGAGGCTCTGCTAAAGGTGGCCGTGATAGCAAAACTCAAGCAATCCTGCCGCTAAGAGGTAAGGTTCTCAATGTCGAAAGAGCCAGAATAGACAAAATGCTAGCTAATAATGAGATAAAATCTTTAATAGCCGCCTTGGGAGTTGGCATCGGTGAACAATTCGATATATCTAGAATTCGTTATAAAAAGATCGTCATCATGACAGATGCCGACGTAGACGGTTCTCATATCAGAACCTTATTATTAACTCTTTTCTTTAGACATTTTGAGCCGATAATATCTAGCGGCTACCTATATATTGCCCAGCCACCTCTCTTCGCTATTACTCATAACAAAAAGAAGCATTACGTATATACAGATGAACAAAAAGAGCAGATTCTAAAAGAGATATCTGGCACTAAACTTAAGGATGATGAATCCCCGCTTTCGGATGAGGACGTCATCAATGATGAGGTTAAGATCAAAGGCGTATCAATGCAAAGATATAAAGGTTTAGGAGAGATGGATGCCGATCAATTATGGGATACAACTATGAATCCAGATAACAGGGTTCTAATTAAGGTCACTATCGGTGATGCCGAGTTGGCGGATAGAATCTTCAATAAACTCATGGGTGATGAGGTATTGTTAAGAAAGAACTTTATTCAATCTAGGGCTAAATTTGTTAAGGATTTGGACGTTTAAATTATGGAAGAAAATACAACAAAATCAGATAGAATTATCAATAGAAGCATCGAAGACGAAATGGAGGAGAGCTACCTCCAATATTCAATGAGCGTTATAGTAGCTAGAGCACTTCCGGATGTTAGAGATGGCTTAAAGCCAGTTCACAGGAGAATACTTTATGCTATGCATAACAGGGGTTGGAGGAGTAACTCTAAGCATGTCAAGAGTGCCAAAATAGTCGGTGAAGTTATTGGTAATTATCATCCTCATGGTGATCAAGCGGTTTATGATTCAATGGTTAGAATGGCACAAGATTGGGCAATGCGTTATACGTTGATTAACCCTCAGGGAAATTTTGGTTCAATGGATGGAGATCCACCAGCTGCGCATCGTTACACTGAAGCAAAATTGGCCAGAATATCCGAAGAGATGTTGGCAGATTTAGATAAAGAGACTGTAGCAATGCGTCCCAATTTTGATGGTACTGAAGATGAGCCGTCTGTACTTCCAGCGAAACTTCCAAATCTACTATTGAATGGTCAATTGGGTATTGCAGTTGGTATGGCCACTAATATTCCTCCTCATAATTTAGGTGAGTTAATTGATGCCGTTAAACTTAAGATAGATAATCCTGACGTAACGATAGAAGAGTTGTTGAAGGTGGTTAAAGGACCCGACTTCCCAACGGGAGCTACTGTTTATGGTGGGGAATCTATGAAAGAGGCATACACAACTGGTAGAGGCGGTATTATTATTCGTTCAAAAGCTGAAATAGTAGATTCAGGTAAGCGACAATCTATTATTATAACCGAGATACCTTATGGTCAAAATAAAGCCAGCCTAATAGAAAAAATGGCAGATTTATTTAAGGAAAAAAAGATATCTGGCATCCATGATTTACGCGATGAATCATCAAGAACGGGCGTGCGTATTGTAGTAGAGCTGAAGAAAGATTCTTACCCTAACAAGGTCCTCAATCAATTATATAAGCTTTCTCCCTTGCAAACATCTTATCATTACAATATGTTGGCCTTAGTGAATGGTATCCAGCCCCAGGTACTGGGATTGCAGGATATGTTGGGCGAATATATTAAGCATAGGTTTGATGTAGTTACAAAAAGAACTCAATACGAACTTAGAAAAGCAAAAGAAAGAGCCCACATCTTAGAAGGCCTAGTAATTGCACTGGATAATATTGATGAGATAATTGAGATTATTAGAAGTAGTCAAACTCAAGATGATGCTAAGCTTAATTTAATCAAACGATTTAAGCTTAGTGAAATTCAAGCTAAAGCAATTCTATCTATGCAACTTCGTTCACTAGTAGGGTTAGAGCGACAAGCTCTTGAAGAGCAGCTAGCAGAACTTAAGAAGTTGATCGCCAACCTGGAAGCTATTCTTGGCGATGGATCTAAAGTCTACCAAATAATTAAAGATGAGTTAGATGAGATAAAATCCAAATATGGCGACGAGAGAAAAACTGTAATTATTAATTCTGAATTAGGTAAATTCAGTGATGAAGAGTTAATCCCGGATGAAAATGTTGTTGTGATAATGACTACCGAGAACTATATCAAGAGAGTTCTAGCGTCAGATTTTAGCAAACAAAATAGGGGAGGAAGAGGTAAAAGAGGCATGTCTACTAAGGAAGCAGACGTTATTAGTAACGTTGTCTCTGCTACAACACATGATTTGTTGATGTTCTTTACTAGTAAGGGAAGACTCTTTGTATTAAAGGGCTACGAAGTGCCGGTTATGGGCCTCAACGCCAAAGGGGTGGCTGCTGTGAATTTGCTGCAGTTACATCCGGAGGAGAAAATAACAGCGATACTAAATGCTAAATCTATAGATTCAGCGCGAGAAGAATATGTATTCATGGTAACCAGTAAGGGGGTAGTTAAAAAGACTAAAATATCAGATTACAGAAATGTAAGATCTAGCGGGATTATTGCTATTAATATAGATGACAATGATGAATTAAAGTGGGTCAGGATAACAGACGGTAATAACGAAGTTATAGTATCAACCGCCAAGGGCCAGTCTCTAAGGTTTGATGAATTGGACGTTAGACCGATGGGCAGGACAGCAAGAGGTGTTAGGGGTATAAGGCTTAAGGGCGAAGATCAGGTTGTAGGTATGGATGTAGTTATGGAGGGGCAAAATATATTCCTCATAAGTGAAAAGGGATACGGCAAGAGGACCGCTATCGACCAATTCTCGAAACATAAAAGAGGGGGTGTTGGTATAAAAGCAGCCGTAGTTAATACTAAAACTGGTGATCTTGTTTCAGTTTGCGCTCTCAACACTGATCTTACTGAGGTTATTATAATATCTCAAAAAGGCCAAACCATTAGATTGGGTATTAAGGATATATCAAAAATAGGCCGAGCCACTCAGGGTGTTAGGTTGATGCGCTTAGCGGAAGGAGACACGGTTGCCTCTACAGCCCTAGTCGATGGTTCACAAAGCGTAGATGAAGAAGATATCGATAAGTAATGCGTAGATAAATTCACAACGGAAAGAATAAACTTAAGTGTTGACCTATTGTCCGACTGTGTACTATTATTAGTAGGATCTATTTGTTATTTTTAGTGAAAATCATCCAAGAAGATATCACATTGAATAAATAAAGTAACTATGAGCTCGTAAATTTATTTTTTAAAGCCCATTTATTTATAACGAATTAAAAGATCGCACTTTAACAGTTTATTTGTGCAACGAAATGTCAATTTTTTTTGGAGAGTTTGATCCTGGCTCAGGATGAACGCTGGCGGCGTGCCTTATACATGCAAGTTGAGCGGTAGCAGTTCCTCATTTTGTTTTTAAGCTAAAACTTGAAAGTGAAATGAGGAAGCTGACGAGCGGCGAACGGGTGAGTAACACGTAGGAACTCGCCTCAAAGTGAGGGATAACCTATCGAAAGATAGGCTAATACCGCATATGGTCTACGGATTAAAGCCTTCGGGCGCTTTGAGAGAGGCCTGCGCAAGATTAGTTAGTTGGTGAGGTAATGGCTCACCAAGACGATGATCTTTAGCTGGTTTGAGAGGATGATCAGCCACACTGGAACTGAGATACGGTCCAGACTCCTACGGGAGGCAGCAGTAGGGAATATTCCACAATGGGCGAAAGCCTGATGGAGCAACGCCGCGTGCAGGATGAAGGCCTTCGGGTCGTAAACTGCTTTTATATGTGAAGAATATGACGGTAGCATATGAATAAGCCTCGGCTAACTCCGTGCCAGCAGCCGCGGTCATACGGAGGAGGCGAGCGTTATCCGGATTTACTGGGCGTAAAGAGTTGCGTAGGCGGTTTTGTAAGCGAATAGTGAAATCATGTGGCTCAACCATACTGACTATTATTCGAACTGCAGAACTTGAGAACGAGAGGGGTGATTGGAATTCCCGGTGTAGGAGTGAAATCCGTAGATATCGGGAGGAACACCAATGGCGTAGGCAGATCACTGGCTCGTTTCTGACGCTAAGGCACGAAAGCGTGGGTAGCAAACGGGATTAGATACCCCGGTAGTCCACGCCGTAAACGATGGATGCTAGCTGTTTGGAGTATCGACCCTCTGAGTAGCGAAGCTAACGCGTTAAGCATCCCGCCTGGGGAGTACGATCGCAAGATTAAAACTCAAAGGAATTGACGGGGACCCGCACAAGCGGTGGAGCGTGTTCTTTAATTCGATGTTAAACGAAGAACCTTACCCAGACTTGACATCCTTGGAAGGTCTGCGAAAGCAGACTGTGCCTTTGGAACCAAGTGACAGGTGTTGCATGGCCGTCGTCAGCTCGTGTCGTGAGATGTAGGGTTAAGTCCCTTAACGAGCGCAACCCTTATGTTTAGTTGAATTTTTCTAAACAGACTGCCTCGGTAACGGGGAGGAAGGAGGGGATGAAGTCAGGTCTGTATTGCCCTTACGTCTGGGGCTAGAAACGCGCTACAATGGCTAGTACAAAGGGCAGCCAACCCGCAAGGGGGAGCTAATCCCGACAAAGCTAGTCTCAGTTCGGATTGCAGGCTGAAACTCGCCTGCATGAAGCTGGAATCGCTAGTAACCGTAAGTCAGCAAATTACGGTGAATACGTTCCCGGGTCTTGTACACACCGCCCGTCAAGCCACGAAAGTCGCCAACACCCGAAATCTGATTTAATTCGGCCTAAGGTGGGGGAGATAATTGGGGTTAAGTCGTAACAAGGTATCCGTACCGGAAGGTGCGGATGGATTACCTCCTTTCTAGAGGAGAGTAGGAATCTTAAGCTTTAAGCCTAAGATATCTAGGTCTTTCATGTTGATCATTTTTCTAAGAATTTTGATGATCAATGCAAAATGAAAAAAACTCTAAATTTCGATATTTCGATTAAACTTTTTTTGACGTTCGTTGCACAAACAAGTTGTTAATAATCATGGGCTGGGTGAATCGTTTATTCAGACAGTTTGTGCTAATTGCAACAATTTTCAAATTGGGGCGTTAGCTCAGTTGGCTAGAGCACCTGCTTTGCAAGCAGGGGGTCCGGGGTTCGAGTCCCCGACGCTCCACCAAAATCAAACTAAGAGGGCGATTAGCTCAGTTGGTTAGAGCGCGTCACTGATAATGACGAGGTCAGTGGTTCAAATCCACTATCGCCCACCAGTTTAGTGATGTAGTTATACTCACAACACAGCATAACTTCCATAACTGAACTTAATCTGTTACTATATTAAAGATAATAGTGTTAAGTTTAAATTCTTTTAGTGCCTTTTCAAGGAAAGATACAATTGAGGATTTAAATAAACCTTAAACCTTAAAAATTTGGCTTAAATTTTAAAGTTGATTGACGGATAATTGGTGAATGCCAATTATAGATCAAGTCAATGCATAAAAAGTTATTAAAGAGCACAAGGTGAATGCCTTGACGTGCAATACCGATGAAGGACGTTGAAGCCAACGAAATGCTTGGGTAGCTGGCAAACAAGTGATAATCCAAGCGTATCCGAATGAGGAAACTCAGCTAAGTTCATACTTAGTTAACCTGTTTTTGAATATATAGATTACAGGTAGGGAACCATCTGAACTGAAACATCTTAGTAAGATGAGGAAGAGAAAGTAACTAACGATTTCCTAAGTAGCGGCGAGCGAAAGGGAAAGAGCCTAAACTTAATATACTTCCATCTGTCTATTTAGGCGGATGCGATAAGTTGATAGACGAATGTATACTAAGGGTTGTGAGATAAAACACCATCACTAGAAGGTAATAAACTATTATTAGTTTAATATCTTCTAGCGTGGCAAGTACCTATCAGTGCTTGAATGAAGATTCTTTTAAAGCAGAATAACCTGGAAAGGTTAACCATAGGGAGTGAAAGTCTTGTATGCGTAAGAAAGATTGATTTATTGTGTTTATCTCGAGTAGGTCGGGACACGTGAAACCCTGATTGAATCTGGGAGGGCCACCTTCCAAGGCTAAATATATTGCGCGATCGATAGTGAACAAGTACCGCGAGGGAAAGGTGAAAAGAACCCCGGGAGGGGAGTGAAATAGATCCTGAAACCATGTGCTTATAAGGAGTCGGAGCAGATTTATTCTGTGACGGCGTGCTTTTTGTAGAACGATCCAGCGAGTTATTGTATATAGCAAGCTTAAATCTTTTTGATGTAGGCGCAGTGAAAGCGAGCCTTAATAGGGCGAATTAGTTATATGCAATAGACCCGAAACCGGGTGACCTAACCATGGGCAGGTTGAAGTATCGGTAACACGATATGGAGGACCGAACCATTACACGCTTCAAAGTGTTTGGATGACCTGTGGTTAGCGGTGAAATGCCAATCGAACTCGGAGATAGCTGGTTCTCCTCGAAATAGCTTTAGGGCTAGCGTCATGTTTTAGCTTATAGGGGTAGAGCTCTGAAAACGATTGGGGCCCGCAAGGGTACCCACCGTTATCAAACTACGAATACTATAAGTGGTATCATGGCAGTCAGAACGCGGGAGCTAAGTTCCGCGCTCAAAAGGGAAACAGCCCAGACCGCCGGTTAAGGTCCCAAAATCTATACTCAGTGGGAAACAAGGTGGAATTTCTTAAACAGCGAGGATGTTGGCTTAGAAGCAGCCATTCATTTAAAGAGTGCGTAACAGCTCACTCGTCAAGAGATTCTGCGTGGAAGATGTAACGGGGCTTAAGTATAGTACCGAAACCGCGGACTGATTTTTTAAATCAGTGGTAGAGGAGCGTTCATTTTGCGCTGAAGTCGTATTGTGAAGTACGGTGGAGCGGAATGAAGTGAGAATGCTGGAATGAGTAACCATAAGAAGGGTGAGAATCCCTTCCGCCGAAAAAGCAAGGTTTCCTGGGCCACGATAATCGTCCCAGGGTTAGTCGGTCCTAAGCCGA
>DAISWL010000006.1:0-45820 GCA_036826375.1 Candidatus Saccharimonadota bacterium
TCTTCATAACGTTATTTTACATGGTGGTGTCCTGATTCAAAACGGAATGGGGCAGATTTAATACCCCGAGGTTCAATACTAGGACAAGATAGGCCGGGTCAGTTCGCGAAGGCTCTGGCTGATGTTGAGCCAGAGCCAAGCTTAAGTATCGACCCAGATAACGATTGGCTGACTTTAGCGTATATGGCTGGTTTCTCTAAGTTTAAAAGATTTATCTGCGAAACATTAACTAATTCAGAAATAGATATGGCTAATTCCGACGAACCAATGCTCAGTTACTTTAATCATGATCAAAATAGGGCATCTTGGCCATGTGCCGCTGCAGAGGGCAGATTCTTTGAGGATAATAAAGATGGATTACTTCAAAAACTAGGGCCTTTTATAATTAAGAACTCAGGGCTAACATTAGCCTTATGCACTGAAACTACGGCATTCCAGGATTGGATTGCCTTGAGGGGCGTAATATATTTGCCTAGAGTAAATGGCAGTTTTGAGC
Source organism: Candidatus Saccharimonadota bacterium (assembly GCA_036826375.1). Lineage (GTDB taxonomy): Bacteria > Patescibacteriota > Saccharimonadia > Saccharimonadales > HK-STAS-PATE-42 > DAISWL01. Next base: position 497 of record DAISWL010000006.1, read on the forward strand.
ATCTACAGAAAGTAGCTAACGATGATTTACGCGGTGCCTTATGGCAGCCAACCAGAGTTTTTAATCAGACTAGCAATTTCCGTAATTCATCGGGTAGGCTCCCCGGATTGATTGATGCAATTAGAACATTACAATCATAAAGCTTAATTTGCTTCTAACTGAGACATCTTCCAAGCGCTGGCTCGCTCGGCGGCTAATCTGGTTAATTCGGGATCTTCATCTTGATTAACAAACTTCATAGCAGCAGCGATGTTAGAGTGAACCTCCCCCATGGATGCGTGCATTTGCTTGACCAGTTTTCTGTAGCCGGGATGCCCGTGCGGAGTTGTCCTCAGTTCATTAAAGTGAAAGGCTTGGCGAGCATTCATACTGATTTGCCATCTTAGGCGATGCCCCATCAGAGTAGCGTACTGAGCCTCTAATTGGTAGCCAGTATCTACTAAGTTTAAGTAGAGTTCCCTGCTGGTGTTAAAGGCTTGACGATATTCATTTTCAAGCCCGGCCTGGTTCACCAATTCGGGAATATCATAACCAAGGAATGGATTCAGATTCTGCCAGGTTAAATCCTCTACCATGCGGTGTCGTTGCAGATCTCTAAAAATACCGTAATCACAAATAATATCCCAACTATAATTAATGGTTTCTAGTGCCCGGCCTGGTTTGTGTCGACGATTCAGTCTCTCGCCAATATAAGAATCTAAAATATTAAGCTTAGCTTGATAATCTACATTCTCAAGCTGTTTTTTCGCTTCAGCTAAACTTAAGTTACTCAGTTCGTGAATAATATGAGGTAAAACATCTAATTCATTTTTAGGGTAGTAATCATAAAGTTCGGCACCAGAACTAATTTCATTCAGATCTCGCTCCAACTTTTTTAAGCTAAGCGTTTCGATCTGTTTTTTAGTATTAAGTTTAGTGGTGCTCATATAGGCTTGCTGGGCTCCGCCTCTTTCTGGCCTATCTGCTCTTTCTAGAAAAGTGGGGATTATTTTTCTAGCCTCATCTAATAACTGTTTGCCAACTAAATTAGCCTCTTTGGTATCATCGGCAATTAAATGTGTAATCAGGCTTTCTAAAGCTTGAGCACTGGCAAAAATACCGACAGTGCTTTTTGTACTTACGGGTAGAATGTAGCGAATAGCATCACAAGCCTGAGCTTTGGTGGCAGCTCTCCATGCTCCATCTTGCTTAGGCTCGGTAGAATTATCACGGACGTATTTAGTCATCTTTTTGACTAAATCTGAATAAATATCAAAGATGTTATCCATTCTCTCTCGATACTTAAGTTTAGCTGTAGAATCTAAATTTTCAGGCGTGAAATACCTGTAATTGCCATCGGCATCTTTTTCATCAAAATAGATGTAGCGAGTAGATTGCTCTAAATAACTAGCTAAACGCCCCCACTCCAGTTTTTTGGTTAGCAGATTTGATGCGTTTTCTACTACCATATGGATGCCAGTCAACTGCTGAACACTATCATCGCCATATTGAGTAATAACACGTCGGAGCAGATCTTCATCTTTTCCGGATTGCTCAGTGAATTCATCTAAGATTGTGATGCGCATATCGTCTGCTCTACGGCTTAAACGAGCCATAGCCGCGGCAATAGTTTGAGAGCTAAGCTTATTAGGGTAAAAGCTATATACATTTCCAACTGGGTCGGTAACTACTTCTTCAAGATAAGCTTTGCCGGCTTCGGTAATTTCTGCCTTTCCATTAAACTTATTTATGTAAGGATTTTCTTGAAGGCTTTCTTCTTGGATGTTCTCAACTACAACTCTCGGTTCTGGCAATATTGGTTCAATTTTATTCCAAACAAGATTAAATATTTCATCAATATTCATCAGATTTCCACCGCGAGAGCATTCAATTCTGACGAACTCATCTGGCCGATACTTGCTCAGTTCAATATAAGATTCTAAAGATCTCCTCAGATGGAGCGGGTCAGATTCGTGAATATCTTTTTTCTCACCTCTTTTTTCAATTAGCTTCAGGCTGATTTCAGTTGGCAAAGTTAGTATTAAGTTTAAATCTGGCTTTGGAGTTGATAGCATCTCAAACTCTAGCTTCTGATCCCAATCCCAGTAAGCTATTTTTTGCACTTCATCATTAAACTTCTGCCCTTGATGAGCTAAATTACTAGCTACAAATCTATCAGCTATAACAATTTTATTTAAGCTTAAGGCTTGGTTTATTTTTTCTTTAGCATCAAATCTATCAAGAGCATAAAATAAGCTGGGCGTAAAAGGCCCGATTGATTCTGAAGATCCGTAATCCCCATTTAAATAACGTCGAACAAAATAACTAGATTCTTGATTGTAACGGGGGAAATCGATAACCTCTACTAAATAGCCTGATTGTTCTAATTTTTGTTTAAGCTTGGCAACCTGAGTAGCCTTGCCGCTTCCATCAGATCCTTCAATAGCTACAAACAAACCCCGTTTTTCTCTGAGTTGTGAACCCATTTTTACCCTCGCTTATATTAGTTAAACTTAAGTTGGCCCACCAATCATTATTTAGTATAACCTATAAAATTAATATTTTAATACTAAACTTAATTTTAGGATCTATTGCATCAACTAAAAAACTTCTTCTTGTGGGATGCTAAATCTGGTTTGTAACTAACTGCATTCTAAAATTTTCTAAAACTTGTTTTTATCGTATTGGCTCATCTCTACTGTGTTGCTGTTTTTATATTTGCTATTGAGTTCGGGGTGACCGTAGGGGCGTTCAGCTGGGCTGCTTAAATTCATAAATCTAACTTGGCCGATGGGCATCTTATGGTAAAGCTTAACAGGCTTATTGGTGGCGTTAAAAATCTCTAAAGTTACTCTCAAATTATTACCCGGATCAATAAACCCTGCTGTAACGTGAACGAAAATACCTAATCTTCCCAATGATGATTTTCCATCCAAAACGTAACACATGCTTTCATCAACGCCAACACGCTCGTTGGTTACTGCTAAAACAAATTCTTGAGGTTTTAAGATGTAGCCGGCATCTTTAATATTAATTGTATTTTCATCAACATCTAAATATTGCTTATCGCGAGTATCTATAAAATCACCCTTAAGTTTAACATCGTTATATTTAATGATTGTATCGCCTAAAAGTACATCGTAACTACTGGGCTGAAGCCTGCTTAAATCAAAATCTTCAATTGTAATTTTGCCTGCTTCTAAAGCTTTTTTTATATCTCCATCGCTTAAAATCATACTTTAAATTTTAGCATATTAAATAACTTACCAGCAAAAAAGGTTACAAAACTAAAGTTCTAAATTACTATTAACCACCTCTTTCGCGGTATCTAAAATTGAACTGTCATTAAACTTAATTTGGCGCCAGTACCACCATTCAACGCCCCAAACATCTATCTGTTTGGTGCCAATATTTTTGGCATAGTTTAAGTTATAGCTTAGCCTTTTTGTATCCATTGTTCTATTTTGTTCGTCTAAACTTAACACCTTGAGTTCTGCATTGCCCCAGGGTTCGCACTGTAGCTCATGAATAACCACATCTTTTTTAGAAATTAAGTTTATAACTTCTGCCCTTGCACCGTGCCAAACTGGTAACTGTGGATAAGAAAGAACAGAGTTTGTTCCCGGCATAGTAACCTTAGTGTAGATTGAGAATCCATAAATATCTGGAACTGGTTTTCCGATCGGAAGGCCATATTGATCGGAAGTGCTCATTATTATGTTGCGGTTAGGGTCTAGATTTTTAACCAATTCAAATTCTCTTTGGAACCTATCTTCGTTAACTGTTTGGGGATCGCAATCGCCGAAAACTTTCAGCTTGGCTTCATTTTCTAGTTGCCAGCTGGCTACGCCAGATCTGTTTTTATATCTATTAACAACCCCAGAGATGAACTTATTAAGTTTTGATTCCCACTCCTCAGAATAGTTAAGCTGTTTGGCCCAATCTGGTTGATGGCATTCTGGCCAGCGCGGTTGTCTTAAACCTAGGGTGATTGTGGCTTTGCGTCCGTACTGTTCAATTAAATCTAGCTGCCAATCTAATTCTGAAAAATTAAATTCTTCAGAATTATTTGGTTGGATATCTTCCCAATAGCTGCTAATTCTAATCTGATCGAAGTTGAAATCTTGGAGGGCGCTTTCTAGCGTGGTTTTAGGATCTAGCCCAAAACTTTTGGCGTAGGGGGCGGAAAAAGATGTCCCCCAGCTTACTTCTAAATTTGGGTTCTTGCTAATAAACTTAAGATAAAGAAAGTTTTGAAAGACGAAAATTAAACTTAATGCAATCAAGATGAAGTAAAAAAATTTATATAATCTAAAATGTTTAACTTTATTCATAGCTTAAACCTAAATATAGTTTTGGCAATCTGATCGCTGGCATCTGGAGCAGACATACCTTTTGCCGCCATTGCTGCAGCTTTATACTGATCTGGATGTTTAATCCAGCGGCGCACAGCCACCAGAATATCCTTGCCGGTAGGAACCCATAATCCGGCCCCTTCATCGGTGACAAAACTAACGTTACCCTCTTCTTGCCCGGGAATAAATGCGTATAGCAAAAGAGGTAGACCGCAGGCAAAACTTTCAAAAATAGCACTAGGGCCAGCCTTAGCAAGATGATAATCGCTGGCTGTCATAATTTCATGAATTTTATCGGTGAACCCGTATACAATTACTTTTTGCCTCCAACTCTTAGATTCTAACCTATCCTTAAGGCTAGAATTTTTACCGCATATTAAAATCAGTTGAACTGGGTACTCGAAATCTTCAAATAGCTCAGCTATCTCTTCTAGTGGTCCAACTCCTTCTCCCCCGGCCATAACCATTAGAGCCGGTAGGGTTGGATCTAAACCTAACTTCTTGCGGGCACTGATTTTAGAAAGTTTTTCTTGCGAAAATTTACGAGATATTGGCTGACCAATTACTTTAATCTTATCTTCTTCAATACCTAAACTTAAGCCAAGTTTTCTAGCTTCTTCGGTGGGGGTGATTGTCAAATCAGCATCTTTGTTGAACCAGGTGGGCATCATTGTTACCATATCTGTAACAACCGTTATGAATGGAATTTTTATTTCAGCATCTTTTAAATAGTTTAAAATTGCGGTGTTGGCAAAATGATAGGTACTAATGATTATATCTGGATTATATTTTTCTATAATGTTGGCAACTTTAGTCTGAGATATGGCCGAAACAGTTTTATCTAAAACTTTATTACCCGCTGTTGTATCTGTTAACTTATAAAAAAGCTCCCACGTTTTTGGTGATTTGATCAGGGTTTTATAAATTGCTGGAGCAGTACTAGTTATAATTGGGCCGTATTCTTTCGAAAGAACATCGACGGTATCAACCTTAACTTTATCGCCGTAAAGCGCTTCTAGCGATTCTTTAATTGCATAAGCCGTACTTTTATGGCCTCCCCCAGCGGAACCGTAGACTAATAATATTTTTTTCATTAAGTTTAGTATACCAATAAAAATTGTGATGCATTAGTTGATTTTTAAGCTTAGCTTGCTCATGGCTATTAAGCAATTATAATGAAATAAACTACAATTATCCATATAGACCAAGCATTATCGCTGATTACATCCCTGCTCAAGCTATTTTTGTTGCAAGTCTATTGGGGTCATGGCACTATAGTCATCAACCAGTAGTATAGGCGCCATTTTTATCTTTATTAGTATTACAAGATCCCCAAAGCCCAGTTTTAGATTCTCTAGCGCTAGATTCTAAGCTTAAGTAAGCTTTTTTCTGATCAAAGTTCTCAGCTCTAAAAACAAAACCGTAACCTTCTTTAATTAGAGTTTCTTCTATGCTCAAACCGTCTTCTGTATAAACATAGCGCAGCAAACGACCGTATTTATCACGGTTTTTAGCTTTAGAATCACTAGCCAATTTAGCCCGACCGTTGGCTAGTAGCTCTTTAGTTTTGGCGCTGGCTTCTGGCCCAAAGCACTGCACGCCCTTATCTGGATGATGTGTTTCTGGGGTATCAATGCCCAGCATTCTAATTGTTTCGGTTTTGCCGTTCATTTCAACTTCTATAGTATCGCCATCGCTAAACTTAGTAATCTTATAAGAATCTAAGCTGCTAGCATTGATAGATTCAGAATGCGCTTGCAGGTCTTTAATTCTACTATAGATATCTTTAAAATTAGTACCAAACCAAATAAAACCAAGCGCCGTAACGCTTAAAAGTATCTTCTTAATAATTAGCTTGTTCTTCAAAATTCCCACCAAATTAATGTTTATAAATAATGATTAAAGTGAGCCCTAATCTACCGCCAGGTAAGCCGTGTTCTGTGTCAGACATGATTGACGTAAAATTAATCAGGTCTGCTCTGATTATCTATCTAGGCCCTAAATTACTTAAGGGCTCTAGCGGATTGACGGGATGCGCACCTTCAAGCAGAGGTGAGATAAATCTGCCCGCCGACACCTTGCAACAAGCAGGGTTTACCATTAAGCTTAATCACTTAAGCTTAATATAGGTTATTAACCTATGCTTTTCATTTTCTCCAGAAGATAAAATCTTCTTTTAGGAACTTAGTTTCTGTGGCACTTTCCCTATTTGAGAAATCTACAAAAAGACATCCCAAACGGTTGCCGTTAGCAACTGCCTCGCTTGATTATTGCACGGACTTTCCTCTTGTTAAACAAAAACAAGCAATCAGATTTTAGCCTGACGGTAAATTAAAGCTCTGAAGCCAGTATACTCGACTTGGGCAGGAGCCTGCAATCCCAAGGTTCTTATTTGCCTCATATATAAGATAATAAGAATGGGCGGTAATTTAATAGGTTCCCAGAATGTCGATTTCGCCCAGATTACCGGTCTCGATTCCTTTAATAGCATTTTTAAAATTACTATTGTACTGGCTGGATTCTATTTCAATATAGAATTTATAATTGATCGATCCCCCATCGCCTGGTCTACTCGTAAGAGCACTCAAATTTAAATCATTTCGATAAAAAGATTCCAGAGCCCTAAACAATGCTCCCGGTGTATGGGATGTGGTCAGAACTAAACTGGTTTTATCTTGATTTTTAAAATTAATACTAGGTCTTGTTGCATTATCTAGTAACAAAAAGAACCTAGTTACGTTATCGTTGAAGTTCTCAATGTTCGGGGCGATAATATTCAAACCATTTTCTAATGCTGCGGAGGCAGAGCATATGGCTGCCTTCGATTTATCGCCCTCACGTTTAATCATAATAGCTGCAGCGGCCGTATCTTCAAAAACATGGTGTTTGGTTTTCGGCAGTTCAGATTCTAGAAACTTATCGCACTGAGTAAAGGCTGCGAAGTGACTGTAGATATCGGTTATCGAGGTTAAATCATTAGTAAGTGATGCCAACTGATGGTGGATTGGAAGATAAATTTCTGTTAAAATTTGAGCTTTATTCTTCAGAATTATATCTAATGTTTCGTATATGTGGCCGTGTACACCATTCTCAATTGCAAGTAGGGCGTAATCCGCTTCTTTGGTTTTCACCTTATTAAAGGCTTCTTCAAAGCTATAACAGTATATTGGCACCAATTTACAATTTGTAAAATCAGCCTTATTATTAAGCTTAATCAAGGCTTCATCATGGTAGCTATTTTTTTGGCCCTGGATGGCAACTTTTATTTTTTTCACAAAGGAATAACTCCAATATTAATCTTTTAAGTTTAAGCTATGAAATAACTGTGCATATTTCGGGATCATGATTGAGGGCTCTGTTGATAGAGTCTTCGTCCCATAGCTTGAACACTATAATTGGTAAGTTAGCTTCGGCTGCCATGCCTAGAGCAGCCTTATCCATGACTTTAACTTCGCCTAGTTCCAGAGCTTTGTCTAAGCTTAATTTTTTGAATTTTTTGGCGTTACTATTTTTTGTAGGGTCAGAGTCATAAACGCCGTCAACCTTGGTTGCTTTAAAAATAGCATCACTTTTAAGCTCGAGAGCTGCTAGAACTCCAGCGGTATCCGTCGTCATATGGGGCCTACCTGTGCCCCCCGCTATAATAACGACTCTACTTTTATTTAAGTGGCTGATTGCTCTTCTTGGGGTGTAATCATCAATAGCTTCGTTTACGCTGATTGCGCTCAAGGCTCTAGTGTCTAGGCCTTCAGAATTAAAGATGTTGGATACAATCATGCTATTCATTATTGTGCCGAGCATCCCAACGTAATCAGCATCTACTCTATCTAATCCCATCGGGCTAATTTGAGCCCCCCTGGCTAAGTTACCGGCACCGATAACTATTGCTATTTGCAGTTTAGAGTTTTTAGCTCTTACAGATTTAATTTTAGCCGCTATATCTCTTACTACATTAAAGTCCCAGCCTCCAGTGTGATCACCAGCTAAAACTTCTCCGGATATTTTTATCAATATTCTATTATATTTCATACTTAAACCATTTTAACATAATAATAACCTCGGCTTGCCTGAAAACTTGCAATCACCAGCCTCCGCTTGCGGTCGGTAACCCACCCCACAACCTACACTGTTCAGCGGGAGTAGCGGCTACCGGCTTCACCTCTATTAAATAAAAACTACTTTTTATTGCGTCCAAATCTAAGCCTTGAGAATCACAATTATTCCCGTAAGTCGAGTTAAGGCGCGCTAACTGGTATAATTCTATTATGTTGCAATCGGAGGCTGAGCTGATAATGAAAATGGGCTATAACGTTTTTTTGACGGGTAGTGCTGGCAGCGGCAAAACATACACCATTAATAGCTTTATTGGCTGGGCTCGTGAACATTTGATTAACGTGGCAGTTACTGCTAGCACCGGTATAGCCGCCACTCACATCAATGGCCAAACTATCCATAGTTGGTCTGGTGTTGGCATTAAAGATGAACTCAAAAGTGGCGATATTACTAATATTAAAAAGCGTAAGGATATTGTTCGCAGAATTCAGAAAACCAAAATACTAATTATTGATGAAATAAGCATGATAGATGCCGCGCTTATGGATAATGTAAATTTGATTTGTAAAAAAATAAGGGATAATGATCAGCCTTTCGGCGGTATGCAGGTTATTCTAACTGGAGATTTGTTTCAACTACCGCCCGTTAACAGGAGCGGTAAAACTCGGCTCGCAGTAGAATCTGAAACATGGCGAGAGCTTAAACCTGTGATATGCTACCTATCGTCTCAATATAGGCAGTCGGATGCCGATCCGCTGAGCTTAATACTAAACTCTATTCGATCCGCCAAAGTTAATCAAGATCACCTGGAGATGCTAAAAACTAGGTTGGCGAATACTTCTTCTGATCAAGATTTTAATAACGCTACTCGTCTGCACTCTCACAACCAAGATGTCGATGAGTATAATCATCAACACTTAAGTTTAATAGAATCTGAATTAAGAGTTTTTCAGTCTATCAGAACTGGTCCCGAGGCCTTGAGTGAGTTTCTGCAAAAAAGCTGTTTAGCTCCCGCAGAGCTCAAACTTAAAATCGGTGCGGAAGTAATGTTTGTTAAAAATAATCAACAGGGAAAATATGTTAATGGTAGTAGAGGTAGGGTTATTAATTTTAACTCTAGTGGCTGGCCAGTGGTCAGAACGATGAGCCAGAAGCTAATTGTGGCCGAGCCAGAAAGCTGGCAAATTGAAGATGACATGGGCCAGCCTCTAGCCAGCATAACCCAAGTTCCTTTGCGCTTGGCATGGGCTATCACAGTTCATAAATCTCAAGGAATGAGCCTAGATGCGGCGGTGGTAGATCTTTCTCAAGTGTTTGAATATGGCATGGGCTATGTTGCTCTCTCCAGAGTACGCTCTTTAGATGGTCTCAACCTGATAGGTTTAAGCTTAGATGCGCTTAATGTGAACCCCAGGGTCATTAAGTACGATGTAAGGCTCAAAGAGGCTAGCGACCAAGCCTCGAAAAGATTATCTAAAATATCTAGTAATGACCTTGAATCTAGAGTTAATAGGAGAATTATAGAACTCGATGGAGTACTAGATTTATCAGAAGCTAAAGATATTATCACTAAACTTAAATCTCAAGGCAAAAAAAGTCTTAAGACACCCTCCTATCTTATTACTAAGAATTTGCTAATAGCGGGCTCAAACCTAGATGTTGTCGCCAAGGAAAGAGGCATAAAAGTAGGAACGGTTATAAACCATCTAATCCAAATCATTAATGAAGACCCTAAAATCAAACTCAAACTGAAGAAGCTTTCTCCCACTAAGGTGGATATTAAGGCAGTTCTAAAAGCTAAAAAAGATGTTAAATCTGAAAAATTAACTGATATTAAATACCATCTCCAAAAAAATGGTAAAACATTAGATTTTGACACCATTCGTCTATGTTTAGCTTGGAATGGCTAGTGCGGGTGCAGATATAATCTTGACCAAAGTCAGAACCTTCAGGGCTCTAAGCTTCGTTTCTACCTAAATTCTTCTTGGTTTCAATTTGCATTGCAATTGAACGAGTAATCCTACAATACTTTTTAAGCTCTATTTTATCGGGGCTATTAACGGTATTTTTCCTGGTGTAATAATGACGTTGAGAGCAATTATCGCACACTAAACCAATGTTTTTTCTCTTCTGATTTTTCTTTGCCATAGCTGATTAAGTTTAACTCCTGTTACTTTATAGATCAATTAAGTTTTATTCTAACATAAAAATTCTAAAAATGAAAATGAACAAATTTTCTGAATCCATATTCTATTGGAGCCGCGATCGAGATTTGAACTCGAGACCCCTTCCTTACCATGGAAGTGCTCTACCACTGAGCTATCGCGGCACAATTATCAACTGATATAACCTCAGTTAAACTTAAATTATTCTAACACGATTTAAATTTAATTAAAACTTTTCTAGAGGGCTTATTCTACAGGCCCTTAAGCTTAATAGTAGTGTTGATAACTTCTTCGGCCTGAATCCACCCATCTATTTTAGGTAAACTAAGATTAGAATTCCAACTCTGTTTAAATAAAATTTGTTGCCATTTTGGTTGAGTTAAGAAATGATGAGCGTTATCAACTCTATCGTCAATCAGAATATCGACATCAATGATATCTTTAGCAGGGGTAATTACTAATCTGTTCAACCATGTTGAATCAAAGTATCTTGCAACCCACTGCATCTTTTCGCTAGCGGCGTACTTGAAATCACCGGCACTACTGCAAAAATACACTGTAAAGCTTTTGCTTAAATTTAATATTTGTTCAACGGCGTTCGGGTAGGGCTCCAAATTTAAGAAAAAATTTTTAGAGTTGAGAGCTTCTGCAATAAGTTGGTTATGTATCTCGCTATCTATTTTAAAGTTTTTTCTAAGATAATATTTATTAAAAAGATGTTTTTTATCTGGATGATGGATCTTGACGTAGTTTTCAATAGCTATCGAAACTTGGCAAACAGTGTCATCCAGATCGATACCTATTTTTAGTTTATTAGATTTTCGCAAGATCTTTCAACTTAACCCTTAATTTTAGTTATTATTTTTTACAATTTCAGAAAATGGAGCTGACTTTAGTACAACTATAGAGCCCTGTCGGCTACTATCATCAACCACCTTATCTACTTTAACATAGTATATGCCGCTGGCAGTTTCAACAGGCCCTGATATTTGCCCTTCATTAAGCTTAAATAAACTAGATGTTACATCGGAAGGCAAAATGGAAGAATCTCTTTTTACCAACCCTATAGAACCTTTATTAGCCTTGCTCGCAGCATCATCGGAATACTTTTCTACTAATACGCTAAAATCGGCTCCGGCATTTAATTCGGAGTTGAGCTGATTCCGTTTTTCTGCTAATTTTGTATCTAACTGGTAAGATATCTTTTCTTTATAGAGTTGATTTTTAATAGAACGTCTTAGGTCGCTCTCGCTCCAGCCGTAATAAGTGTTTAGAGCTATTTTCAAAGAATTTTGTCCCTCTTCGCCAAATTGACTTGTGATTGCGTCTATCTTACTTTCAACGTCACTATCTTCCACTTTAATTTTTAGTTGCTTAGCTTTATTTTTAGACCAACTTACCTCCAGAGTTTTATCTAAAGATTTAGTACGCAAATCATTATACTGATCAATATGATCTGGGTTTCTGATGGCTAAATTTTCTTTTTTCTCTAAGTAATGTAGCTCATGTCTTAATTCAAAAAGATAATCGTAGTACGAGGCCTTAACACCCCCTAGCTCGCCAATTCTAAAAGGAGTAACTCTGGATATAGAGTAAGCGAGGAAATTATCCTTCTTAAGTTTAACAATGTAGAGGTAGCTGAAAAGATAAAAAATCACAATCATAATACTGACTAGAATCAGCGAAGTTTTAACCAAACTCTTCTTCTTAAGCTTAAGTGAGTGAGGATTTTTAAAGCGCTCACCCTTTTTGATGATGTGCTCTCTGTATTCTTGGACCCTGTGAACGCCCTGAGATAACGCTATTTCATGTTTTTTGACTATACTTAAGCTATTTTCTTTGATTTGCTGTTGAGATTCAGAATCTTCGGTAATGTTACTCTCAGGTGCAATTTTTTTAAACTTGGGTTGTTTTTTGAAATCATTCATAAATTATAGTTTTAGTCTGGTACCTTAATTTTATTAAGCTATTATAATTCTTCTTCTAAATTTTGTTTAATATTTTCTGCAGTTTTATGATCAGCGCTACTATCGTTATGCTCATCATCTGGCTTTTTGGGCTCAAGTTTAGAATAGTTTGCTTTTTGGCCCTTAAGTTTAGCGTAAGCTTGCTCTACGCCCTTAGCATTATAAAAACGAAATTCTCCAGAACTAGTCTGTAATATTATTATACCAGAACCACTTATAGAGCTTAAAATTCCTTTTCTTTCAAAAGATATATTGCTTATATCACTGAAGTTTATAACAGTTACAGACTCTTTGAAAATGCTACTACTTGAAAAGTGTTCGATATCATCTATATTGATTTTAATATAAGAAAAACGCCAGATGGTGTAAGTAAGCAGTAATTTATAGGCAAAATAGAAACTGCCTATTAAGCTTAACGTGGCCAGCACGGGTTGCGATTGTTTAAAAAAAAGAAATCCCCCCACAGCTGGAACTGCAGATAATAAACCAAATATAATAAGCTTTGGCAATGATGAAAATAGTGATTTGCGAATAATAAACATCTTCACTAGTATACAATATCAAAACTAAAGTGTGTAGCAACTAGAAAAGCTCTCACTGTTTGGTGCAGTAAATAAAAATATTGACTTTTATAATTCAGTATGTTTAAATAATAAGTATTAGATTGTAAGCATTGATCGGCGCACTGTATTTGGACACGTGGTGCTCCGGGAGCTAATCGTGTAACCGGACAGTCATTAAACTTAAGTTATTTATATTGATTGTGCCGCCCGTGTCCGGAAGGATACTATGACGACCACAATAGAACAATGCACCCCATCTCTCGGCAATGAAACTTTGGGGCTGCCCGAATTACCTAAAATACTAACCGTTGTTAGTAAAACTGCTATTCTAGCTGCTGGCGTGGTAGATTTATCACACACGCTAGGAGCAGAAGTTAAGGCTGCCAAAAGTATTCCAGATAAGATACGTGCAGTCATTGGCGGCTTGGCTGTGTTCGGCTCGATTGATAAAATAAAAGAGGCCGGGATATTCTTTGATACTACTCGCGTGAGTAAATTAGGGTTTAATGAAGGCGAACTTACCGCCACGGAAGCCATGGCACTGCCTAAAATAAAGACATGTTTTCCGGGAGATAGAACTAGGCGGCCCTTACTGGGGGGCTTGGTAGTAGATAGATGGCCGATGCCCGAAACTGGGGCTCGAGATCCTAGACGCACGAGGCTTGGCATACTACTTTCTTCGTTCGGTACTGATGAGCTCCCTCACGTTGAAGAAGTAGAGTTGGTGGGTGTTAGACCCGTAAGAGAATCAGAGCTTAATCCATTTAGTCAGTCTCTCGGGGAGGGCGCACACTCCTATAAAGATGCATACAATAAACTTGGTGCTGGCGTGGTGGATGCTGCTGCAGTGATCCGTAAACTCACCGGCTTAGATGATCTCAAATCTAGAGCGAAGTTGGATGAAGCTCTTTACTATGCACTAGTTAAAAATAATGAACAACAAACACCTATACGATCTGCAGTTTTTGTTTTGGGCGTGGCGGGGGTGGTGCCTCCCATTGCTTCTAAATTAGTGCCGGTAATCTGTAAATTATTCGGAGTTAATACCAGCCTTAACGACGCAACAACCACATATTATGAACATTTTGGCGACACACTAAAAGAGCTCGGAGTATTACCTCCAGATGCCGCGCCTAATACTTGGTCTGAGTTTAGACAATTAGTTAAAAATGGCGCTAGTGCTGATAGTAACGCCATAATCCCCTGTAATAAACCCGCAGCTGCTTAAAAGGTTTTTTAAGTTAAAAGATGTTGGCGTACAGAGTTACCGCTACACTCGTTGCTAAGTTTAAACTGCTAACGCCTTCGCGCATTGGGATCCTAATTTTTGAATCACTTAAGTTTAGTAGCTGAGGGCTAATTCCATCGCGTTCGGTGCCAAAGATGTAAATTGGTAACCTAGTTTTTAGTGATTTTCTGGGGGATCCTGAATCAAGTTCAGGATGACCATAGTTAAGTTTAAGTTCTTCGCCTTCAGGATCTAGCGCTACCAAAGTTCTGGTTTGTTTGATTAAGCTTAAATCATCTTCGGTAATGTTCATACATGGCAAGGCAAAATTGAGGCCCGCGCTACCAATTAAAACATCTGGATGCCAAACATCAACCTGTTTACTTAAGCTTAGTACTGCGCCAATGTCGGCTCCGGCGGAAACTCTAATTACGGCGCCGAGGTTCTTTAAATTGCGGCAATCTTCAATTAAAACTATTGGCTTTTGAGATGATAAAACATTGCTAAGCTTAAAGCTAGGCTTCCGAGCGATGGAAATCACTCCGGTGCGGTGAGCATCTTTTAATAAGCTTTTGTATTGCCCGAGCTCAACTTCTTCCACATTGGTTTCGATGAATTCTAGTGTATCGGGCGCAATTTGTTTAGCCAGCTTTAAAAGTTCTGCTTTATTTGGGGTTAAGCTTAAGTTAATTTCCGCCTTGAAACGGAGAGCGTGTTTCAGGGCGTGGATGCCGGGGAGAACCACGTGATTACTATCTAAGCTTAAGGATTGAAACTGATTAACTAAATTTACAGCCATTTGAGCTTAATTTTAGCATGTTTAGAATCGGTTATTATAATTCTATAACTGACCTGCCTCTGCGGACGACGATAGCGTTTGGAGGGATTACCGTTCTAGGTGGAACAATTACCCCAGCGCCAACCTCAGCCTCACGACCAACCTCAGCCCCACGACCAACCATAGCCCCACGACCAATCGTAGCCCAATCGCCAACCTCAGCCCCATTGCCAACCTCAGCCCCACGACCAATCGTAGCCCAATCGCCAACCTCAGCCCAATCGCCAACCTCAGCCCCATTGCCAACCTCAGCCCCATTGCCGACCCTAGCCCAATTGTAAATCCTAGCCCCATCGCAAATCCTAGCCCCATCGCAAATCGTAGCCCAATCGCCAACCTCAGCCCAATTACCTAATAAAGCTGCTCTATAAGTTGCAGTATTTCTTAATCTCGCTTGAACTTGTTCAGTAGTTTCACCTAGAGCAATGGAGGCCACCGCTACGCCACCAACCAAAACTGCCTTGCCTTTGGTAATAGCCGTTTCCAGTTCTTCAATTCTATCCAGTTCTTCTGTCGAAAACTTAAAGTTATCTCCCCTGAATCCAGCTAGCCTTCCTAAAAATTCTAGTTGTTCATGAGTTGCGCCACCAGAAGGGGTGTTTTCCTTACTTCTAGCGTATTTTTCCTTAGCTATAATAAACGGCGTTGGTGTATGTTCAGTTGACATGATAGTTAACCTTCCTCTGTTCACTTATCTTAATTAAGTTTAATTATATATGAAAACTGCAGTAATGTCAACTATTTACTAAGCTTAAGGCTTGGGTTAGGCGGGTTTTCACCTCTTCCTTACCCAGCACTGCTATCATCTCGTGTAGCGGCGGGGTAAATTTAGCTCCGGTTAGAGCGTTTCTGAGTAGGGCAAATAAAATGGCGGGCTTGGTCTCTAAATCTTCTAAGGCCTGGTTAAGTTTAGCCTGAATTGTTTTGGCATCCCACTCATCATCTGGTGTTTGCTGAATTAAGTTTAAGGCGTGAGTGAGCATGGTTTGGGCTGGTTTTGCCCCGCCTGGCTTCTCTGACACCTCACCCCCAACCCCTCTCCAGCTAGAGAGGGGGGCAGCTACATTTTTAATTAAGCTTAGTACTGTTTGTATATCACTTTCAATTTGTTGGTTAGTGAATCTGACAAAGGTGATTCCATATTCTTCAATTAGTTTTTGACGCATAACATCATATAGTTTTTGTTCTTTATCGTTATGGTAGCCACCATCAACTTCAATAACTAATCCTTTTTCTGTATTAAAGAAATCTACTATAAATCCATCAATACTATGCTGACGCCTAAACTTAAGCCCTAGTTTAGAATTTCTGATCTGTTGCCAGAGTGCATCTTCAGCTTTAGTTGGGTTCTTACGGTTATCACGGGCAAGATCTTTAAGTTTAGCCCAAGATTCTTGGTTAGTAGTAAAAGTTTTATCATAGATTTGGTCTACTGAATCAACAGTCGAACTCCCCTCTCTAGTTGGAGAGGGGTTGGGGGTGAGGTTCTCCAGCCCCTTTACATCTAAAAGTTCTGTTTTAGAAATTTGGGGTTTTTTGAAGAAGAACCAAGTTAGTTCAGGAATTTCACTCAGTAATTTAAGCCTTTCTTGCACTAAGCTTAAGACTTGCTTTTGGTAGGTTTCGGGGAAGTTAGAGGCTTCAGGGGGAAAGAAACTATCTTCAGTGGAATTGTTTTTTTGATTAGATCCTGAATCAAGTTCAGGATGACAATAATTGTAGAGTTCATCTAAGCTTAAGGCACGGATGTGGTGGCCGTTGATCCATTCTAGCCGTTTTTCATCGTAGTTAGCTCCGGATTTCCCAATTCCTTCAATTGAAAAATCTTTAATTAACTGATCGATTGTGAAAATTTCTTGGTTATTTCCCTTGCCAGGATTCCAACCAAGTAGTGCTAAAAAGTTAATCAAGCCTTCAATTAAGATGCCCTCATCTAAATACTGCAAGGCTGATTTCGCTCCATCACGTTTGCCTAACTTCTTTTTCCCACCCGGAGCCATAATCGGCGGAAGAGTAACAAACTTCGGAGGCTTAATCTCTAGCACCTCGTAAAGATTAAGATACTTAGGCGTAGATGCTAAAAATTCATCAGTTCTAAAAATATGGGTGATGCCCATTTCGTGATCATCTACAATGTGGCAAAAATTATAAGTGGCAAAACCATCAGATTTTATTAGGGCAAAATCATCAATTGCCTCCGCTCCGGCAGAAAGATCTCCACGCACTTCATCGTGCCAATCCCATCTTTTGGGGTTACTTTTAAGCCTAAGCGAATTTTGGCCATAAACCCAATCTACTTTTCTTTCTTCGGTGATGTAATCTCGGTACAAAAAAGGTTTACGCTTAAGCTTAGCATCCTCACGCCAGGCCTCAACCTCTTCTGGAGTAACATTATCAGCATAAGCCAAGCCTTTTTTATGAAGTTCTTCAGCCCATTTTCGGTGAATCTCTTTTCTTTCAGATTGAAGATAGTATTCATCCCACGTAAAATTAACAGCTTCTAGAGTTTTTTTGATTATTTCAACTCCATTTTCAACTTCTCGTTTTTTATCGGTATCTTCAACTCTTAAGATGAAGACTCCATCATTTTGGCGAGCAAGTAGCCAAGCATAAAGAGCAGTGCGAATTGTACCAATGTGGATGTAACCAGTTGGGCTGGGAGCGATTCTAGTTCTGATTTGTTCTGACATTAAGCTTAATTATAACATGACTAATTTTTGGTGTTATGATCGACCTATCGGAATTTTTGCGTAAGTCGAGTATACTTAAGTTAAGTTTAAGCACTTTAGGGTGAACATCAGGAGGGTTTGATGGTGAAAATAAAAACTAATCTAACTATTGCCATATTAAGTTTAGCGGTTTTGATTGGCGTGGTAGCTCCAGTTTATGCAGATAACGTTCCCGAGGCAGAATTTAAGGATAGGAGATCTTTAATTGTTAAGCTTAAAGATAATTTTTCTACCGATGAAAAAGAAGATTCAATCATCATTAAACTTAAGAATGAATCTGACGATCAGGCAACCTTAGAAGCTCTTGATGCCTCTGAAGTGAATGATCAACATTTAGATGATGGAGCGATTGTTATTAAGCCAGAAGGCTCACAATCTGCTCAAGAATTATTAGATGATGCTAAAAAAGATAGCAACGTTAAATACGCTGAGCCGAATAATAAGCTTAAGGCTAGTTTTATTCCTAATGATTCCCTCTACCCGCAGCAGTGGCATCTGCCAAAAGTTAAAGCTAATGCAGCCTGGGATTTAAAACCTGGTGGATATGGCCCGATTGCAGTAATTGATACGGGGGCTGATACTGATCATCCCGATTTAGTTGGTCGCCTAAACTTGAACTTAGATTACGATTTTGTGAACTCAGATAATAATGCCGAAGATGATAATGGACATGGTACTTTTACGGCTGGCTTAATTTCTGCCAGTATTAATAACGGAGCTGGCGTTGCCGGAATCAGCGAGCAGGCATCTATTATTCCTCTAAAAGTTTTAGATGCTAACGGCGAAGGGTATGAATCTGATGTCGCCTCCGCCATCATCTACGCTACTGATAATGGAGCTAAAATTATCAACTTAAGCTTAGGAGGAAACACTCAATCGCAAACCTTATTAGATGCCATCAACTATGCCAATAACGCCGGATTAGTTGTAGTGGCGGCATCTGGTAATGATGGCGCTCCTAATGTTAGTTACCCCGCAGCCTACCCTGGTGTAGTTGCGGTAGGAGCCACTGATCAGAATGATCAAAAGGCCAGTTTTAGCAACTGGGGTTCTGGCTTAGATGTTATGGCTCCGGGCACCGGGATAATATCTACTTATATTGGTGGAGGATATGCGTCATCTAATGGGACATCTGCTTCTGCCCCAATAGTAGCTGGCGGATTAAGCTTAATGATGTCTAGCGGAAACATCTCAAAAACTGAAGCAATAAATAAATTAAAAACTACCAGCGATAAAGTTGGTCCTCAAGCTTATGATGCAGGCGGGTATAACGATTATTACGGCTATGGGAGGCTTAACGTTTTAAGCTTAAGCAACAGCACTACAGTTGTTACGCCGCCTCCGCCCTTAAGCTTAACGCCTGTTTACAGATTCTGGTCTAGTACATATAATCATCATTTTTATACTGCTAGTTTAGCAGAAAAAAACCATGTTATAGCCACCTGGCCTAACGTTTGGAGTTATGAATCAATAGCCTACTACGTTGTTCCGCTAAACGGAGGAAGTTGCCCTGATGGTTTGAGTAAGGTTTATCGTTTCTGGTCAGGATCTTTCAATGGTCACTTTTACACTGCTAGTGAAATTGAAAAGAATTACGTTATAGCCACTTGGCCTAACGTTTGGAGCTATGAAGGCGCTCAGTACTGCGTATCTCAAAATCAACATAGCCAGCTCAACACTCAAGTTTATCGTTTCTGGTCAGGATCCTTCAACGGTCACTTTTACACCTCAAGCTCGGCAGAAAAAAACCATGTTATAGCCACCTGGCCTAACGTTTGGAGTTATGAAGGCGGAGTTTTTTGGGTTGCTGGATCTCAATAAGCTTAGGCAAAATCTATTTTTTGTTGTATAATTAGTTAAACTTAAATTTAAAAAAGCTAAAAAGGAATTTATTTTGAAAACATCTGATATCAGAAACATTGCTATTATTGCGCACGTAGATCACGGTAAAACTACTCTTGTAGATGGGCTGCTAAAACAGAGTAACACTTTCCGCCATAACCAATCTGAAATGGATCAAAGCTTAATTATGGATAAGCTAGAGCAAGAAAGAGAGCGCGGAATTACCATTAAGGCTAAAATTACCGCTGTTAATCGTGATCATTTTAAGTTTAATATTATAGATACACCTGGTCACGCCGATTTTGGAGGCGAAGTTGAACGAACTCTAGGAATGGCTGATGGTTGCATTTTGGTTGTAGATGCCCAAGAAGGCCCAATGCCTCAAACAAAATTCGTGTTGAAAAAGGCCTTAAGCTTAGGTTTGAAACCGATTTTAGTAATCAATAAAATAGATAAAGAAGGAGCTAGAGTAGCTCAAGTTGAAGATGAAGTTTCTAATCTGTTTCTAGAACTTGCAGTTGATGAAGATCAACTCCACTACCCAACTTATTATGCAATTGGCCGTGATGGCAAGGCGTGGGAATCTATGCCCGAAGATCCAAACCAACCAGCAGATTTGGGCCCAATTTTTAATGCTATTGAAACTAAAATCCCCCACCCTAGTGTTAGCGAAGGTGAAACTCAGATGCTAGTAACATCTTTAGAATGGGATAACTACAAGGGTAAATACGCAGTTGGTAAAATTAACCGCGGGCAAATTCAGAAATCTCAACAATTAAGTTTAGTTAAAAAAGATGGATCTGAGGTTAAGTTTAAGGTAGATAATTTATTCACCTACCGTGGGTTAATCAAAGAAGAAGCCGAAGCTGCATGTGCCGGAGATATAGTGGCCATAACTGGAGCCGAGGTGGCAGAAATTGGCGAAACTATTTGTAGTCAAAATCAGATTGAAGCTCTGCCGATTATAGAGGTTGAACCTCCAACACTGAAGATGTACATGGGGCCTAACACCTCTCCATTCAAAAATAAAGAGGGCGATAAAACCACTAGCCGGCAAATTGGAGATCGACTTAACCGAGAACTAGAAACTAACGTAAGTTTAAGAGTGGAGGCAGAATCGATAGGATTTTTAGTTAGCGGAAGAGGTGAACTGCATCTTTCAGTTTTGATAGAAGATTTACGCCGCGAAGGTTTTGAACTTGAGGTTGGACGTCCCCAAGCTGTAATTCGTGAAGAAGATGGCCAAAAGTTAGAGCCGGTTGAAGAGCTAACAATAGAAGTAGCTCAAGAATTTGTTGGGGCCGTTCAAACAGAATTAGGAGCCAGACGTGCGATCCAGAAATCTCAAGAGATGTCACTACACGGAACCAGAATGGTTTTTGAGCTCCCCACCCGCGCTTTAATTGGCTTACGCGGGCTTTTACTTACTGCTACCAAGGGCACAATCATCATGAGTTCGCTTAACAGTGGATGGCAACCACTGGGTGCTAAACTTAATCAAACTAGAAATGGCGCCCTAATCAGTTTTGAAAGCGGAGTTTCAACTCCTTATGCTTTGCAATCCGCAGAAGCCAGGGGTATCTTATTTATAGGCCCAGGTGAAAATGTTTATGAAGGTCAAGTTGTAGGTATTAACGGACGTAGTGAAGATTTAGAAATCAACATCTGCAAAGCTAAACACTTAACTAATATGCGCGCCAGCGGCAGCGATGGAACTGTGCAGTTAACCCCCGCTACTCGCTTAAGTTTAGAGCAATCTCTAGATTTTTTGGAAGATGACGAATTGCTAGAGGTTACGCCAAAATCGTTAAGGCTAAGAAAAAGATATTTAACGCAAAATGAGCGGAAGAAGCATAAGCGGTAGCTTGACAAAATACTTGATTATTGCTATACTACAACAGTTAAGCAAATTTAAATCACCTAAGGAGAAATATTTATGTCAAGATTTACTGAAAGAGGTAGAGGGCTTTTAAAAAGAGTTGGAGATCCAGTTTTTTTAGAAAAAGTCGCAACAATTGCGGGGGGGGTAGCAACACTAGCCACAGCTGGATCCGCAATAGGAAGACATCTAAAAGAGTATAATCAAGGGGAACGCCCTGATGATAAATCTGGTCGGGTCCTGGGCCTCTTAAGTTTAGGCGCAGCTGTTGCATCGGAAATTGGCGGAACTAGTGGTTCCTTACAAAATTTTGGCCAGTTTACGCCGGCAGCAAAAAGACAGGCGTTACTGGATGCCGCCATAGAAAGAGCCAACTCCATAGGGGATGAAGCTAGAGAGAAAATAGCATCTCTTGCTGGAGATGAAAACTCTGAATTAGTTATTGATACAGAAACTGTTGATTGATTTTAATTTTTGGGCCCAATACGAAGATACTATTTTTATCTCTAGAAACTAAAAACACCCGAGCTTGGCGGCCCGGGTGTTTTAGATCTGGTTGCATTCTTGTTCTTGCAGTCACTCTCGCGAAAATGTGACAGGCCTGCCAAGGCCTTTTCTATTAGAACAACAGCTTGTTTGCCTCAGACGAGGCCTCCGAAGAGAGAACTTAGTTCAAGCTGTGCTTTTAGCGGATAAAATCCAAAGAATACGAAAACGTATGCGCGTTTTTTAAATTTGGTACCAAATCGTGGAATTCACCCACGGTTACGCCGTGTTGGGTGGTAAAACCAAAACCAAACTAAAAGCTTTCTGCACTTATATTCAAATGTACGAAGCCTCAACAAGTGAGTAGTTTTTTAAAAACCTTAGACGAATCCTCAGTTAATCAAAAGCTGAAACCCTTGTTTTAAGCTTAGCAGATCGACTCCTTTCAAAAAGCATTCGATCAATTTAATACTAACAGAACATAAAACTGCTGTCAACAAATTGTTATAAAACAATAGTTATTTAAATGTCATTCTGTAATGAATCTAAATAGTATTAATTCCATAAAAATACAAATATAGTTTTGTATAATTACTTATGCTTGTATGATGATACTAATTATAGTAAAATATGAATTAAATGTTTAGTATAGGTTAGAAAGGAGATCATAACAATGGGCGATAGTGTAGTTAATCAAGAAGCCCACCCCGAATTCGGTACTGAGGCTCAACCCGAGCTACCGGGGCGAAAAGAATTAGCCTGGATAAAAAGAGGGGTTATACTAGGCCATCTTATTGGGTGGCTAGAGGGGCGGCGAGGTGATAGTCTAAGTCTTTCTATGGGGGAACGAGTTGCAGCAAAAGCATTGGCTTTGGTATTGAGTCAAAACAGGGATGCCATCTCCCCTGAATTGCTTAATGAATGCAATGTAGTGGCGGAAACCGATAGTAGCGATGCCCAGATACCCTCACGCCGGGAGCAGAATATTGATTTAGCCATGCATGCTAGCCAGCGTATAGAAAGAATGCCCTTATTATTTCGGTGGTGGTTTAGAAGGAATTCCGCAGGAGGAAATGGCGTTACCGGAGATGACTATATAAATGCGTTAGCTAGATGGGATAACCTTAAAGATATATTACGATTATCGTTTAAAGTTATACCGGCGATAGGCTTATTGGGTTTGGTTGGGTATGGTGGATATAAGCTTGGGGATTCAGACGATAGCGTGGACCTGCGAGCAGTGGAACAAAATGCCTGGGAGAATAACACAACTGGGTTAAGAACGCCTACGGATAAAGGTTTACTGTTTAATGAAGGTCAGAGATATTTAGATTTATCACGTCGAGATATCGGTACCGGAGGGTTTAATGAGGGAACACTGGAGGGACCAGTTATTGGTTTTGGTCTACGTCTACCCGGAAAAGACGGCTCGGATTCATGGCTGCCGCAGCCACCAGCTGGTTCTGAATGGGCGGTTGGCAACATGAGAGGTACTGAAGTTGCATTTCCGATACCCGCTACGACAGGTGATTCAAAGTTAAGACCGGAAGTAACTGCTACATTCAAGGAGTGTGCTGATGGCAGCACTTTAGTTTTTGCACCTACCTCCGGCGAGACGGTAGTAGCGGGGACTCTGGACTCAGTATCCCCAGAATTAGCCTCGAATGTGGAGTCGGGCGAAGCAGTACTTAAACCGAGCGATAGCTGCCCATAGTTTTTAAGTTTAATTTTTATAAGAAGGATATTTATAGGTACGCTTATGACGAAATCGCCAGAATCACGAGCCTCACGTACATTTAAATCAATTTCAATGTGGGGTATTTTAGGTTTTATTTGCTCTGGGATCTTGGTTTATAACCAAGATGGGCTTTCAAGCTGGTTTACTGAAAATGAAATAAGCCATTTAGGCAGGATGCCAGTGGTAGATGATGAGGGCACTCCCTTAGTTATTAGGGCTTATCTACCCAACTGGGGTAAAGGGGAAACCCTTAGATTATCTGCAGCAGCTCTGATAGATATGGCGTCTGTTGCTAGTCGATCATCGGTTTCTATGTATGAGAGCCCTGTCAGCGGGGAGGAAATGCCAGTGCTCCATCTCGGTACTAGCTATAATGATGTGGGAGGTCAGCCGATAGATGCAATTGAATCCTCCAGCACTTGCCAACCACTTGCAGAAGACTGCTTGCCTAAAAGCGTCTCAATACCTCCGTCAGATGTAGACGCTATCGTAGCTAGATGTTTCGCTATAAACCCAGATGCGAGATCTACTTTAAATAAAACTACTCTCAATAATTTTAGAACATATTTTGGGGTAGACCTCAGTTTCAAGCTTAACTCTACCCCCACTAAGGCAATCTCTCGATTGAAAGGTATGGAATGCCATGCTAGTTTGGGGGGGAGATAAAATTATGTCCAGCCCTGATAGTGAAGTAGAAGCAACGGTCGATAGACTATTAGATCTGACTGAGAGTCTTAAAGATATCTCTTCAGGTATTTATGCAATATTGGCAGAAGCTCATCAGGCTAGAGGTAGGCAATCTGGTTGGCTCGGCAGGCTTGTAGTGGGGGCATCATTTTTAACAGGATTTCTGTGTACAGGGGATAGCACTAGGGTTGTCGGTACAGTTTTAGAAGGAGGCCCAGCAGTTTTATCTGATTCAGCCAGATACCCGGCAGATTATGGAGATGAAAGTAGAGGTGATCTGGCAGCAAAATTGGGTACGTTTAAATATCTTCAATTGGCTTGCGTCCAATTGGATAGTGGCGATGGTCCTCCAGTTTGCGTGCAGTTTGATTTTGGTGATAAAACAGCGAGTTACTATTCATTAGATGGTGCATCTGCAGAAGAAGTTGCCCTAAGGGTGGCTGGTTCTCCGGGCGGGTGCTCCGAATTTAGGAGACAAGTTGATGAATCTTTAAAGCCAGATATTAGTGGCCCCTTAGAATTAGATATTGTGCCCTTTATACCAGCTGACGGCAAAACCCTATTGCCATCGTCAAAGACCGGACAATCAGTTGGGGGCAACTGCTAATGTCATCCGATTCATTAGCTAAGCATGAACTTGCTACTGCTCCAATAGATACATATTTGGAATCTTTAAGAAGAGGCGATGCATCCCCGCTCGGTCTTTCTATAGGAAGATGGTGCGCTCTTCT
The DNA here is from genome assembly GCA_036826375.1 of Candidatus Saccharimonadota bacterium. GTDB lineage: Bacteria > Patescibacteriota > Saccharimonadia > Saccharimonadales > HK-STAS-PATE-42 > DAISWL01. Next base: position 25,737 of record DAISWL010000006.1, read on the forward strand.
AGTGTTAGCATGTTTATCAGATACGACACCAGGGCTTACAGATATGATTGTAAGCGCTTCATCTACGGTTGGTGGCGCTATATCTACCCCGGCAGGGGCTACCCCATTAGCTTATTGCCCCGGGAGGGGTTCGTTTACAGAAGCAACTGCTAGAGCGGCAGGCATGACATCAGCGAAGGCAGTTGCTTATTATAAAGATATCGGTTGTAGAGTTGATGGCAATTCAGAGGTGGGCTGGAGATATGCTCCCAAAGAAGCCAGTGAAAGAAGCCCCGAGCCCCCTCCACCTTCGTCACGCACCACGGCCCCTGACCCTATCCCCTCCACCACTACTACTACTACTACTACCACTACTACCCTACCGAAGTATGAAGTAATAGTATTAGCGGGCGAAGAAGGAGAGGACTCTCCTCCGCACGCAAACACTGAGGGTTCAGTTCCCCCTAAGTCTTATAATAGCGATAATAATGGTTTACCTCCGCCCCCATCTCGCGATGGTGACCAACCTCCACCACCCAAAGCTGTCTCCCAGCCGGCTCCCGATAGAAAGAGATACTATAGAGGGGCTACCGGAAGCGCTCTAGCGGGCGCAGGCGCCCCCCCAGAAGAGGTACTACTAGGGGCAGAAGTGACACCCGGCCAATCGATACTTAATACTGCTATGAGCCAGCTTCAGTCGGTATCCGGCGACGGGAGTAACCAGGACATCGGGGAAAAGGTTATGCCTCCAGGTATGGAGAATGAGCCATATTGCGCCGCCTTTGTCAGCAGTATTCTTAAAATGGCTGGTTACCCCATCTTTCAAGGCAATTATGGTAATGGGACGCTAGAGACGGGTGCGCTTAATCTAATGAGGATATTCCAAAATTCAGATGCTAAAGCAGGTTCAGGTTACAAATTAGCTTTTGTGGGGGTAGGAGATGTTATAGAAGGAAAGTACTACCCACAACCCGGCGATGTAACTTTCTATTCTAGAGCGGGGGTAGGTAAGGGTCATGTCGGTATAGTTGAAGAGTTTCGACGTGATTCTGGGGCTCTAAAATCCATAGAGGGCAATGTTAACGGAGGAAGAATAGCTACAACAGAAAGAAATCTCTTTTCTTCTACTAATGGGCTTAAATTCTTAGGGGTAGGGAGAGTTATCACATCTGATGGTGAGGCCTCTGAGCCCCTGATGGGCAGCCCTAGTGACAATAACTCAGCCCCAGTTATAATAAATGTCTATAATCAGGATGCCTCCCCCCCACAAGAAGGGGGGTTCGGTGGTCTACTGGGGCTAGTCCCGGAAGAAGTGATTCGGCTTGTTAGTGATGTAACCGGCAGGGACCCCTCAGTGTTACTAGCAGGAGCAACAAGTAGCGGTGGTGGTACTAGCCCGGAACCTTTTGTGGATGCATCGGATTTGTCTCGGCTTGGTTCACCCATTGCCCCAACAGGTAGTTCCTCGGCGGAACGGGAACCAGACGCCAATAATTCAAATACTGATCCAAGAGATATGACCGAAGAGCAAGTTAATGATTTAAAACTAAAGCTAGATAACTTGCCCTACAAAGACACTACTAGCCTAGAGGAGTTTTTAACTTACTACAAGCCTCTTTTTGAGATGGCTTCTTACTTAAGCGGCGCTCCTGTAGAGGCGGTTGCTGCACATGCAAGCTTGGAATCCAATTATTCTAATGACCCTGAGCGTCAAAAAAGGGGTTGGCCTAGTGAACTGTTTGCACAGCATTGGAATCCGTGGGGTATTAAATCTTCACCTAAAGATGGATGCCGAACTGACCCTGGGCAATCAGCAACAACGGGCATGAATACTCACGAAGGTACTGATGGTATCGATAGACATATTGAGTCAGCCAATTTTTGTGGTTATCTTAGCTGGCTAGCCGCAGCTGAATCCTACGCCAATCTACTGGCTTTGCCTAGATACAATATCTCCCCAAGGGAAGATTCAGATAGAGTGACAGTCGCAGTTTTTATTGATAGTCTTTTTAACGGGGGGTACATGACTAATAAAGAATGGCCAGCTCAGATTGCTGGTAGAATTGAGCTTACTGTCGGCATCTATAGAGAAACAGTTAACTAAGTTAGTTGTTATTTTTAAATTTTAATAAGCTAATGCTTGCAAATGAACTATAATAATGAGTATACTATTCTTAAGTAAATAAATGGAGTGGGAGTAAGGATTGTTATTATGAACGTATTAGGTAGAACCCCCGATCAGAGAGGTGGAGTCACTCAGAAAGCTCTGCTGGGGATAGCCGGCCTTATCATGCTTTATCCTGTAGCTGATATGATTAATTCAGCTGGCGAGGACGAAGAAGTTACAGGTGCAGTCGGGAGAGTCGCTAAGGGGGTTACTGAGGTTATTGGTGGAGTAGCAGGCGCTACCGAGGGACTTGCTGATACAGCCTCGAAAAAACTTGGAGAATCTGGGCCCACCACTACTGGTGGGGCTGATAACGCGGCATCAGGTGATTGCGGCCCGTTTGCTGGGATGGATTGTGGGGGTGGTACTACTACTGCACCCAATGATGGTACACCTGATGGATCTGAAAAGCCATTCACCTTTCGCTTAGACGACGGTAGAGAGGTTATTTGTGGCCTCCCATTGTCCGGCGCTTATAACTATGGTGATGCAGCAAAACAGCAGTCCCAACTAAGAGGCACCGACCATGCCTGGGCCCTGTTATTAGACGGAGCTAGTGTAGCGTTAGGTACTCATCCTCCAAAAGGATCTTGTTCGGTCGGCGGTGGGGATGAGTAGGAATTTAAAATAAATTTAAAACCCCAGCTGATGCAAAACATACACACGAGCCGTTATAGCAACGGCTTGGAGTGTATTTTTATATGGTGGTAGAGACGGTCCTCTTAATTAGCGGCAGTGGGTTAATTGACCCTGGCGGCATCTAAGAGGTCTTTGAGTTGCTAATAATAATTCGGATATTGTTCTTCGTATTCTGGCACCCCAACTTAAAAATATATTAATACGTGGCTCAATTGTCAAGTACAGTAGTCTAAAATTAATAATCAAATAATCAAATTAATTCCCTTACCTCGGCAACAGGCTTTGTTCAAGTTTGATGTAACTAGTGAAAAAATTATTGTGTTTTAGCATCCAGATTTCGATTTTTTTATCAAAGCCTGTAAAGATCAAAACTCCGATCACCACAAAAGAAATTGCTAGTATTCTTCTGAATAAACTTTTAGGATTAGCCACCCACTTAAGTTTTGCAATCACCTTCTGCCCACCTAAAGATATTAGTAATATCATTAAACTTAAACCAAAACAATATGAGCTTAAGTTTAAAATCCCAACCGCCAAGTTACTTGGTAGGATTATCGAAATAATAAATAGATAGATGGGATTGCAACTACTAAAAACTGGGCCGAGGGCGAATCCGGTTAATATCGGCTCCAGCCTAGATTTTGATTGATAGCTTTCGGTAAGTCTATCTTCTGAAGTTGAGATTAGCTTAAGTTTAGCGCTAATGGCCATCCATAGACTTGGAAACAAGTTAATAATTCCTAAAATAAAAATTATTGAGCCAGATACTTTTGCCCAAAAAGAGGCATCAACTCCAACCAGTAAGCTACTAAACTTAATTAACAAGCTAAATGTTAACACCGAGAACCCTAGTGATGCTGATACTATTAGCGCCCTTTTTTTAGGATTTTCGCTATCTTTTAAACTACCGCCAACAACTATGGGCAGCATCGGTAAAGCGCATGGAGCAAAAACCGTTAAGGCTCCAGAGATTAAACTTAACAAGAAGATAAACATTATTTTAATTGATCTGTGATACTTTGTAGATCTCCGCCACCAGACCACTTAGCAATCTGATTGCCGCTAGAATCTATCTGTACTAGGGTGTGCTGGATCCTTATCCCATATTTAGATTTAAGCTCAGTTTCCTTATCGTAATCTACGTTAACAACTGTTAAATCTTTAGGAAATGATTCGATTTGCCTTGCAAGGCTTTCATCTAAAACTTTACAGGTTGGGCACCAGCTGGCGTTGAAAAATAAAACAACCTTGCCAGAATCGTAGGTCGTTTTCTGGCTCTGGTAATCTGCCAGGCTAATATAGCCATTTTTTTTAGAATTAGTGTCATTAGATTCGGCATCAGATGAAGATTGTTTTGATAGCCCCCCTTCTAATATGTGGGTGGCTGGTGCTGGATTCCCATCATCTGGTTCAATGGTTAAAACATATTTGTTGAAGGAGCTATAATCTGTACTAGAGCTAAATGAATTAAGCCACGTACCAGTCACTGAATTAGTTTTGCCTGTACTAATAAATTTATTAGTGGAATCTACTAGCCACCCTTCGTAAAAATAGCCGCTTTGAGGCTCAACCAGATTAGAAGACTTAGCCAACATAACAAAATTAGAGTTTAAGAACGAGTAGCCCACCTCACCAGTAGCTGAGCTGCCGTCAACTGAGCTTAGGGCTCCGTAATAATCGTACTCACCCTTAACCTGGGTATTATCAGAATTATTAGATTTAGGCTGATCTACCTTCTGCTCGACATTCTGGCCAGTGCCTCGCATCCCTTTAACATACATTGAAACACCCAGTATTATTAGTACTAAGGCGGCCACTGCAAGGGCTAAAGCTATCTTATTTATTGAGGGTTTACTTTTATCCAACATTATAACCGCCTTTCAATTACTACTGTTCAAATACGATAACCTAATTAACAAAAAGGTTAAGCTTAATAATAACATATAGATTGCACATCATCACCTGCCTCATTTCTAGTGGTTATCTTCGACTACTAACAGTTTTTTGCTCGACTCTGTAACTACGGCTATAGTTTCTCGTAATGCGTGAGCTTAAACTCAACTTAGTTCCCAGTGATTTGCTCCTGTTGGGCGGATTATCCCTTTAATCTCTAACATTGTCATATTCATAGAGTAATCGCTTAAATCTAGCCCTGTATCTTCTAATAAATCTTCTGAATCGCTCAACCCCTTGTTAAGAGAGGCTATTATTTTATCTTGGGCATCATTATCGCCCTTAACCTTTTTGGGCTCAATGATTTTCATTTTTAAGCTTAATGCGTTCAAAACGTCATCGGCACTAGTAATAACTTCAGCTCCTGCCTTAATTAAATTATTAGTTCCCCCGCTGTTTTCTTTGTAGATTTCACCCGGAACGGCCATGATAATCTTATTTTGCTCTAATGCAAAGTTGGCGGTAATTTGAGTTCCACTTTTGGGCGCAGCCTCTATTACTAATACCCCGTCGCTTAATCCGCTAACTAGGCGGTTTCTAGCAATAAAATGATGCTTCATGCTGGATACTCCTTCAGGATATTCACTAATTAGGCTGCCCCCGCTCGCTACTATTTTCTTGGCTAAGCTTAAGTTGGCTGCCGGGTATATTTTATCCAGCCCTCCAGCTAAAACGGCCCAGGTAATTCCACCAGCTTCAACGGCAGCCTGCTGAGCCATGCTATCGATTCCGTAAGCTAGCCCACTAATTATAATTACGCCGGCTCTGGCTAGCTTAGATGCTATATCCTTAACAACCTTTTGCCCGTATAGAGTTGGCTTACGTGAACCTATAATTGCAACTTTGGGTAAATTGTTGTTTAAATTACCCCCCGATACATAAAGTTGTTTTGGTGGATACTTTATCTGTAATAACTGTTTAGGAAAAAGCTTATGGTTGATGTTTATATGATTGATATTGTTAGTCATGATATTAAATGTATTGACTTAAATTTGATAATCTGCTAATATACATAAGTCTTATGGCGGATTTAATCCGTCAGAAGAATGTACATTTTACCCCAAAAATAACAGTTTTTTTACTGTTAGGTTGCCTAAGAACTTTGGTTTTAAGCTTTAAGTATTTACCCTCCGCTTGGCTAACCTTCGCTGTAATTTAATTATAGCAGGGTTCTTGGCAAACTAACCCCTTTCATCCACCACCAGCCCACCTGCTCATATTTAATGCGAGAGGATAGGAGCTTTGGCGCGGATGAATATATGTCACCCCAGGGTGGGATGAAAGGGCCCAAAAACTTTACAAGTTATTATTTGGTTAAGTTATTAAACAACCCTCAGCGGCGCCCACCCCCGCGGAGGGTTGTTTAATTTTATCTAAAGTTTATATTTATTTATTAAAAAATAGATCTCGAAATTGAATATTTCGAGATCTTCAGTGGAACCAATTTGGTGTCCTTGTACGACAAGGCTAGAACCTATTTTGAGGAAAATTGTTGAAAAGTGCAAGCCCCGCCGGCTAGCACAGCAGAGCTGTGCTGCGCCCCGCCCAGAAAATCCTTTGCATTATTTTTTTTGGAGCTACCCCGCCGAGATTTTTTTAGAAAAGGAAGAGGGTTTTTCTGGTCGCGTCGCTAAGTACACTAGTAACTAATGGTTCGTGTGCGATGATATGGCTTATCATCAGGAGACTTATCTTGACCACGTAACCAAAGCACATGGTCCACTTGGATTGCACTAGCCAATTTGCCACTGTCCTTTAAGTGACGTGCTAATAGTTCAACTGCCAAAATAGTCATTGCCCGAATTTCAATCTCTTCTGCGCTACCAACTTCAATTTCCACAAGCCTATCAATCCTATTTGATAGGTCATCACTATATTTAAGCACGCCTTGTTTTCTCAATACCTGAGGCACTTTATAATCTGCCAATGCAGTCAATTTATCCATTTGCGAGATGTCGTGATTGCTAACACCTAACTGCTTCAATTCATGTAAGTGTGAAGGTACAAGCTGCGCGCGTTTATAGAACTTGACTGGTTCTCCTTTGTAATCTTCCTCATCATTAAACACATCCGGCATCTCGTCAGCTAGATTCTCGACTAACCCAACCGCATCCCAGCCAGATGCGTCAACAAATGCAGTGAATGAGCCTCCGTGCTGCTCCGCAATATGCTGCCCCAATGATCGAAGCATCTCTAGCCTCTCGGTAAACAGCGGAATCTCAACATTTCCCTGGAGGATATCCCTAAGGTCATCTTCGGGTAATGAGCGGAGATAGTCAGCAGACAATAAATCATATCCGGATTTAATTCCACGCTGCAAAGCTTTGAGCATCCCAATCCCGCCGTCATAGTCTTTGCCGTCGATGTTGATCGTCCACTTTGGCTCTCCCCAATATGAGAAGTTTATAGCGTTGTAGATAAACCCAAACGCAATACTTTGTTCAAGTGAGAGGCTGTCGACCTTCTCAAATAACGGAGGAACGTCTCTAAGTTCTTCAGGCTTAATTGTATCGGCAAAAGCTTTAAGAGACTCCTCGTCAACTGAGACGTGTTTACTTTCTTTGACTACGGGCCCTATTGAGTTCAAAATCCTATCCATTACTCAATAATAGCATATTTTTATCTGTTCAATGTGTCGCTTGCGACACAGTAACTTTGTCGCCCCGAGCCACGCCGCCTGTCTGCCAAAGGCAGACGCGACGCGACCAGAAAAACCCTTTTCCTTTTCTAAAAAAATCTCGGCGGGGTAGCTCCAAAAAAAAATAATGCAAAGGATTTTCTGGGCGGGGCGCAGCACAGCTCTGCTGTGCTAGCCGGCGGGGCTTGCACTTTTCAACAATTTTCCTCAAAATAGGTTCTAGCCTTGTCGTACAAGGACACCAAAATTGGGAAAAATTCAGAATTGCGGCGCATGAGCGCCGTTTTTTCTTTGGTTTTGCGCAGCAAAAACCAAATGTTTTCAGAGGGGGGAGAAATTTCTGAGGCAGCCGTAGGCTGCGCCTTTTTGCCGCCATTGGCGGCTTCTGATAAAATAGGAACTGCACACAATCAATCAGACGGAGCTTTTTATTTTTTTATGGCTCTAATAGCCGTCTCGTACAATACAGCTCGTCTGGATTGTGTGCAGCGAGGCGGCTATTCGAGTTCTAAGGGGGTAAAAACCGTGAAAGAACTACTGCTAAACATAGAACTTGTCTATTACATCTATGTTCGTAAGTCCACAGATGTAGAGGACAAACAAGTTTTGAGCGTTGAGGCGCAAATTGTTGAATTGCGCAAATATGCAGCCGATAACAATCTCAAGATTGCGGGCGTTATCATAGAGAAACAATCAGCCAAGACACCTGGACGAAAAAAGTTTAACAAAATGATGAAAGACATCGAGGCGGGCAAAGCCAACGGGATTTTGTCATGGCACCCTGACCGACTGGCTCGCAACTCAGTAGACGGTGGACATATTATCTACTTACTCGACCAGTCTCGCCTACAATCGCTCAAGTTTCCTACTTTCTGGTTTGAAAATACTTCTCAAGGAAAGTTCATGTTGTCTATGGCATTTAGCCAGAGCAAATATTATGTAGACAACTTGAGCGAAAACACCAAGCGAGGTTTGCGGCAAAAAGTACGGCGAGGCGAATTTCCTGGACCCGCCCCGATTGGCTACATTAACCACACCAAAACCAAGACAATCATAGTAGACAAGCGGCGTTCGCCGCTTGTCATAGAGGCATTTGAGTTATATGCTCGTGGCGACCAAAAATTGCAAAATATTGCCGATTTTCTAGCTACTAAAGGTATAAAAACCAGCGGCGGCTTGCCGCTCAAAAAAGACCAGATAAAGTATATGCTAACTAATCCGTTTTATTACGGACATTTCAGATACTGCGGTGAGGTGTACGAGGGCAAGCACAAGGCAATCATGGAAAAGAAATTGTTTGACGCTGTACAAGCGGTAGTGGAAAAGCGAGGACACAGGCAGAAAGGCACAACTGCCCCGCAAATCTTTTGTGGCTTGCTGCGCTGCGCAACGTGCAGATTGTGCATTACTGCCGAGAAAAAGATAAAGCACCAAAAGAACGGTAATGTACATGAATACGTCTATTACCGTTGCACACGCAAGCACAAAAGCATTGTTTGCAAAGAGCCACCAGTAACCGAGCCAGATTTAAGAGCGCAGCTCACAGACATATTGCAGAGCTACGCCCTGCCTAAGTCGTGGGCCAATGCTCTTACTGAAATGCTAGACAAAGATGAAAAGAAAGCAGAGCAAAGCTCTGGTGTCTTTATCGCTGACGCTCAAGACAAGATATGTAACTTGCAGAGCAAGTTACAGCGACTTTTAGATAGCTACCTCGACCAAGATATTGACCAGCCAACGTATCGGAAAAAACAAGCCGAGTTGATGAGTGAGAAAAAGTCGCTAGAGGAACAAATCGGCAAGCTAACGCTTGCCGCCAATGCGTGGGTTGAACCTATGCGCCGGTGGATTAAACAAGCGTCTGATCTCAATAGAATTACAAAAAGTGCCGAGCCTCACGCCATAAAGAACGCTTTTGCTGAAATTGAAGGATTGAACCTGTTCCTAAAAACCAAAAAGGCGCAGCCTACGGCTGCCTCAGAAATTTCTCCCCCCTCTGAAAACATTTGGTTTTTGCTGCGCAAAACCAAAGAAAAAACGGCGCTCATGCGCCGCAATTCTGAATTTTTCCCAATTTTGGTGGGCGGTATAGGATTCGAACCTATCACCTCTACAACGTCAATGTAGCGCTCTAGCCAAATGAGCTAACCGCCCCTATCTTTATTTAGTATAAAGTAAAAAGTTAAAAGTATAAAGTAAAACTTTAACTTTAAGGCTTAAGGGTTGATTTTGAGTATACTTAATACTAGACGCCATTTGCTATACTAAACTTAAGATGAAAAAAGAATTTACAAGGCGAAGTTCAATATATTTTATTAGCGACACTCATTTTGGTGGCGAAGGCGAGCTGGCCGAGGTAGATGTCATCAACGAGCTTAGAATATTGCTAAAAACCGCGTCTAATGATGACGACTCCGAACTGATTATTGTGGGTGATGTTTTCGGTATTTGGGAATTCAGCGACATTAGGGGTTTAAAATCGTTCTACGAGGCGATGGATCAACAGAAAGAAGTGCTGAATTTATTTTCTTCTTACACCGGTCAACTCAAAATTACTTTCCTGCCGGGTAATCACGATCACGTGATGGCTTGCTACAATGAATGTAGGGATTTTTTCTCTAAACTTAATATAAACCTAGAACAATCACAGGTAATATTCCGTCAGGTGGGAGATAAGAAAATTTGGATAGAGCACGGCAATCAGCTTGATCCTGCCAACACTTTTACGCCTTTTGGTGATGATAACTCTACTCCGCTTGGTTATTATATAACAGAGGGGTTAGTTGCAGCGGCTGGAAAGTACTCTAAAAAAGGTAAAAAGAATTGGATTAAGAATATGCAAAGTATAGGCTCAAACCCGGGTCATCTGACAAGCTGGGTCAGTTCTGGTTATTTTTATTACGAGATGGCCAAATGGTTACAAATAATATCTACCCCACTTATGATATTTTTGAGCTACTCGGCTATTGCGTTGATAGCTCAGCTATTTAAGTTTAGTGGCTTAATTTCTAAAAACTATTTGATTCATAATTTTCTCACCGAAAAAACTAGTTATTTCGGTAACATTTTAAGTTTAATAATATGGGCGGATATTATAATACTCGTATTAGGCTTAATCATGGCGATACCAATTATGATTTTACGTTGGGATTTCAGACAGTTTATTTCTCGCTATAAATTAACCTCTATCTACCAAGATTACGCCGATAGCGCCGCTAGTTATGAAAAACAAATTAACACAATATTAGACATTAACCCAGATATTGATTTCTATGTTTATGGTCATACACACGATTTCATGTTAAGAAATCATGCAGATGCGACCGTACTTAACACCGGAACTTGGTTAAAAAGCTATAAGCGTATTAAGCTTAAGGGGCTGTTACTGCCCGATGTTTACATCCCCTACTACCAACTGGGCTACTTTAAAATTAAAAGCGATCAACTTGAATTTGGTATCGTTCCTAAAAAAACTGATCTCTCTGAGCTAACTTTTCTTCAAAAAATATTGATACTACCTTATAAAAAATCAATCGAACCAAATTTGAAGCCATTCAAAAGAAGAATCTGAGAATTTAAAAAATTATATTACAATTGCTAGAATTAGTTTTACCAGCCAGACACTTTTATTTACTGGTTTAAGGTTGGTGCCCCGGGTAAGAGTCGAACTTACAACCTTCTCCTTAGGACGGAGCTGCTCTATCCATTGAGCTACCGAGGCGCTGCATCTATTATAAGTTATCAACTCAACTTACGCAAAACATCGCGATCTCCTGCCTCCACTTGGTAGATAGAAACTAGTTTTTCTTATTCGAATTAAAATCTAAAATATTACGTTTTTTATGTAAGTTGAAATATACATAAGAACCAAGCCCTTAATCGGGGTGATCATCCTGTATTAAGCTTAAAGCGGTCTACTTAGTTTTAGTAGTGGTTTTGGGTAATTCTTTTTTTGCTGAATCTTTTTTTGTAGCAGATTTAACTTTAGATACAACTTGCTTGGAAATTTTAGTGAAGCTGGCTTCGATGTTCTTTAATTCAGCCTTTAAATCATCAATGCTTAAATCTTCTGAGTTTTCATCTCCGTTTTTAACTTCGGCAATATACTTTTTGACTCTATCTTTAATTTGGTTGGCTTTTACGAGGGCTTGGTCGGCATCTTTTTTTGCCGTACCTGATAACTTTTTACTTTCAGTTTCGCATTTTTCAATTAATTTAGCGGCTTCTGCGTGCAGTGCTTTCAGCTTTTTTTCGGCATCGGCTCCAAAATTATCTGCAACTTTTTTTAGTTCTTCTCGGGTTTCTTTACCGCTTTTAGGCGCGGAAAGTAGGGCTGCCACAGCTCCGGCAATTGCTCCAAAAATTACTCCGATTCCGAATTTTGATGATTTTGACATAATTAAACCTGAATCTCCTTTTAATTTAAACTTAACCTATTTTTTACTTGATTTAGATTCCTTAGCATCGCTAAGCTTAGAAATCATATCCATTACAAATTTGCCAGTTGCTATTGGCCCAGCGGCATTTTTTAAATTAACTGCTGCGGATTTTACTACTTCTACCGTTTGATTTGCTGTATCTGACATTTTTTTTAAGTTTTTCATTATTTTAATGGCTGATGCTAATAGAATAATCGAAAGAATTAACATCACAATCATTAAAATTGAAATTATTATTACTAAAATTGAGTAGGCATCCATAATACCTTAAGTTTAGCACATTCTTAAGCTTAAGGTAAATATTAATACTAAGCAGTTTGCTTGTTAAATAGATTTGACTTTTTTATTGGATTGTATTATTATCATATAATAATGAAATTTCCTGAACATTTTATTGTGAAGCTAGACGAGCTGGCAGTAGCCGTAGTGAATCCTAATAATAGTGTCGATGATATAATCGATGATCTCGGGGCACTAGGTAATCCAGATAGTTTATCAGGGTTCGAGCCTGAAGATAGGAGATTCGTTAGAGCCGGCATAGGGGTGTTAGATGAACTGGCAGCAACTCTACTATCTCTAGAATACACTAATGAATATAAACCTGCCCCGAATGTACTGGCTAGGTATGTACTAGATTGTATTCTGGGGGCCGAAATGGCTCATGAAAAATCTATTTCAAAAAGGCTCGGTGACGGCACTGTCAGACTAGGAGAATACCGCCCCGGTTTAGTAGAGGCGGGCATCTTGCATGCAATAGACGATGAGGAGCGACTAGGCGCAAGGGCCCAGCTTGCTGCTCGAAGGGCCGAGCTGAGACAAGACTAGAAGCTAGATTTGGCACTTCAAGCTATTCTTAATCCGCCTGAAGAATAGGTTAACCTCTACCCCTTCAACTCCTGAATAATATCTCTCAGCTCGGCGGCGCGTTCAAACTCTAAGTTTTTAGATGCAAGCTCCATTTGCAGGGTAAGATCTTTAATCAGTTCAGGTTTATCCTCTTTTGATATCTTTTTAACATCGCGGCGAATTAACCCTAACTCTTTTTCTTGCTTGGTCTGTTTTTTACTACCAATTACCGCTCTGATCCCCTCATCAATAGCTTTTTTAATGCCCTCGGGGGTGATCCCGTGTTCTTGATTAAACTTAATTTGGCGCTCGCGGCGGTAGTTAGTTTCATCAATTGCAGCTTTCATACTACGAGTAACTACATCGCCGTACATTATAACTCTACCATTAACATGGCGAGCCGCTCGCCCAATGGTTTGGATTAAGGCACTTTCACTACGTAAAAAACCTTCTTTATCGGCATCTAAAATTAATACTAGGCTTACTTCGGGTAAATCCAAGCCTTCTCTTAATAGATTTATCCCCACTACAATATCGTAAACACCTAATCTTAAATCACGTAAAATATCAGTTCGCTCTACGGTATCAACATCGCTATGGATGTAGGCCACCTTAAGTTTAAGCTCTTCAAGGTAATCTGTTAGATCTTCCGCCATGCGTTTAGTAAGAGTGGTTACTAATATTCTTTCATTTTTAGCTACATTAAGCTTAATTTGCTCGACGGCATCATCTATTTGATGCTTGGCAGGTTTAACCTCAACTTCCGGATCAATTAAACCAGTTGGGCGGATAATTTGTTCGATGAAGGGCTCTGGGGTTGTTTGTTTTTTATTAGTTTCTACCTCACCCCCAACCCCTCTCCAGCTAGAGAGGGGGGCAGCTACATTTTTAATTAAGCTTAGTACTGTTTGTATATCACTTTCAATTTGTTGGTTAGTGAATCTGACAAAGGTGATTCCATATTCTTCAATTAGTTTTTGACGCATAACATCATATAGTTTTTGTTCTTTATCGTTATGGTAGCCACCATCAACTTCAATAACTAATCCTTTTTCTGTATTAAAGAAATCTACTATAAATCCATCAATACTATGCTGACGCCTAAACTTAAGCCCTAGTTTAGAATTTCTGATCTGTTGCCAGAGTGCATCTTCAGCTTTAGTTGGGTTCTTACGGTTATCACGGGCAAGATCTTTAAGTTTAGCCCAAGATTCTTGGTTAGTAGTAAAAGTTTTATCATAGATTTGGTCTACTGAATCAACAGTCGAACTCCCCTCTCTAGTTGGAGAGGGGTTGGGGGTGAGGTGTGAACTTGCCTCAATCTCAGTTTTTGCTAAGCTTAACTCATATTCTGCTGGAGTGGCAGAAACGTAAATAGTTTGGTTTTGATGACGGGCAAATTCATCAAATCTTAAAGGCCTGTTATCTAGCGCACTAGGGAGGCGGAATCCGTAATTTACTAAAGTTTCTTTTCTGGCTCTATCGCCGTTATACATGCCGCGGATTTGCGGCATCGTCATATGACTTTCATCTATTATCATTAAATAATCATCGGGGAAATAATCTAAAAGAGTGGCCGGTTGATCGCCTTCTTCCCGATTGGTTAAATATCTAGAATAGTTTTCAATGCCCTTAACAAAACCGGTATTTTTCAACATCTCAAGATCAAACTTAATGCGTTGGCTCAGCCTCTGTTCCTCTAACAACTTATTATTTTCTAAGAAAAAAGATTTCCTAGCCTCGTATTCATCTTCTATTTTTTTAACCGCAAGCTTCACTTTATCATGAGGAGTTACGTAGTGGCTACTTGGGTAAATTGTTACCTCGTTTGGCCTAGCTAAAATCTCACCGGTTAGCGGGTTAAGTTTAGTAATAGATTCAATTTCATCTCCAAAAAAATCAATTCTTATAGCCTCTTCACCGCTGGCTGGGATGACATCCACTACATCGCCGCGAACCCTGAAAGTTCCTCTACCAAAATCTATATCATTACGCTGATATTGAATATCGCTCAGATGCCTTAATAATTTATCACGCTTTCTAACTTCCCCGGCCTTAAGTTTAACTGCCATCGAGCCGTAATCTTCTACGCTACCAATACCGTAAATACAGCTAACGCTCGCTACAATAATTACATCTTTGCCTTCTAATAAACTAGATGTCGCCGCGTGTCTCAGCCTATCAATTTCTTCGTTGATTTTAGAATCCTTTTCAATATAAGTATCAGAGCTAGCAATATATGCTTCAGGCTGGTAGTAATCGAAATAACTTACAAAGTAATGAACAGCAGATTCAGGAAAGAAACTGGCGAATTCTCCATAAAGTTGAGCCGCCAAAGTTTTATTATGAGCAATAACCAGAGTCGGTTTTTTCACCGAGGCTATAATGTTGGCCATCACAAAAGTTTTGCCGGTACCGGTTGCGCCTTTTAAAACTTGATGCTTACGCCCTAAACTTAAGCCCTCAACTAGTGCTTCTATCGCTTTTGGCTGATCTCCTCCCGGCTGGTAGGGTGAATGTAAATCAAACATTATTAACAGTATAGATTATCTAGCAACCGGTATAAAGCAAATTGTTAAATTCCCCTTCTTTTAATTCTCCGAGTTCGTACTCCCCTAAGCTTAACCTCTTAAGCTTAATAACTTCTATGCCTAAGGCATTAAATGTTCTTCTGATTTTAGAATTTAGGCTTCTTTACGGTGTGCTACAATAAAAAAAATGGAACCTACAAAGCACAGTGAGTTTAGTCAGTTGGCTCGGTATTCCGTGATGGATAACTCGGGCTGGATTCTAATGAGACATGCAGAAGACGAAGATTATATAGACGGTAGATTTAATAACCCATTAACAGATACTGGGTTACAGCAATCCGAATACTATTCTAAGAAGTTAGTAGGGGAACTTAGGGGGGGTAATCTCGTTAATCTATACGTAAGCACTAAGTTGAGAGCTCAGCAAACCGGCAATATAGTTTTGAGGGCCCTCGAAGAAAGTGGATTTATAGTTACCCGTTTCGATGATAATAGGTTGCGAGATTTTGACCAGGGATCTATACCCTCTGCTACCCAAATGGCGTTAAGTGAATCTGCGCGCAAGTTATCTATTGCACGCCAAGCATTTTACTTACAGTATAAAATCAGAGGGAATCATCAATATAGATTCGGTATGCCTATGGAGGAGCCAGATTTTGCGGAATTAAAAGATTTTATATACCCATACGGCGAAACGCAATCAGAATTTCTGGATAGACTATACGATTTTATGCTTGATCGAATATCTAATCTTCTTGAAAACGGGTCTCCACAAGAAACTGAAAATATCATTGTAACGCATAAAGCTACAGCATGGAGATTACGACAAATTGGCTTATCGTGTAGACTAACGGTTGATGAAGATGATGTGAATGAACCCGATACGGCTCACGGTGAGTACTATAGAGTTGATTTTGGCGATACCGCTGGATGTATCAAAGCATTGAAAGGTAAAATAAATCTAAACAAAGGAGCGATATCATGATCAATAGAAACATTAGTGTACGGGCGGTAATCTATAAAAATAAAAAGATTTTCGTAGTTAGGCAAAAGAGTCTAAAGACCGTAACTGGGGTTTTAGATTATTATAATATGCCGGGCGGTAAATTAGAGGTGAATGAGGGTTTAAAAGAATGTTTGGAGCGTGAGATTATAGAAGAACTTGGGGTTAAGCCAGAAATTGGGGATTTATTATTTATTCAGCAATTTAGTGAAGTCTCCAAAGGAGAGTGTGTGGAGTATTTGCAATTATTTTTTAATATTACTAATCCTGATGATTTTGATAACATAGATTTAACCCAAACAACACACGGTAGTTCAGAGATCGTAGAGGCTATATTCGTTAACCCGTGCAAAGAAAAAATTTTACCCAAATTTATTCAAACTATTGATTTAGACAAAACCATCGCTGAGGGAAAAACTAGTATATATAACTATTTTTCATAATTAAACTATGATGATTATAGCAACTACTATTTTATTATTGTTTATCATAAAATCACTTGTGTACTTATTGAGTATAGTCCTAAACAGAGGAGTCGTTACAGTGAAGCGTAATAGCAGGAAACATATTAACAAAGTAGCAGTTATTATCCCTGTATATAAAGAGGAAAAAATAATCAAGAATACTATAGAGTATTTCAAAGGAATTAAAGCAGATGTCTATTACGTCTCAACGATTAGAGAAGGCAAAAGAACCAAAAATAGTACCTACCAATTGATAAGAGAGAGTGTTGTTGGTGGAAAAGCACTATTCTATGGTGGGGGTCAAGCCAAAAGTGGTCAAATAAACCAAGCGTTGAGACACTTGTATTCTCTGGATAAATATTCCTATATCGGGATATTTGATGCAGACTCTAGACCCGATAAGAATGTATTCGAATACATTAGAAGCAATCAACTTAATGCCGATATCCTGCAGATGCCGAGTAGATATTACGATAACTATACAACTATCTCTTTACTCAATAAAGCTAACGCAGTCTTTCAAACAAGGTGGTCATTATGTTACGAGCTCCCTCAATGGCGTAAGTGGCAAACGAAAAAGAGCTACGCTCCATTGATGTATCTAGTTGGTCATGGGCTATTCATTAGTGCTGAACGAAAGTTTTATTTTCCGGAGGATACTATTGCTGAAGATTTATATTTCGGATATTCAATGTCGCTAGACAATAATTCAATATTTGTTCTACCTTTTTTCGATAATTGTACAGTGCCTGAGAAATACACCTTAAATATAATTCAATCTTCTCGTTGGTTTTACGGCGAACTTATTCTACCAAAGATAATGACAAAATATAAATTAACCGTAAATAGGTTGATTGCCTTCGTCGTAAGATATACGCAAATCTTACAGTGGATGCTTGGCCCGATCATGGTTCTTATTTGTGTAATATATTCATTTACCACTTTTAGTATATGGCTTATGGTGTTATCGATGCTCGGTATTGTTATCTACTGCGTGGCACTACCAACACTTTCTGTAACCAGAACAATGCGACTGAATGTTTTCTTTTACCTTGCTTATATACTAAAGTCAATTATAAACTGTATGGGCCCATTATTATGCGTATACAAACAATTGTTGCATAAAAATGAAATATTCATAAAAACAGAAAGATAAATATGGCCCAAGCTTAAATTGATTGGAACTCCCCTTCTTTTAATTCTCCGAGTTCGTACTCCCCTAAACTTAACCTCTTAAGCTTAATAACTTCTATGCCTAAGGCGTTAAATGTTCTTCTGATTTGGCGGTTGCGGCCTTCTTCTAAAGTTAAGTTGTAGGTTTGGTTAACCACTCGCTTAATCTTAAAAGATGATTCTCTTTGTTCGCCGATATCTACTCCACGGGTAGATATCATCTCTATTTCAACTAAACTTAAATCTCTTGAAAGCTGGGCCTCATAAACCTTATGCTTCTTAAAGCTGGGATGCATTAGCCGGTGGGCTAGATCTCCATTATTTGTAAGTAAAACTAAGCCGCTAGTATCTTTATCTAATCTCCCAACTATTTTGAGGCTTGAAAATCTTTCGGGTAAAAGTTTAAAGATGGTCGGGTCGCCACCCTGAGCCGAATGAGTACAAACGTAACCAAGCGGCTTGTTAAGTTTAATTAAAATAGTTTCTAGCTTTGGAGTTTTAATAATCTGATTTTTATAATAAACAATATCAGATTCCCCTACTCTATCTGTTAACACAGCTAATTTATTATTAAACTTAATTTGACCAGATGATATAAGCTCTTCGGCCTTTCTCCTAGAAATGTTCAAGCTCTGAGCTATAAATTTATTGATTCTTAAAACCATAGTTAGTATGCTTATAATAGCATTAATATCTTATAAAGGAGTTACTAGATGAAAAAACATATTAACGGATTCATGAAGTTTGTTCGCGAGCAGGGTGTAGTTGGGCTAGCTGTCGGTTTAGCAATAGGCGCTTCAGCGGGCACAGCTGTTAAAGCTATTGTAGATGAGTTTATTAACCCTATCGTAGGTTTTATTGTGGGTGGAGCAGATCTATCATCTCAGAAATGGGAAATAGTTAAGGCTACAGAAACTTCAGCCAGAAGTTTAACTATTGGATGGGGCGCAATTGTATCCGCAATCATCACCTTGCTAGCTACTGCATTTGTAGTTTATCAAATAGTTCACGTTGCCAAGCTCGATAGATTAGATAAAAAAGATTAAGTAAATTCACTAATTAGTTTTTACGGGCTCTTCTATAACCGGTTCATTGGTATCCGGTATTATCGTAATCCATGTTTGACCGGCATTAAGCTTAAGTGGCTGGTTATTAGAATCTAGCAACGTTAGGCTAGATTTAGCATCTTTTTTTGACCAAGTTCCCTTTGTGATTCCCCCATCCTGAAAAACTTCTACGTCACCATGCCCTAGAACCTGAGGATACTTATAATCATTATCGTCAGCCACAATACCATGCTTAACCTTCATAACGATAACAACCCTTGGGTTGATCTGCTGGTTGTTGGCATCTAGATGTTTCTCTCCCCCTTGAAAGCGTAGATAACTGTTAGTTTCTGGTTGATATTTAATTCTAGAATCATACAGAGCGGCCGAGACCGGTATGTAGATATTAGTAGCGGTAGGAGTAGCGGTAGGAGAATCTTCCTTTCTGTCAAATCCTGAGAATTTGCTATCAATATAACCTTTTTGGGAGTTTAGGATATCAAGTTTTTCAAAACTAGTATAAGCATTGTGAGGGGCAAATCTTTCACTTGATCTCCAATAACTAGCGCTATTTCTCATTTCATCAAGGTCACGGTTATCGCGTATTAAATTTAAGGCCTGATCGGCGCCTCCAACGTGTGCTAGTGCAGCATCATATCCAACGGCTAGGTTGGCGAAGTGGATTCTAACTGAGCGAACTGGTCCAACTTCTTTCGGGGCTGATTCCTGATAAAGGCTTAAGAATCTAGTTATCCCTCCCTCGGCTACACTTTCGTAAACTAGGTCTGCATCGTAGAGCCCGCTTTGAGGGCGAGCATCGGGGCTGTTTTCTATCATTACACCAGTAACTGGCCTTAAGCTTAGCTCTTTAGTTACAATCCTACCGCTCAGCGGTGATTTATATGCAGTTTGTTGAGGAGGTCTAACTTCGGTTTTTTGTTCGGCTGGTTGGGGTTTTGGTTGATGGGCTTTTTTGTAGGCCCAAGCTCCCATGCCGGATCCGCTAATAAAAATTACAGTCAGTGGCAATGTCCACCTCAGGTGCCTTTTGTAGAATTTGAATGGATGATGTTTTGTCATGTTTTTATTTTTAGTTTTTAATATCTTCAAGCTAGATTATACACTTCAACTTTTCATAAAGTCAAACCACCTGCACGTACTCACTACATCGTGGACACTTCCACTCTTCGAATAGTTATTCCAAGT
>DAISWL010000007.1:0-37759 GCA_036826375.1 Candidatus Saccharimonadota bacterium
TATCTTTATTCACGAACTGAGAGTTAAAAACCTCCACGAAATGTCGTGTTACTCAGGATTTCATACTCTTTAAGATTATTCCTTATATTGAAAATAAAAGTTTGTCCCTAACGTAACAAGCTTGCTATTATAAGCATAAGCTCTATGTTGAGTTTCTATATTTTATGTTTAAACTATATTTTTTAATAGTAACGTCTCTGTCGATAGTATATTTGCTTTATTTAATATATTTAAAATGGTCTATAACTCATGAAAAGTATCTGGAATCATTCCTCGCCCTTGCTTTTGGCGCTCTGGTATGGTCCATAGGTATAGAGACTATCCTTATAACGGACTACCGAAGCTTACTTTACAAAGTAGGTTTTATGATGTTCATGATAGGACCGGCCTTGTCATCTTATTATATTCTTAGGTTTTCAATAGAGTATGTATATACTAAGTCGCTAGGCTACATAACAGTAACCAGCACAATGGCCAAAATGGCTGCCTACTTAATAATGCCCTATGCTGCTTACTATACATTTATAGATCCCATAACTAGTGTATATAAAAAGGGATCTACAAACTATATAAAACTTAACAACCCAGCTGCATATTTTATATATGCTCTATTCTTTCTTTCCACATTCTTGGCATCCTATATCATTCTTTATGTGAAACTTAGAGAACAAACAGATTATATGAAAAGAAAACAGCTGAGGCTATCTTTTTCGGCCGTGACTATAACTAGTTCCTTAGCGATGGTCACTAACTTAAGTCTACCTATAGCAACAAAAGCACTTCAAACAGTGTGGTTGGGGCCCATATTTACGTTAATTTTTATCTATTTAGTGACTTATGGCGTTATCAGATATCGACTCTTTGATATTAAATCGTCTGCTTTTAGGGCGGTGGGATACACATTTGCACTATTGAGTATAGGGTTTATCGGCACGCTTGTAGTGCTTAGGACAATTTTGCCTATCGTTGGCCAGGGATCCGATTATGACCCTCAGGTTTATGCGGTTACATTTCTTGCGGTTATTTTTGTAAGCTGGGTGACGCCTAAGTTTAGGAAGTTTTTCGATAGAATAACTTATAAAATATTTTATCGTAATAGCTACGATCCTTTATTGTTTGCCGGACAAATTTCAGCAGTGGTGACATCTAACCCAAAAACCACAGATTTACAAAAAGGCTTACTAAAGCTATACCATAAAGCTTTCAGCTCACAATATATACAGATTATTGTTAACCACGCTGAAGATGAGGCTTTTAACCAAAAACAACTTGAGATAGGTCAAATGCTTGGGGTGGGAGCTCCATCTGAAGTTCTGAAATTCTACGAAAGGTTGTTTATTGGTCATGAGCACAAAAATAAATTTGTATTGCGTTCAAAAATAGATTTCGAAGAGGGCAGTGAGGAAGCTAAATTGTTAGATCAACATTCCATAGGGATGATTGCTAAGCTTAAGCTTAATCGTAGAATAGTGGGTTATTTAGTGTTTGGCGATAAAACATCCGGCACGTTATATACCCTAGAAGATATAGCCTTAATAACGGGCCATTATAGCGAAGTTGCAATAGCCTTGCAGAATTCGACCAGGTATAACAGAATTGCAGCCTTCAACCTAGAGCTACAAGAAAAAATAGAGATTGCTACTTTTAAGCTTAAAAAATCTAACGCACGTCTTCGTAAATTAGATAAAGCCAAAGATGATTTCTTGAGCATAGCATCTCACCAGCTAAGAACTCCACTAACGGTTGTTAGAGGAAATATAGATTTAGTAGCCAATGGCGATCTGGGCCCTATAACAGAAGATGCCAAAGGGGTTTTGATCCAAAGCGAAAGAAGCGCCGGCCGACTTTCAGATTTAATCAACGATTTCCTCTCAACTTCTCGCCTTAAAACCGGTAAATTTATATTGACTCCGGCTCCAGTTAATCTTAAGTTTACGGTTGAACAACAAATAGAGCAGCTGATAGATTTTGCAGCTCAGCGTGGGATAGAACTTACTTTGCACAAAGTAGATGACAATTTGCCAGTTATTAATGCTGATGAGGAAAAACTCAGACAGGTTATGCTCAATACTATAGATAATGCAATTTATTATTCATCTAGGCATAGCGGTAAAGTTGATGTGGCGCTCTATAACGACGGGAAAAACATAGTTTATAAGGTTAAAGATAACGGCATCGGTGTTCCTGCTAATGAAAAATCTAAGATGTTCACCAGAATGTACAGAGCTGATAATGCCAAAAATGCTCGGCCTGATGGAAATGGCCTTGGTTTATTCTTGATGAAAAAGATTATAGATGCGCATCATGGAGAGATCATCTTTGAAAGCGAGGAAGGCAAAGGTTCAACATTCGGGTTTAAGCTGGCGCTAAATCCTAAGGTAGAGTTGACCAAGCAAGCCATAACTTAAGCTTAAGCGGTTTTCTAATAAGATACCACGAGTCATATTTACGGTGTGGTTTTTAGTTTATAAAACAGTGTTTGTATTCGAATCAAACCCTCAATAATTACAATTTTTGCCCAAGTCGAGTATAATTAAACTTAGTAGTGTTTCTTTTTTTCAAGCACCAGTAGCTCAGTGGATTAGAGCATCTGTCTTCGGAACAGAGGGTCGGGGGTTCGAATCCCTCCTGGTGTACCAGAGTTCTTAGAATTAATGATAAGGGGAATTATATAGATGGCAGAATCTAAAATTAAAAATAAGAGCATCAATTCAGAGGTTAAGCTTAAGAACCAGAAGATCGTTAAACAATCAAAACTGGTTAAATGGTTCCCGTGGATCTTAATAATCTGCGGAATTATCGGAGTGCTGGCGGCCTCTATTTTAACTATTGAAAAAATTCATATCGCAGGCAACCCAGATTACAAAACTAGTTGTTCCATTAACCCGGTATTCTCTTGCAATAACGTTATAGGCTCGCCCGAGGCAACTGCATTTGGATTCCCAAACCCATTTATAGGAATTGCGGGATTCGCTCTTGTAATAGGGGTGGGCGCTATGTTGCTGGCCGGTGGTGAGGTAAAAAATAAAACTTATTGGAGGCTTTTTCAGATTGGACCAACTTTCGGTTTTCTATTCTGTATTTGGCTGATGAGCCAAAGTTTATATGAAATAGGGGCTTTATGCTTGTACTGCATGGTTACGTGGGTGGTTACATCTATAATATTTTTCACGGCAACCGCCTATAACCACAGAATCAATAACATATTTCCGGTTAAGTTTAAAAGGTTCTTCAATTTTGTTTCGCGCCACACTCTAGATTTAATAGGCGTTTACATTCTTATTTCCGCTGGCCTAATTTTAAATCGCTTTTGGTACTTCTTTAGCCAACTGTTATTCTAGGCTTAATTTTAAATTATTGTGATTAATTCAACATTAGCACTCTTGAATACTGAGTGCTAAATCTGCTATCATTTATTAGTTATGGAAAAGCGTGATTATTATGATATCTTAGGCATTAGTAAGGATGCCTCCCCCGATGAAATTAAAAAAGCTTATCGCAAGCTAGCCGTTAAGCACCATCCCGATAAAGAAGGTGGAGATGAGGCTAAGTTTAAGGAGGCTGCCGAGGCTTATGAAGTTTTAAAAGATGAAACTAAGCGTCAGCGTTACAATCAATTTGGCCATGCTGGCGTCGGCAATGATCCTGGCGGAGGAGCTCCAGGCGGTTTCGATTTTGGTGGAGGTGACGGTGGCTTTAGCTTCGATTTTGGCGGGTTCGATATGGGGGACATATTTGGTAACTTCTTTGGAGGGAATCAAACCAGAAGCTCCCGTAGAGGTAGGGATCTTGAAACTCAGCTAAACTTAAGTTTCGAGGAGGCTATTTTCGGTGCAGAGCGCAGTATTAGCATCCCCAAAAAGATAACCTGTCATCACTGTCAGGGAACTATGCGTGATCCGGGAACAGAAATGAAGGCTTGTGATACTTGCAAGGGTCATGGTCAGGTTAATCAAGCTATCAATACTCCATTTGGCGTAATCCAAAATGTCCAAACTTGCCCCACCTGCAGAGGTAGCGGTAAGATTCCAGAATCACCATGCTCAGTATGTGGTGGCAAAGGTGTTATGGATGGCGAAGAAGAGATTAATATTAAAATACCTGCAGGTGTTGACGACGGTATGACTATACGCCTACAAGGTAAGGGTGAAGCGGCGGCGGAATCCGCGAGTGGAGACCTGTACGTTGTGCTAAATGTTAGCCCTCATAAAAAGTTTACCCGAGAAGGCGATTTAATACTTTCTAGCGAGCACATTGATATGCCTAGTGCCGCCCTTGGAACAGAAATTGAAGTAGAAACCGTAGATGGTAAGCTTAAGGTTAAGATCCCAGCCGGAATTCAGAGCGGAACGGATATTAAGCTTAGCGGCCACGGAGTTCCACACGTGCGTGGGGGATCTAGAGGTGCTCACATCGTCAGAATTTTAGTTGATACTCCGGTTAAGCTTAGTAAAAAGCAAAAAGAGCTTTTAGAAGAATTCAAAAAGAATAAAAAGAAGGGGCTGTGGGGGTAAATAGTTTACAAAAAATAAATTATCTGTTATAATTTAATGTATAATGTCAGATATAAAAACAAATATTGGACCTAACCCAGAAGTAAACAGATATGGTGCCGATAGGCTAGGCGAAAGATTAACAGGATTTCAGAGCTACGATCATCTTAACCCGGCAGGAGGACTAGAAGCGGCTATAAAATTGAGAGAAACAGGCTCGCTTGATTTAACATGCCCAGGGCTTGATGATGTTTCCGAGCTTGAGGCATTAGCTCGATTTGGCCAGGGTGAATCTATGAAGGGCAGCGTATCTACGGCTTTTAGAACTGCGGAGGTATACTATACATTATCAGCCGCTCGTTTAAACTCTACTCTCAACCCAGACCAAAGAAGTGTAGATAGGTTCATGGAAGTTGGGGCAGAGCTTTACGGTAAGCCCAACACTGATGTTATAGGGTGGTGTAGGTCTTGGGCGTACGGAGGCCTAGAGATGATACAAGGCGCATCACAAGAAATCTCTGATCTTATTAGTAAGATATCAGATGGATATACTATCACACGTGATGGGTCAGAAGTTATAGTTCCTTCAATTGGAGAGGTATTTGGGCCTAATAGTGCAGATTATGATAATGGATTTAAGATAAGTGATGAGGCAAAAGAAAAGTTATTAAGCTTTTTTGAAAATAGAATAGGCCCAGCATATAGGTCAATGGAGGATGCCGTAAATTCTGGTAAACTAAAGTTTCCACTAGAGGCTCAAGGCATAAAAGAGGCATTCGAAATGGGGATAGATGGCCTGGGTATGGCCGAGGCTATAGGGGCAGAACTAGAGGAAGGCTCTACTGTGTTAAGCTGGTCATCAGTAGATGCTAAAGTTAAGATAGGTTCGGATCGGGTTTCAATTAAAAATATTGATGAATTGAAGGCGGTTTTTGCACACGAAGTAGGGGTTCACGGTATTCGATATGTGAAAGGCTTGGAGTTAGAAGATCCAAATCTTGTCTCAGGAACTTTTTATGAACCAGTTGAGGGATACGATGGCCCCGCTAGTTATTTAGATTTCGAAGAGGGTTTGGCATCTCTAGTTCAGAAGCTAATTTCTAATAAGCCGCTCATGTCTATACAGAATGCTGGATATCATTTAATAGCTCATATGGCTGAGCAGGGTTACGAACCCGCAGTTATACAAGCTTTTTGTACCAATCTAAGGGTTTTAGGCTCGGCTGCCACTGTTTTGAAAAGAAGGGGTGAGGTAAATAAAGAAAGAATAGATAGGCTATATGGAACACAGGGTCTTGCCTCGGCTAAGCAAGTTATAAGAATGTTTAGAGGTACCCCAACTGATGAACCTCTAAGAACGACATCTGGAGCCGTGATATATTATCCTAAAGATTTAGCGTATGCGAATGGTATAATAGGGGTTATAAGATACCTAGAGGGCGGACCCAAGATGGATAAGCTACTAGATTGTGGCAAAATTGATCCTAGAAATCCTATCTATGAAAGCGTCGGCCAATTGTAATGAGTAGATATCAAATCATTATCGGTAGGTTCGAGCATGTCAACATCGCCGATGTGTTGCAGACGGTACCGGCAAAAATAGATACAGGGGCATATCGTTCATCTGTCCACGTTGATTCCGTGGAAGAAGTTAAGCTTAAGAATGGTGAGACTAAACTTAAATTCAGATTATTGGGCCATGCATCATCTCCAAAAACCAGGGTTCTTAGTTCAAA
Source organism: Candidatus Saccharimonadota bacterium (assembly GCA_036826375.1). Classification (GTDB taxonomy): domain Bacteria; phylum Patescibacteriota; class Saccharimonadia; order Saccharimonadales; family HK-STAS-PATE-42; genus DAISWL01. The sequence continues at coordinate 6,230 of DAISWL010000007.1, forward strand.
AAAATTCAGGAAAAGAATAGTGGTTAGCTCATCCGGCCATAAGCAAATTAGGTACGAGGTTAACCTTAAGCTTAAGCTAGCAGGTAAAATATTTGTGACACCTTTTACTCTATCGGATAGATCTAAAACCATCTTCCCGGTTTTAGTAGGGAGAAAAGCTTTAAACGGTAGATTTCTAGTTGATTCTTCCAAATCTTCCATATCTAGATTAGAATTAAAACAGAGGATATCTGAAAGAGAAATAGAAGAGGAAGATTTAGAAGGAATTAACATATGAAAATAGCTATTCTATCAAACGGTCCGAGTAACTACACCACCAAGCGCCTTAAAGAGGCTGCCAAAGCGCGCGGGCATAGCGTTAGAATAGTTAAGTATAGCCAGTGTTACATTAGGGTGGAAAAAGGTAAACCAACAGTACGTTATAAGGGTAAGGATCTCGACGACGTGGATGCTATTATACCGAGGATAGCTCAGAGTATAACCAAATATGGTACTTCTATCGTCAGGCAATTTGAGATGCGTGGAATCTACACAATAGCAAGTTCTATTGCGATTGTCCGTTCACGAGATAAGCTTAGAGCTTACCAGCTTCTGGCTAAAAACGGAGTGGGCATCCCTAGTACCGTGTTTGCTCGCGAAACAGCTGATCTTGATGATGTGATTGAACAAGCTGGTGGGACACCACTAATTATAAAAGTAGCCAAAGGTACTCATGGCAACGGAGTAGTTCTAGCTGAAACTAAAAAAGCTGCCAAAGCTGTAATGCAAGCTTTTTATGTTGAAGGAATCAGCTTTTTGGTTCAAGAATTTATCAAGGAAAGTGCTGGCGAAGACATCAGAGTTTTAGTAGTAGGTAATAAGGTGGTTGCCAGCATTAAACGCCAGAACTTAGATGATGATTTTAGGTCTAACACGCATCAGGGTGGAGTGGGTAGTAAAATTAAGCTTACCGAAGAGGAAAAAAAGATGGCCATTAAGGCGGCTAAGGTTATGGGCTTATCGGTTTGTGGCGTTGATATGATGCGTAGCGATAGGGGTCCTTTAGTTTTAGAGGTTAATAGTAGCGCTAGCATTAAAACTCCAGAGCTAATAACTAAGCGAGATGTAGCTACGAAAATAATAGAGCATATAGAAAGAAACGCTGGACGGCGTAATAAAAAAGATAGAGTTGGCGCCTAAAACTTGAATCTCTATTTAGCCAAAAAACTTGCTAAACACTAAGCTTAAGCGTTAAACTTAAAGTTAATATGCAAACATCTGCCGATTTAAGTTTAATATCTATTTTCGCTGTTATAGCATCGGTAGTTTATCTATTTAAACTGCATCAGGGGTTCCTGATTTTATCACTATCTAGCGGAATATACTTTATCCAAAGTTTAGGCTTAAAATCATCTCAGTTGCTGGCTGTTGACGGAGTGAGTTCCGCCTTACAGCAACAATTAATTTCTGCGATATTGATATTATTGCCAATAATCATTACCGTACTTAATTTTAGAGGTAAAAGTAAATTAAGTTCAGTAAAGAGCGTCATCGGCAGTGTAATAGTTGCTGCATTTTTCACGATAACCGCTGGCACTTATTTGCCCTTGCTTAAATCTTTAATTAACGGTCCGTTATTCATTCAGATTAGTAGTTATAGCTTTCAAATCGGTTTAGCATCTTTTATTTGGATGTCCTTCGTCTATTTGGCTAAACAATCTTCTCCTGAACCCGTAAAAAAGAAGTAATTGAAAAAAAGCTAAACTTAAGATAGAATAAGTTAAGATTTATTCTACTATGGGCCAGTAGCTCAGCTGGTTAGAGCACCTGCCTTTTAAGCAGGGTGTCATGGGTTCGAGCCCCATCTGGCCCTCCACGATGCCGAAAAATGTTTTATTTTTACATACTTAAGCTTAGTAATAACAATTATTATTATGGCTCAACATCAGATTTGAAAGATAGGCTTAGCCGCCATCAAAGAGGAAGGAGTAAATATACGCAGAAATACTTGCCACTAGAATTAATTTACTATGAAGCCTACAATACCAGATCTCAGGCAATGAATAGAGAAAAACAAGTTAAATCTAGTTCTTCAATTAGAAAATCTATAATCAATCGCTTGGCCAGTTAGAACACCCGGCCATCCAGCGGATAGCCGGGGTGTCATGGGTTCGAGCCCCATCTGGCCCTCCACGATGCCGAAAAATGAAAACGCAATTAAGTTTAGTATGACCAATCACAGAAAAATATCACTAACAGCAGGTTTGTTTTATCTACTAACCTTTGTATCGATTCCCACCTTGGCTATGTATGGGCCAATTAAAAGTGCTGAATTTATCACCAGTGCTAACTCTGATACCGGAGCAATAATAAGCGTTATTCTAGAAATAATTGTAGCGTTGGCGGGCGTGGTTACTGCTGTAGTACTTTATCCGATACTAAAAAAACAGAGTCAAGGAATGGCCCTGGGGCTTGTCGCGTCTCGGATACTAGAGGCTGCCTCAATTTTTGTCGGTACAGTATTTATAATGGCAATAGTAACTCTACATCAAACAAATGCGGGGGTTAATTATCTAACTTCCAGCCATGTACTTGCCATTCTTCATGATCGCATGTTCTTGCAAAGTCAGAGTTTTATGCCTGCTATCAATGATTTGTTGCTGGGTATACTGTTTTACAAATCACGTTTAGTGCCTCGCTCGCTTTCCCTGATTGGGGTTGTCGGAGCTTTTCCACTTTTAGCTGGCTATGTAGTAATAATGTTTAATGGCGCACCTCAACACGGCTCTCTAGCCGGGTTAGCAAGTTTGCTGGTGGCATTATTCGAGCTCTCACTCGGCATCTGGCTAGTCATCAAAGGTTTCGATGCTAAAGCTGTTGCTAGGCTAGAATCCAAATAATAGTTTTACTTATAATCACGCGGTACAGATTACACATAGAGAATCCTTATGATCTTTAAACTATTTTGCAGATACATTATTAAACTTAAAATAAGCAAGAACCACCATTCTTACGTGTTATAATTAAGCTTAATAATGCGAAGAATATCATATATTTTATTGACTTTAACTTTTCTTATGGCATCATCTGTTTCAGTTGGGGCTCAAGCTGAAGATTCCCTAACTCAAAAATATGCTGGCTCCTGCGAATTTATCAAGAATGATTTTAAAACTTACATCCGCCCAAATGATTTAAAGACCAGGCTTGAGCAAGTTAGAATCTATGAAAAAATAATTAGCGACCAGCAATCGATATACGATAGGCTTAAGGCGAATAACCAATATAGAGATGGCATGAAGCTTGCTGTGCAAAATCAAAAAGAAAATCTTAATAACTTTAAATCGAAGTTTGAATCTTACGATGATGTTTTAAAGAAGATACTGGCACTAGATTGCCGGTCTAATGCTAGATTAACCTTTAATTTAATTAGTTCGGCCAGAACACTCAGAAACGAAAGCCAACAGATATTAGACAAGCAGAAAGTTTTAACTTCTGAAGGAGCTATGACCCTTAAGGAAGTAGTATCGAAACTAGAACCGAGGCTTAGCGAAAAATGATTAAGCATAGATTAAACGCAATTTTTTCTAAAGATAGGAGCAGGCGCTTTAGGACTTCGATGGAATCTTTAAATATTATTCACGGTTTTATTTTTATCACAATTGTTTGCGGAGTTATAGTTACAAACTCTATACTAATGTATCTAAGAAGTGATAGAAGCAAGTACGATTTATATAGACCCGGTCAAGATAAACCTCAGGAAATTACAATCGAAAATACGGTTAATGTTGATAAAACCGAGGATCAGCCAGTCTATCAAGATGAATTAGACAGTGTTATTGAGGAAGTGGAAAACGTCATAACTTCTCAGCAGGCATCACAAGCATTTAAAAATGAAGATATAAATGATCAGAGGTTAATAAGACCAGATCTAAATTTAAATCCGTAATGCTATCATAGTTGATTTTGACTCTGCTATTTTATCTTTTTCTTTTGGCTATTTTGGCATCATCAGAATTTGTCAAAACCATTTGAGTTGCTATATCTATTCCGCCCCTATCTAACCCCTGGTTTATTAGTTCTCTTAGTTTAGAACCCGTCTCCAAAGAGTGACCAGTTTTAACCTTACCCCTAACACTGATTTCTATACCTGATGGGCCAAAATTGTTGACCATTTTAAATTGAGGTTTTTCTAATATGAAACTTCCTAGCTCTGGATCTTCCATCAATTTTTCTCCAGCTTTATTAATTATATCTTTAGCTTTATCCAAGTCGGTTTTATAGCTCAGGCTAAGCTTAATGTTAATGACCACTGGGTTCTTGCTGTGATTCACAACTATATCCACTACACTGTGGGGTATGTAATAAGTTTTATCATCGGTATCTGTTAGAGTAGTTATTCTTAGCCCCACATCTTGAACTGTCCCACTGATACCAGCTAGCGTGACCCAATCTCCGACTCGGTACTGGTTCTCTGCTATTACAAAACTACCACTTAAGAGATCTTTAATAAAACTTTGTACCCCAAAACCAATGATCGCCCCAGCTATACCGGCACTTGCTAAAAATGGGGCAAGGCTTATTCTAAGTTCGCTCAAAATAAGAACTACCACCAGGATATCCGAGACTGCTCGTACAACAGAATGCAAGATAGATGCTATAGTATGTCTTCTTTTAGCTAGGTCACTCTTGCCATATTTGTGACCTGGTTCAATTTTACTCCTAACGTATAGATTAATTAACTTATATGCAATCTGCCTCAGGAGATAGCATCCTGCTATAATGAATAAAATGCTAAACAGGTGATCTTTGTAAAAAATGATGACTTTATCACCAAGGCTAGAAAAAAATTGATCCATAACATAACCATTATAACAGATAGAATTTATTAAACTTAAAATGAAAACAACAAACAATATTTTAGATAGCTCGGTAGTTGACGTATTGAAGAATAATCAGTTGGCTATTTTTAAATCTGATACAATTTATGGGATATTCGCTTCCGCTTTAAGCTTAAGGGCTTATCAAAACTTAATTAAGGTTAGGCCGAAATCAGCAGGAAAATATTACATTGTTCTAATTTCTGGCAAACAAGATGCCCTCAGCTTAGGAATCTCAGAAGATGATTTCAACCGGGTCAGCAGCCTCTGGCCAGGTTCAGTAACTGTGCTTCTTAAAACTAATAACAACAAATATGCTCATTTAACCAATTCAGATGGCCAGATCGGCATCAGGTTACCCGGAGATAAAAACCTAAGAAAGTTATTAAGCTTAACTGGTCCGTTGTTGGCGCCGAGTGCTAACCCTGAAGGTCAAATCCCAGCTTCTAATATAGAGCAGGCTCAAAGCTATTTTAGTGATTCAGTTCAACTTTATGTTGATTCGGGAGAGGTTAGTTTAAATCAGCCGCCTTCCACAGTGATTGATATTGATGCTAACTTAAACTTAAGTTTGGTTCGTGAAGGCGCGGTTGATTTTCATTTTATAAAAAATAAGCTTAAACTCAAAAGACCATACAAAAAACGTAAACTCCATAAATTCAGTTTATTTGAAGATTCTAAACTTTGTTTTGAAGCTAGTGAGTTTAAATTCAGCGAAGCTACTAACAACTTCTCTGAAATAAACTTAGAGGTTGGTGCCGGTACGGGAGATCTCAGCTTTGGCTTAGCAAAAAAATATCCCAATCAACTTTTCATAGCCACTGATGTTAAGGCTGATAGATTAGTTCAAGGTGCTACGAAAGCTCAAAAACAAGGTTTGGTGAATCTCATCTTTTTGAGAATAAATATGAGTAGCCTACTAAACTTAATACCAGCTAAATCGCTTTCAAACATTTGGATAACTTTTCCAGATCCGATGCCAAAAGATAGGCAAGAAAAACACAGGCTGGTCAATCAACATTTCTTAAAAATCTATAAAGAACTATTAAAACAGGGTGGCGAAATTCTATTCAAAACTGATGATAAACCCCTCTTTGATTATGGTTTGGAGTGCATCGGTAATTCGGCTGGGCAAATAGATGCCCTCAGTTTTGATTTGCATCAAAGCAATCTCCCTGAAGATTATAAAATCACCACCGTTTACGAACGTAAGTTTATTAATGGCGGTAAACCTATAAATTTTATTAAGTTTAGGTTATAGATCAATCATTTCCTCGGGTTTTATGATTTTGAGTTTACCGGTTTGCTCTAAGCTTAAAAAATCTTGGTCAAGAGTTATCAGGTAATCGACTTTTTGTTCTAGCGCTAGGCTTAATATTGGGTCATCACTATGATCTCTGGTAAGTTTTTTAATCTCTTTTACCTCTGCAATTATTGCCAGAGATTTATAAAATGAGGAAATGGATTTTACTTTGCTTTTACTAAGCTTAAGTTTAGTTTTCAGAATTCTTTCTAGTTCATTTATTAAATAACTAGATAAAATAATTTGATGCTCTAGTGAGAAGCTATTCTTTAAAAACCAGATGCCTCTGCGATTAGCCAGCAGGGTAATCGCCGCGCTCGTATCGATAACAACTCTACTCACAATTTTCTATTTTCTACTAAGCTTAATATCTTTTGTTAATTTAGTAATTCCAGTGTTACCGATATAACCATTGTCTGCTAGGGCCAGTTGAAGCTCGCCTGCAACATCTAACTGTCCTGTTTGAGTGAGGCTACGGGTATAGGCAAGGGCCGCCCTTTTAATAAGCTCACTTCGGGTTGAAAATTCTTTTTTGGCGGCTTGATCTATTAATTTTAATAGCTCACTGGGGATGCTCATGCTAATTGTTGTTGTTTTACTCATAATTGTATTATATATGTAATCAATATAAAGTTCAATAGTTATTTTTGCAACCAAAAATCACTAGCTATGTTATAATAACTATCATTCAGCCGGTTATTCATATATACGGAGGAGTACCCAAGTGGCTGAAGGGGCGGCTTTGCTAAAGCTGTAGATCGGAGCAATCTGGTGCGAGGGTTCGAATCCCTCCTCCTCCGCCAATTCTTTATTCTGTAAAATAATGTTAGATTAAACCTTTCAATATCGATAAACGTTTTTTGTAATAATCCCCAACTTCGAGCAGTACTAATTAACAGAAGCCTAAGGTATACTTAAGCTTAAGTAATAATTATGAGTAATCAAAAAGATCAAGCTTTAGTTGAATTAATATCTGAAAAAGATGATAGGGAGGCTCTAAAAATTTTAATAGAGCGCTATCAGGCTCCCCTAGAGCGCTATCTGCTTAGAATTGGAGTTAACAATCACGATTGTGATGATGTGCTGCAAAATACAATGATAAAAATGTATATTAATATTAATTCTTATAATGAGCTTAAGGGCACGTTTTCATCTTGGCTTTACAGAATAACTCATAACGAGGCTCAATCATTCTTCAAAAAAAATAAAAGAAGTTTAACGGTTGATGACGAAACCTGGTGGGAGGCAATTAAAAGCGATGAAGATTTGGGCGAATCGGCAAATAACTCTCAACTGAAAGGTGCGATATCCACAGCTCTTAATAAACTCAACCAAAAGTATAGCGAACCCTTAACCCTGCATTTTCTAGAAGGTAAAAGCTATCAAGAAATCGGCTACATCTTAAAAATACCAACTTCCACAGTAGGAGTCAGAATCAACAGGGGAAAAGCTAAACTTAAGGTAACTTTAAAGCAATGGAAAGGGGATGCGTAAAAATGAAAACTACAAAAAAAGATGCAGATATAAAAAATATTAAAGATCTTTCAGGATCAGTTCTTGAAGCTATTGATAGTAAAAAAATTAAACCAGATAGTAAAAATAAAATATTCTACCGAAGTATCAGCTTGTATGGCCTAATGGCTATCGGGATCTTTTTATTAAGTTTAATAATATTGATAACGGTCAATACCTTCAATAGAAGTTTGTTTTTAGAGGCATCTTTAAGAGATCAAAAACTAATGGCTATTTTCGCCGCCGTACCCTGGCCGTTAGTTCTAGTCAGTTTAGTTGGCTTGGGCGTCACTTCTTTTCTTATAACTAAAACAGATTATGGCTATAAATATAGAAAAGTAGTAATTATTCCAGTTATAGTTATGGCGGTAACTATATTTGCAGGAATGGTTTATGCTGGTGGCGCCAGACATGCAGTTGGAGATGATTACAGGATAGAAAATCAAGATCAGCAGGGAATAATTAAGTTTAATGGCAGGGTGCTGAGTGTTGAAAATTCTGAGACAAGTGATCAACAAAAGATAGTAGTTAAACCTAAATCAGGCAAAGAACAGATGTTAATAATCAACTCAAAAACAAGATGTCATCCCGCAGATTGTCAGAATCTGAACCTTAAAGAAGACCTGCCGGTTGCTGGCTGGGGTAAAAAATCTGAAGATGGCGAAATTACGGTATCAGATATTTTCATAAAACCTCGGGGGCCCGGGATGAATAAGCCTGATCCCGGGGGTATGAATCCCTAAATAAAGATTTTTGAAATAAATATTAAACTTAAGGCGTAGTATTAACTGAAGGGGCAGAAATAACCTCTTCAAAAAGCAGTAAGATCAGTAAAAAAGTAGTAAACAATAAATCTTCACAAATCATAAGAAAGTATCAGAATCCATTCAGGCCTGACGCTAAGCTTAAGGTGAACCAAAAAGAACTTCTACTTAACCGATCTTACAGACTTAATTAGCAAATAACTAACTTTCGTTTAAGGAGAAAAATGAAACTAACTAAAAAACAATTAATTTCAGCAGCAATAGTAACGGTTCTGGCTGGAGGCATCGGCCTGACCAGCGTGGCGAGCGTATCAGCTCAGCAAGCCAATCAAGATAGGGGGGATAGCATCGCTCAGCGAATAGCCACTAAGTTTAACTTAAATAAAGATGAAGTTAAAGCGGAGCTAGATGCCCAGCGAGAAGAAGATAGAACAACTCACGAAGCCGAAATGAAAACCAAGCGTGAGGAGCATCTTCAAAAATTAGTTGATGCCAAAACTATAACTGCAGAACAAAAAACTGCAATTATTGCCAAGCAAGATGAAATTCACACCAAAATGGAAGAGCTCAGAAATAACGGTAAAACTAGAGATGAGAACAAAGATGCCATGAAGGCTCTTCACGATGAATTTAAAACTTGGGCCCAGTCTCAGAATATCAATTTAGATGATATCCGCCCAGATTTTAAAGGTAAGGGATCTAAAGGAATGCACCGCGGGGGAATGATGGGCGATAAGGAGGATGCTCCTGAAGATAACTAAAACCAGTAATTAGATTAAACTTAATAATTTGATACGGTTTTTAATAACGCCCCCTTGGAGGGGCGTTATTCTATTTAGCTTAATTACGAATAGAGTTTTTTGCTCGTGTGCATAGAACATCTTACGTATTTTATGTGGGCTGTTGCTTTTTTGTTTATGGACAAAAAAGTAACCAAAAAAACCATTTGGCCTCAATTCCGCATTACTGTTTTCACATTCCTTGGTGAGGGTATAGAGAAGGGCAGAAGGTCTCGGCCGTCCTTCTAAGAAAGTTTACTAATTCAGAAAATAGTAGCCGCTACTTTTATCGATAAAAGTCAAGCAGCCCTTCTTTACTTGTGCAGAATTCCGCCTAAAATCCCACGAGCGATTTCGCTGCCAATTCTAGTTCCGATGCTGCCTAAAATATTACCAACCATTCTTTCAGTGGGTGATTTTCTGGTGATTCTTTAGTCTAAGTTATAATAAAGTCTATTTATAAAAAACCTAACTCAGTGTATGAATCGGCCGTTTTGTGGTTGTGTCGGCGAGTTTATCTTAATTAAGCTTGAACTTATAGCCAGTTTCATCGAAAAGGTTATCTCTGTCTTTATAGCCCAATTTAATCAACTTATGCATCAGGCCTTTTTTAGCGAAAATATCTTCCAACCTTTCAACGCTGAATTTATTAGAAAAATCAGTTTTTTTAATAAATAGGGTAATTTTGTCTCCAGATATTTTAAAATCTCTTTCGCCGATTTTCTCTACGCTCCAGGCATCTTGCATTTTATGTGAGCTTAAGCTTAATGTAGGAACATCTTGATCTTGATCGCTTTTCATGTCATCCTCTACCTGAGCTTCTTCTAGTGCCTTGTTCTCTGAAACTTTATCGGCTAGCAAAATTACAAGTTGCTCTAAGTTCTTGTGGCTAGTCGAGCTTATATCCATTACGCCCTCAATACCCATATTAGATAACTCTTCTTTTTGATATTCTAACCACTGGCTATCTACTAAATCGGTTTTGGTTAACACAACTATTCTTGGTTTCAGGCTTAAATCTAAACCAGAATAATTATTAAGCTCTCCATTTATAACCTGGTAATCCTTAACTATATTGTCAGAAGTGGAATCTATTAAATGCAGAAGAACGGATGTACGCTCAATATGTTTTAGAAACTCATCACCCAGCCCTTTTCCAAGATGAGCACCTTCTATCAACCCTGGAATATCGGCTACAGCCATACCGTCACCGTTTTTAAGTTTAACTATCCCTATGTTAGGTTTAAGAGTAGTGAACTGATAATCGGCGATTTCTGGCCTTGCATTTGTGATAACCGAAAGAAGTGTTGATTTACCGGCATTAGGCAATCCAACTAATCCCACATCGGCAATAGTTTTTAGCTCTAACCGAATTTCAAGCTCTTGACCTGGTTCTCCTTTTTCTGCGACTCTGGGCGCTTGGCGAGTAGAGCTTTTAAAATGAGCATTACCGAATCCGCCTTCTCCGCCTCTTGCAATAATTTCCTGTTGACCCTTAAGTTTAATATCGGCTATTAGATCGGTTCTATCGTATACCTGAGTTCCGAGTGGGACATAAACTATTTTGTTGTCGCCATTTTTACCGTGTTGGTTGCGTCTGAATCCATCGCCACCATCTTCTGCTTTAATCTGATGTTGTTGTTTTAAATCTAGTAAAGTTGAGATGTTATTATCTCCGATAAAGATAATTGATCCACCGTCGCCACCATCGCCACCATCAGGCCCGCCCTTATCAATATACTTTTCTTTCCTAAAACTAACCATGCCTCGGCCGCCATCACCACCTTTGAGTTTAATAATCGCTCTATCTATAAACATTGTATAGATTATAACACAATATATGTGTTTCTAATTCAAGCTAACGCTCACGCCCTTACTAAATGCAGATTAAACTAAACTGTAGGCTTATATTCTGCGGTATCTATCCTAGAACCTCCATCTGAATCATTAATATTACAAGTAATAATGAAATGTTCAGGCTTAGTAGTGTGGTAGTCAAATCTTTCACCCTTTTTAGTGAAGTCTGAGTAATTAATAATCTGCTCTGGTGCTAGTGAGCTTATTTTGTATGTATACCCGCTAGATATTATTCCTGCGTTTATCTTAACTTCACATCCTGTTATAGATGGGGCGTTTGGCGCAGTTGTTATTTGCATTTGAGAGGTTGAAGCCCCTACAGTAACTAATGATTGCAGGCTTGGCCTGCTGATAGCATTTTGTGAAACTTTATCTTCAGCAGCCTTTTTAGCGACTGCATCCGCTTCTGTCTGTTTTTTAGCCTCCTCAGCGGCTTTGCTAACTGTTGTGTTGGTGTCTGCAGTGTTTATTTGAGTACTAGAAGATACGGATATGGCAAATATAAAAAATAGTATCAAGGAACCCATACCAGACAAAACGATGCTGGTTATTGCCAAGCCTTTGCTTTGTTTCTTTGCTAGGGCAATGATTCCTAAAATTAAGCCTGCCGGGGCAAATAGAAAGCTAAATACTAAAGATAGTATTGCTAATGTGTTATTGCCTTGCTGAGGGGCTTTATTTGAGTTTGCATCCATAAATAGATACCTCCATTTGTTTAATTGTTTAGTGTTTAGTAGGTATCTGTAACTAAAAAGGACACCCACTTGGTGTCCAAACCAACAAAAGTACTCTTTAAAGCTTACTTAAGTTTAGTGAGTGCCCTTAAAATAACTTCAAAGAGCAACTAACTTAGCTTAAAATAAGCTAATTATTGGTTTGGACCTTTTTATTTTAATACAAAGGTTAAGATAATGCTGTTCAGCTTACTGCCTTACGATAACTGGTGTTCCGATACTATCCCAGTTGTAGATCCATTCGGCATCAGAGTTATTGATTCCCACACAGCCGTGGGAGCTATTTTTAACACCAAAGTTATTATGCCAATAAACGCCGTGAATGCCGTAATCTTTATAAAAATATGAAATCCATTCTACATTAGGAACTTCGTATAGAGGATTTTCCGCGCTTCCGTCTCCGCCCTTCATAGTTTGCGACCTGACTTTTGCGTAAACTTTATAATTTCCGGTTACAGTTGGGAACCTGGTGGCACCTGACGAAATTGCGAACGTTCTAACTGCGTTACTGCCCTCATAAGCTACCATCTTAAACTCTGAAAGATCTACATACAGCCATCTATTACTTTCGGTGGCATAGTTTTTACTTTGTTTGGGCTCTGTATCAAGCATAATATCTATGTTAGCGGGTTGATACCCACTAAGCGCTTCACTGATTTGCTGCTGATAGCGCTCGGGGTTGTTAACTTTAACACCATCCGAACCGGGGGTAATCACTATATTGTAGCCAGCCCCGGAAATTACCTCCTCCGACTTAGGCTCTTTTTTTAGACTATCTATTAAGCTAACAGAATAATCGCTAATAGACTGGGTATCTATTGATGGATTCTCTAGATAATGGATCTGATCCTCTTGCTTTAATTTTATCCACTCAGCTTTTTGTGACGGGGTGGGAGATATGGTTTTATTCCCAGCCGTAATAACTACCTGGTTCGTTATGTATTTATTCGCTTCAAGATTAAGGGCCTCAAGATCTTTAGAATCTATCTCTGGTCGTACTTCCTCTTCTACCAAGTCTATATTATTTAAGTTGCTGATGTTTTGAGAACTAATATTCTCTATTATTTTATCTACATTTATGCCTACTCCATTGCTTTCTGGGGCTATAGTCATTTTTTGCTGGCTATCATCGAAAGTTATCTCAGCATTTTTGGGTGGCTCAGATTGGCCAAATTTAGATATTACGTAGTTTTGCATATCTTGTTTACTAACGCTATAGACGGGCTGGATATTAACATTGCGCCAGAAGAAAATAACATCCCATATATCAACTCGGTGTGCATTGTACGCGGAATCAAAACTAGCTCGGTAGTCATATTTTATACCAGCTTCTTTGTATAATACTTCTTCTGTCTGGCCGTTGAAGTTTAGTTTGAAGCTTTTTTTATTGTAATTATCCTCTAGTTTATTGGTAAATTCTTGATAATTGTATCCACCGATTTGAGATCCAGAAATACTAGTACTAGGCATTATCTGATTAGAGCTCATTACTCTAATAACTAAATTGGGCCCAAAAGTTATAAACAGAAATAATAAAATCGACAAAGAAGAAAATGCGCCAACTTTGTGACGTTTTACGAATTGTTTAATATTTGTTTGGCTCATGATTTAGTTTTAATTCTGCTTCACTATTTTCTAGATATTAGCATTTTAATATAATAAAGTAAAGTTAAGTTTATGATAATTTAGAATCCGTATCAAGTTCAAGAATTTACAGAGCACAGTTGGCTATAATTTAGCTATATTTATGTATCTTGACCTATAGCTCTAAAGCTTTTTGATTCCGCCTAAAATCCCACGAGCGATTTCACTGCCAATTCTAGTTCCGATGCTGCCTAAAATATTACCAACCATTCTTTCAGTGGGTGATTTTCTAGTACTCTTTCTAGCAGCTGGTTCAGCTTTCTGAGCTTCTTTCATCTGCTTTTCGGCTTGCTTAGCTTCTTCAGCTTGCTGTTTTAAGATGTCTTGTTCAGATTTTATGCTAGCCAACTTTTCTTCAGCGCTGAGTTGATTGACTACATCTTTATATTTTAAGTTTAAGGGGCTGGCAGTAAGAACGGCTTGGCGTTCGGGGGCATCTAATGGCCCGATTTGGCTGGCGGGTGGCAAAATGTAAACTCGCTCAACTACTGATGGCGCACCCTTCCCATCTAAACAACTAACTAAAGCTTCGCCAACCTCTAATTGGGTGATGACCTCTTCAGTGTTAAGCTTAGGGTTAGTTCTAAAAGCGCTGGCAGCAGCTTTAACGGCTTTTTGTTCCATCGGGGTGTAAGCTCTAAGAGCGTGCTGAATTCTATTGCCAAGTTGAGCTAGCACACTTTCAGGGATATCTAGCGGGTTCTGAGTGACAAAATAGATTCCAACTCCCTTACTCCGAATAAGCTTAACAACTTGCTCTACCTTATCGGTTAAAGTTTTTGGCGCTCCTTCAAAAAGCAGGTGGGCCTCATCAAAAAAGAAGACGAGTTTAGGCTTATCCATATCTCCAACTTCAGGAAGCTGTTCAAACAGCTCACTCATCACCCATAGTAAAAATGTGGCGTAAACTTTAGGGCTACCCATAAGCTTGGTGGCATCTAGTAAATTAATCACTCCGTTTCCGCTAGTATCGGTTCTGATTAAATCAGCTAACTGAACCTCGGGTTGGCCAAAAAATTTAGCTCCACCCTGGTTTTCTAACACAAGTAAAGATCTCTGAATTGCACCAACGCTAGTAGCACTAACTGCTCCGTATTTGGCATTAAATTCCCCCGCATTTTCAGCGATATAAGCTAGCAAAGCTCTTAAATCTGCTAAATCAATTAATAATAATTGTTGGTCATCGGCAACCTTAAAAGCAACGTTCAACACGCCTTCCTGAACCTCATTTAAGTTTAGTAGTTGGCTTAAAAGTAGAGGTCCCATCTCACTAATAGTGCTTCTTAGCGGATTACCAGTTTCGCCAAAAACATCCCAAAATTCTACTGGGTTAGGGTGCGATGCTGGAGCTTCAATCTCCCTAGTTTTTAAAATTTCGGCAATTTTTGGGCTTAAGTTACCGGCCTTTAAAATTCCACTTAAATCACCCTTAATATCGGCAGCAATAACCGGAACCCCCATGCCGCTAAATTTTTCCGCCAAGGTTTGAAGAGTTACGGTTTTACCAGTACCGGTTGCTCCGGTGATAACTCCATGACGGTTGGCAAATTTTCCAATTATTTTGGCCTCAGTATTTTTATTCTTTCCGAACACTAAATTTAAATCATCCACGGTTGAACCCCTTTTCTTTTATCTATAAAGATTATACCATTAAGCTTAATGAAAGAACTCCCAATCGGCGTAATTAGCGGTACTTTCGACCCGGTTCACAGCGGGCATATTGCTCTGGCAGAGGCCGCCATCAAAAAGTTTTCGCTATGCAAAATCTATTTTTTACCAGAACCAGAACCCAGAGGTAAAAAACCCGTAGCAACTCTAATTCAGCGCAAAAAGATGCTAAGCTTAGCGACATCTTATAACCCTAAATTTAAACTACTAAACTTAAGTTCGCAAACTTTTTCAGTTAGCGATTTTGAAGAGCTGAAATCTATTTTTCCAAACAAAAAAATTTATTTAATTTTCGGCAGCGATGCATACTCAAAATCAAAAGCGTGGTTCAAACCAGAATATAGTGAAACTTATAACATCTACCCAGAAGGTTTTGAAAGGGATGAAATAGCAAAAGGGGTCAGTTCCGGCAAAGTCAAGCTTGATATAAAAAACGGTAATTACAATCAGATGCCAAATTCCGTATCAAACTACATTAAGCTTAACAGCCTTTATTCTAATTAAGTTTAATGCCACTCATGAATTTATTGTAATCGGGGAACTGACGCTTAAAAAGAGCTTCAATATCATTCACGTAGCCATCATATGTACCGTAACGAGTATCATCACAAAAAGCCGTCCATGCTGTATGTAAAATTTCAGAACCATCAACAATCTCTACTCTGTAATGCTTTTGAGCGGGACATGCGTAGTTTTCGTCTGTTTTTCTGTTTTCTACTTTCGTCTCGAATAAACCTTCGCTATCTACAGCTGCAAAGAAGGCATCATATGCGGTCTGATTATTACTTAAGTTATCCTCTTTTTCGACTTCATTATTATAGGTTTTAGTTACCCTTATATTTCGGGCATAAGGGGATACCGTCATCTCTAGTGTTTTATATTTCTCATCTGCTTTTACTCCTCCTGAAATACTAAATTTCAAGGTTTTCCCACGAGCCTTATCTTTATCGAAACTAGAAGAAGAGTTAATTCCGTTCTTGGGGGTATCAACTTTTTTACCATCGCCCCTCACAGCCACTATAATTATAAAAATAATTACCAAGAATATTACAAATGCTACTATCCCGAATACAAAGTTAGATCCTGATTTCATGTTAAGAATAATAACTAAAAAATATCGATTTGTCCAAAATATCATGATGATTCATAATCTAAGTTAAGATGAGCCTTGGAGAATACGTCAATAGCAAATACCTAACCTTAAGACCAATTGCGGTTCTGGCAGGTCTTTCGGGGGGCATCTTTTTGGGCAAATACTATTATTTTGAGATTGATGCGGGACAGGCTCTTATAATTGTTGGATTTCTATCCCTGTTCTTCTTGAAAAAATCTAGGCTGGTAATGCTTGGGCTTATGTTTACATTAAGTTTAATTTTCGGATTAGTACGTGGCGAAAACTATCATCAAAAGTTAGATTTATACAACCAATTTTATTCTCAAAAAGTTCAAGTTCACGGCATTATTACAGATGACCCAACCTACACTGGAGAAAGGGGAGATCTTGAATTTAACCTTGAAAAGCTAGATGTCAAGTTCGATCAGCCCTCAGATCGTCCAATTAAGATGATCGGCAAGGTTCGCATCCGTACCCAGCAGTTTGTTAGTTTGCATCGTGGCGATGAAATCACTGCTACTGGCAAAATGAGTAAACCCCTAGGTAATCGTCAGGGTTCAATCTCCTACGCCTCAATCAATAATATTGAAAAGCACTTAAGTTTAATAGAGCGCCTACGCCAATTGTTTTTTAAATCAATTTACACTCATCTGCCAGAACCAGAAGCTAGCCTAAGCCTCGGGTTTCTCCTTGGTACCAGAAATTCATTGCCAGATAGTTTCAACGAAAAGCTTAATCGGACAGGGTTAACCCATATCGTAGCAGTTTCGGGTTACAACTTAACCATAATAGTAGAGGCCGTTCGGAGGCTAATGGGCAAAAGTTCTCGCAAAAATGTGATGCTAGTTTCGCTAAGCTTAATTGGCATCTTTATGCTGTTCACAGGGATGGCGCCGAGTATCGCCAGGGCAGCAATAGTTAGTGTAGTCTCTCTTTTGGCTTGGTATTATGGGCGCAAAATTAATCCACTAACTGTGATTTTAATTTCTGCAGGAATTACCGCTTACTTAAATCCGCTTTATATTTGGTTAGATTTAGGCTGGTGGCTTTCAGTTTTAGCCTTCACTGGGGTGCTAATCCTCGCGCCGTTAATTGGCGAGCGCTACTTCCCTAAGCTTAAGGAGCGGCTCATCCCGGCAATTTTGATAGAAACTTTTAGCGCTCAGCTTTTAACTCTGCCACTAATACTTTCAGTTTTTGGCCGGCTTTCGATAATCTCGATCCCGGCTAATTTGGTGGTTGTTCCGTTTATTCCGCTAGCGATGCTGCTTATCTTTTTAACTGGAATAATTGGGATGCTAAACATCGCTCTAGTTAAGTTGTTTGCATTGCTAACTAACTCGGTAATGATCCCGATTGTGTGGGCGATAGAACGGCTCTCGCTTCCCGCTTGGGCTCAAACATCAATTAAGCTTAACAACGCCGATATGTTGCTGGCGTATTTAGCCATTTTACTTTGGGCTGTAGCGATGATGGCTAAGCTTAATAAGCTCAAAATTGATGAACACTAGTGAACCGATGATCGTTTCACTTTTTTTATGTTTTCAACTCTGTTAAACTTAAGTTAATATAATTATCATATTAAGCTTAGGGAAGGAATCTTAAAATGTCAGGACACAGCAAATGGGCAACAATAAAAAGGCAAAAAGGGGTAAATGATGCTAAGCGTGGAGCAGTTTTCACAAAATTGGGTAATCAGATTGCCATTGCAGCCAGGGGCGGAGCTGATCCGGCCTTAAATTCTAACTTGGCGATGGTGATAGAAAAAGCAAAAGCCGCCAATATGCCGGTTGCTAATATTGAGCGGGCAATCAAAAGAGTTGCCGATAAAAGTGCCGCCCAG
Organism: Candidatus Saccharimonadota bacterium; assembly: GCA_036826375.1. GTDB lineage: Bacteria > Patescibacteriota > Saccharimonadia > Saccharimonadales > HK-STAS-PATE-42 > DAISWL01. The sequence continues at coordinate 24,304 of DAISWL010000007.1, forward strand.
CTAGAAGAAGTAGTTTACGAAGCTTACGGCCCGGGCGGAGTTGGCATCATTATTGAAGCTGCTACAGATAACAGAAACCGTACTTTCCCAGAGATCAAAACAATTTTAAGTAAAAACGGAGGGAACATCGCCGAACCTGGAAGTGTGGCTTTTCAGTTCAGCCGCAAGGGAGTTATTCACATTCAAGATAGCGGGGAAGATGCCTTGTTGACAATTCTAGATTGTGGCGCCGAAGATGCCGAGGAACACGATGGAGAAATAATCGCCTATACTGAAGCCAAAAATCTGGCCGCAGTCAGTAATAAATTAAAAGATGCAAACCTTAAGTTTAATAGTGCCGAATTGCAATATGTTCCAAATTCTCAAATCCCAATAGCTGAGGATAAGCAAGAAAAAGTTCTGAAAGTTCTAGAATTATTGGAAGATCATGATGACGTTTTAAACGTTTATACTAACATGGAATAAAACATAACGTTGTAAAAATAAAGTGTTTTGCATCAAGATGCAAAATCTGTTATACTTACAACATGAGAACAACTATAACCATAGATGATGATTTATTAAAGTGGGTTAAGCTTAGCGCTGAACTTGCGAATGAAAGTGCATCTAGTTATATTGAACAGGTTCTTCTCCAGTCTATGATTAATGATAAAGATCGTGCTGATACTCAGAAAGAAGCAATTGAGTTGATGGCGGACATAAGGAGGACTATAAACAGTGAAAATTCCAAATTCCGAACAGAGGAAGAAGTGGCTGAATTTATTACAAATGAGCGTCGCAAAAAAGAATCTTGGAGAAAACAAATCCCTAAAAGTGGTAATTGACAGTAATATTTGGTACAGCGCATTTTTTCATCAAGGTAAGCCAGCTACAGTACTAGTTCAATGTTTGCAAGAACATGTTGTTATAACCTCAGATTATTTAATTAGCGAGGTTAAGCTAATAATAACTAAAAGCTCTGCATACAGATCTTGGTGTCTTAGAATATGTAAGTTGATGGCTAAATATAAATTTGATGATGATTCCGAGCCTGAACCGAATATCGATATAAGAGATCCTAAAGATTCACCAATAGTGTCATTAGCCATAAGATCAGAAGCAAACCTTCTGGTTACTGGAGATAAAGATATATTAGAGTTTAAGTTTACCAATAGAACATTAGCATTAACTCCAGAGGAATTTATTAAACTTAAGCTATAATTAAGTTATGAGCGAAACACATTCAGTTTACGATGAAGTTTACAAGTTCTTAGATTATCTTGAAGTTGAAAAAGGCGTTTCAATTAAAACTGCCGAAAACTACTCGCTTTACCTAGAAAGGTTCGCTCAATTTATAGATGAAACTCCGTTAGAGCAAATCTCCCCAGCCCAGATTTCTAAATATAGAATCTGGTTGGCTAGGTTTGTTAACGAACAAGGCTTAAGTTTAGGGAAGGCTACACAGGGTTATCACTTAATAGCATTGCGAGAGTTCCTCCGTTATTTATCTAAAAAAGATATTAAAACTATTACGGCCGAAAAAATAGAGTTGCCAAAATCTAAAAGAAGAGAGCTTGAAACGCTTTCGGTAGATGAAGTGCGGCAAATGTTGCAGGTTTGGAATCAATCCAATCAGGCAAGCTTAAGAAATCAGGCAATTTTAGAATTACTTTTTAGTAGCGGGCTCAGAGTATCCGAATTAGTAAGTTTAGATGTTGCGAGAGTTAATTTAAAAACTCGTGAATTTTCAGTGCGTGGAAAAGGCAGTAAAGATAGGTTAGTTTTTGTCAGTGAAAGGGCTTCAGAAGCTATTAAAAACTACTTAAGTTTAAGGCAGGATGATGATCCTAGAGCACCTCTTTTTGTATCCGATTCAGGCAGCAGGCTGACAACTCGTTCAATTCAGCGTATCGTAGCTGGATCCGCACTTAAGGCGGGCATCGTTAAAAAGGTTACTCCTCATACAATGCGTCATAGTTTTGCAACTTCCATGCTCCGCGAGGGGGCGGATATCCGCAGTGTTCAATCTCTCCTCGGCCATAGCAACATCGCCACAACTCAAATTTATACTCATGTGGCGGATGTACATCTTAAAAATACTTACGAAACTTATCATAATGAGGTGCTAGATGAGGGCTAACCTCACCCCCAGCCCCTCTCCAGCTGGAGATGGGAGTAGACAGCGGAAATTATTGATAATTTTACTGGCTTTAATAAGTTTAGTTTTTGTCTTAAGCTTAGTGTTATTTAAATTTCAGCAAAAAGATGCCAAACCCAAGCCTCTTAACCTAAATTCTTCTTTGAAAGATAGGGCAGACTCCGTTACAACTCTTAAGTTTAATGGTGAAACTATAATAAGTAATCTTTATGTTATTGATGGGAATTCGCAAAAAGCGGCTCTGGGTTTAAGTGGAATTAGCGATCTTAAAAATTCTGGGATGTTATTTTATTATCAATCTCCAAAATCAGTTAATTTCTGGATGAAAGATATGAAAATAAATTTAGATATCATCTGGCTGGATTGTTCTGGCAAGATTCTAGGCTGGCAAGCTGATGCTAAACCAAGTGATTACCCTAAAACCTACGCATCTCCTAAGCTTAATTATGTTTTAGAGGTTGAGGAGGGGTTCATCAGTCAGTATCAACTTAAAATAGGTGATGGGTTGGAGCTAAACTTAAGCGATGATTTTAGGTGTAGTAATTAGTTTAAATCAAAAAATGATAGTTGTTACTTTTTTGTTTATGGATCAAATTAGTAACCAAAAAAACCCCAGAACCGAGCAAGCTAATACTAGGCAAGTATTTGGCCGATAATTAACGCATTACACTTTTAGCCGACCAAAGTGAGGGTATAGAAAGGGGCGGAAGGTCCCCTGGCCTTCCTTCTAAGAAGGTTTACTTAGGTATTCTTCCTGAAGGAAGAATAAGGGTTAAGTTTAGTAAATGCGAAATGAGTTATTGCTCTTAAAAAGTAAATTGACCCAAGAACGGGTCTTGGGTCGTTTGCACGATGGATCTCTTGCGAAATCCCTATCCACGAACTCGTGCAAGGTTCGGGCTCTGGCGAGCCCGGGATGAGGGTATCTAATCCTATCCCGGGCCCACGCAAAGGTGGGTTATTTTAACAGGTAAGGGACCACGGCCCTTTGTGTTATTTAAACACACTCCCCGGTGGGAGTCCTGCGATTTCCCGCACCGCAGCTCCTCCGGTGCGGAAAAGCTGATATATATATCACCTAAATGGTTGCGGTTCAATAGTTTTATTTACAACTTTCGGGTTTGTTTCTTAAGTTTAGAGTTATTTTTCTGCTAAACTAGGGGTATGAGCGGAACAAAAAACAAACAGAGCGGGCAGATTAAATCGGCTACATCTACTAAAGCAAAAAAAACAGCTAGTACTAAGCTTAGTTCTTACAGTTTAAACTTAAGCTTAAGGGCTAGTAAAAAACAATCAGAGGTTCTAGTTTGGGTACAACAATTTATCAATCAGTATGGATACGGCCCGAGCTACCGAGAGGTGATGCGCGGCTTAAATTACACTAGCGTCTCAACAGTGGCGAATCACGTTAACAATTTAGTGGCGGCTGGTTATTTGGCTAAAAAAGGTCGCTCGGCTCGTTCTTTATACATATTGAAACCATCTAGAAACTTAAGCTTAAGTTCAAATTCAAACTCAGTTTTACCCGAACCAAGCGGGGCGGTTAAATCTCACGAAAAGTGGTTGGTGGATAAACTAAACTTGCTTCTTGATAATTTAGAAAAAAGTTTAGAAGAAGATGATTTTTATAACGCTCAAATTGCGATTGAAGCTATTAAAATTTTAGGGTTAGATGCGGCCGCCTTAAGCTTAAATACTCGGTTGAAGGAGATTGAAGGAAGATTAGAGTGATGGATGACCTCACCCTGAGGCAAGCCTCTGTCCCTCTCCATTTGGAGAGGGAAATCGCCACCGTTTTAAAATATATATCGGGAGGATTTTTTTATGATAGAACAAAGAATTAACAAAATTCAACTTAAGCTTAAGGCGGGGGAGGCTTATCTTGCTTTAACTCATGAAAATCCGCTGAGTGCAGTTGATGCGTTTTATTTGAGTGGCCTTTCAAGTTCGTTTGCGGGCATCTTAATTGGCCCAGATTTCAGCTACTACATCACTCACGATTTATACTTCAACGATGCCATAACTAAGCTTAAGGGTCAGTTCACTGAGGTTATTAATCTGAAAGGTTCGGCATCTGATTTTTTAAATCAATTGATTAAAAAACATGACATCTTAAAACTTAAGTTTAGCGAAAACATCAGTTTGAAAGAACACCAACTGATAAAATCTTTAAAAGCTAAAAAACAAAAAATTAATTGGCTAAACCAAATGCGGTTGGTAAAATCGCCAGATGAAATTAAGCTTATAGATGAAGCTTGTAGGATCTCACTTTCAGCACTTGAAGAAACTAAAAATATTATTAAACCGGGTATTAGCGAAAATGAGATTGCGGCTTATCTAGAATGGCAGATGCGAAAAATGGGAGCCAAATCAATCTCTTTTGAAACAATTGTAGCAAGTGGTCAAAACGGTAGCGTTCCTCATATTAAGCCAACTGATAAAAAGCTTGGTTCCGGCGAACTAGTAACTATAGATTTTGGCTGTAAATATCAAGGATATTGCAGTGATATCACCAGAACTTTGAAAATCGGCAAAATAAATTCCGAGCTAGATGAAATCTACAATGTCGTTGAGTTGGCTCAGCAAGCTGGGATAGAATCAGTTAAACTTAATTTGGCGAAAACGGTTGGCGATGTAGATTCCGCCTCCCGACAAGTTATTAAAGATGCCGGCTACGGCGAATACTTTACTCATTCTACGGGTCATGGCATTGGCCTGGAGGTTCATGAACTGCCTCATGTTTCACCAAATCAAACCACTAAGCTTAAGGGTGGTTTTGTATTCACCGTTGAGCCGGGAGTTTACATCCCGGGTTTGGGTGGAGTTAGAATTGAAGATTGTGTGGCAATTGAGGCCGATGGTTCAGTTAGAGTTTTGGGCGGTATTCGATTGTGGCAAATTGAGCTTGCTCTATGTGATATCTTTTAGACTCACCGAAGTCAAATTGAGCCTATTGATTTTTACCATGCTTATGCTTATAATTAAATTAGTTTATAAAAAAAAGGAGGGTATTATTGTGTTAGGCGAATCGTTATCTTTGGCAAGAAGTAGACTGGTTAAATTTATATCAGCACAAGTTTTGCTGCTATGTTTATTTATGGGCGCGGGCCTATCTCTAGCTGGCATAAATCCATTGCATGCAATTCAATCTGAAACCTATCCAACAGGGGGTAATGTTGAAGTTATAAATGATTTCATTAAACCTAATTCTGTAAATCCTAACCCACAGCAGGGTGGAGATGGTATCAGGGCTATACCTACTCCTGATAAGGTATATGCAATTTATCACCACAGTTATAACTATAATGGTAGTAACGCCTTTTCTAGGGTGGATATCTCATGCGTAGTTAAGGCTACAGGCTCTACTTGCGCTGGTTTTCCTAAAGCCATAACATTAAACGGTGCTCAGGCTATAACAGAACAAGCGTCGAGTTTCGGTGTAATAGATTATAAGAAACAGAAAGTTTACTTTGGGGCCGCAAACTCTTCTTCGAGTGGCATAGCTTGCTTTGATTTGAATACTGGTACTGAGTGTGGTTATACCGTCACCGATAATGCTCCCCCTCTCACCTATATAGACTCCACTCGTTATCCGAACATACAAACTCTGCCGTACGATAATGAAAATGATTTTGATAATTTTGACGGAACCATATACTACATGTATGAATCGGGTGGCGTATCTAGAATTGGTTGTAAAGTTATAGATAGCTCTTATGGAGGGTCATGTAATGCTTCATCTGTAACTTACGATACTTCTAATATGTATAAATTGGTATCTTCCTATGGTGATAAAGCTTATTTTATTACTACTAATTCGAGTAATGTTGATGTTAGGGTGGGTTGCTATGATAAATCTACCGGCAACGATTGTGGCTCCGGCACGAATGGATGGGATACTGGTGGCGATTTACCGCTTTTCATTAACACAGTGCCTATAATTTTCCCAGATCTTAATAAAGCTTGCGTTGGTCTCACGGGAACTAATTATTCAGGATCAAATAAATTTTCTTGCGTTGACCTTACTAGTGGGGCGAGTACAATTAACTCCAGTGGCAATGCTAGCCTAGATAATATATTAAACAATATATTTAAGACTCAAGATCATACTAATGTCTGGTTCCCGAGTTATATTAAGGGCAAACTATATCTTTCTAACTCAATCGATGTTGCAACTCAATCAGCTTCTGATAAAGATATGTATTGTTGGGATATAGCAACAAGCAATGAATGCTCAGAATTCTCCGGAGGCGTAGATTGGTCGCCCACTATGACTACTCCTAAAGAAACGAGAGATTATGCTTATATAGGAGATAGGTACACCGATTATAGATGCGCATGGGCGCTAGGCGATAAGGGCTTTCTTATACCATTCAGACTGGATGGATCTGCTAGCGGTACAAGTTGCTTAAATACTTCAATAGGGATTAATGTGGATCTCTCGGAATATTTATGCAAACCAGAACTAGGTCTTATAGAATCAATTTCAATCGAAAATATAAATATGGCAGATGTTGACTATGCTGATGCAAGATTTACGGATCAAAACGGTAACCCTTTGAGTGTTGACGGGGCCAGCACACTAGACTTAAAGGCTCTTGGCGGGCAAAAAATATATTCACCTCAAATAGCCGGTTTGACTTATATTAGCGTCAATGGATCATTAGTCTTGAACACTCTCAGCAATTGGAACTCAGCTAGCCCTCCTGTTTTAAAGCTGGTGATTAACCCGAATGGATCAAATTTAATTAAGGACGGCTGCACTACCGCGGCGTGCTTAGAGCTGGGTAATAGAATTTTCATAGATGTCGACCATAGCGGTATTTTCTCGGTAGGCGACGTAGGCTTAGACAATGTAGACTTGGAATTAGTTAGTGTAGGCGCTGATAATGTTATAGGTGGTACTGACGATGTGGTTGTTGATACTACCACTACTTCTGGCGGCGGATATTATAATTTTGACTGCTTTAATCCTGGCAGATATTATGTCAGGGTAGCATCCTCCGAGCAAGCTAGTGGAGGGACTATCGAAGGGTTAGTCCCGGCCTCCTCTTCAGCTGATTTGAATAATGACGTTGATGACGATAATAATCTCATAAACAGTGGTGGTACTTATCGCACGGACGCATTAGATCTTAATTTTGGGACAGAGCCGGCTGGTGAATACAATAATAACCCATCGCCAACCGCTTTAGATACGGACTCTAATTTAACTATTGACTTAGCGCTAGAGCACCCATACGACGTTGAATTAAATAAGAGTGTCGATGGAAATAGTGATTCCAACTATACCAAACTAGAGCAAATACCAACACCCGGGGACAGCGGTAATCCCGACCCCACGGTGTTCACTTATAAGTTGGAGGTGTCAGCTCCAGCCTCAGCAGATACTTCGACTGGCATAGTTTTAACCGACATCGTTAAGCCGGGTATTAAGATTATCAGTGTTAATCCATCTCAGGGTTCGGTGCCTTCCGCTCTACCATTAACTGGAGCTGCATCAACTGGGACTCCGCTCTTATGGAATGTAGGAACGTTGACGCCGGGTTCTAGCGCTACATTAATACTCAATGCTGAACTAAGTTCTTCGGATTTAGGTAGCTTTTCAACCGGGTTCGCAGACGGTGTATCTCGGAATGTCGCCCAAATTACAAGCATGGATCAGCTAGATATTGACTCAACGCCAAATAACATCACAACTTATAACCCTACTTCACACGAAGATGATGAGTCTGATGCATCGGTAACCATCCCCCCGATTATTGGTGATAGGGTATGGAAGGATACAGATAATAATGGTATTCAGGATTCTGGAGAAGAAGGAGTATCAGGGGTTACGATAAAGCTATATAAAGATATCGATGGCATCCCTGGTCCAAGTGCTGGAGACACCCTAGAGGGCTCACAGATAACTAACACTGACGGTAACTGGATGTTTGGCGGTCTAGACCCTGGTGCTGAATATTATGTTTCTCTCGATCCCTCAACTATCCCTAGTGGCTGGATAGCTAGTACCCCATTTCAGGGTGGGACGATTTCCGCTGATTCTAATAGCAGCTCGGAACTTTTCTCAGATAATCATCTTGTCGCTAGCGGGGAAGTTAATCTCGATGTAGATTTTGGCTTGCATCCTAGAAATACATTAGGAAACTATATATTCTACGATATTAATAATAATGGGCATAAAGATTCAGGAGAGCCTGGAATACCAGGGGTTACAGTGCAGTTATTTGCCGCCGCGGATACGGGATTCACAACTCCTCTGCAGACAGTTATTTCGGATAGCTCCGGACGATACTCATTCATGAATATCGATGCGGGAGACTATTTAGTGAGAATACCAAATATAAACAACGACACGGGGCAGAGTTATTTCAGTTCGTCTGCTTCTGGCTATGAACCAGCCGCAGATCCTGATAATAATACAGATGACGATGATAACGGCAACCAGTCCGGGGTTACCGTCGTATCGGACGTAATTTCGTTAGGATATAACGATGAACCGATAACGGATGGCGATACAGATTCATATACTAATCTAACTCTAGATTTTGGGTTCACTCAGATCTTTTCGGTTGGCAATAGAGTTTTCCTTGATGATAACGGAGATGGCTATATGAACTCTGGCGAGTTTGGACTCATCGATGCTGTATCCTTGAAAGTCCTGAATTCAGACCAAACGCCATATGACTCAGACCTTTCAATGCCCGGAATTCAGGAAATGACTACAGCTACTGATGCCGAAGGTTTCTATCATTTCGACGGGCTACCAGCCGGAGATTATCGCATTGAAGCCACACTACCTGCCGGCTATCGTTCCACAGCTGATAACGCCGATACTAATGCTCCAAATTCAAATACCAATAGTAGTGATAGAGGGTTAGGTACCTCCGGAGGCACGGTTACGACAGGTGTATTTACACTGGGAGCATCAGGTGCCGAGCCTACTGGAGAAGAAGACTCTCAGACTGCATCTACAAATCCAGCTCTTCCCGATGTAAATCGTAACATGACAATAGACTTAGGTGTAGTTAGTCCATTCGATCTGCGTTCTACCAAGTCGATAGTTTCAGGCGGTCAAACTTATGCAACCGGGCTAATGAGCTACCGTATATTGGTGGAGAATATTGGTTCCGGCCCAGCCAAGGGGGACATTCAAGTAATTGACCGATTGCCTACTGGTATGACTTACGACTCGGTAAGCTCACTCGGATCAAATTGGTCATGTGTAGATGCGTCTGGAGAGATAACTTGTACACGCAGCGCTGCATCCGGGGCACTAATAGGAGGAGCTAGTGACGAGCTAACTATCTCAGCAAGAATCAATAGCGGAGAAAATTCTACCGCTGAATACGTCAACTCAGTAAAAGTACAGCATTCCTTAACTGAGTATAATGATGAAACTATTCCACTAGGTATTGATGACAGTGGTTATGAAACGGGTGATAATACAGTTGATTCAAATAATGACTCCAGTGCAGGATTTAATGTATTACGTTACTCAATCGGTAACCAGTTGTTTATTGACCTTAATAACAGTACGGCATATGACTCAGGGGACCTGCCACTTGCTAATATAGATATTGAGCTGGTATCACCGGGCCCTGATGGTGATTATGCCACTACTGGAGATAACATTACGTATAATACAGTCACGAATTCTTCTGGTGAATACCAGTTTACAGGTTTGCCGTTTAGTAATTATAGAGTTAACGTTAATAATCTACCCGCTGGGTTGACTAATATTTACGATGTTGACGGTAATCATAACAGTAGTTCTGATGTTATATTTATAGACCCAATGGTTACTAGTGACCAGACCCATGATTTTGGATACTTAGGGAATGCATCGCTAGGTGATTATGTTTGGTGGGATATTAACGGTGATGGTATTCAAGATAGCAATGAGATACCGCTAAGTAATGTCAGTATCAGACTAACTTGGGCTGGACCAGACGGCGACATATCTACTGCCGGTGACAATATACAGCTGACCACCACAACCGATGATAATGGTAAATACATTTTCGATAATCTACCAGCTGGTATATACAGTGTTAATGTGACTAACCCTAGCTCTTCAATGTCTCTAACCACCGCCAATCAAGACCATATTTCAGTCTTGAACCACGGCGACAGTCAGCTTAATAGTGATTTCGGTTTCGACGATGAGGGAACAATAGGCGATACAGTGTTCTTGGATTTAAATAATAACGGTTATCGTGATGCGGGCGATCCAGGTATCCCCGGTGTGAAGCTAGAACTATATATAGACGTAGATGGTGATGGTAAAATAACCAATACTGACAAGCTTATAAAAACAGATGTTACAGATAGTAACGGAAACTATCTATTTGCAAATCTTTTGTTGAATGACGGCATAACTTCTAACGACGGTTCTGCGCCTAACTCGGCATCCTATATAGTACGCGTTGTAGGTATTGACGAATCTAGCCAGTACGCACAATATTGGGATAGCCTAAGGCATGTACTAGGTACGGTTGGCCAGAACAACAATGGCCAAGATATCTACGGGTTCAGTGCTACCATAAGTGACAGTATCCGTAGCGTGTCAGCAGCTGATTTTGCTTACTACAATAAAGATGTGGTGGCAAAACTATATCCAAATACAATAGCCAGGAGCGTCAATCTCTCTAATACTGGAATGTCTGCTGTCTATATAATCGCAGTGGCTACGGTGTCGATAGGCATATCTGTTGCGGTGAAGTCTAAATCCTCAAAAAATCTTAAGGGTTAAGCCTATTAGATGACGGGCAGGTGCTCGAAAGGGCTGGATTTCTGCTAAGATAGTTTATTAATATTCATTGCACGAAAGACTAGTTTAAGCACTATATAGTATATTTAAAACAGGTGTAAAATAAGTATTTAAAGCATTCACATATTTCAGGGGCTAAATTTAGGCAGACTGGCAGGTTGTTATTACGGGATTTAATAACTACGCAGATTGCAGATATTACCGGACTTAATTGTTGTAATACCACCAACAAGTTATTACTCTATATGCACAATAGAATTTGCTAATCACTACGATGCCAATACACCGTTGTCCGGTGAATTTGAAATAGATGAGAGCTACTTTGGACCAAGGAGGGTACGATAAGTTAGAGGCGGAGGTGTAGGTAAGAACATTGTAGCATTTGGCCTACTTAAGTGTGGGGACAAGGTACAAGCTCAGATAGTGCTAAAAATATCACCAGAGATAATTTGAAACAGACCGTATAACGTATAAGCTAAATTAGAGTCTAATAGTACAAATATGCTCAGATGGCTAAAAAAGCTATAACGGCCCAGTGGGCTGAGGTTATGGGAGGTATTATAGCGTTCATCATAGAGTAAATAAATTTGTGTAGATAGGAGAGAAAAACCCAACTAACTATATTAATAGTATAGAGGGTTTCTGGGGCGTAATTTAAGGTACGGCTAGCAAAAAACTACTAGTATAAAGAGAAAGAATACCTTTATCTGCATTTAAAAGAATGTTAATTCAGGTATAATATGAGACATGAATATATCTATAAATAGTTACTTAAATTATTACGAAAGGATACAGATTAGTTCCCAAACTAGTCTCGCACCAAGATTATTAACCAGTATTAATCTCAGCCCAACGTAAAAGTAATATCTGAATAAGTTAGATCAATAAAAGCCTTAACTGAAAATGTTTGTGCTTCAGCTAAGGCGTTTACTATATGACTTATTTTGGCTAATCCTGACTAATGTTGTACGAAAGTTAAGGCGTAACCAGTTCTACCAGCTCGTCCAGCTCGTCCGATACGGTGAGTGTAATCATCGAAATTATTAGGTAAATCGTAATTGATGACGTGGGTTATATCTGCCACATCGATGCCTCTTGCGGCGACATCAGTAGCAACTAAAACATTGACATGGTTCTCTTTGAATCTCTTCAAAGCTCTTTTTCTGGCAGATTGGTTTTTATCTCCGTGAATACTTTCAGATTTAAAACCTCTAGAGCTTAATTCTAAATGAAGCCTTTCGGTATCCCTTTTAGTTTCGCTAAAGATGATAGTTTTCTCAACTTCTTCTTTAATCAGGATTTCATGGAGTAAGTCTATCCTTTGACTTGGCGAGTTAAACTTAATAATATTTTGATCTACATTATCGCTAGTTCTACTGCTTTTAAGCTTAATAACCTCGGGGCTAACCATGAAGCTTGTTATTAATTCTTCGATCTGGTTAGTCATAGTGGCAGAAAAAAATAGAGATTGCTTGGGTGAATCTAGCCCCGAGAGAATAAGTTTAATGTCTGGTAAGAAGCCCATGTCGCACATTCTGTCTACTTCATCGAGAACGATTGTGCTTATTGACTTGAGCTTAAGAGTTCCACGTTTAACATGGTCGAGTACTCTCCCCGGAGTTCCGATAACCAAATTTGGCTTGACCTTAAGCTGCTCAAGCTGAGGTCTCATTGGTTGACCGCCAATCAATAATGCGGCATAAAGCCCACTGTTTTTGGCAAAGTTTCTGAGTTCTTCTTGGATTTGCTCAGCTAGCTCTCTGGTTGGCGCGATAATCAACGCCCTAAATCCCGGTTCCGAGATGAGTTTATTTAATAATGGGATTCCAAAAGCGGCCGTTTTGCCCGTTCCAGTATTGGCAATACCAATAACATCTTTGCCGGCTAGCCCTAGTGGGATAGTCAAATCTTGAATTTGGGTTGGGCTCTCAAAGCCGATACTGGTTAAGTTTTTCTTCAATAAGTCGGATATTTCAAAATCGCTAAACTTAAATTGAGGTACATATGCTTGCTCGGGTTCTATTTTCTTAGCTGGGCGGATGTAATCATTAAAGTTAACTCTACTCTGGGGTTTGTTATAGCGCCCTCTCCCTCCGCTTCTGTTACTTCGTCCACCTCCGTATCCACCTCTACTGCTAGTGCTGGATCTCCCGTTATTATTGTTAAATCTTCTAAAGTTTCTTGGCATCTAAAAATAGCCCTTTCTTTTTATATGAACGCAAGAAGATCAAGTTTTATAGTCATTATTAAAGTTAATTAATAAAATCTCTAACTTAAGCTTAAAGGCGCATCAATTAAATTATTTAAATCTCTTGATACAAGTTCCTCAAGAGGTAAAATGCTTTAAAAGCGCAATAACTAAAGTTAAAAGACTGTATTAAAATAACTTGCTATTTAGATTTTTATTTCGCTGAGTTCAAAATCCGATATGCACGTTTAAAACAATTGAGTTAATTCTAGCACAGTTTAGGGAGGGAGGCAAGTGGAGTGCACGTACTCACTACATCGTGGACACTTCCACTCTTCGAATAGTTATTCCAAGT
>DAISWL010000008.1:0-36980 GCA_036826375.1 Candidatus Saccharimonadota bacterium
ATTCCTACCCCCCCCACAATCACAACACCGGCTATAATCATAGCTCTGTATATAGTATGGCCTGTGCTGGATAATGATGGATCTGTATTGGTGTTTGAATTAGTGGTATTTTGTTGTGGTTCAGAAGATGGTGGCAATTGGTAGATGATTGACGAACTAGGGTTATTAGAAAGAGCCATTATCTCTAAGTCTGTAACGGTTCCTGTTGCTATGTTAACCGTTACTGCACCCGGGTTCATATCTTTAACTCTAAGCTCCCAGGTTGTAGAATCTAGTTTGATTAAACTATATATTGTACCGTTTGATGATACTAGGTCACTTAATTCTAGGGTTGATTCATTTATTGGTTTATTAAATTGTAGCGTAAAGCAAGCATCATTGATGGTTGTAGGGTTAGCCTGACCGGCACAAGGAGTAATGGTAGCGGTTAGCGGGTCTAGAGTATAAGTAACAACTGAAACGTTGTTATTGACTGGTGGATTAGTTAAACTATAGCCGGTACCCGTGCCCAAACCATTACTAACAACACCACTATCTGGATCTGTAGATGATCCACCGAAATCAACGATAAAGGAATCAAACCGTGAAACACCCGGAATTAAATCTGCATTAGCCTGGAGATTGAAATCTATAGAGAAACTATCGCCAGGAGATAACTCGTTAGTTGTAGATGTCACCGTACACATTACCGCGTCTGAAGAGTCTGGATAGCCTTGAGTGGATGAAGCGCCGGGAATAACAGAACAACCCACTAAATCATAGTTGTCTGATATGTTAATATCGGTAACTGAGTTAAAGCTAACATTTGGAGGTAATACAAAGATTACTGACAAGCCTCCGGCCGCAGAAGATGGACCAGCCCCTAGGTTAGAGATGGTTTGGCGAACAATAAAATTAGTGCCATTAAGAATTGGTCCGGTAGTTTGTAGAGTACCGACTATAGAATCATCTGATATTGCTGAGATAGGTACGGAAGCGGTGGCTGTATTATTTGCCATGTCCGGATCAACGTTCGGCACTGATGGATTTATAACCGTTCCTGTATCAACATCTGCAGCAATATCTATGTTCTGGCCTACACTACCGGTTGTAGTACAGGTAACCTGAAGGTATAGCTCCTGATTCATATCAAGTGCACCCTGCCATAAACCAGTTAAACTATCGTAAGTACCTGGCGTAGTGGCGGTACTTGAGCCATTAACTACCACCACGTTAGTAGTGGTACAATTAGTTTGATTAATATCTACGACAAAACTATCAACCGATCCAGTGCCATTATTGGCAACTCGAACACCATAAGTAACTGTTGAACCGGGTTGAGCGTATGGTGATGGGGTATCAACAATGTTGATGCGTAGATCGGATTCAGTAGACAAGTACGATCCAAGCTCACTTGAGCTGCCATAACCATTGGCCGAACCGTCTAGTACGGTAGTCATCATACTAACTTTCGTAACGTCAAAGCTAGTGCCGGGCACGGTCATAGTGTAGTATTGGTCACCACCAGCCACACCGGCTCTATTCTCGCTTGCTATCCACTCTTCACACTCACCATGCAGCGAAGGATCCTGCCCGCTGGGGTTAGCACAAAAGTCGAAGCGATAATCACCGGGTTGCAAGTTAACCTGATATGTAACAATTGTGTTAGAGCCGCTAACTTGCAAATGTCTTACTGTTGGGTAGTTAATTCGCTCATTTGCCCAACCATCACCATCTCCACTATCATTAGCCAAGGGAGTATCACTGTCTAGACTAATGGCGAGTGCGCTATTGCCGTACATTGTATTCTGTAGAAAGGTATTTTCTTTAGTGTTATCATCACCGGATGAAACCTGTATACCGTTAGCTCCGTTGTTTGCAATAACATTACCAATAACCTCATTATCGCTAGAACTATCGTTTAATGTTGGTGAGCCAATTAAAATACCGTTACCCCATCCATAACCAGTATCTGGCAGCTTACCGTTATTCATAATGAAATTTGCCTCACCAACTCCTAACCCACCGATATGATTATTATGTGAAGAACTATTTATAACTAGTCCACTAGTGCCATTACCAAGGTCTAAACTATGGGTCGCAGCATCAGTACCAATACTATTACCATAATAAATATTGTTGCTGGTGTCTTGTATCTGGAAAGCGTGATTTGTATTACCAGAGATAGTATTATTAATAAACTGATCTTGATTAGCAAAAGCACTTAGTACCCCATTCTGCCCATTACCAAGGGCACTTATGCCGGTTGAATCAACACCAATGTAGTTATTCTGTATGATATTTCCTGTTACAAAACCAGGCACATTATCGTAAGTTAATGTGATACCATGAATACCATTACCACTAATAATGTTACGATCGCTTACACTGCTAGAACCTATCTTTGTGCCTTTAGAAAAGCCATTAAGCCAAAGCCCGCTGCCGGTATTGGGCACAGCAGTTATTCCAGATGGATCTGTTCCTATTTTATTATTATATATCTCATTATTCTGAGCATAATCGGTAGCCGATCCAAATAAGTAGATACCCGCCCCACTAGCGCCGCCAGCCGTACCAGAAACTACGTTATCTCTAATAAGTATATTATCAGCACATCCAATTGATACCCCAAAACCAGATGCATGAATACCAACAGAACCACTTACATCCGTCCCGATGTAATTATTCTGGATTGTACCGCTACCTTGGGCACCTAAGCCGGCTACAGTACAATCGCCCATCTGTATACAACGCCCACCACTCAGATCACAATTACCAATAATGTTTCTGTCGGCAACCGAGCTTCCGCCTATTACCGCGCCCTCAGCATATATTCTAATTCCTTGAGTAGAAAATGGTGTTGTTCCATCAGACTCTACGCCAATAAAGCTACATCTAAACACGAAATCATCAGCACCGGGCATTACTAAAACAGCACCATTACCATTAATCCTAGTATTAGATACTACTACGCCCTGCACAATTGATCCGTCTGAGCCATTATTGAATTGCAGTGCAGCGCCGTAGTTAGAACTATCGGTACCAATATTTATTTGAGGCCGAAATGTTGTACCATCGCAAGCACCTACCATCTGAGAAGTTCCGTCAATGGTAACTGGGTCTGTTACAGGAGTAAAGCCCTGACCATCGGTGCGGATAATAGAATATGGACCCGATCCGGGTATAGCGAATGTGATGGTATCGGCGCCCGGGTTAGTATTAGCGTCAATTATAGCCTGCTCTAAGCTTCCAGCTCCAGTGGGAGTAGCGGTTGTGACGTTATATGTGGCAGCACTGGCGTATGAACCCATAGCAATAACAAAAAACCAACTAGTAATGACTAGGCCTAAGCTAATCAGTATACGCTCTATAAAATTAAATTTTCTGAATAAATCACCACTTAAACCTTGTGATGGGTTTGAGTTTATGTTTAATAAATTCATTTTTGGATTTTCCCCTTTTTAAGACCTTATTTATCTGGTCTTTTTTTATTTTTTAAAATACTACTCCACTTATATCAGCAACTATACACCATTATCCATTTAAAGCACAAGCTTTTTACAAAAAATAAATTAAACCTAATTCATCTCTCATAAAGGTGTCCGATTTAAAGCGGTTAAATGCAATACATTTAATCTGATATAAAAATGGTTAATAAACTACGGGTTGTTTTTTTACCCTGCGTAAGGGGTTAGTGAGCCTTCTATAGCATCGAAATCTAGGGTTTGGTAAACCTTAGGGTTATTTTTATTATAAGTAGCGTAAGATGGGCAATCGGTAGAATTAGTAGTAACGTCTAAAGTTGTAATTTGTTTACCGGTGTACGCTTCTATAACTCTAAGTTTATAGTTAGTGTTATACAGAGGTATAGATACGTTTTCACCGCTAGAAACATAGTCGCAACTTTTACCGGTACTCTGCCCTTCTGAAGAATCTGCGCAAACTATTAGCCCAACTTGCGATACTGATTCTGGCACCCATAAATCCTTTGAAGCTTGAAGATAGCTGTATATATTTTTAGATTCATTTGTATTATAAAATGTAACCAATTTGTTTACTGATCCAGCCATGTAGGATCCTGAGTTAGATATTGAATAGTTGTTTTTACAAGCCTTACTCATATCGTAAATGTCACTAGCCGTAACCGCTAATGCTTTTGAGTTATTAGATGAACTCTGATCTGTTTTTACGGATGATACGCTTGTATCTTTCTGGGCTGGCGTTGGGCTTGGGTTTGAATCTAAATCAGTTTTAAAAGCACCTACCAGTAAGGCAACCCCCAGTACTAACCCTACTATCATACCTATGATATTTAAAATAATACCAGCAATAGCTACACCCTTTGGGGCTCCAGCCTTTTTAGCTTTGTTAAAACCGATGATTGATAAAATTAAACCTATAAGCTGCATCCAAAGAAAAGCCAACGCTAAACCTATAATAGACAGTGTCTTACCGTCGTCCTGGCTAATTTGGGTATTTAGGTTATTAACCGGTGGAAAACCTTGATTCTGTTGGTTGAAATTACTATTTTGATTATCATTAGTTGGTGGCATAATTTATCCTCATTAACCTTAAATTATATTTACTAGAATAATAGCAAACCATTTAAGCTTAAGCAATTGTAAATTATTATTGTTTTAGTAGGTATTAAGTTTAGGGGGCTAATCTGTTTATATCCCTAGGGAATAAACTAGCCTCTTTGACATTATTTAGGCCAATTATTTTCTGAGTTAGGCGCTCTAATCCTAAGCCAAACCCACCATGAGGCGGCATTCCATACTTAAACACACTTAAAAAGGCTTGGTATCCAGGGTTGTTAATATCCCCGCCTCCGGCTTTTAGTTGATCTAGTACAACCTTATAGCGATGCTCTCGCATACTAAGAGTTGTTATCTCTACACCCCTAAATAATAAATCTGCTCTATCGGCAATTAAATCGTCATCTTTGTTTTTACGATGATAAAATTTAAAAGTCTTAGAATTTGAAGGCCAACCCACCACTAAAACAGCATCACTTTTTTTATTTTTTTTAGACCATTCACAAATCCACTTTTCTTCTATGGGAGCAAGGTCATCTTCCCCACGATGATCTTCTTTAGTTGCCTTAAAGAACATATCGTGAATATCGTGAATTGTTAATCGTGGAATATTCTCTGGTTTTTCTGGGAGAATTGCTGGAGATGCATTCCATTTTTTAAGTCGATCTGCGTATTTATTCCATACTCCATTATTTATTTTTATTAGCATCTCACCTAATAAATTCTGTAAATGATCGAAATCTATAAACCCAATTTCACCATCTACCGATATATATTCACTCATGTGTCTAGTTGTGGCACTCGGCTCCGCCCTGAATACCGGGGCTATCTCAAAAACTCTTTCAAAAACTCCAACCATCATTTGCTTATAGAATTGAGGGGATTGCGCTAATGTTGCGGTTTTGCCAAAATAATCTAACTGAAAAACTTCCGCGCCTCCTTCAGTTGCCTCGGCTAGAAGTTTGGGAGATTTTATCTCCGTAAAAAGATTATCATGAAGATAACTTCTAATTTGACGAGTTATTTCATCCTGAACCAAAAAGATGGTTTGTTCGTTCAAATTCCTTAGGCTTAATTGCCTATATTCAAACAATGTATCTAGGTTTTCGGGTTTGTGATCTATCGGCTTATCTATCTCTATTGGGTTTTCGTCATTAACTATAACCTGAATCTGAATCTTGGGGTCGTGAATTTCCGCCCCACTAGGGGCTCGTTCATCTTCAATTACTTTACCGGTTATTTTAACTATCGTACCTATTTGAGCTCCTCTGAGTTTCTCTATTTCAAGCTCATCTTCAACTAGAATTTGAACTAAACCGCTTAAATCCCTTACTAGTAAAAAGTTGAGGCCACCCATTTTACGTTTTTTGTGTAACCAACCCTCAATAAGAACATTTTGACCACTTAAGCTTAATAAATCTTTAGATAAAGTTCTTTTCATTGTTATTTCCTTGTTAATACTATTGTTTCAATCTTGGATGCCTGGTTTTGGTTGATACCACTTTTTAAGAACAACCCTACTCAAAATCCAACTTTAATAACTTTTTTTATTTCAAACTTATTATAACATAATAAGTTTGCAGATATTATAGGAGTTCAGTTAGTAAATAATAGTTTAAGATTCTAGTTTTAGTTGCTTTTTAAGTATTGGTTTCATGAGGAAACGTTTAATACTAAGCCTATATTCCCATAAATTATATAAAGCTAGAATTATAATCGCAACATATATATACTTTGAATTAAGTTTAGTGATTGGGTCTTCTTGTGGATTTTGAGTTTGAGCGGAATTTGTTGGAGTTTTGGCTTTCTTTGGGGTGGCAGACTTAGTACTGGATGCTTTTTTAGTTGAGGTAGTTTTTTTGGTGGGTGCCTTTTTGGTTGTAGCCTTTTTAGTGGTGGTTTTGGCGACCGTTTTAGCAACTAAAGGTATTGGGGTAGTTAATATATTATCGGCTCCCGGGGTTAATGATGATGTATAAGCCCAAGAATCGTTAATTTTAGACCATGAAACGTTAGAATCTGGATTATCATAAGAAGTTTGATCTAATACATTTCCGGAAGGATCTAAAATCCTAACCGAGCTAGATGTGTTAGCCAGAGTAAGGCCGCTATCCTTTCTGTAAACCACTGTGTATTGGGCGGGACCTAACTCTAAACTCTCGAAAGTGTATTTATAAGAAAAACTATTACCGCTTTGAAGTTGGTATCCTTTTAAGTTTAAGCTTTCGGAGTTCGGGTTATAAATCTCTATATATTCATCTTCCGCATCGGTTTGAGGTGATACGGGGTCAGGAAAAACTTCCGTTATCCTTATTGGAAAGTATGATCGAGTAGATGCAGGCTCCGTTACAGTAACTGGCGGCTGGGTTGGAGAGGTTGGATTTGGAGTTGGTTGCTCTGGTTCATCGGGTATTACGGGAGCTGGCTTATTGCAATAATCTATAACCTCGGCGCTGTTAGTTATTTCAATATTTTGATCGAACGGTGTTGGATTAGAACTTACATAATAATCTTCGCCCTGTTTAGTACTCACAACGTACATATTTTGATCATCCACAAACCGTTTTAAACTTTGGGATGTGGTTGGAGTTGGAGAAGTGGTGCAATCTGGTTCATCTTTAACACCCCAGTGAGCGTAACTAGAATAAATATACCCACCAGATTCAACATTAAGCTTAACCCAACCTATAGAATCCTTAAGCCCAGCCCCGAAAGTGGCGATAGAATCTGCCACCCAACTTGATGATGAAGAACTTAGTTGCAGCTTAGATCCGGCCGGCATCGCTAGAGGTAGCGTTTTTACTATACTTAAAGTTTTATTTGAATAATCTGGTGATGAATCTGAGTGATACTCTAAGCTTAAGTTGTCTATCTCTAATTCTTGGTTTGAGTTATTGGTAAATTCTATAAACTCTTGATCTGAGGGGCTAACCTTAATCTCGGTTATTAAAAATATTGGATCAGATGATTGAATTGGGGTTTGTTGAGCCCAAGTATTGCCGGTTGAAATTGTTAGCACCAATAAAGTTATAAATATACTTAAGAATGCGGGCAATAGCTTGGTTTTATAACTCTTTTTGATTAAGTTTAAACTGGTTAAAATCATTTCAGATAGACTACTCATCTACTTGTATCCATTTTATTAAGCTTAAGTTAAATATAACTTATTTGATTTTTATTTTCTAGATATTTATGATTGAAATGACTGTGTTAAGTGTTTTTAGATTAAGATTAGTTTAGCTTAATTGGTTAGACATTTAAGAATTAAGTTTAGTTAGAATAAAAAGATAGAACAGAAATATTCTAATATTTAGTTTTAGTAAATAGTTCGTTTAAAATATCTTTCAGCTCTTGGTGTTTGATGTAGGCAAAATTTTCAGAATATACAAAAAGGGCAAACATACCCCTATTTTTTAGATGATATCTCCTTATCGTTTCGTAAACCCTTCGGCGAATTCTATTTCTAACTACAGCTTTTTTGCTAACCTTTCTACTAACTACAACCGTAAATTTAGGATTTTCCTGATTTGCATTGATAAGATATTTAAGTTTAGAGTTCTGGGCATAAACCGATTGACCTTTTTTAATTATAGTCATAATTTGCCGATTTCCTTTAAACCTGTTTTTTGCTTGTATCATTGTTGTTTATATAATAGCAAAATTTAGTTTTTGATTTTTTGATTTCAGTTCTTTCCACAGAAAGGATGTTGTTTTCCACTTTTTTACAGTTTAACTTTTTAGCTGTGGAAAAAATACGGCTTCTTAGTTGTTATTTATTGTTGTAAATTTGCCTGTGGAAAAGTTTAAGCTATTTATGCCATAATCTGGTTATTAATTAGGGTTTTTAGATTCTAGAAAATAATCAGGAGGGTACAAAATTAATAGTGGGAAATTTAAATCAAGCATGGGAATCAATACTGGCGGAGTTTAAATCTGAGCTCAACTCAGCTCTTTATGTAACATGGTTTAAAAATACCTCTATCGGCAGCTTATCTGGTGGGGTTCTTGAGATAGTAGTGCCTAATATATTTTGTAAAAACCACCTTCTCAAGCGTTACCGCGAAGATTTAAAACAAAAATTTGAAGCTCATGGTTTTAGCAATTTAAGTTTTGAGGTTACTATTAAATCATCTAAGAAAAAACCTAAGAACTCGAGAACTTCTTCAATCGGATCACCATCTGAAATTAGAGATATCATCCGGCCAAATTTAAATAGAGCGTCTTCAACTTCTGGTTTAAACCCTAAGTATGATTTCGAGAGCTTCATCGTTGGCGGCAATAATGATCTAGCTTTTGCAGCTTGTCAGGCGGTTGTGAAAAATCCTGGAACTAAGTTTAACCCATTATTTATTTATGGTGGTGTTGGTTTAGGTAAAACACATCTAATTCAAGCCGTTGGTAACGAAGTTTTAAAAGAAGATCCATCACTTAAAGTTGTTTATGCATCTAGTGAACAGTTTGTAAATGAGTTTCTAGATTCAATACGAAGCAAGAAGAAGGATTTCTTCACCAATAAATATCGCAAGGTTGATGTTTTAATTATTGATGATATTCAGTTTATAGCTGGTAAAGAAAAAACTCAGGAGGAATTCTTTCATGTTTTTAATCAACTCCATCAATCGAACAAACAAATTATTATAAGCTCCGATCAACCACCTCGCTCCATACCAACAATTGAAGAAAGGCTTAGAAGCCGTTTTGAATGGGGAATGACGGCAGATATTCAGGCCCCAGATTACGAAACTCGTTGCGCAATTATCATGTCTAAAGCAATTCAAAATGGAATTAAACTTAATCCTGATACTGTTGAATTTATAGCTGAATCAATCAGCTCTAATATTAGAGAACTAGAGGGTTCTGTAAATAGGTTTTTAGTAATGTGTCAGATGAAAAAAATAGAGCCTAATTTAGAAGCAGCTAAAGATCATATTATTATTTCTAAATCTAAATCTAAATATGTTAGCGCTCAACATATTATAGAAAAAACCGCCCGTTATTTTGATGTGAGTATAGAAGAAATAAAATCGCCCAGAAGAGATAAAATCATAGCAATGCCTCGCCAGGTTGCTATGTATTTAATGCGCACTGAGCTTAATATTAGCTTCCCAAGAATAGCAGAGGAATTGGGTAGAAAAGATCACACAACAGCTATGCATAGTGTTGGTAAAATTAAAAAAGAGATTTTAAAGAACAACCTGGTTCGGCAATATGTTCAAGAAGTAAAGGATAGAATATATGGATAGGTTTATTATTTTAAGTTTAATTAGTTTAGTGGATAGTGTGTGGATAGTGTGTTGTCTAGTTGGTTATTACGTGTTTAGTTTTACACCTAAAATCACCTCTTTTGGTTTAAGTTATTTTAAATATAGTTATTCTTTTGTTATTTTGAACTATTTACCAACAATCGTTTTAGCAGGTTTTACACAGTGTAAAATTAAAATTTTAAGAGTGATTAGTAGCTTTTGCACCTTATCCACACCCACTACTGCTACTACTATTTATATATATAGTATAGTTAACCTATTAAACTATCGTTTCAAATTAACTAGATAAGGAGATGAAATAATGAAGATTAAATTAAACTTAAAAGAACTTAAAAAGGCAGTGGCTATTCTTTCTAGAATAGCTAGCTCTAAAACATCACTACCAGTTTTATCTAATATATTAATGGTTGGTTCTGTTGATGGAGTTAAATTTAGTGCCACCGATCTAGAAACTGCTGCAGAAATAAAATTTAAGCAAACAATTAATGATCCGAAATCAGTAGCAGTTCCCGCTAGGATATTTAATGATTTAATTACCAATCTACCAGAATCTGAAGAGCTGATGATTGAAGTTAAAAATAATAAAATATTTATAATTACAAACCGCAATGAAACCTATATTAACGGATTAGATTCTGCAGATTTTCCAGAATTACCTCAAATAGAAAATCCTACCAATATTAAACTTAATGCAACTGAATTAAAAGACGCTTTAACTAAAACCGTTTTTGTAGCATCTCGTGATGAAACTCGTCCCGTATTAAACGGTTGTTTATTTAAGTTTATTGATCAAAAATTAAACATTGTAGCTACTGATGGTTATCGCTTAGCTCAAAAAATAATTCAAACAAAATCAGATTTAAGTTTAGATGTGATTATCCCCTCAACTACAATTCACGAACTAATAAAAATAATTTCCACTTTTGATGATATCGAGGAGGTTGAACTTGGTTTTGACGATAACTCCATTAAGTTTAATATCGGTTCAGTTGAGGTTATTAGTAAAATAATAGATGGAAAATATCCAGATTATGAGCAAATTATACCAGCTAGTTTTAATGTTGAAAATAAACTGAATAAAACAGAGTTTTTAAGTAGTATAAAGTTAGCATCTTTATTTGCAAAAGAATCAGCTGGCAGTATAACCATATCTAAATCAGCGGATGATACTTATATCAATATTAAATCTGATTCTAATCAGGTTGGTGAAAATAACTCTAAGGTTGATGTTGTTGAATCATCAGGAGAGGGATCTACAACTCTTAATGGACGCTACATTAGCGATGCTCTAGGAGCTATAGATGTTAAAGAACTTAAGTTTAGTTACTCAGAAGGGGTTCAACCTTGTATGATAAGCCCGATTGGCGATGATAGTTATATCCACATTATAATGCCGTTGAAATCATAATTAAAAGTTTTATATAAAATAATTAATATTATTTATAACTAGAAATAAATCAGTCAGACAGGCTATTATATCTACATGGTTAAATTAAACAGATCTAGAAAATTAATTGAAAAGATTAAGATAATTTTTATAAATAAACATTCTAAAGTTCAGATATTACCTAGTTTTAATATTTTTATGATTATAGTTGTGCTATCTTTTTTATACTTAAAAACATCTAACAACATTAACACTTACACAGAATTAATAGCCTCATCCCTTTTGGCTGGTAATTTAATAGGATGGGGGTTTAGAGAAATATATTTTAGAGATAATTACCTCTATTCATGGCTGGGGGTTATAATACTATTATTAGGGTTATATACTTGCTGGTCTTTGGTTTCTAACTTGTACACAGTTATAATATAGAATTTTATATCTTCATAATCATTTAAACTAAAATTAGCAAGAATTACAATCTTTTAAGATAAGTCGAGTATAATTAGTTTTAGTAATGGATCAAATTAAACTCAGCAGAATAACTCTTATTAATTGGCGGAGTTATAGTTTTTTAGAAAAAGAAATTAAACCTAATCTTAATGAAATTATTGGCCCCAATGGGACCGGTAAAACTAATATTCTAGAGGCCATATTTTTTGGATTAAAACAACAAAGTTTTAGGATAGGTAGTAATATAAATCTAATTAAAAACGGAGAGAATGCATCCGCTATTAAATTAGAGTTTTCTGATAACTCAGAGATTACGACTAAACTAAGTATAGATAAAGGAATATCACTAAAACAAATAACTATTGATGGCATTAAGAAAAGTAGAATTTTAAAACCAAAGATACCGGTAGTCATTTTCGAACCTAACTTAAACTTAATAATAACTGGTGATAAAAGTGCTAGAAGAGAACTGTTGGATGGCATGGCATCTATATACTCACCCGTGCACACTAACTTACTTAAAAATTATAAAAGAGCTTTAATTCAACGCAATAACATATTGAAAAGAAATCAAAAATACACTAACAAAAATTTAGTGGAAGATATTTTTGTTTGGGATCTACAACTCAGTTCGCTAGGAGCTAAGATTATATCTAATCGCCTTAAAACTATAGAGAGAATTAATTTAATAATAGAAGAAAAATATTGTGCTGTTTCATCTAAAATTAAAGATTCTCTTAAGCTTAATTATCAATCTTCAACCGAATTTGATGGCGACGAAACTGTAATCAGCTCCCTTCTGCTTAATAAGCTTAATTCAAAAATATTAAAAGATTCTATTATTGGCCACACAACTTGCGGGCCACATAGAGATGATATAGAGTTCAGGTTGAATCATCAAAATGCTTCTGTCAGTGCCTCACGCGGCGAGGCGCGTTCTATAATCATTGCTATTAAGCTTATTGAAATAGATGAGACGATTAGGATCTATAATCAACAGCCAATCGTACTATTAGATGATATTTATAGCGAGTTAGATTCTACCCGCCAAACTAAACTTAATGGTTATTTAAAAGATATGCAAGTTATAGTGACGGGGGTTTAATCGCCATCATCTGAGCCTATATTAATATCTGGATACACTAACTCTTGTATGTAGGATGGTGATATTGTTAATGTTAAATCTTTGTAATTAAAACCATATTTACTTATATAATCCTTGAAATCAGAAAAAGCTTTTATATAATCTTTATTTTTAGATTCCTGATTTGAATAATCTTGAATATTAGGTGTTAATGTTAATATAAATGACGGCTCGCGGCTTGAAGAATCTTGCATATGTATAGTAAAACTATCCCTATAAAGATCTTGGTCATTGTTCATAAAAGAATAATGATTAATATTATTTTTATAATTGATGGTCTCTATTGTTGAATAATTATCTTCTATCTTATCCCCAGATTTAAATTTAATTTCAAGACTTTTAATATTCTTATTACCAGATTTTAGCTCTGGAATTAATATTTTATAGTTTGTATTTTTTTCAAATACACTGGAGGGTGTTATTGTTATCTTGTTATTGTTAACGACCAATATTATATCAACACTAGGTTCGCTTGAAAAATTTTTGTATACATCCTCCGTGTTAGTTATTTTTTTATTAAAAGTAACAACTACTGTACTGGAGTTACTATTAGTATTAACCGGGTCTATACTAATAAGCCTAAAAACCAAATAGTTGTATACTACCAATACTAATCCAATTAATACTAATACGGTAATACATATAATTAACAATAATTTCTTTATATTCACATTAATCTCCTATTTTTTTAACCTTGCAACAATATAACCGTCCGCGCCAGAGCTAGGAACTCCAGAGGGTCTTATGCCTGGCACTCTACTTCCGAGGCTTGCCTCGACAGCTTCTATATCTGGCTGACCTATATATATAAAAGTATGACCGTCTCTAATAAAAATATCTCCAGGTTGCAAATCTGCGCTAGTCCACGATGTCATAATTTGGTATTTATCGGTGTGTGACTCTAGATATGGTTTTTGAGTTTGTTCTGTACCTGCTAATGGGTAATCAGGGTCTGCCCCGGAAAGTATCATTACAGTAGATACAAATACTCCGCAATCAGACCAATCTCCAGATGGATTTATTTCATTCTTAGCTTGTTGATATGATGGTTTTGCGTCGGATTCATTTTTTTGACCATTATCAACTTTCCTGTCCCAAGCCAAACTCAATGCGGTTGACACTACCGACCCCATGTCTACATTATTACTGGAAGATGAACAGGATGTCTCTTGAGTAGGCTCTGACACTTGACTTGGAGCGGAGGATCCAAAACTTGAAAGAGCTTTTTTGGCTAGTTTTATTCTTTCTTCTATTTTAGGCTTTCCTGCCCCCTCCATTTTTTTCTCAAAGGCAATAGTAGCCTCTTCTACATCTTGAATGTTTTTAAATTGTTCGTAAAAATTATTAACGCCTGTCGGAGAGACATTATTTAAATGCCACCAAATTAATTCTAACTGGGTGTTCATATCGTCGACCGGACCAGATATACCAGCTTTTGATAATAATCCAGTAATCTTAGTTCCTGGTGTCCATTGCATCAAGCCCCAACCATTACTAGTGGGTGTTGACGAATCTCCTCTACCATTCACAGTTCCTTGGACTCTGCGTGGATTAAGACTTGACTCCCACTTTAAGTTACCTATAATCCCAGCTATCTGAGGTGCTGAAACACCTTTCCTGGCAAAGAAATTCCACACCTGTGAATCGGGTGTTTCCTCGGCCTTAATATTATTAACCAGCACTGTAGCCAGATTTTTATACCCGCTAGCTGTGTAGTGAATACCATCTCCCCCATCGGGCTTAACGTTATTGGTTATAATTTTTGCCCCAGATTGAGCAATTGCTGCATTAGATTGTTGAGCGTGAGGTACGCTATCTGGGTAAACGGATAGCCAAAATACTTGAGCGTTAGCGTTTTTCTGCTTTATTAAGTTATAAAAATTTTTTATTTCTTCATCTGACGATTGATTTGTTCCTAGTACAACCAGAATTACACTAGCACTACCAACATCACTAGAAGAATTTATTACCTCTGTTGCGGATCCGGTATTTTGCTTACCGTTACCACTACGGGTGATAGACCTACCCTCATTGGCATTAGCAGAATATGACCAGCCATCTGTGTTAAAATTATCACCAAGCTTACCTAAAGAATCCATACCCACTAACAAGGAATCACCTATAGCAAATAATTTTCCAGGGTTTACTCCGGATGAAGAAGATGTGTTAGTTCCACATCCAGAATCAAAAATTGAATACAGAGTATTTGTGTAAGCTCTTTGTCTTTCAAGATCTGTTGCTCCTTTGAACTGCTGTGCTGATATTGGTCCACCAGGTTGAGATAACACAGTAACTATAACTAAAAATATTAAGAATAATCTTTTTGTGAATATTCCAATTTTTTTACTAAACAACATTAGTGTCGTCTCCTTATTCACTTTTATTTACCATTTGATGACCAGTGCCAAGCTTCAGATTTTAGCTTTTTAAATCCGAAATTACCAGCATTTGCTACTAGCCAATCATAAGCCGGGTTTTCGCCAGTGTTACATGTCGGCCTTTTATAACACAGTGTTTGTCCGTTATAGCTAAAGTCTATAGCCAAACCAGCCTCATGGTTTGAGTTGCCCGGGCTTGCCGTGGGAGGAGAACAACTGCTAGATGGTTTTTGATGTATATCATAATTAGAACTTCCACAATTAGTTCTTCTTAAATTAACTTGCTCATCATAGGTTCTGAATCCACCACCATTTAATGTTATTCCATCGGCTTTGGCGGCATTAATTAGTTCTAAGGCATTCATGCAATATCCTTCAAATATATCTATTGAAGTTCCGGGAACTACTTGAACGGGTATATCATTTTTCGGCTTACCGGAGTTTGGTCTGGTTGATGCTACCCCCGGACAAGATCCTTTTTGACCGTCTACAAACGTATTATTTTCACCACTTGAACTTCCTGAATTGCTACTAGAACTATCGGTAGCTTTAACGAAGCTGGATGAAAATAACTCAGCTACACCAAAATACAAAGGACAAGTTTGATGTTGCGGCTTACCTTCGGCTCCGCAATTATCAACTTCTTCTTGGGTTGCAGATTCAATTACGCCACTAGGCCAAAAATAAACATCATCTTCAAAAGCATTGACAAAATTGGCCTCTTCATCAGAACTTTGTGCATAAGCTGATGGGTTGAAATTGATGTTATCATCAAAACTAGCATAAGCAAAAGACAGTTGTTTACCAGGGTTAAATGCTAATGAACCAAGCTTATTATTATCAAAAGTAGTATTCTGAACCAACTTAGAAATTAGTGATCGGGGATTATCTAAACTAAATAATCTTTCCTTAAAACTTAAGGCTTTAAAGTTTTCTGTTTGGCTTTCCATGGCTAATTTATACTCTTGCCTAAAAGCCAGGTTATCTTGTTTGGGTGCATCGAAATTGGTTTTGTTAGAATCCATAGAAGTCCTAAACGCTCCACCAAAAACACAGTTAGCGTTTCCAGATGAAATTGTATCAGAGCAATCCGACCTCGGGGCTATTTTATTGATCATATTCATGAAGAAGTCGGATATACCTAATTTATCAAAAATATCAGAGACAAATCCGGCAAACAACCCTAATAATTGAGATGCTCCTGGTATAGAATCTATTGCCTTATCGAAAGCCCAATTAACCGAACCCATAATGAATCTATAAATACCACAAATACTTAATCTAAAACATTCCCCATCCTGCAAAATTTCGGGTAGTAGATCATCCGTTAACCCTGAGATAGTTCCTCTATAAGAGGCTAAGCCAAAATCTGCTATCGTTGAAAGTGGTGAATTTGCGTATATCTGAGCAATTTCTGGTAAATAGTTCATGGCGTATTCTTGACAGATTGGTTTACCATCCTCTATTTTACCTGAATTGGGGCAATCTTCTTGATATTTATTTACTTCCTCACCGGTTTTACCTAAAATCATACCTTGGAATATGCGACTAGATCCAAGCCCTGAAAGATCTTTAACTAGTGAACCAACTTCATCTATAGAGAGTCCACCTAGTTTTGATTCGCTGGCAGATTGAGTAAATAGTGCATAAGAATCTATCATGTCTGCTGCTTTCATGGCATTAACGCTTTTTTTGAACCAACCATCAGGATCGGTGATTCCACTTTCAACTCTTGATATTAAATCTACAATCATAAGTACAAACAATATCCAGCCAATAACTGGTATGGTTTTGGTGCCAAGTTTTTCGGCTAACTCCTCAGGAGCCTCAGCCCCTAATTTTTTAAGAAAAGCAGTTAATATTTTTTTCATAAATAATTTTTTCTTGGTTTTAATTGCATCTAATATGCCGCCCCTTAAAGCCCTAGATTCAGCATAATCTAGTTCTTGAACTAATCTTTCAAAATTAACATTACTAAAATCGATATCATCAAGATTATCGGCATCAAGTCCGACATCTTTTAAGGAGTTTTTAATAGTTTCGCTATCTGAATTAAAATCTATATCAGAGCATCCACCTTTCATCATGCAATCCATAAAAATGCCCATACGAGCACTAAGCTTAGTAACCATCTTAACCTTAAGGGCTTTATATTTATTAACTATTTTGTTGTTTACAATTTTGCGCGCTACCGTATCAGCTGCTTTACAAAATATGGCACATTTTTTTAATTTATACTTCTCCTTCAGTACCCCTAAGTGATATCTTGTTTTTAGAAACTTTTTAATTTTTCCTTCTTCTTCGAAAACTACCTTAAGTTCACTTTTTATGGCTTTATAAGATTCTCTCGGCCCGACGTCCTTAAATCTATCAAAATCAAATGAATCAGGGCCAACATCGGTTAAATCGAAACCAACAGAGTTTCTAGGGGTGACTATAGTATAGCTGCCCGCTCCTCCATTAGCAGTTCTATTGTAATTAACGAAAACACCCTTCTTGGCTAATAGGTCATCGGCCTGGGCTTGCTGAACCGTTCTAAAAATTGAGCGCATGTAGCCATCCCCATCAACTTTCACAGTGCAGGCTGGGTTGACATTATTACCGCAGGCTTTAGCTCTAGGTCCAACAACATTTTTCATATAGCTAGATATAAACCTATCGGTAGCTTTATCAACCATCTGATTGGTGACAGCATCTATTTTAGTTTCTATCCAGCTAAGTACCCCCTGAGGCAATAAAAAAGTTATTAACCCTAGAGACGAGATAGCTACAGAAATAACTGAGCTAGCGAAATACATATAAAGAGCGCCTTTTTTTCTTTTAGATCTTTTAGATCCTACCGAAATGGCCGCCATCTCCTCGTCGGGCGTATAGGCTGGATCGGTTTTGGTCGGAACCGAAGTTTCAGGTTCCTCAGGTTCCCCTCCTTCTAGTTCTCTTAAATCTGGTCTAGTATTTCTGTCCTCATACGGTATAGCTGGAGTATTATATAATTCTTCCAATCCGTCTGATGGTTTAGGTAAACCATCTTCATTTGACCTTTCTTCTAAATCTACAGACATAAATAATAAAACCTAAACTTAATTTTGTTGATTTGGTACTTGATCACCCAGTTCTACGCCAACGCCGCCATAGGCTCCGGATTGGTTCAATATCATTTCAGCTTTTTGTAGTTGCTCTGGATTGGTGGTTATTAGGCTGGTTTCAGTTGGGCTAGGAACTATTTGTATATGAACATGATTTTGACCGGCGAATAATAAGCCCTGACCGACCGGAAACTGGCTTAACCTCTTCTTTTCTTCACTAGTAAGTTTAAACACTGCAGTTAAAATATCAACAGCACTGGTAGATTGCTTTAATAGTAACTGCATACTGGCGTTACTAACAATAGCCCTACCCATTTGGCTACTCATGAAATCTTCAACATCTTGAGATATTGTAGTTAAGGCTAGATGATATTTTCTGGCTCTCTTGGCAATAGAGAACATAAAATTAGCACTATCTTGATATTTCATTAACTGCCAGGCTTCATCAACAATTAACATACGTTTTCTTTTATCTGATTTAGTTTTATTCCAGATGTGATTCAAAACAATATACATAGCTATTGGCCTTAGTTCATCTTCAAGATCACGAATATTAAATACAACCATATTATTATTGATGTCTACATTGCTCTGCTGAGAGAAGATGCCGGCAAAAGTACCAGTGGTATATTTTCTAATCATTTGTGCCATTGCCGGACCGCCGCCTTGCATATGAGATAAGGTTTCGTAGAGATCTACAATAGTCGGTGGCGGTGTATTATGAGTGAGCGGATCTGGAGTTATTCCTGCTTTTTCGTAAGTATCTATTAAGGCTTGATCTAAATCAGCCTCCATGGCGGGGCTAACGGCTCCACCCATCATTAACTTCAACAACCCAAGCAGAGTAATAAGGTTCGCTCTTAAGGCATTATCGGCTTCCTCAGAATCTATTACCTTTGGTAATTCAAATGGATTAATACGTGTTTGAGAATCGAGTGCTAAACGAATATAAGTTCCACCAACGGCGTCGCAAAGTTTTTGATACTCATTTTCTGGGTCTATAATTACAACTTCCGTACCCATCATCATGCTACGTAAAGCCTCTAACTTAACCGCGAAAGATTTACCAGCACCAGATTTAGCAAAAACAACCATGTTGGCATTTTCAAGACTAAACCTATCAAATAAAACTAAGCCGTTGTTATGCATGTTTATACCATATAAAATGCCATTTTCTTGAGTTAAATCGGCGCTAGTGAACGGAAAAGTAGTACTAAGAGCTCCGGTGTTCATGTTTCTTCTGACCTGAAGAGCATCTATGTTCAGAGGTATTGTAGATGCTAAACCTTGCTCCATTTGAGTTGTGGCTGGTTTCGAATAAACTAGCTGTTGACCAAGAGTGGTTTCTATTTTGTGTTGAACATAATCTATTTCGTCAATACTTTGGCCATATATGGTGATATACAAACCAAACCTAAAGAATCTATCTTCACCAACCTGTAGTCTGTCACGAAGCTCCTCGGCATCCATAATTGCAGATTGCTTGCCAGGGTCCCTAACCCTCCCCTTCTCGGCATCTATTTGCAACCCAGCCTCTAATTGAGTTACCTTCTTTCTTAAGTTCTCTAGAACTACCTGGCTCTCAACCGGATATATAAACATGCTTATATCTACTTCTTCATCAATATTAACTAAGGATGACGTCCAGCCTGTGTAAATTTGTCTAGGATAGCCGTAAATGAAGAAAGTTCTGGCATAAAAAGTTCCTAGCCTAAAATATGCAGAATCAAATTCAATTGAACTAGGAGCAATAAAATCTCTAATTTCGCTAATACTTTTTTTGAAAATCTCTTCAACCTGTTGTTGCTCAACAATGCGTTGCTGAGTTGCTGTATCCACTATATCGCTAGTATCTTTTTTGCCAAACATTTTAACCTACCTATCAGATTCCATAATTAAGTGATCTTGTACCACAGATCCCTCGCCCTTAGTTATTAATGGCGATTGAAGATCGGTAATACTCCCTAGTGTTTGCCTTGATGCTGTATCCGGATTATAAGTATTGTAGAGTAATTGTATTAACTCCTCTGTGCTTAACGGGCTAGAGTTTATGCCAACCTGAATCAGCCCATTAACAACATTTTGGACTCTGTTTTTCAATTCTGTTTTGGCTTTCTCAAGGTCTTGTTCATTAATTATAACCTCTTTATGGTTAGATTCCCTATCCATAAGCTTAGATAATGAGCTTTTAGTTTGTTCTATTATTTTTTGAGCTGATTCATCCGGATAGAACGGAACGATAATATAGAATTCTTTACTCATTATATTAGTTTGGTCAACCAAATCTGATATAAAGTAGATGTAATCTTCCATTAACATTGAAAGCAGAAGATTATCCATTTCTGTTCTTATTTTTGATAATCTCTCAAGATACGGCCTCATATCCACTTTTCTAGATTTTATAAATATCTGAGTTTGAAAGTATAAAGAGTTAAGAAAGCTTTGGTAGGCATATTCAACGGCCTCTTGTTCTTGAGCACTCATGAGGTCAAAATTAATAGATTCAGCCCTAACAATCGCCCTAAAACTGCCATCATTCATTATAGCTATGCCATCGCGTATTTCAGCGAAGGGCAAAGAATTTTGAGTGCTGACGTCTTTGCCACCCTTATTAGTTTGTTGTTTTTTATTGGATTGTGCCATAAGTTTTAGCTTCCACTAAACTTAACTATTATGCCACAAAATAATTTCAGATGAAATAGCATCCGACTAACTCATTTTTACTTAAACTAGGAGAGTAACCCCATAACCCCCGTTCTATACTCTAATCGAAATTTGGAAGATTACATTTTCTTCCGTAAGCTGAGTGTATAACCATAACTATTTAATAAAAGTTTTGAATTTAGTTTTTTTTATTTCTAAATTTTACTAATGACGTATCTAACAACAAACATAGCATTAACTGAAATAAACAAACCTATCAAAGCATACATGATTGTATCCTTACCTGATTTAGTTTGGTTAGAATCTCCCTGCGATAATACATACTTAAACCCACCGAAAATTAACATCAATACACTAATACTAGCGGTTAAATAAACTATAAAATTTATTATGTTCATAATAACTACAGTTACTTTAGATCCATTTGGATCGGTAGCTCGTTGGGCGCAGACCTCAGAATCTGGAAACTGCCTGCATGCATCACTAAGCACATCATCAGCATAAACTGTATTAACTCTTAAGCTTAAAGATATTGATGTCACCATAATTAAAATAAGTGATATTAAACTTATTTTGCTTAAAATAGATTTTAAACCTCTATTAATCATAATATTATAACCACCCCAGAACAAGCCTAAACAGTAAACCGATAAACAGAGTTACTATTAAACCAATTATGCCATTTAATATTGATGACTTAGCCTCGTTAACTTTATTACTATCACCACTAGATGTTGTATATAGAAAACCGCCGTAAGCAACATATATAACCGCTAGTATTACAGCAAACCACCACACCACCGGTAAAACCTTAGAGATTATTGAGTTTGGATCGGCCTTATCGTTTACGATGCCATCAAAAAGATTACCTACTGCAATTAAACTAACTGAATTAAAAGTAAACATGAATAACTATAGTATACTCGACTAGCCTAAATCGTTGCAATCCCTGATACGCCAAACTCAGTCCTACGGTATTCTATAATTTGGATATGAAACTTTTTGTAGGTTAAGTTGTTAATTTAGTGGCTATATACCCCACTATACTGGTAGAAAGTATCCCAATAGCTAGGCCTATAAGTGCATTTCTTATTCTATCGATACCATTTTTAAAACTCTGAGAGTTTCCTCCACTAACAATCATTTCGTAACCGCCCCATATAGCCCAGATTATGGCCAAATAAATTAATATACGCATAAATATCTCAATAGCAGCTAAGCCTACTGCGGTAAT
Organism: Candidatus Saccharimonadota bacterium; assembly: GCA_036826375.1. Classification (GTDB taxonomy): domain Bacteria; phylum Patescibacteriota; class Saccharimonadia; order Saccharimonadales; family HK-STAS-PATE-42; genus DAISWL01. Next base: position 22,125 of record DAISWL010000008.1, read on the forward strand.
ATTTTTAGATAAGGCCTCTCCCGCACTATCCGCATTATCGGATATATCGTCTTCACTAGTATCACTGCCGTATAACTTGACAGTACATACACTTATAGTTTGGTTACCTTTCTGCACTTCAATAACCTGTCCTTCTAAATATTTGTACCAGGTGGGAATGCCAAGCACGCCACTATCTTTTAATGAACAGGCTGCACCAGTAGCAGCGTGAGTTGTGCTAGATAGGCTTAACAATAATACCGATAAAATTGTAATAGCTGGTAGTAAGATAATTTGTTTTAATTTCATAATCATGTTTAATTATACACTAACAAAACTTAAAACCCTTTAAATTAAACAATGTCCGAAGGTATTAGCCACGTTACTATCGAGAATAACATTAAGTACAAAACCAGCGCTAACAATGTGTAAACTATGCGTGATTTTGCCTTTGATATTGCTCCAGAATCGCTTCCGGCCGTAGCGTATTTAATACCAGCGCTTACTATTGAAAGCACTATTGCCACTCCGCCTACGGCGCCCAAAACCTTAACCCCAATAGTTATATATGAGTATGCTTTTCCGGCATCACTTTTATCTGCGGTGCGAATATCCGAATTTCCAATACTGGCTTGTTGGCCAGTACTAGTAGATTGGTTTTTAACCTTACTGGCCTCAGTAGCTATACACGTCAACTTCTCGGTATCACTTGATTTAGAAGAACAAGTTTTGTATATCTGCTCAGCCTGATTGCTTAGGTTGGCTTTACAGTTGGCTAGATTTTTTTCAATAGAATCTGCAGAACCAGATGACGACGCTTTACAAACTTGATCAGCCAGATAGTTCTGAATACTAGTATAAGCTTCACACGAACCAGGGGCTGGAGGCCCAGCTGGGCCTCCAGGGCACCCAGCAGGAGGAGTTGCAAAAACATTATTGCTGCCACTATGAAAAAACAAACCAGCGGTAACTACCACCATTATAACCGCAACTATGCGCAGGTTATTTAAAGTATTTATCACCTTATCTTTAACAGCTGTGTTGAGATTGCGCGTGATTAATTTTATAAGCATATTTTAAGATGTCTCCATTTCTAATATTTTCCAACTAATAACCTTATTATTAGATTCTAGATCTTGGTCGTCAGAATCCGAGGTTGACAACATAATGTAGAATTTAGTGCAACTATAGGTGGCAATACTTATTAAACTATTTTCTGGTCCATCCTCAATACTTTTTAATTTGCAAGATTTTATATCTTTTTCTTTTAATTTACTCAAGATTGAAGGATTATCGTGCAGGACGCCATAAACTAGTGTGGCTGTAAAGCTTTTATAGTCACTACCGTTTTTGACAGCTATTAAAAAACCATCACTATTAAGCTTAATAGCTTTTTGCTTATCTGTCAGATTTAAACCATCAGCAATTTCTAAACCCTTATCGGCAGCAATTTGGTTGTTAGTTTGCGGAACTACCTCTTCTTTTTTGGGCATCCCTATTATTGCTATCACGGCTAAAAACAACACTCCAACCCCAAGAATAATCATTTTTTTTCTGATACTTTTGGAATCTTCTTTTTTAGAATATTCATTCTGATATTGATAACTAACTGCCATAGTTGTTATTATAACATTAATATATATTATGATGATTAAAAATTTTAATAAAACAATTCCAAAATTATCAACTAGCTTGTTTTTGTTTGCGGCTGCACTATCTATTTTCATACAATCTTTTAGCTGGCTCGGCAGCAAGGCTGGCGCGGCTAATGCTACAGACAGGGTAAACCAAGTGTATATATTGGAATGGGCTAGAAAATGTTATGTAAAAAACGGCACAAGCTTGAGTCTATTTGGTGTAGAGAACAAGAATCCATACATATTTTATGCAACACAAGAGGAGTCTGAAGTAGGACATACTCTAGATAGTGATGATGGTAAATGGGACTGTCGTTCAACCGATCATAATAGTAGGCTTTTTAGTGCTTTAGGTTTGACTGGCTTTGATGATTTTAGAGCGCAATTTTATAAAAAAGACAACGACATATATGTTTTTAACCAAAACCGAGATTTCGGTGGAGTTATAAATACACAGATAGCAAAGTTGGCAGTTAAAGATTATGAATATTACCCAGCTTTGCATGCGGCGATGCTTGAGTGTACAAACAATAAGGCCCCGCTTACTAGTAATGCTGAGATACCAAACGATGAAAGTTACACCGTGGACAATTATATAGACCTGGATGGTAAGAATTTGGGCAAGAGATATTTTCATATACCCAACGATTCAGCAAATATATCGGTAGGATATACCACTCCTGGCGATGGTGGTAATGACGGTAGCATGGAGTGTAAAACAATCCTTAGCCAGATCAAAAAACTAGGTCCTGCGTGGGCTGATTACAAAAAAACTGCTGCTGGTCAAGCGGACAGTTCAAGCACCGGGGGTAACTCAGGTGCTGGGGGTAACTCGGGTGCTGATAATGAGCCTACCTGTGAGGGAGGAGCCGGATCAACTGGCTGGCTAGTGTGTCTCGTGGTGGACGGTTCCTTGAATTTACTGGGCAAGCTAGAAGAAAACATAAAAGGACAACTAAGGGTAGATCTAGATAATATAGTTGCTCCAGAAGGTGCTTCGGGAAAGGTTATATCTGATAATACCTCTTCCCTAAGGGAGGGTAACGGTTCATTGACTATATTTGCTAATGCCGCTTTTGCTATAGGTGTTTTATGGATAGTTGTATCTCAGGCTATTACCGGTGGAGCTGGTGGTGGTTTTTTTGGGGCATATGAGGCTAAAAAAGTTTTGCCCAAACTTATTGCCGGGGTTATTGCTGCTAATTTTTCGTGGGATTTAGTTAACATTATGCTAAAAGTATCTAACTCACTAGGAGATGCCACTAAAAGTATCATGTTAGCTCCGTTCAGTGGTATCTCTAATGGTGGCGTAATTGAAGTTGGTGGCTGGGATGGATTATTAATCACAGGGGCAGGATTAGGTGCGGTGGCTTTAGCCTTTTTTGGTTTTTTTGCAGTATCCCCCATTTTAATAGCTGCTGTAGTCTCTATAGTTGTCGGATATTTTGCTTTAATTTTCAGAAAAGCTTTAATTATAGGATTAGTTACTTTTGCGCCTATAGCTTTAGTAATTTCCCCATTTGCTCCTAATATAACCAAAAAATGGTTTAATTTGCTTAGAAACATGATATTTATGTATCCAATAATAATGGCGATGATATCAATATTCTCTATTATGGGCTATATATTAAACTTAAGCGCTGATGCGGCCAGTAACTCTTTGGCTGGCGCAGTTTTAAAGTTAGCTGCTATAGCCTCGTTCTTTGCTCCCTATTTCATGATAGTTATGCTATTCAAATTAATGGGAGATATACTCGGCAAAATAGCTGGCTCAGTTCAGGCTGTCGGTGATAGAGCCGGAAAAAGTTTCGGACAAAAAAGGCTTGAAGGTAACTCACACAGGGTGAAAAGAGATCTCCTTAAGAATGCGAGGAAAAATCAAAAACACAAATCATCATACAGGGATTTAGTTAATACGGCTCAATATTCAGGACGTAACCCCTATAAAAACTTCAAAAGAAGATACCTAGAAGAAAGACAAGCGGACGGCAGTATATTGACTCCCGGAGGGCGTAAAAAAAGAAGGGAAACTAAGAGGAGCAATCAATATGAGTTGACCGCTCAGGATGAAAAGCTATCTATGGAAGCAGGACAGGCTGCAATATCGGCCGAAAGTGTTAGTTCCTTTGATCCTGGGCGGGATTACACAGTAATAGATCCTAAAACGGGCAAAAAATCTAACGTTAGATTAGAGAATAAAATGGATCTACAAAGGATGCTTGCAGAAGGACACACCGTTGAATACTTCGATGTTGCCGGTAGATCTCATCGGCTTTCAGGAGAAGATCAAGATGTTAGATTCGCCGCCGCTATGGCACTGGGTCAAGCTGGTGATGTATCACAAGTACGTAAGATGATGAGCAGTGTAGATCCGGATACTAGGAAGCTTGCTAAAATAGCAGTAGCATCTAACGAAGCAGCCTTCGTAGGTAAAGCGCCAGATTTAACCTCAAAGCCAAACAAAATAGCTTTTAGTGATGGCATGACATATAATGATGTTTCAGGCTGGCATGGTTCTACGGTTGATGAAGCTGTAAAATTTCAATCTCAGACCTATAATTTCTTGAGTGATGAGCATCTCTCTAAATATAACGAAGCTTATGAAGAAGCATTTAAATTGCACGGAGATGAGGCCGCTGCCCATGCTGCTGCAAGGACGGCAGTAAACTCAGAAGATCCAAATGTGTGGTCTGAAGCTGAGGGATCCCAGAGGAATGCCCAAACGGCCCTTAATAGGATTATGAAAGATATGGCTAATGATCCCAGAAGAACCGATACTAAAAACCAAGATAAGATTAATAGATATCAGAATGCTACAGGTACAATACTGTAGACCCCAATAATGGCAACATACAAAGTACCACAAGACGTAGAAGCAGAAGATAAGCTTATAGGGCCCTTAAGTTTAAAGCAGTTTATATTCGCAATATTATTTTTTGCTAGTGCATATGTAACTTATCTATTTACCCAAATCCCACCCAAACCAATTTTTGGCGTAGTGGGTTTGCCGTTTTTAATAGTTTTTGGCGTACTTGCCTTTTACCAACGTAAAGATCAACCGGTAGAGGTATATTTGTTAGCTTGGCTAAATTATCATATTAAACCCAAAAAAAGAGTATGGGATCAGGGTGGCTATGAAGAAAGAGTTATTATAACTGTGCCCAAGGTTGAAGAAATAGATTACACAAAAGGGTTAACACAAAAAGATATTGAGCAAAAAACCAAACGCTTTTCTCAGATTATTGATACCAGAGGTTGGGTTGCTAAGGGGATCACGGCAACCTCCACAGGTTTAGCTGGTGATAAAAGAATTATGACATCAGATGAGATAGCCCAAATTAACGGACGGTCTGAACTAACACCTCCGGGCTTAACTGATTTATACGAAAAAAGCCCGGTAGCTAATTCTGTTGATAGTTTAATACAAACCCACGCAGAGGCTAGACAGCAGAACTTGAAACTAAGTATAGATGAGGCCAGAAGACAGGTCAGCGCTAACGAGATTAACAACCCAATTACGGGTCAGGTTTATAACAATAATACTTCCCCTGTCTCCTCTCCGCAAATCTCACAGCAACAGATTCAAAACTTAGCTAATAACGATCTTTTACCTATATCTGAAATTGCAAAAAAAGCATCTGAAATAAATAATTCTGAAGAAGTAGAAATTAAGCTTAATTAAAACTTAAAATAGCTTTAAAGGTAGCGCTCTCCCCGGCATCATCCTTAAACTTAACTATTCAGATCAGATCAAATCAACTAGAGGGCAAATAAGTTCTAATTTTGGCAGTTTTTACATAAACCCCTAACTTCAAATAGATGCTCAACCAACTTAAATCCCCTTTTATCGCAGATTAAGTTTAATAAGTTTTCTAGCTCAGAATCTTCAACACTTTGCACTGCGGTACAACTACTGCAAACTAAATGATGGTGATGAGGTTTGAACATCTCACCTAGTTCATAAAAATTTTTCCAGCCAATATTAATCACTTTAAAAATATTAAGTTTAATAAATAGCTGGATATTACGATAAATAGATGCTCTATCTGCATCAACATTTTTAACTAAATCTGATACGCTAATCGGCTTGTTAAATTTTAGCGCGGCCAAAAAGATGCCCTCCCGCACCCTAGTGCGGCTAAGTTTATGCTTAATTAAAATATCTTTTAAAGTTAGTAGGCTTTGTTGTTGATTCATCTTTAAATACTAGCAAAAATCTAATTTTTTGCAACATTTTTGCAATTTATTTACAACAAAGCTATAGTTAAAAAGCTACTAAACTTAAAATTATTAAAGGAAAAAAATATGGAATCAAATTTATTAACAGTAATTTTCTTCTCCCTGGTGGGAGGTTTATTCTCTCTTATCGGCGGAGTAATATTTCTATCTAGCAAAAAAATGGCCTTAAGCTTAATTAAGTATGCAGTTCCCTTCGCGGGAGGCTCCCTGCTTGGTGCAGTTTTTCTAGATTTACTAAAGGAAGCTGTTCATGAAGGAGTTATTGAAAGCGCTTTAATGTTCACGCTAGCGGGCATAATGGGATTTTTTGTTTTAGAAAAACTGATTACATGGGTTCATCATCACCATAACGATAAAGAAAACGATAGTCATCATAAAGATGCTAAAATCCCGTTAATAGTTATTGGCGATACGATGCATAACTTTGTTGATGGTATTGCCATTGGTGCCGCTTTCTTGATTAGCCCGGTTAGCGGGATAGTTACGGCTTTGGTTGTAGCTGCTCATGAAATCCCTCAAGAAATTGGAGATTTCAGCCTGCTTCTTTCTAAAGGGATGAGCCGTAAAAAAGTTCTGCTAGTTAATGTTTTTAGCGCACTGGCTTCAACTCTCGGTGCCGTATTATTCTACCTAGTTGGCGATGCCCTTAATGTTAGCTTGGGGCCAGTTCTGGGCTTAACTAGTGGAATATTCATTTATATTGCACTTAGCGATGTCATTCCGGAAATCCATCGCCAAGAGGCTAAAACCAAAAGAGTTATAGGGGCAGGCACTATAACAATGATTTTAGGAGCTATTTTAGTTGGGCTAGTTTCATCTAATTTACACGGATTGATCGATCATGAAGATCACGAAGATGGTAATCACGACAGCGACCATAGTTCACTTAACTTACGAAAAAAACTCTAACTCTCGCCTCTTCACTCGCCCGCATTTAAACTTACAATATTACAATTTGTTTGTAAGTTGGGTATAATCATAAATGAATAATAAAACCTAAACTTTAGTAGAAATTAGATTATAAGTGATAAATCAACACAAACTAAACAACTTAAGCTTAAAACATAAAGATAAAATGATGTATTTTGTGGTGGGAATTCTAGCTTTTATAGTAGATTCCGCTACATTTACAATTTGCCGAAAGCTAAACTTAAGCATCGGCGGCAGTAATGTGGTGGCTATGCTTGCGGGGATGACCACTAGTTTTAGCCTTAACTGGAAGGTGGTATTTAAAAACAAGCATTATAAAAATCCCACCTGGTTAATGATCGGATTATTCTTAATTCTAAACGCTTTCAACTGGTGGTTTTCTACTAACTTTATTAAGCTTATAGCTCCGTTGATAGAATCGCTCTCTGCTACGATACTAAACTTAAACTTAAGCACTGCTATTAGTGAATTCTTTGCCAAAATAGGTAGTATCGCAACAATTATACTCTGGAACTTTATTATCTACAAAAAAATCATCTTTAAAGAAAAAAGCTAAGCTTAACTAGGCTCCAAAACACTGCTAGAATAAAACTATATGGAAGATAGTATTTTCACTAAAATAATTAAAGGCGAAATCCCCTGTCATAAAATTTATGAAGATGCCAAAACAATCGCTTTTATGGATATTGCCCCAGTTCAACCCGGTCATGTTCTGGTAATTCCAAAAGCTCAGGTTGAAGATTTTTATAACCTTTCAGATGAAGATTACGAAGCTCTGTTTTTAACTGTTAAAAAAGTGGCAATTAAACTTAAATCCGTTTTCCCCACTAAAAAACGAATCGCAATCCAGGCAGAAGTCTTAGATGTCCCCCATGCTCACATACATCTATTCCCAATTGATACTCATCAAGAATTCATCGCTCATAATTCATCTGAGGAGCCAGATCACCAAGCCCTAGCAGAGATGGCTGCTAAGCTTAAGATTAACTAAAAATCAGATTTATCTCAGAATAATACTTAAAATAGTAAAAAAGGCGAAGCTCTGAGTTATCGAGATTAATCGAGATCAATCAGTGAGATCTGCTACCAGGATCTCACTTCAAATCACAACCTACTAAACTAATTCATAATCTAATAAATTCTGATTCAAAGGAGATCTACCGGGAGATCATCTGCTTCGCCATACCACCTTAAGGTATGTCATGATAATAACACATTATAAACAAAAAAGTCAATAATCTAATGCCTATCTAGTTTATATCTAATGGCAGCTCTAGCTACGCTTTCTTCGTCGTAACTAAGCTTAAGGGTATGAGCCAGCTCATCAAAAACTTCACCATCCTTAAGTTTAAACCCCGGTTTATTGGTTAAGATGCTCTGTTCGTGGCCCTTACCAAGCAATAAAACTAAGTCATCTTTTTTGGCCATTTTAATTGCTTTTACCACGGCATCTTCTCTTTTATGAATTAGGAACAGGTTCTTATTTTTTATCTTTCCAGATCTCTCGGCCCCTTCGGCTATCTGTTCCAGAATTTTGGCTCCATCTTGGTCGCGATCATCTTCTTCGGTAGCGATAACGATATCTGCGTACTCACCTGCAATTTTCCCTTGAGCATAGCGTTTAGCCTCATCACGTCGTCCGGCTGAACCAAAAACTGCTATTATTCTGCCTTTAGTGATTGGCTTAAAGTTCTTGAAGATCTTTTCAAAGCTATCTGGAGTGTGGGCGTAATCTATAACCACGCTGAAATTTTGACCCTCATCAATTTTATGCATTCTACCTTTAACTAATTTTAGAGATGCTATCCCATCTTCAATCTGCTGATCGGTTAAGCCTAAACTAGCGCATACTCCAACCGCTACCATTGAATTATAAATGTTAAATTCGGCCGGAAGGTTAAGCTTAACCTTAATACTGTGCTCTCTTCCTTTAACTTTAAAATGAGTTTCATATGTTGAGCCACTGGGTGTTATATTAAGATTCCTGGGTCTAATATCGGCATCCTTGCCGTAAGTAACAGGGAAGCTAATGGCTGATCTGAAGATTTTAGCACTCGGATCATCTTTATTGATTAATCCTATTTTAAGACCTTCATCATTTCTGTTAGCAAGCTTGAATAACTTAAGTTTAGCATCTCGGTAAGCCTCAAACGTTTTATGGTAATCAAGATGCTCATGCCCAACATTGGTCATCGCTACAATATGATAAGGTATTCCCCAAACTCTATATTCAGCTAAGGCGTGAGATGTTGTTTCTAGTACTAAATATTCACAGCCATTAAGTTTAGCCTTTTTAATTAATTGAAGAAGGGTTTTGGATCCGGTAGTGGTTAGGCGCGAGTTATTTTCTTCTGGCCCATTGCCTAAATCGAAATCTATAGTACCAAGTAGTGCAGTTTTTTTGCCGGCAGATTTCAAAATATGAGCGATCATAGTACTGGTAGATGTTTTACCGTCAGTTCCGGTTACTCCAATTACTTTGATTCCTTTTGCCGGAAAACCATTAATTATTTGATAGAAAATAGCTTCAATTAGATGCCCAGTCGGCGCGATGTTATTGAACAATTTCTCAGGAATTAGTTTTTTAATAAACAGTCTAATTTTCGACATTCTTATGGAACCTCTTTCTAATAAAAAGTTTGCTTATTATTGGTTAGATAGTAAAACTTTAAATATACGTTTCCGACCATACTCCATAATAAATATTTTAAGGGTTTTATCGGTAAATCCCAAACTCCCGCCCAATCAGTTATATCTTTGTTGAAGCCTTGTTTAAACTTAGTGACGCTATAGAATGGGTGAGATTGATCATCCTCCATTCCGGATGGAGTAGCTCCATGCATATCGTAACTAGTAACGCCTTTAAGTTTAAGCCATTTCATAATTTCCCATTGTAATAGATAAGGGGCCATTAAATTAGATTTATCTCTGGTTGATCCCCCATCTTTATATAGGGCTTGTCCTCCTAAAAACTGGATGAATGCTCCAGCTAGAACTTTGCCGGTTTCATCCTTAGCGAAGAATATAGCTCCATCACCTAGTTCAATGAAGGATTTCCAGTATTTAAATAAATATTCTTTAGGCTTAATCTTAACTCCGGAGCGTTGTGACATTTGAAGCATCATCCTATACATAGTTTCTAGATTCTGATCAGTAGGTTTAACAGTGCCAACTTTGACCCCTTTTCTGGCACTTAAACGAATGTTGTATCTAGTTTTTTGTTTGAAGCTATTTATTAAGTCCTCTTCGCTAGTTGAAATATTAATAATAATTGTAGAGGAGTTAGTTTGTATTGCCCGAGCTGGCTTAAGATTGAATTGGTTTTTAATATCAACTAACTCATCTTTAGCGGCGTTAGGCTCAATCTTAATTAAGAAAATATTATTTTTATTAGCCCAATATTTAAGCTTAGTGATAAGTTTAGGCAATTCATTAGAATTTATATTGGGCCCGCGAGCTATGTATCCAATATTGCCCAAAATTGGCACTTTCTTGGTCAGAACTAGAAATATATAAGCAACACCCCCATCGCTAAACTTAAGGTAGAAGGATTTCCAATTCTGATCTTTCTTTATTTCAGCCATTTGCTTAGAGTGAAACACGTTAGAGTTGTTCACCCCGTTAGTATTTACCATTTTTTGATTGATATGCTCTAAATCATCAATTTGCTCTAGAAGCTTCATAGAAATTTGAACCTTTCGAATGAGCCAGCTAAATCTATAATTTGATTACCAAATTTAGTTTTGAAAATACTATGTTTGCCTTTTTCTTCTGAAAAACCCATGAAGTCTGCTTCATCTGCCAGCTTGTTGTTGAAAATATATTCAAACTGAGAGGCAGTAGCCAGGAAGCCTAAATGTAACTTACGCCCCTCTTCAGTCATGGCGGTAAATACCAAATAGGCAACTTTCTTGATGCCCTTATCTGTACTAACTCGGCGAACATCCGAGAGTAAGAAGCAGTTTATTTCCTCAGTTTTAGAATCTTTAACCACACTGAGTATTCCATGCTCTGCCAACTGGTAAAAATATTTCTTGGTTCGCTTAAGTTGATATCCCTTTAGTTGGCAGGATTGTTTGTAGATTTCATAGCAACGATCAATAACCTTAAGCTCTTGACCTCCTCCGTCACTTAAGTTTAATGGTTGGTGATGTTTAGATGCACTCCTGATGTAGCGTTTGGCTCTAGAGTTTGGTTCAAAACTTTGTTCAGTTACTATTGATGTTTTAGCATCTTGCGAGTACATTGTTGGCTTAAATCCCGCAGATTTTATTAAGCTTAAGGCTTCTGGTTCATCTTTGTAGATACGGTATAGATCTATCTTCACCTTTGTAAACTTGAAACTATTTATCCATTTGATAAAATTCTTGAGCCCATCTAGGTTCTCGAAGTTTGGACCATAAGGAATATAAATTATTCTGAACGGTCCGCGTCGAGTTAAGTTATAGCGACAACTAAAATCATCTCCCTGAAAGAAGTTGCTATCACCATAATATTGATCTTGAGCTGGGCAATCGCTGGCCCACGGCTCTGTATTTATTTCAGATTCTTTCATTTTGTGATGATTAGTTATAACTGATTTATTCTATTTCTGATTTTTGGACAGCTTCTCTGATTTGCTTTTCTACTTTTTTTGCTACTTCTGGTTTATCTTTTAGGTACTGTTTGGCAGATTCTTTACCCTGAGCTATATTTTCCCCTCCATATCCTATCCAGGCTCCAGCTTTAGTAAAGATGCCATGTTTAATGCCTAAATTAACCAAATCGGCTTCTCTGCTGATCCCTTGGTTATACATAATATCAAACTCAGCGATTCTAAATGGCGGTGCTATCTTATTCTTTACAACCTTAACCTTGGTTTCACTGCCAGTTATTTGGTCACCCTGCTTGATCTGACCAGTACGGCGTATGTCTAACCTCACACTACTATAAAATTTAAGCGCGTTGCCTCCGGTTGTAGTTTCAGGATTACCAAACATAACACCAATTTTCATTCTGATTTGATTAATGAAGATAACAGTAGCTTTAGATTTATTTATGATTCCGGTCAGTTTCCTCAGGGCTTGACTCATTAATCTGGCTTGAAGCCCCATGTGGCTATCGCCCATATCTCCTTCTATTTCAGCTTGTGGCGTTAGCGCTGCCACACTATCAATTACAATCAGATCTACCGCGTTGCTTCTGACTAAGGTTTCAGTTATCTCTAGCGCCTGTTCGCCGTTATCTGGTTGCGATACAATTAATCCATCCGTATCGACACCTAGTCGGCGAGCGTACTGAGGATCAAGCGCATGCTCCGCATCTATAAAAGCTGCTATTCCACCGGCTTTTTGTACTTCAGCAATTGCATGAAGTGTTAGCGTGGTTTTACCGCTACTCTCTGGGCCGTATATCTCTATAATTCTGCCTTTAGGGTAGCCTCCTCCTAGAGCTAGATCTAAACTTAAAGCACCAGAGCTAATAACTTCAACATCTGTATTTTTGCTATCGCCCAGCTTCATGATACTACCAGTACCAAATTGCTTGGTGATTTGTTCCATAGCTAAGCTTAAGGCTTGAGCCTTACCATCGTTATTACTATTTTTAGCTTTCACATCTTTAGCCATAATTGCTGAACCCTCCATTTTATACAAAATATTAATTCTATTATAACACTGAAAAAAATAAAACGGCTCGGATCGCACCGAGCCGTTTATTATATAAGCTCCAGAGATAACTAACCTATAGAGATTTTTTTGGCATTATCAGTTTTTAATTTCTTAAATCTAATAATGAGAACACCCTGTTCTAGCTTGGCTTTAATATCCTCAGGCTCTTCTGATACCGGTACTGGTAGCTCTAGTACTCTTTCAAATTCGCCCCAATAACATTCTTGTAGATGATAGTTCTCGGCATCTACATCATCGCCACCGGCTAGGGTTCCCCTGATGGTTAAGATGTTGTCAGCTATGCTAACATCTAAATCGTCTTTATTAACACCAGCGGTTCTGGCTCTAACTATAAGCTCAGAGCTGGTTTCATAAAGGTCTACAGCCAAGGTTCCTAAGCCGTCTTCATCATCACCATCCCAATCAGGAGTGTCCGCCACTTTACTAGCTAGTGATTCTTCCATCTCAGCCTCTTCGATAGTAGCCCCATCATCGAGAAAAGCTGCTGCCAACTCATCTTCTAATAATAAGTTGTCTTCATCTTTTTTTGCCATTTTTTTGACTCCTCCTCATGAATAGATCTTATTGATCTTTAATAAGATAGTTAGATTATAAATAAGATTGTTAATTTTTGCAATTAAGCTATTTAAGTTTAGTAAAATATTAGAGATGATTAACATGGATAAACTACTAAGCTTAATAGCTCCATCTACCTGCATATCTTGTTCTGTCGATGGTCTGCCCCTGTGTAAAAGGTGTTACCTAGCGTTTAATACTAAGGCGAGTGAATCTAGAAAGTGCATATTTTGCAACAAACATAATCAAGATGGCATATGTAGAATGTGCAACAATCAAACTGGTATAAACCAAGTTGTAATGCTTGGAGAGCATGAAGGTTATATCAAAAAGCTGATTTGGGATCTAAAATTTAATTCAAGTAGGGCTAATATTATTTGTTTGGCCGATTACCTACGGCTTGAATTGGCTAAGTTTGATAATTCTCGAGTAGTACTTATTCCCGCTCCAACTTCCCCCAAGAGGGCTCGCGCTAGGGGCTACGATCAGGCTAAGTTATTAGCTAAGAGCATCTCCGTAGCTAATAATAACTGGTTCTATGAAGATATATTAATTCGCACTAAAGATTATGATCAAATAGGCTTAAACAAAGTTGACAGAAAAAATAAAACCAAAGATTTATTCGTGCTAGATCCAACAAAAAGATTAAACGCAGAGCAAGCAATAGCGATTATAGTCGACGATGTGGTCACTACTGGTTCAACTATTCGGGCGGCATCCAGGGCTATATATAATCTAGGCTTCGATTCTATAGTGGCTGCATTTCTAAGTCACAAATCACTTGAAACTTAAGCTTAACATGCTACTATAATAGTAAAAGCTTATGTTTGAATATGAATCTAACTCAGAGAACTCAAAAAGTTCCAATAGCAATCAGTCAATAGAATACGATGACTTTGTTATAGATTGGCAATCTCCAGATTATAATATAGTTCAAAAAAGCAGGTTATGGTACGCAACTTTGTTGCTAATTAGTATTATTACAATTCTTGCCGCCATCTTATTTCAAGGATTCAGCTTAGTAGTAGTATCGGAAATTATTGCAATAATAGCCACTGTTATCGCTGTTTTTATAGCTTCAAACAAAAAGCCTCCTATCGCTAGATATTCTCTAAATCAACATACTCTAACCGTGAATAGTAAAACCTTCAACTTAGAAAGTTTTAAAAGCTTCAGTTTGGATGACAAATCTGGCAACGACGAAATAAACTTAATACCTAACAATGATTACGCTCCAACCATAAACTTAAGGCTCGAAGAAGAGACCAAACAGCAAGTATTCGATACTATATCAGAGGTAGTTCCTTATAGGCAAAATAAAGATAACTTTATCGACAGAATATCTTCCAAAATAAACTTATAGGATGTCATCTTGTGCCCTATAAATTAAGTTCTAGAAGCAGCATTATATAATAGATAAAGCTTGCCTAAGCCACATGACGGCTCCGGCAAAGTAAAACCTACCTTTTCGCCAAGTATATTATTACCCTAGTCTATCATCCAACAAAATGCATGTTTTGGTTCGCCATAGCCATGGCTATTGTTAGATGTACCATCTTTATGTTAGAATTATCCCTGTTTATAACCAGTTTTTCTGGTAAATAAAAGCACCTTATTAAACACTACACCGTTTGACGCTAGAAGTGCCTTAAAGTTTTCAAGAGCACTTCTAATGTCAACGAGCACCCGTAGCTCAGCTGGATAGAGCGTTGGCTTGCGGAGCCAAAGGTCGTAAGTTCGAATCTTGCCGGGTGTACCAAAGTAGTTCTTATAAACTTTTTTAAGTTAATGGTATGCTAAGCTTAATTTACGGAGAGGTGACCGAGTGGTTGAAGGTACCGGTCTTG
>DAISWL010000009.1:0-36580 GCA_036826375.1 Candidatus Saccharimonadota bacterium
ACTTGGAATAACTATTCGAAGAGTGGAAGTGTCCACGATGTAGTGAGTACGTGCAATCGTTTTGAATTTGAGGGCTTTTTCTGCTAAAATCATTAAGTTCAGAGGCGATATAGCTCAGATGGTTAGAGCGCAGGACTCATAAGCCTGAGGTCACTGGTTCGATCCCAGTTATCGCTACCAAACCCTACTCTCCAGACAGTTAAAAACTATTGATTTATTTTTGATTTAGTATTATAGTGTATGTTGTGTTTGCGCCTTAGCTCAATGGCAGAGTATCCCCCTAAAGGGGGAAGACGGTGAGTTCGATTCTCCCAGGCGCACTAGGAACCTACCCGACAATAAGCATCTAATTGGATGTGGCTGAGGGTAGGTTCCTAACCCTAGCGGGGCCTTCTCCATACGGAGAAGGCCCCATTTTCTTAAATGGTAACACGTTTTAGCCTTAAACTTTAAAATATTCACTCTTATTGTTAAACTTAAGGCTATGGATGAAAAACTTCTCAAATCAGTCAATAGAAAATTAAGATTAATTAACCTTTGGCTAAGTATTTATACAATTATTACCGTGGCAGGTTTAATATTAATTACTGTTGTGGCATTTAAAATTATTAGCTACATTAATAATCTTAATAGAAAAATAGATAGCCTCAACCCTAAAAGTAGCTACTGCCAAGATGCCGAACCAGGCTCAATAAAAGATAAAATCTGTAATTAAAAATTAGTAATCAATACCTTTGTTAGCCAAAAACTTATCGTCGTAGTGGTGCTTAAGTTTAACCATTTCGGTGGCAATATCTACGTAATCTAAAAATTCCATCGGGAAGTTTCTACCAGTTAGGCACAAATTAGTTTTTTCACTTTTAGATTGTATTAAGCTTAGTAAATCAGATTTTTGCAACAGGCCATCATTAACTGCATTTAAGATTTCATCACAAACTACTAAGTTATATTCACCGCTGACGGCCATCTTTTTGGCATTATCGTAAGTTTTTAGAGCTGCTTTTTTGTGTTCATCTTCACTAACATTTTTGGCGCTAACATCCCCGGCATTATAAAAACCTTTTCCGCCAACTATTAAACTTAATCTGCCCGGGTAAACCTCTTCTAATTTTTTGAGAACTTTGTGTTCGCCAACTGGCCAAGTTTTTATAAATTGCACAAAGGCTACGCGCCAATCATCTTGGCCTAGCGCCCTTAAACTTAAGCCTAAAGAGGCTGAAGTTTTACCTTTATTTTCGCCGGTGTAAACAATTACAAGGCTGGGTTTGGTTTTGAAATCTTCGTAAGCCACTATTTTTTATTACTCCAATTCAAATAATTCAAACAATTTTCGTTGAACTTGTTTTAATTTTGAGGATTTAATTTTTGCTTGAACCTTCGTTATAATTGAAGGTTCTGCTGTAAAGATTTTATCGAACCTAATAAAACTTTTAACAGGCAGTTTACCAATCTCAAAGCCGTCATCATCTAACTGTACATAGTTTTTGCCGCCATAGGCTTGAGATGTTATTTGACAGATAATTAGATTATCAAAATCTGATTTTGCTAAAATTAATGCCGGACGTAACTTTTTACCTGATAAATCGGAAAAAGGAAAATTAATTAAAACAATATCACCTATTGCAAATTCTTCCACGCTTCTTCTTCCTGAGGGTTAGCCCAATCATTTAATGATTTCTCGCTCAACAGAGCCTCACTATTTGCTCGAGGCTTAGAGGGAACTATCTTGATTTCGCCTTTTTTGGTTTTAAGCTCAACGCTGCCACTTAGCCCACTGGTTCTTAGTAGGCTTTTGGGTATTCTAATACCCTGAGAGTTACCAATCTTAACAATAGTTGCTTGCATAGTAATTACATTGTAGCAACTTTTATAAGATTTTACAATATTAAACTTAAGCTTAGTTCATCAACCCTTTGGCTTTCAGGGCATCATCTATTTTATGCCTGTCAAAACCAACGATGATAGTTCCATCTATATCTGTTACCGGGATGCCCATCTGACCAGATTTTGTTACAGCTTCTTCGGCTTTTTCAGGTTGGTCATCTAAATTTATGTAAGTATAGGGTACTTTGAAACCGTCAAGATACTTCATAACTTGATGGCAGAATCCGCACCACTCAGCTCCATAAACTAAAACTTTGTTATCTGATTTTGAATCTGAATCTGACATATTGTGTTCTCCTTAACTTTACTAAGCTTAATTATAGCAGAGAAGGGTGATTATTCTGAATGAGACTTCTGGTATGGAAAATATGATTATTTTTTGTTAAAATCTATTAGTATAATAACCGGGCCAGTAGCTCAGCTGGTTAGAGCACCTGCCTCTTAAGCAGGGTGTCGAGGGTTCGAGTCCCTCCTGGCCCTCCAAAATTGAATACTTACTTTTAACAAATTTTATGCACCTGGGAGGGCAAAATATATTTATGAAAAAGATACTTATTGCTATATTAAGCTTAATGATTATTGCGGGGCTCGCGCTAAGTATATTCATGCTAGCCAATAATAAATCATCAAATTCAACCAGTACGGATGATAGCACTCGCAATCTAGCTGATTCTTCATCTGATAGTTCTGGTTCATCGAGCTCGAAAACTAATACTTCTAATTCTCAAACAATAACTCTAGAAGAATTAAAATTGAACAACGGGCTGAACAATAAGCCTTGTTGGGTGGCTGCAGATGGGATTGTTTATCTAGTGCCGGTTGGTACTAAAGATTGGCGCAATGGTTCGCACGCTAAATCGAATGGAGAGGTTAAGTGCGGGATGGATACTGGCACTATAATTACTTCAAGCCCACACGGCTCTTCGGTACTAGGAGATCTCACCAAATTAGGAACTCTGAAATAAATAAGTAAAAACTACTATTGTTAGAATCAGTAGTAGGATGTTATTATATAGTTAATGATCAAAAAGGACGCCGCATCTTATGACGCCCTAAACTTAACGAATGGGGCAGAGAAGTGAATAACTTTATTTTTCTCGCTAACTCTGAAAGCGGGATACATATCAGCCTAAAAGCTGAACCGCTGATGAAATTGGGGCCAATTAGTGTTACTAACTCATTTTTGTTTGGCTTAGTTATTGCGATGGTGGCGATTATAGCCGTAGTGCCGTTAGCTAAAAAAATTAAGTTTAATAAAATTAACAGTAAAAAAGCTAACATCCTAGAATTTATTTTAGAGTTTGTAATCGGTACTATTGAAGCTCCGTTGGGTAGTAGAAAGTTAGCCATTAAGTTGATGCCTTATTTTGCTACTTACATGTTATTCATCTTATTGAATAATACTTTAGGATTGTTGCCAATTGTTGGCCCAAGTTTAACCTATAACGGAACGCCCATCTTCAGGGCCTTCACCGCAGATTTAAACGGAACTATTGCCATGGCGGCGATCGGCATTTTAATGGTTCAGTATCTATCTATTAAAATTCAGGGCGGAAAAAATCATTTCCAGCATTATTTTACAGATAAGCCCTTGAACCCTATAAACTTATTCATCGGTTTGCTAGAGGTTTTTGGTGAATTAACCAGAACTATCTCCTTAAGCTTAAGGTTGTTTTTAAATACGGCCGTAGGAGAGATATTAGTAGCAGTATTTACTAGTATAATCTTAGCTGGAGGCAGAACTCCTCTCGTAGTTTTACCGATTTTAATTTTTGAATTTTTAGTTGCCGGTATCCAGAGTTACATCTTTACAGTTTTATGTGCCAATTACTTAGGTTTGGCCATAGCGCATCATCAAGAACACAACCACGAACATAGTGATAACCAATCAAGAGAGGTCGAGGCAATCACTTAAGTTTAATCGTGGAGTGTTATTTTAAAAAAGTTTATCAAATAATAAGATTTAAAAGGAGAACTAAATGTTAACAACAGTAGCAGAAACAGTCACAGAGACAGCCGCTTTTAATATAGCTGGTGATAAAGCTCAAATGGTTATGGTAGTGCTAGCAGCTGCCGCTCTAGCTCTAGGCTTAATCGGATTCGGCTACATGAATGCCCTAGGTAGAAATCCAGAATCAGGTAAGGCTGCCAGCAGTATTGTGATTATTGCAGCCATGGTTGAAGTTACAGCCCTTTTGGTATTTGCAGCCATATTTGTTTTGAACTAAAAAAATATAGAAAATAAGAAGGAGAAAATGTGCTAAGCTTAATTACTAATTTACATCTTTTGGCCAATACTGAAGAAGCCTCCGGTTTAGGAGCACTGGGTATCGACCCAATTGCGATATTAGCTCAAGCTGGCACATTTCTGGTTCTTTTTCTTATTCTGAAGAAGTTTGCCTTTAATGGTATCTCTGATCAATTAGAAAAAAGAAGATCTAAAATTGAAAACAGTATCAAAGAAGCAGAAGCCTTAAGTTTAGCTAATCAAAAGAGCGAAGATGAAATCAAAAAGGCTTTGGCCAAAGCCTCAAAAGAATCTGGTCAGATTTTAGAAGATGCCAAGAAAGAATCTAGCAGAATAATTGAAACCAGTAGGTTAGAGGCTAAAAACCAAGCAGAGAAAATCGTTAAAAGTGCAGAGGCGGAGATAGATCTTCAAATTAAAAAGGCTAAATCTGAACTTAAAACTGAAATAGCTGGCCTAGTTGCTGATGCAACCGAAAAGGTTATTTTGGCTAAAATGGATTCAGCTCAGGATAAAAAAATTATAGAGAAAGCTCTAGAAAAGTAATCTTAAATGTATAGCATCAAACAGATTTCAAAAAAATCAGCCCAGTTGCTTGTAGATGGCCAACGCGAGCAGGCCTTAAGTTTGATCACAAGCTATGTTAAACTTGGTGGTTTAAAAAATAATCTAGATTTGATAATTGACCAAGTTATGCTTGAGCTATACAAATTAACAGGCCAACTTAACCTAGAAATAACTAGTGCTTTCAATTTAGATCAAGATCAGTTATCAAGCATAAAAAAATATATAGGCCTTAAGCTTAATATTACCGAAGATAAGCTAAGAGTAAATCTGGTCAACGATCCTTCTATTATTGGCGGTTTTAAGGCAAAAACGCCCATAGCAGAGGTTGATCGTTCAGTTAAAAACAAATTGAATCAACTAAAATCGATTAAGTAAGGAGCTAAACTAGATGAGTACACTAAACCAAATTGATGCCTCCACCTTGAGTGCAGATTTAAAGAAGGCTATTGAAAATCTTAATGATGGCGAAGATTTCAAAACCAGTGGCATAGTTTTAAGAAGTGCCGATGGCATATGCTGGATCTACGGCTTAGACCAGTGTGGCTTTGGCGAAATGCTGGAGATTGAATCTGAAGAGGGCGAGCGAATTTCAGCTTTTGCCTTAAACTTAGCTGAAGATGAGATTGGTGCAGTAGTTTTGGGCGCCGATAGAGATATTAAAGCTGGAAATAAAGTTTATTTAACTAATAAAACTCTAGAAGTGCCAATCGGTGAAGAGCTGCTAGGTAGAGTAGTTGACCCTCTGGGAAATCCACTTGATGGCAAGGGCCCTATAAAAACAAAAAACTTCGGTAAGGTTGAAAATAATGCACCGGATGTTCTTTCGAGAAAAAGTGTTCACGAACCATTGATGACTGGTATTGTAGCGGTTGACGCGTTGGTTCCTATTGGCAGAGGTCAACGTGAACTTATTATTGGTGATAGACAAACCGGTAAAACCAGTGTAGCGGTAGATGCTATGATCAACCAAGCCAAGCAAAATTCTGGAGTGGTGAACATCTACGTAGCTATTGGTCAAAAGATGAGTAAAGTAGCTGGTCTAGTTGAAAAATTAACTAAAGAAGGCGCTATGGATTCGACAATAATAGTAGCCACTAGCGCTAGCGATGCTGCTAGTTTGCAATATCTTGCACCATATAGCGGAGCCGCCATGGGAGAGTATTTCAGAGATAATTCTGGACACGCTTTAATTATCTATGATGATTTATCAAAGCATGCGGTTGCCTATAGGCAGATGTCGTTGTTACTAAGAAGACCTCCTGGACGCGAAGCCTATCCGGGCGATGTGTTCTACCTCCATTCAAGGTTACTAGAAAGAGCCGCTAAGCTTAACGATAAGCTTGGTGGAGGATCTTTAACTGCTCTACCAATTATTGAAACTCAGGCTGGCGATGTTAGTGCCTACATCCCAACTAACGTGATTTCAATTACTGACGGTCAAATATTTTTAGATACAAGTTTATTTTACCAAGGAATTAGACCAGCTATTAATGTTGGTATCTCTGTTTCTCGTGTTGGAGGATCAGCCCAAACTAAAGCTGTAAAATCTGTTTCTGGTAGATTGAAGTTAGAGCTCGCTCAGTTCCGTGAGTTAGCTGCCTTCGCTCAATTCGCAAGTGATCTAGATGATGACACTAAAAACAAAATCGCACGCGGAGAAAGGTTAGTCGAGATTCTAAAGCAACCACAATATTCTCCACTTTCAGTTTGGCAACAAACAGTAAGCTTAATGGCAGTAACTAACGGTTTCTTCGATGATATTGATGTGAAAAATATCTACCAGGCCGGATCAAAACTCAGAGATAGGCTCTGGAGCTCTGACAAAAAGTTAATGGAAAAACTAGAAAAGGGTGATAAGCCTGAAGAGTCTGTTATTAGCGCAGTCAAGAAAATAGCCAAAGAGGTTTCAGAGGAAGAGTTTTAAATAATTATGAATCTAGAATCGAGAATTAAGTTTAGGAGGAATCAGTAGATGGCTAATACTCTTGAAATAAAAAAACGTATTACATCTGTTAAGAACACCAAGCAGATTACCAAGGCAATGGAGCTTGTTAGTGCCTCTAAGCTTAAGCGAGCGCAGGAAGATGCCCTAAAATCTAGGCCTTATTATAATTCTATTACAGAAATGTTAGAGAAACTGGTCAGAGCTACTAAGGTATCTAAAAACGCGTTTTACATCTCTAATAAATCTGAGAATATTTTGTTAGTTATAATTTCTAGTGATAGAGGTTTGGCTGGAGCATATAACAATAACATTTTAAGATTCGCGCTTAACTACATAATTGAAAATCCTAACTTAAATTTCAAGGTAGTGGCTATCGGGCGAAAAAGCGCTCAGGCTATTGCTCGGCTAGATTCTAATAATGTAGAGCTTGTTGCGGAATTCGAAGGCTTTAGCGAAAAAATTAATGAATCTAAACTTTTGCCTATTTTGGAGATTGCGACTAATATGTTTTTGAAATCTGAAATTGGCAAGGTTAAGTTTATCTATACAGAATTTATAAGCAGTTTAAAGCAAGAGCCTTCAATAAGTGATGTTTTGCCTATTAAGTTTAAGCTTCAAGATGATGAACCTTTTTATAAGCCGATACTAGAACCTTCCGCTAAAGAACTTTTAAAGTGGGCAACTAAAAAATTCATTGAAACTATAATTATACAGAAGTTGTTTGAGGCCGCTGCAAGCGAACATAGCTCTAGGATGTTTGCCATGAAAAACGCTAGTGATAACGCCAGTGATTTAATAGACGATTTAACCCTTGCCATGAACAGCGCTCGTCAAGCTGCAATTACGCAAGAGCTAGCAGAAATAAGCGCCGGAGCGGCAGCAGTATCTTAAATTTAAGTAAAAGGAGAGATTTTATGAATAAAACGAACCAAGAAAACATTAAACTTAACAGAGGTAAAATATCGCAAGTAGTTGGAGTTGTGGTAGATGTAGAATTTGAAAGTGGCTTACCAGCTATTTTCGAAGCTTTAAAGATTGAAACCGGTTCAAGAAGCATCACGCTAGAAGTTGAAGGACATCTAGATAGAAAAACCGTACGATCTATTGCTATGGAATCTACCGATGGTTTGAAGCGAGGCGATGAAGTTATCGCTACCGGATCACCAATTTCAGTACCAGTTGGAGAATCTACTTTAGGTAGAATGTTCGATGTAACCGGAAGACCAATCGATGGCAAAGGTGGTGAGTTTAAAACTAGAGCTCCCATTCATAGAGATCCACCAAGCTTAACTGATCAATCTGGCGAAACTGAAGTTTTGGAAACTGGAATCAAGGTTATAGATTTAATCTGCCCGGTTGCCAAAGGTGGTAAGGTTGGCTTATTTGGTGGAGCTGGAGTTGGTAAAACAGTTTTAGTTACCGAATTCATTAATAACATTGCCAAGTTCCACAGTGGTAACTCAGTTTTTGCTGGGGTCGGAGAAAGAACTAGAGAGGGTAATGATCTTTACTACGAAATGCAAGATGCCGGAGTTCTTGATAAAACTAGCCTGGTGTTCGGCCAGATGAACGAACCACCCGGAGCGCGTTTGCGTGTTGCTCTAACAGGCCTAACGATAGCTGAAGGATTCCGAGATATGGGCCGTGACGTTTTATTGTTTGTTGATAACATCTTCCGTTTTACTCAGGCTGGAAGCGAAGTTTCTGCTCTTTTAGGGCGCCTTCCTTCAGCAGTAGGTTACCAACCTAATTTGGCTCAGGAAATGGGCGGATTGCAAGAGAGAATTACCTCTACAAAAACTGGCTCAATTACATCTTTTCAAGCGGTTTACGTACCAGCAGATGATTTAACCGATCCAGCTCCAGCTACAACCTTTACACACCTAGATTCTACCATCGTTTTGAATCGTGCTCTAACTGAGCAAGGTTTATACCCGGCAGTTGATCCACTAGATTCCAACTCTAGCATCTTAAGTGCAGAGGTTGTTGGCGATGACCACTATCAAGTTGCTCGTGATGTCCAAGCAGCCCTACAACGCTATAAAGATTTGCAAGATATCATCGCAGTATTAGGAATGGAAGAACTTAGCGATGAAGATAAAAAATTAGTTGCAAGAGCTCGTAGAATCCAGCGTTTCTTAACCCAACCAATGCATGTTGCTGAAGTTTTTAGTGGCATCCCTGGTGTTTATGTTAAGAAAGAAGAAACTGTCGCCGGCTGTAAAAAAATTCTATCTGGAGAATTAGATAACCTCCCCGAAGATGCATTCTACATGAAGGGCACCATTGATGACGTAGTCAAGCAAGCTGAGAAGAAAGGATAGGCCTTAAGGTGATTACTCTAGAAATCGTAACCCTAACTGGAGTTAAATTCTCTCAAGAAGTTTATGAGGCAATGATACCTACCGAAAACGGAATAATTGCGGTGTTTAAAAACCACGATGATTTAATAAGTCTGGTTAAACCCGGCATCTTAAGTTATAGAAAGCTGCAAGATACGCCCGAAAGCGACTTAGATCATTTAGCAGTTTCGGCTGGATCGGTTATCGTTGAAAAAAATAGAGTTCGACTTTTAGTAGATGAAGCTAACTCGCCTCAAGATATAATCGAAACCGAAGTTAAAGAGGCTATTGAGAAAGCCAAACAATCGAAGTTAAATGCTAGCAATAGTGAAGATATAAACTATGCCGAACAGATGCTAGCCTGGCAACAAGTTAAACTTAAGGTTGCGGAATTAAAACGCAGAAGAAAAAGTTAGCCCGCTAGTATAAAATTCTCATCTGTTGAATCTTACTTGAGTTCTTTTATATCTACATTGGTCCAACTAGAGGGCTTGATTCTTGCTATAACGCCCTTATGATCACTATTAATTTTAATAATAAAGCTATCAAATTTCCAAACTAGTATTTTAGATCCATCGAGCAAAATTATTCTATCTATAGCTCGGCCAGTCTTCGGGTGGGTAGGTTCATCGTTTCGGCTACTGTAATTTATATCGCCGATAATTGAATTGGCTTCGGCGGGAGTTAAGTTTAAATCTCCCATAATAATATCAAGGGCATGGGGAAGATCTTTTAACTTTCGGAGCTCTTTTTCAGCTAGCCCCGTGGAACTTGTTAGATGTAAGCAAGCTATTTTCAGATTATCTATACTGGCAATTATGGCTGGGCGTTGATATTCATCCGAGCCGAGATTGGGAGTTTTGGCATCTGAAATTTTTCTGGTTGATACTAAGGCTATACCAACTCTTCCATTCAGCACCCAATCATTATTAGTAGCAAAGATGACATCCCCGTAACTAGTTAAACTTAAGGCATCTTCCTCTGATATCTCTTGAAAACAGGCTATATCTGGCTTAGTTCTATCCAGAAGTTCTAGGGGATCTTGCTCCTGAAATGTTGAATTAAAAAATTGGATCAGCGGTTGGTTGTGAATATTTGCCGTCAAAATATCTAATTCCGGCTGCCGGGAAAGTTCTACTGGGTTATATTCCGCTCTAGATCTATCAATATTATCAATAACGGGAGTTAGCGGCAGCATGGCAATAGCCATAACAACTCTACCTAATTTTGAGTTGCTAATCTTGTATCTTAATGTTTCTCTGTATAATGTATCACTTTCTTTCAAATTACAATTATTATATCAGAAATAATTATAGATGAGCCCGTATCGTTTATCTAACTGCTATAATTAAACTTAAATGTTAAATCTTGAAGATTACGATTACCACTTACCGCAGAACTTAATTGCCCAGGAGCCAGCTCGTCCCAGAGATAGCGCCAGGCTTTTAGTTTACAAACTGAGCGATAAATCTATTACTGACGATTATTTCTATAATCTGAATAAATACCTTAAGGCTGATTCCGCACTTGTTGTAAATAGTACAAAGGTAAAGAAGGCACGTTTGAAGTTTAACAAAGTTGAGATCTTCATTATTAAACAACTGAACGAGTTTGAAATCTGGGCGTTAGTTTTCCCTGGCAAAAAATTCAGAGCAGGAATTAGCCTTAAGCTTAGCGACGATATAGAAGTTGAGGTTTTAGGCGTAAATGAGTTGGGGCATCGACATCTTAAGTTTAGTAAGAGCTTGAATTCAAAACAGTTCGATAAGTTTAAAAGAACTCCCTTACCGCCTTATATTAAGGAGGATGAATCTCTTTCAGATGAATACCAAACTGTATTTTCTGATAAAGAAGAAAACTCCTTAGCGGCTCCAACTGCTGGGCTCCATTTCACCCAAAAACTGATTAATGAGCTTAAACTTAATCATCAATTTATAAAAGTAGATTTAACCGTGGGTCTAGGAACCTTTTCGCCAATCAATAATCAGAATATAGAATCTAAGAGGTTACATCCTGAAACCTGGCAGATTAGCAAGTCAGCCCTCAACGCACTCAAGAACAGTAAACACATCACTGCGGTGGGGACGACATCGGTTAGAACCCTGGAAAGTAGTGGAGCCGAGTTTAAGCTTAGCGGCGGAGATACCGAGCTTTTCATTCAACCAGGTTATAAGTTTAATAATGTTGATAGTTTAATTACTAATTTTCACTTGCCAAAAACATCTCTTTTGATGTTGGTCGCCTCTTTTATAGCAGATAAGTTAAGCTTAAGTGAGCCCGAAGCTAGGGCCGAGCTTTTAAAAATTTATAGCCATGCCATAAAAAATGAATATCATTTTTTTAGCTTTGGCGATGCAATGATGATTGTATAAAAACTAATTTAGATTTTAATTTCACTGAACTTAAGCTTAATCTTTTTCAGGCGTTGATCGTTGAGCTGAGAATGTAGTGGAGTTGGTAATTTATCTAAATTAAACCAGCCGATATCGGTAAAGTTTTCGGGCTCATTAATTTTAACTCGCTTTACTTCTTCTTCTGTTAGAATAATTACGTGATCTAGGCTTAACCAGTGAGTTGAATCGTTATTATGATCTATTCTAAAAGCTTCGTGAACACCTACCTGATGTAGTATCTGCTCAGAGTCAATATCAAATTCCTCTTTCATTTCGGATCTTAAGTTTGCATCTATTGTATTGCCAGCCTTAAGCCCTCCACCGCATATATCCCATTTACCATGCTCATCTCTGCAATTTTCAGAGCGCCGGGCCAAAAGAAGTTGCCCTTGCTGGTTAAATATAGCCACTGCTGTTGCAACTCCAACAAAGCTTTTGCCTTTGTGCTTTCTAATTTCTACTGGATCCATCTTTTTAAACATACATCTATTATAACACTTCATGCCTTAAGTTTAGTTCTACTTACGAAAAGTAATTTTAATTCTTCAGATTTCGATTCCGGGCGAGGAAAAATAATTTTTACCGATCAAGCGGAGCCCCTTAGAGGTTGGGAATTTTTGCGTAACTCGGGTCAATACTCTATACTTAGAACTGATGAATAAGAATTTACCAATTGTGGCTATTGTTGGGCGAACTAATGTTGGGAAGAGTAGCCTCTTTAACTCCATTATAAAAAAGCGTCAAGCTATTGTTGCCGATATGCCCGGAACTACTAGGGATAATGTCATGGCGGTGGCCGAGTTTGAGGGCAGTAACTTTTGGCTAGTTGATACTGCTGGTTTAAAAGATGCTGAAGATGAGTTTGAGGCTAGCATCCAGCAACAGATTGAAGAAGCCTCTGCCGCTGCCGATTTGATTTTAGTGGTGGTTGAGGCTGGTACTCTGCCAACCGATGATGATAGAAAAGTAGCCAAGAAAGCTATAAAATCTGGCAAGCCTACCATTCTTTTAGTGAATAAAATTGATACCAACCCGAAAGAGGAACTCAACCGCTGGAGACAACTAGGTATCGAAAGTGTAATTGGGGTTAGTGCAACTCAAAGAACTGGCATCAAAACCTTCTTAAGTTTAATTAAAAAAGATATCCCCAACAAGAAATTTAAATCTGACCCGAATAGCATTAATGTGGCCCTGGTTGGCAGACCTAATGTTGGCAAAAGTTTTCTGTTTAATGCACTTAGCAAGAAGCAACAGGCGGTAGTTTCTAACGTAGCCGGAACTACTAGAGATGTCGGCCGGATATCAGTTAAGTTTAATGATAAAACTATTAATCTGCTAGATACTGCCGGGATTCGCCGCTCTGGTAAAATTGAGCGTGGTGTAGAAAAGTTTAGCGTTTTGAGAACTCTGCAAGCTATTGAAGAAAGTGACATCTGTTTGCTTTTAATGGATGTAGCTGAGCTTAACACTGGGCTAGATCAAAAAATAGCCAGCATGGTTTCTGAAAGCGGAAAAGGCTTAATAATAGTTGTCAGCAAATGGGATGTCGCTGAACAAAAAGATGCTTATCTGATGGATCAGCTAGCTAAAGATGTAGCCAAGGAATTTCAATTTGTAGCCTGGGCCCAACTGATTTTTGTTAGTTCGTTAACTGGGCAAAACGTCACTAAAATTTTTGATTTAAGTCAAGATATAATCGAGCGAAGAGCTCAAAAAATTGCAACTACTAAACTTAACAAGGTGATTGAATCTACTCTTAAAAAGCATGGGGCAGTTAGCGCTAAAAATATTAGACCACGCGTTAGATACGCGGTTCAGAGTGATACTAATCCACCCTGGTTTAAGGTTTACGGAACTCATCTTGGGTTACTTCATTGGAGCACCAAACGCCAAATAGAAAAAGCCATTCGTGCTAATTTTGATTATGCGGGAACTCCAATTAAGTTTAGTTACTATAATTCCAGCTCTGGTCGTAAAAAAGATTAAACCAAAAGAAGTTTCCCTGCAGTAGGCGAGGGGACATTAGTGACAACTGATTGAGAGAGATCTTAAGTTTACCCTTAATTCTAATCCCGCATCTAAACTTACGCTATAATATTAATATGAAGATATTCAACTGGAACGTCAACGGAATTAGAGCAGTAATTAATAAGGGAGAATTTCAAAAGTTTATCAGGGAGCATCAGCCAGATGTTTTATGCTTGCAAGAAACCAAGGCTAAGCAAGGTCAAGCTGAAATAGATTTACCAGGTTACACTGAAATTTGGAGCTCCGCCGCAAAGCCAGGCTATGCCGGAACTGCAATATTCACTAAACTTAAGGTGGTTTCTAGTGCCTCTAATATACCTCGAGATATTGCTTCAGAATTTGAACTTAGCGATAAATATGGAGATTTAAATGATGAAGGTCGCGTGACGACAGTTGAACTGGATGATTTTTTCGTAGTTAGCGTTTACACTCCCAATACCAAAGGCGATCTCTCTCGTCTTAAAATTAGAGCCGAAGGTTGGGATCCAGCCTTCTTGAAGTATATATTAAGTTTAGAGAAGAAGAAGCCGGTCATCTTTACGGGAGATTTAAACGTTGCTCATCAAGAAATAGATTTAGCGCATCCTAAGCCTAACCGAGGTAAGCATGGCTTCACCGATGAAGAGCGTGCAGGTTTTAACAAATTTATAGATGCTGGTTTTGTTGATAGCTTCCGTTCACTCCACCCAGACCAAAAAGATGCCTACACCTGGTGGACTCACTGGGCTAATGCCCGAGCTAAAAACGTTGGCTGGAGAATAGATTACATTATGATTTCGCCTAAACTTAAGTTTAGTGGTGCTGATATCCACCCCAGTCAAATGGGTAGCGATCACTGCCCGGTGAGTATAGAAATCAAATGATTATAAAACTTGAAGATTTCAAATCTGAATTAGAAGATATTGAGTTTAGCATGCCTGAAAATATAAGATTTTCCGGCCGGCTATTGATTATAGGGGGGTCGCATCAAAATTTTTCAGTTGCAACCGAAGCTTTAAACCTAAGCCAATCTCACGGAGCCGGTAATTCAATATTGGCTCTACCTGATAATTTAAAGCATCTCTTGCCGAAAAACTTACCGACTAACATCAACTTACTGCCCAGCGATAAAAACGGGAGCTTTAATTTAGAAGCCGGAGAACATTTACTAAGCTTAAGTTTGCATTCTGAAGGCATTTTACTACCAGGAATGCTAGGACGGGGGAGTCAAACATCGCAAGTTATTTTAAGTTTAGTTCAACAGTTGAACCTACCAGTAATTATGGCGGGCGATTCTGTATTATTCTTACAAAATGAAGTTTTCTACCTTCAGATGCCAAACCTGTTTTTGTTACTAAGCTTAAGTTTAGTTCAGCGTTTAATGGGCAAATTTGAGGTGATAAGTTTAAGAGATCAGCCTAATATTATAGAACAGAAGCTGAAGATGATCGCCAATAATATTAAATTTAGCTTCTGTTTCATTCTGGCGGGGTGGATCTACGCAGTAATTGAAGGCGAAGTTATCAGAATTAAACTTAATAAAAATTATGAAGATATCATGATGCCAAAACTTGCCAGCAGTTTGGCATCCGTAAAAACTTGGTCTAAGGCTGAGCAAAAATTTAACTTTATGCTAGCTACTAAAATAACTTTTCAGTTATAGTTTTTATCAAAGCGATGACCGTAGCGGAAAAGAATATCTCTAATATTAGCCCACTTAATCCGATAACTAGGCCCGTAAAAAAACTTTTTTTACTGTGATTTATTAAGCTTAAACTAATAATGATTATGGCTATCGAGGGGAGCGTATCTAGCATGCTAAATGGCGGGGCGAAGAAAGCTCCAAAAGTAAATATTATAATCAATAAAGATCCAATTAAATTTAGTTTGCCGATGTTATCGCTCTTAAACTTAGCTTTACCGGATTTCGATTCTGCCTTTTTCAAAAACTTAACTAGCGTCGGCATCACCTTGGTTTTAATTGGACCATCTATTTTGATGCCTCCCATTTTTTCCGGAATCCAAAGATGATCTCTGCCGACCAACGCTTGAGCGGCAATTATCAAAACTGCGATTTGAAGAATATGAGTGATACCTCCGGTTGGCACCGGCAGTGCGCTGGGGGAAATCAGAATCATAGTTAAAAGAGCCATACCCTCATCACCAAAAGCTTGATTAAATTCTTTTAGCGTGGGGGTTGAATCTTTTTTCAGCCATTTACTAAGCTTAACTGAAACTGATTTATTAGCGTGATCTATTTTGAGGTTCAAAATAGATTTCAGTTTTGATTCTTCCTGAACAGTTGATCTCATAAATTTAAGCTTAGCATACTAACTATAAACAATAATAGGGAACAAGCGTGAGAGCGGGAATCTCTCTCGATCTACATACTAACAGCCATATTGAGGATTTCATCGCTACTTAAATCTGATGTATCCCCATTTAAGCTGTAAACCTGACCCTTGTTTACCCAGGATGCCCCCCCCTTATCATAGAGATAGATCGTCAAACCATCTTTGACGTAAGTTGAATAGCCATTGCCTGTTCTAGCTACTACGTTATCCTTAAGAGCTTCGGAATCAAAAGAGCTTTTCTCTTGAGTTAAACTTAACTTATTACCACTATTATTTTTTAGTTCAATTTTTACGTATCCGGGGCCGTAACTAGCTCTAGAACTCAAGGAATATCCGGCTGGCTTGTAGGCAGGGATTGCAGCGGTAGAAGACATGCCAGCCTGAATTGCAGCAACTCTAAAGCTTATTGAAGGTATATTCAAAAAGAAGATGTAGCCACCAAACAGCAAAATAAATGCAGCTAAACTTAGATTTCTAATACCTCTAATTTTATACTTTTTCTTCAAACTCTTTTGTTTATCATGATCGTGATAGTGATCCATAGGTACCTCTCTAAGTGCATTTTTAATTAGTTGTTCTTTAAGGTTGTGGCTTCTTGCACTGTCTCTGGATTGGGGTGGTTTAATTGAAGATCGAGTCAGAGCATGAGACTCCTCGGGCCTGTGC
The DNA here is from genome assembly GCA_036826375.1 of Candidatus Saccharimonadota bacterium. Taxonomy (GTDB): domain Bacteria; phylum Patescibacteriota; class Saccharimonadia; order Saccharimonadales; family HK-STAS-PATE-42; genus DAISWL01. The sequence goes on from DAISWL010000009.1 coordinate 16,407, forward strand.
TTTGTGCTAGCGGCTAGGCTCTTTTCGATAAGGTGCGGAGCGTTGAATTTATTGTTATTAAGCTTAGGCTTTGGGGTGGTATGTTGGAGCGATATAGAAGAAGGCCTAATGATATGACTAGGGTGATTAAGCTCTGAGTGTTTCTTGACCCTGGCAGATTTAACTAATATTACGCTAGAAGAATCTTCTATTTTATTGGTCCGAGAGTTTTTATTGTTAAACTTATGAACTAATTTACTTTTTTTAGCTTGGCTCAATTTTAACTTATAATCCAACGGACGTCTCTTCGATTCAGCCGACTTGTTAGCAATCAATAATTTACGAGATTTAGAGTTATTTTTATTGATGGTCTCAGTCGGTGGTTTTGATGATGAGTTTATAAATTGTTCAGAAGAACTTAGCTTAGCCGCCTTCAACTTAATCTTGCCCTTTAAAATGGAAGGTATACTGGGCAATAGTCTTTCGATAGAGTCTTTAGGTATATTATTAGCTTCGGAGGATAATTTTGTATTGTGGCTATTCTTTGAATTAAGACTATCGGATGGTTCCCCTGATACATGCTTATTCTTAACGGATAGAGAGATCCTACGATTAAGTAACACTGACTTTTTAGGACCTTGGGATATTTTGTTTATTCCCCTAAATGATCTGGTAGCTTGGTTTATATTACTAACGAATTTGGGGCGTGAGAATGAAGTTGCCTTAGGTTTAACTGTTGCTTGATTTGATAGACGCTGCCGTTCTACGGCCCTTAAAGTCTGCTCTATTTCCAATAAATCTTCTTCTAAACTAGTACTCATTTACCCTCCAATGGTTATATAAATAATAACTTGCTTATGTATCCATTTGCAAATTAAATCGTTGTTTGATTTATAACACTTTTACTTAATACCAACGTGTTATAATCTATTTGATATCATGTATTTCTTATCTGAAAAGCCTAAGTATATCTTGTTGGAAAAAGTGCTGGCCTGGTCTGGCTATTTGTTGTTTATACTAACTACAGGTGTAATCGGAACCTTAATAATATTACATTATAGTGGTTATTCTTTCAGTAAATCTGGGGTGATTACTAGAACTGGATTCGTCACTGTTACATCTAGCCCTGTCAAAGCTAACGTGTTTTTAGATGGTAAACAATTAAAGGGCCAAACATACATGCGCCTAGATATCCCAGTTGGAGCTCACGATTTTGTAGTTAGAGCTAATGGATATCAAGAATGGACCCGCAATTTAACTATTGAGCCTTCTGGGGTGTATTGGTTGGATTATATTCTTCTATATCCCAAGAACCTTACGCCCTATGCCCTGCAAAATCTACCTAATTACCAGCAAGTCAGGCCCTTGAGAGGACAAGATAGTCTTATGGGGTATAATTGGGATTCAACCAGCTTAGATATATCTCTTATTGATCTTAAGAACAGAAGTAATAATAATATAACTCCTAATCATTTTAGTGAGGCAGACTTATCCTTAGGTTTTGGTGATAAGATTACATCTCTAGAATTAATGAAAATTGACCGCACCGAGAAATCAATGTTATTCAAAATAAATACCGAATCTGGCAGCAACCTATTATTCTACGACACTGAAAAACCAAACAAAATTTTGAATATTTCAAAAAAATACTCTATTAACCCCGATAAAGTTGACTTTACCTACGACGATTATCATCAGATTCATTATATTGACACTGAAAACAACTTAAGGATACTTAATCTCGAGACAGATTCTATTTCTAAACCCTTAATTTCAGTAGCAAGTGTTTCAGATTTTATAGTAAAGAACCAAGACAAAGTTTATTACATTAATAACCAAAATGATCTGTTCATTAAAAAATATTCCACAGATGAATCCGAATTAATTTCTAGACTGGCGACTAATGATAGCCCTCATAAAATAAACTTGGTGTCTTACAACTCAACAGATTATTTAATAGATCATGCTAGCTCTGTAACTAACCCGAATAATTCTACACTGAACATATGGGCTATTGATGGGAATAAGATATCTAATAAATTTTCAACTGAGCTAGACGGATTAATTAATCATGTCGTCGCCTCAAAGGATGCAAACTCTATTTTCGCTATCACCAACAATGGAGATCTAGCCAGCTTCGTATTTAAGGATAACGTTTCAGGGCAATTTAAAATAAAAGATTTTAAATCAGATGTGGATTGGGCCAGCAGCTTCCAGATATCTTACTTAGCAGCAGATGGCTTTCATTTGGTTGATTTTACTGGGGATAATGATAAACTCATCACCCCCGGATCAGATCAAAGCTCCTACATTGTCAGTAAAGACTTGAAGAACATATATTATACGGAGAAGTCAAAGGATATAAACGGATTAGACAATCTAGAGATCAACTCTATCGATATGTTAATTAAATAATAATAATTAAATAAATGGGGCTGCTCCTTATTATTCCTGATAGAAGAGTGGTCAATCTGGTCATCCTCCTAAAGAGATAGTCTTCTGGCCAGATAGTCTATAGCGGTGGGGTTAGGGGAAACCGGAAAAAATCCAAAGGCCGAACAATGAGATACGCCCCTAACTAAAGGTAATTTTAAATTGGCTATCCGCCGAACAACCCAGTAAAACGATCCCACACGCTAGGTGCAGTACCTGGGAGGGTAGTAGTTTTCTGGTTACCGCTACCATCTAAATTTGATGATTCATCATAATCGGTTTTTTCCTTATTTAGATCTGGATTTGGAGATATTTGTTTAGCTCTTATAAATAAGCGGCTCCTATTAGTACCCGGAGGAGAACAAGTCATTAAAGTTAACACTGGCTCGGTGGTTTGGTCATCTATATACTTGAATTCTTGAGGAGATACAACTTCCGTTGCAGTAACCTTATAAGAATATCGCACCCCTTTATAGTTGAGTATCACTATATCATCAACAGATAATCTATTAAGATTAACAAATATATAGTTATACTTACCCGGGTTAAATACATTGTTAGATGAATGCCCAATTAAAACTACATTGCCTTTTTGACCCGGTGAGACATTTCCGGGAAAATTATACCTAACTACACCATTTTCGAGAGCAGGCTGGACATCAGAATCATACAGCCCCTCAATGTCATACTGAACGGGAGCCTGAACCCCAATTTTAGGTATAGTTATGGTGGGATCTTCAGAAATCTGAGTGTCGGTATTAGGAGCTACTATGCTGGGTATACTAGCCGTATCGCCCGGCTTTATATACTGACGAGCGGCTCCAACTATAATAGGGTTATATTGAAAGAATATTAAGAATAGCAGGACACCAGCGGCTACAACCGATGGCCAAAAGTGATCGTGAGACTTAACTTTTTTAGCCCTAAGCTTAACCCCAGCTATAATCTCTTGTTTTATTCTGGTGATCTCATCGATTTCCTCATCACTAGCGGTGCCATTTTTTGCCTTTTCCTCTAGCAGCTTCATCTGCGAACGCAATCTCTGATGATGCTCGGCTAGCTGATGATGATAATTTTGGTAGTAGCTTTGATAGTAACGGCCGAAGTAGGTTTTATAATAATTCTGCCATGCCTGGTGATACTTTCTAGCATCAAAACTATTAATGCCAACTTGCCTGCTCCCGTAATTAGTGTTCCTTATTGTTTCGGTACTAGAATCTGAACCGACATTAACGTCTCCCTCACTAACTCGCAAGAGGCTTGATCCGACTGAATCCTGCCTGCTTATAGTATCCACATTGGTGGGAATCTCAATATGAGCATAACCACCAGAATTATGAGTTTTAATATTATTATCAGATTTAGCTAAGCGTTTTACTGTCTTATAATCTGATTGCGATAAATCGACGACGGAAGAAGTTATTGGGTTGGTTGTGGTTTCACCAGAGTTAGAAAAACCCAGAGATTCATCTCTATCGCGTCTTCGATAATTAAACTCTGAGAATTGAGACGATTTACGTAGAGATGGCGTAGCATTTTCGTAGTTGTGAGCCTCGGAGTAGACACTTTCTAGGCGTTTTCTGGCATAATCCTCTGCCGATTGTTGCTGAGATATCCTGGCCCTAATTTGACGGCTTAAAAGCTGGTCATGTTGACTTTCGCCGTTATCTGTTGGATTGTAGGCACTAGAGAATACCCCTCCGTTAGAGTTGTTATTATCTTGGCCACCCTGTGTATTGTCGTCTTGCATGGTTTTCTGATCTAGCCTGAACGCATACCGTAGTTACATTTAAACTAATTAAGATGTGGTGCCGCGGGAGAGAATCGAACTCTCACATTGTATTATCAATACCAGATTTTGAGTCTGGCGCGTCTACCAATTCCGCCACCACGGCTACATCTTAATGTTAATTATAACATGAGCTATTTAAAAAAATATCGGTAAAATATAATAACTGAGATAAAGAGCCCCAACCATCATAGTTGCCAAGAGGATCCAGCTGATTAATTTTAGTAATTTAATCCCCGGATCTATAATCTACCTTAAGCATCAAACGATAATTGCCATAATTTCGAAAAAGCAGAATATTACATCCCAAACGTTACTAAATTCATAAAAAATAGGAGTTATCGAGTTATTAGCGCACACAAAATACTGTCAGTAAAAGATAGTTGGTTCGAGGTAGAATTCGTATTTTGCCATGCCTATTTTCAATTATACGCCTAGCTTACTTTGTAAAGAAGAAAAACTAGCTCCTACCACCGAGCAGAGACAGAAGGTTGGGATATCCTTCCGTAAGTCGAGTCAGCCTCGACAGAGTGTTAGGATATTGGGTATTTATTTCAAAAATAGAATCTAGAGTGAATCAAGCAGCAGAGCTTAACCTAGTTATATTGCCATAACGGGTTTAGAATGATTACGTCTAAGAGAAGAGCCACTCGTGATGCAGCCAACTTGCAAAAGTGTTAACTTTAAGTTAAAATAGACAGTAATTTATTAACACGAAAGAGAGAATTTAAAATGGCAGTCTGTCAACTTACTGGTAAATCTAAACAATATGGTCACAATGTTAGTTTTTCACAACGTAAAACTAGAAAAATTTTTAAGCCCAACTTGCAAAAAAAGACTTTCATTCTTGATGGCCAGAAGATCACTATGGTTTTAAGCACCCAAGCTATCAGAACCCTAAAGAAAAAGGGCATCATCACTAACCCTTATAAGAAACAATCTAAAGAATTGGTTTCTTAAGTAATTTAATCAAAACTTAAATTCCAATTGAACTACTCAGGGCTAATCGACTCTTTGCTTAAAGAAAAACTGATATCCAATCAAGTATCAGTAATTGAGATTAGGGAAATTTTAACCGAGATATCCGAAGTGATTACGTCGGGTTTACAGGGCGCTATTTGCGAGTTTGGGTGTTATGCGGGGACAACATCGCTATTAATTAGCAAATTTCTTGAAAAAAGTCAGACGAATAAAAAACTCTACGTATATGATAGTTTCGAAGGATTACCCGAAAAGGGGAGTAAAGATTCCTCATCGGTGGGTATAGAATTCAAACCCGGTGAACTTGAGTTTAGCAAAAAAGATTTCATCAATAACTACAAGAAAGCTAGGGTCAGATTACCTATAATCAATAAGGGCTGGTTCTCCGATTTGAGAGATGCTGACTTGCCGCCCAAGGTGGCCTTGGCATTTCTAGACGGAGATTATTACAGTTCAGTGCTAGATCCTCTAAACTTAATCAAAGATAAGTTGGAAGTTGGGTCTGTAGTAATAGTGGATGACTACCTTAATCCAAAACTACCAGGGGCATCCAGAGCCCTAGATGAGTGGGTGAAGATCAACAAAATAAAACATAAGCTACGAATAGTGTCTGATATGGCAATATTAAAATTACAATAGTCATCGTGCTCAAGTTTAATAAGTTAGATAATTCTCTTATTTTAATCCAGTAAATTGATAGCCTGTCTGATTACATCCGGTAATTTAAGCTGTTCTTCTTTATCGAATTTAGCCAAAACGAAATCAGCCGTAGCAACTATCTCGCGTTTTTCTTGACCGATGCCTATTCTTATTCGTTTAAAGTTAGTCGAGCTTAGCTTAGATGCGCTATCCTTGATGCCATTATGAGATGATTTACCCTTGCCGCCAAGTTTAATCTTAACAATACCGAAGAGGAGATCTAGCTCGTCATGGAAGATGACTATATCAGATGGATCAATTTTATAGAACTTAGAGATTGAGCCTATCGAATCACCGCTAAGATTCATATAGGTATTAGGTTTTAACAGGATAATCTTTTTGCCGTTTATAAAACCTTCGCTAGTAAATCCGTGGAACCTTGGTTTTTCTTGCCAATCTGGTAAGTCTAATCTGATGCGCAACTCATCTACAGCCATAAACCCGACGTTGTGACGAGTTAAATTATAGCTTTTACCCATATTACCAAGCCCGACATAAAGCTTAACCGCCCCGCCAGTAACAGAAGATTCTGGAGGAGCTAAAATCCCAGTTTTTATTATATTTTCCCAGCGACTATCGCGTTGAATTATTCCCATATATTTATATTATACCAATAAAACCGTTAGTATGTAGTTATCGGGGCGAAAACTATCTTTATCTTTCATCCAAAACTTTGTTTGCCATGGCATCAGCTAGTTTATTGAACTCACGCATAACATGAGAAAATTCTACGCTTTTAAACAGGTTTCTGTAATCGCTAATAGCTTTGTTTACTGGCCATAAATCTTTATTTTTGATTTTCCATAAGCCATTCATCTGGTTAACAACCAGCAAACTATCTAACCTAAACTTAATGTTCCTGACATCTAACTCATAAGCTACCTGAAGCGCCAATAAAACTGCTCTGTATTCTGCCTGGTTATTGGTTGTAATGCCTAAAAACTCACCACCTTCTACCACAACCTGATTATTAGTAGGATTAATGAAAACGAAACCCGAAGAACTCAGCCCTGGGTTCCCTCTACTAGCTCCATCGCAATGGATAATAACAGTTTCCGGAACTGATTCAGCCAGAACTGTGTACAGATGTTCCACATTCTCGTGAGGCAGGTTTTGTTTAAACAGATCTTCTTGCATTAACTCTGATTATAACCTAAATCTATAATTTTATGTTAATTTACGATGAAGATGTGAGTATTAAATCGACAGGTTTTGAATCTCGTCCCACACCGCCAAGAGTTGCTCCTTAAACTTAAGATACTCAAGCTCTTTTTTAGGATCACCGTAATTGATAGTTTGAATAATCAAATCATCCTCGCGTGGAGAAATGTAAATTAGCTGACCATATTCTAGCTTATACTGTTTATTATTTAATCTGATTAAATCTGGCCTTAGTTCTAACAGCAAGCGGTAGAAGTAGAGTTGATTTTTATAATCTTTATCTTTTTTAGAATTTGGTTTTCCGGTTTTGAAATCTATAACTGTAGCAGTACGCTCATCATGATTAAACTTAAGCAGATCCAACTTACCGCTGATTGCAGCTCTTTCAAAATTAGTTCTGATTGAAACTTCGGGTTTGGCATCTTTTTGCAAAACCGCTGATAGCTTTTGGTAGAATTTGCCTAAAGAATATTTTCCAGTTTCAATCAAATTATCTTTTAGTTTAGAATCTAACTCACTTTGTTTTATCTCAGATTCATAATTATCTTGCATTTCATCAAGCGAATCAATTTGCCCAGTTTTATTAAACTTAAGCTGAGCTAACTCTAAGCTTTTATGAATAGCTGAACCCTGTACTGCTGGTGCATTTCGGGCTTGAGGGAATCTTAAAAGATTACGCTGGATGAAATCTATTTTAGCTTCACTTTCATCGTTCAGCCAGTTATTGAAACTGGTGGCGCTAAGCTTAAAGTTTTCTAGAACAGGTTTTAAAATAGCTTTCAGATTTGAGTTTTCAGTGCTTTTAACGCTTAATCCAAACAAGCTATCGGTGTAGTTATTAACGGCATCCTCAACGCTGAATTTAAGTTCTGATTTATCATTAAACTTAATTTTATCATCTTGAAGATTTTTAATAGCCAACACGTATTCGCTGGGCATCAGCTCAGACCCTTTCAAATCGAACTTAGGCAAGCTAATATTAAGCTTAATTTTAGCTCTGGTTAGCGCCACGTAAAAAAGCCGAGTTCTATCGTCATCGCTATCTGAATGGTTCAACAGGTTAGATGTAAACCTTAAGGTATCAGTTTTACCACGAGCGGAACTCCCCCAAACTCTATCATTGGCGTGAACAATGTAAACGCTTTCAAATTCTAACCCTTTAGATCCATAAGCCGTCATTAAGTTGATGCCAGCCTCACTAATATGCAAACCGCTAGTTTTAAGCTTAATCCCCCCGTGGTTTTTGGCAATCTCAACATAGTTGATTAAATCTTTAATTTTAGAGATGCTCCTATCGGGCCAGAAAGTTCTTAAATGATCGCGCAAGCTGCTCAGTTCGGCTAGAAAGTTGGCGTAAAGTGCGGGCTCTAGTTTTAGTTTAGATTCTGAAAAGTAGTAATTTTTGAATGGAGATACTATCTCTTGCTCCTCATCAGTTGAAGTTGAAGATTCATCACTAATCCCCACTAAAAGATCTAGCATTTGCTCTAAGCTTAAGTTGTTGCATTTGCTGGCGCACATCATAATAAACTTGTAGAACTGAATACCTTTTTCGCCTAAAAATCCTTCGCTGATTAAGCTTAACCAATGCTTTTTTTCTTGATAAGCACTTAAGCTTAATTGCCAGATGGCATCTTGGTTGAAACCCCAGTAAGCGGAATTAATTACATCAGCAATAAGCTCTTTACTGGCATTGAGATCGCCCTTACTTAAACTTAAGCTTAGCCTACTTAAGTTTAGGAGATCTTCAATTAGCGAACTTTCTAATAAGTTATTAGATTTTTCATAATAAACTGGTATATTGGCGTTGATTAGCTTAATAGATATTTCTTCTAGATGACTGTGTTTGGTTGCTAGTACGGCAATTTGCTGAGGATCTCTTCCATTTGCAATCTCTAATTTAATGCTCTCTACTAAATCGGAGATTTCGGCATCAGCAGATTGACTTAAGTTTAGAGAGACGGAATCTGGTTCGCTTAAATTTGCTTTATTTATCAGTTTCTTGGGTTGATCTCCACTGGGGCGGCTCTGAATTAATTTAGAGATGGCCTCAGCCGAAGTTAAAATAGATTTCCCCGAGCGATAATTTTCTTGCAACATAATAAGCTTAGTATCTTCAAACATATTGATAAATTGTTTAATGTTACTAACCTGGGCCCCTTGAAAAGCGTAAATCGCTTGGTCATCATCACCTACCGCCATAATGTTAGGATTATCACCAGATTTAACAATTGCCCTAATGATATTAAGTTGCGCCAAGTTGGTATCCTGAAATTCATCTACCATAATGAATTGGTATTTTTCAGCTAGGTTTAAGCTTAGTTCTGGATGCCGATTAAGAGCGGTGTTTAAGTTTAAAATCATATCGCTGAATTCTAATTTTAAATCTTTGGTTAGGGCATCTTGGTAGAGTTTATATATTTCAATTACATCTTCAAGGTTTTTGATGTATTCGTAATCTTTAAATGTGAAATCGCCGTTGGCATCTTTTTGCAAATAATGATTTTTCCAAGCAGTTAGGGGTGTTGTGGAATTGGTTTCAGAGCTTGAAGCTAGTGCCTCGCTTAAGCTTAATATCAAGGCATTTTTAACTGATGGGATTTCAGCTTCCGGCTCCGGTTTAAACTTAGCAATTAAAGTGGCGAGATCTTCAATGAAACCAAGTAGCTTATCACCCTTTCTGAAACCAAAAGTTTGAGGCCAAAACTGGGCAATTGGTTGCAGCTGATCTAACTCTGATTTTATTTTAGAGCTTAAGTTTAGGGCGGCATCAGGGGAAAGGCCGGCATCTTTTAGATAAGCTATTTTAGCAAGCAGATCCCTAACCCTGCCTTCAGTTTGGAAGATGCGATATTTAAGCTTATTATTTTTATTAAGCTTAGGTAGAACATCTTCAATTATAAGATAAGCTGAGAGTTCATCTATTGGCTGAAAACCGAGAGTATCTAAAAAATATTCAGAGAAGGTGGAGGCGATATCCATAGCAAAACCGTGGAATGTCATCACGTTAATTTTATAGGCATCGATGCCAATAATTTCAGCCATGCGTTGACGCATTGCCGTAGCTCCCGCTTCGGTATAAGTTAAACAGAGAATACTTTCAGGGCTTGTATCAGTTAAGTTTAAGATGTTCGCCGCCCTGGCACTTAGAAGTTGAGTTTTACCTGTGCCTGGCCCAGCTAGCACAAAAAGTGGGCCGTAGATTTCATCTACCGCTTGTTTTTGGGCGGGGTTAAGTTTAGCTAAAATATTTTTTAAATTGCTCATATTAAGTTTAGTATAGCAAATTGATAAACTGGCAAATTTGGATTTTCCATAGGGGCCCCTGAGTGCTTTAGAGAGCCGCCAGCCAAATACTCATTGCCGGTGTTGCGCTGTCGTGAGTAGTGACTAGGCCAGGGTCGTCCCGCCGAACAAAAGTGCAGTAATCGCTCAATGTAATACTATCATCTTTAGCTTGCTCAGCTAGGAGACACTCTGGTGAAATAAGGTAAGGATCACTAACCGGTGTTGGATTATTTGAACTAAATTTAATAGCAGTAGCTCCCATTTCTTTTAGTCTAGGCGCGGCGGCAAGTATAATTAAATTGAGATTACTGGCAATAACTTCAGGGTTAAGATCACTATAATTAAGCATGAATGATCTAATATTCCAGATTCTAGCAACGTCAACTTTTTCAGCTAGGGGACTCAAGCCTAATCGCCCGATAACTTTAGCCAACTTAATTCTGGTAGCCTCCAAGCGAGTTTGCCTTTCTTGCCAAAAAGTGGCTATCCCACAAGCATTTTCATTGTGGCTAATTAAAACCGCCAAGTTGGTAGGGTTATTAATAAATCTAGTAGCCCTCCATATAGCCTTGTCTGGGGTTCCTTCATCTTCTCCTGGGTTATAAAACGATTGGTATGATGTAGATAGGCACGAATCATGAAAAGCCTGTTTAGGGGACTTTCCAAGTATACGATAAACAGCTACAACATGATCAGCCATTTTTTCAGCGGAATTAACCACCTCTGCACTAAAATCCATATCTATATGATAAAATAATTATCGGCAATTATACGCTTAACACACCCAACTTTATAGAGATAGCTAACAATGCCACAATTTAGCCCTACTTTTTCTTAGGCTTTTTAGGTGGTTTTGTCGCTTTGAGAAGCTGGTCTACTGCTTTATCAAATGTCGTGTTGAGCTTTAGCCTGTTTTCGTTTGCACGTACTGGCTTTGCCTTATACTCGTCAATTTGCTTCTGCAATTCTTCGGCCTCTTTTTTCGTTGGTTTGGTCTTAGCCATATCTTGATTATATCAAAAAGTGGCCTCGTTAGTTTTAGTCGCCTAAAACTTTAGTTGCTTGGCGCTTTCTTTTCTACCGTTTTGGTTTGGTTTTTTCGATTTTTTGCTCTGGTTTCTTCGTCTTTGGTTTTTCTTCTGGTTCGACGTGCTTTGTGGCAAAGGTCGCCCGCGAGTGTTCTATGACAGCTTTTACCACCTCATCACTCCCGTCATTTTCGAGCAGCAGCGTTTGACCTGACAATGGCTCTTGTACATGGACGGCCGACAACTTGGTGTAAAAGTTAAAGGCTGGCAAGTTGCTTATCTCGCCTTGTTCTATAAAAGGGCTAAAAAGTGGCAGTTAACTTTCTTAATGTTTCTGTCAGTACCTTATGTGTGGCAGGCAGGGCATTTTGGATATCCGTGAAGCGTTTTGTATCGCTTATTTACTCCACCAGTATCGACCGTACTACGACGCGCTCATTGTAGCTGCTGGAGGCTCTGTCATACGTTCCGCCACAGGTAATGAGTACGAGACGACTCTCGCCCTCAAATGGTTTGTATACTTCGTCCATCGTCTTGTCTACTGAATAAGTACCTGTCGAGATCACGGTAAACTCATGCCATGATGTATCACCAAGCTGGACACGGATTATATCGTTTTCTCTTAGATTCTTGAGATCTTTGAAGATTGCATCATTGTAACGGCCAAGCACGTGGCCGTCGATGATACTTACACCCGATTGACTAGGCACTTTACTCCCTGTGTACCACCCAGCCAGGTGAATATTTGTTGGCACGGCGATGGCATTATTTTGATCAAGACCGACTTTTTGAATACAACCAGACACGCCAATGCTAGGTACCTCAATCTTACGTGGTTCATTGGCGGCTACCGCATAGTTATCGCACGCTTCGGTAGGTGGGGTTTCGTCAGGCGTGTCGGTTGAGTGCGTGATGACTTCTGTGGGAATCGTCGGGTTTGGGCCATGTGTTGCCTGGTAACGTTGCCACAGGAGCCAGCCGCCATATAGTAGGCAAACGAGTACGACGAGAGCCGCACTGGCGTAAGTGAACTGGCGTAGGCGACGCTTGACCATGTGCGATTTATCCTCGTGCGTATCGGCGGTGAGCTGCAATACCAATCGCGATGGCAACGCCCGCGAGAATCGGCACCAGTGCGGTCATAGCCCGTCCTAAACCAGTGTCCGGCGCAAGCGGCAGTACAAATATGGCGGCTTCTGCTGTGTTGTTAGCGAGATTTGGGTCGTATTCGTTGCTCAATACGCTGGCGTGGTTAACGAGCGATCCGAGACTACTCGTCTGGGCTTCGACGGTCACGCTGGTGCTACCCTGGTCATCAAGCGTACCAACATTACACGATAGGCTCTGGCCAGTGGTACTACAGGAACCTTGAACAGGCGTGGCTTTGATGAGCCGTAAGCCACTCGGCAGTTCGTCTACCACCGTGACATCTGTCGCCATGTCCGGCCCATGATTGGTAATAGTAAGTGTATAGGTAACGGTACCGCCGAGAGATACTGTCGAACGATCAACTGTCTTTTCTAGTTCAAGGTCGGCTGGATCAATGAGCGTTTCTTCGGTGTCGCGATTGTTGTCACGGTTAATATCTTTCTGGTCAGCTTGCACTGTGACCTCATTTACGACACGACCAGGTACATCACCGGTGACATTTACCACGATAACCACCGATTCGCCTGGTGCGAGCGTCGCAATCGTACAATCAATGACGCCATCAGTCTCATCACAGGTAGCCGTGCCGGTACTGGTGAAATCGACAAAGCCGACACCCTCGGGCAGTTCATCATGTACGCGGACATTGGTGGCGGTGGTATCTTCGCTATGATTAGTCACTGTAATCGTGTAGTTGAAACTGTCGTGAATGTGCAGTACCGGATCAACATCATCTTCCTTGGTCACACCAATATCAGCGATTTCAAGTGGTACGGTAACGTCATCATCATTGTCTGCCATTGTTATTTCTACGCCGTTGCCGTTACCTGCCGCTACGCGAATATGGTTATCAATATCGGTGGCATTATTGGCAAGACTAGCATACTCATCGACAACTACCGTAAACTGCAGGGCCTGCTCGTCGCTGGCCGGCATGTCGCCCAGGCTATAGGTACAGTCACTGCCGGCTACTCCAGCGTTCTCACATGTCCAACCACTCGGCGAGCCAGCGAATGTGGTGTGGGCTGGGACGGTCTCGGTAATGACAACATCGGTTGCCGTCACGCTACCGGTATTACGTACTACCAGTTCGTAAGTAATAGACTCACCTGGTCGGGTTGGGGTATCGCCGGGTGCTACGTCTTTTTCAATGGCCAAGTTAATAGCTTGCGCTGTGATGGTCGTAGAGTCATCATCATTATAGTCATTGACACCACCGGAGCCGGTACGCTCGTGTTCGCTATCACCCGGTAATGATGTCCAGGTTAGACGAACGTCGTTTGTTAGACTGGCTCCGACCACCGGGGCTGATGGCGGTGTATTGACGATTGCCCGGTAGGTGATCGTCGAATCGGCCAAGAATGCTAGTGAACTGCGGATTGCCGTGAAGCCGCCGTCCGTTTCGGTAACATTCCAACCTGGGGCACTGACACTACCTGCTACCAGTGTCATGCCACTTGGCAAGGTGTCAGTCAGCACAAGGTCATGAGCCTCACGAGACGAGGCGGCCACGTGATCAACCACCAGAGTATATTCCACCTCGTGTCCGTAGCGAACACCTGATGCGTTACTGTTCTTTGTGACTGAAAGCTCCGGTTCCTCTACGGTGATAGTTTCATCGTCTGTCTCGATAACTTCACTTGCGCCCTCCGGTGTGAAGCGAGCCTGGGCAGTATTTTCCAGCTCTTCGCCGTCTTGGTTGGCAACGATATTGGCCACCCGTGCCTGGTAGGTAATGACAATGTTGCCGCCAGCGTGCGAAATGTTCTCGAAATCCCAGGTGACGGTGGCACCAGCCACTGTCGGCTCCACAGGAGCCGTGCCGGTAATATTCATCGTGGCGACAAACTCAAGGCCTGTCGGTAGTGTGTCCTCTACCGCAAAGTTATGAACTTCGCCACTTGGCACGCCGAGAGTAAGCGTGTAGGTGCGGACTTCGCCGATAGTGGCGACCTCCTGGTCAACGGTCTTACTGAAGCCGACACCAGTCATCGTAAAGCTGACCTCATCAGTATCTTGCGTGCCGTCCATCGGGTCATCGACCGGAGCAGTATCGTCGTAGCTGCGACGTTCGGCCACGCCGCCAGCACCACTGTGCCAATCTACATCGGCCGTGTTGGTGTAGGTGCTGCCAATCACTGCTGTCGAATTAATCGTCAGGCTATACTGACACTGTACCGTCTCGCCTACGGCAATGCTTGTCCCTGTTGTTGGCGTAATCGTCATCGCACCACCAGCCACCGTGTGATTTACACTGATTGATGAGCCTTCCAATGTACAGGTCGGCGTCGCGCTAAGACTGGTATGTGATGGCAAAATGTCATCAACATGCCAGTCATAGGCCGTAGCAAACCCAGTATTCTCAATGTCGATCGTATAGTTCAGCGTATCGCCAACGTTACGAAGGCCTGTCCCCGCCAGCGTCTTCGTGAGAGCCAAGCGCGGTTCTTGAATCTGTACCGGAACGGGTGATGCTGTGATATCCGTTGGACCATCATCGGGATGTGTATAGCGTAATGTTGCACTGTTTTGCACGGTCGTACCATTTACATTGGCAGGAATATCAAGGACGCGTGCAGTAACTGTAATCGTAAAGCTAGCATTTTGCCCACTGTCGCCTGGCACTGAAATAGTACCAAGGTTAAAGACTGCATCCTGCCCGCTAGCACCTGGCGCACTGGTTGGCTGCGTACGCCAGTTTGCCTGAGGGTTCGCGATAATAGAGCCGCTTGGTAGCGTGCTCGTATTCGCGCTGTGTGATACATAGGCAAGACCAACAGGCAAATTGTCGGTAACAATCACGTTTTGGGTCACACCCTGTGGTACGGTAACGGTGATCGGATATTCAATCGTTGTACCGATCGATCTTTCGACAGCTCCTGTGCGGGTTTTTGTAATACTCGGATCACCTAGCGAGGTATTGGCGTCATCACTCGTGCTATAGCGCCGTTCGCCATTGGCGGCATCAGTCGCACCAGGTGTTGCCTGGCCAGTTGGGTTGCTCGTAGTGCCGTTTACACCTGGCAGCGTCGTGGTCGTCACTTCGCCAGTATTTGGTACGGTATACGATGCCGGTGCGCTATTTTTCACCCGTGCAGTAATCGTAAAGCTAACCGTCTGACTCTGCCCCAGCTGGTTGATCGGAACGGTAATTATATCCCTACCGCTGCCATTAACCGTATGTTGCGGTGTAACTGGCACCGATGAACCGCTAGCATCGAATGAAACATACTCTAGGTGTTCGTCAAGCGTGTCAGTAAACTGCAGATCATAGCCAGTCAGCCCGTTTGCGATCGTTGGATTCGCAATCGAAATCTGGTACGTCACGAGGTCGCCAGCATCAACTGGTGCCTGCGTAACTGATTTTTGAATTGTAACGTTCGGCTCTTGAACAGTTGCAGTCACAATATTACTTGGACTGCCCTGCTGTACGCCACCAACGCGTACCGTAAATTGATTGTTGATATTGCTACCGCGAATATTGCCAACATTGTTGCGTACCAACGCATTAAACTCAATCACAATGTATTCATTGTCGGCATCGTTATCATTATTGGTCAGCGTGCCGAGGTTGAAGTCAACCTGCTGGCCAGTGACAGTCACGGCGGCACCAGGAATATCAGTCACCGGTACAACGTTCGGGCTGTTTCCTGAAACGAAGGCACCCGCCATGGTCGAGCTGGTAATCGTATTCGTACCGTCATTACCGACAAGTGCCACGCGCGGACGGCCAAGATACTCGAGCCCAGCCGGTAGCACATCACGTAGCACGACATTATTCGTGGTACTCTCTGGTACTTGCACACTCAAGCGATAACGGACAATCTCGCCGATCGTGACATTAGTGCCAGTGGTGTGACTTTCGGATGTCTCGACAATCGACTTATTAAGATTCGAAATATTACTTACTGTATAGCTTGCGTTGCTGGTTGCTCGATGGTCGTTTTCTGCCCCGCCAACATCCCCAGTGTTGCCGGTTCGCTCAACTGCCAGCGAGTTATAGGTAGTCAGACCACTTGGCGCTCCTGGGTAGCTCGTCCATGTTGCCGTGGCACTATTTGGGTGGGTGGAACCCGATGCATAGCTAGCGTTCAAATGGACATCGAACTCGATATCCGAAGACTGCCCCGGATTGAGCTGACTCCACGATGCCGCAACTGTGCCACCCGATTCACCACTGCTCGTTGGTGCGACGCCGCTGACATGCGTCAAATTACCGGCGTAATCGAAATGAGTAGAGCTTAGTATATCGCTCAGCGACACATCATATGCTGGAGTCCGTGGCGCAGCGGCAGCTGTGACCGTCAAACGAACGCGAGTCACGTCATTCGCATCACCGGAAGTCGGTGTAAACGTCTTTGCCACAGTCACAAGCGGCTCACGAATCGTCACATTCGGCGATGATGCGGTCAATGTCTGAGCATCTGATCCGCTATTCCAGTCAAGTGTAACGTCATTATTGCGCGTATTGGTATTCGCACAAGTACCAGCATTAATTGGAACCGCACGATACACCAGTGTCACTGTCTCTGTATCGGTATTGGAAGAGTTGCTGTTTGTCAGTGTACCGAAATTAAGCACGATACGCCGACCATCATTGGCTGCACCGCCACCGACATTTTGCACTTGAGCATTGCCGAGGACAGCGCTCATAGTGCCATTACTTGATGTCACGCCCGCTGAAGCAGTGAGCGACGTCAGGTTCGTCACCGCCAGACACGCATCCAACGTATCAGTGACAACTGCATTTGTCATCGTGCCTTCTGGAACTGTCATAGTTACCGTATACGTAATCTCCTCACCAACAACCACATTATTGCCGGTGGTGTCACCGAGCGCCGTTCCTGTAATCGCCTTCGTCATGACTGGTGGCCTTGCCGTAACAGTGGCCTCGTCTTCGTACTGAGATTGATCGACAACATAATTAACACCGCCATTCTCAGCAGCAAAGTGCGTGAGCTGCGCAGTGTTTACGATTTCATCACGCGGCCGTACATCATGTGCTACCTCGAGGTCGTATGTAACGACAACAACGTTCTGGCCAGGTAACGTGGTGTCATTTGGCACCGCGTCGTTAAGTGTAATATCAAAGATTGCTGAACCGCCATTATCCGTATAATTCAACGGATTGCCCGTACCATCAGTAACCCGTAAATTACGACCACCGGCTGGAATCTGCATGTCGGTAGGTAACTGGTCGCGCAGGCGCGCATTGTATATATCACCCTTACCAGTATTTTCAACGACGAACGCGTAGGTTACGATGTCACCCGCATCAACGCCCGAAAGATTGCTGTTGATGCTCGCGCTGTCAGCAATCGTGCCCGTGAATCGCGTACCAGCTGATCCTGGAGCAGAGAATGTCAAGCCAGACGGTATGCTTGGTGTGTAGACTGGCGCAGGATTAGAAGCGGTCGTTTGCACGACACCCTTACTCACAGATGGCTCCGGAATTTCCATTTCGATCGAGTTAATAACGGTATTCGTAGCGGTTGATGTGACGTTATTTTCATTTGAAGTCGCTTGGTTGGTGATAAACAAGCCTGGTGCATATGGCTGATTGCCAATTTTTACCGTAAAGAGAATATCAATCGTTCGCGTATGATTGCCGGGATTGTCCGACTGTTCGTCCCATGAGAAACGGACGACATTTCCGCCCGGGTGGCTGATATCTGGCACTTCATTGCTATACCCATAAAGCGTATCAGCTGGGCCAAATGATGCCGTGCCAGCAGCCGGAGCCGTGCCGCTATACGGATACGTATTATCAAATGTATTGACGCTCGCCGCACTGAACATTGGCAATGGCAAATTATCATCGATCTGCAACGAACCAAAATCAGTATTTGGTACTGTATACTGCAGTCTGTATGTCACATCATCACCTGGCTTGAGACGCGACGGTATACTTGTGCTGCCGTTGACCGCATAAATCGTCTTCGCTAGGCTACCCTCGGCAATACGCACCCGTGCGTTACTTCCATCAGTCGAACTCTGTCCGAGCGATGAGAGGTCGGTAGGATTGCGCATATCTGCTGTAGTGCTCACATGGTTATCGAGCGTATTTCCTTGAAATACTGTCTGACCGCCTGTATATGTTTCATTGATTTGAGCTCGGAATGTCAGCGTCACAATAGTGCGGTCTCTGTTGGTCGTATCACAGTCAGGATCGGCACCACCAGTGCCTACCATCGGGATACAGCCACCCACCAGTGTCGTGCCAGAAAGGTCAAACACGAGAACATCCGAATCATTGGCACCAGGAGTGTTTGTTGGATCGGCAATTACTGTTGGTGTAGCACCTGGAAACGTCACCATCGCTGTGCCAGCCTGATACGTCAGGCCGTCTGGTAATGTGTCCGTCACCTTCATATTATCGAGTGCAACATAGTCGCTAAGATACATGCGAATCGTATATTCCAGTGTATCGCTCGGCTTGATAATTCCAGAACCAACCTTTGTGACGGTTTTCTGTGTAATCATCGGCCTAATTGTCAATTGCTGTTCGCCACCGTCGTCATCTCGAATTGGTTCGGTAATTTGCGAGAGTGGCGTGCCTCCATACGAAGCATCCGCTGTTGCTTCATTATCAATCGAGCGTGTCCATGTAATCGCATTACCGCCGTCTTTATACGGCACCTCAAACACGATATCGAACTGAGCATCGACCGCATTTGTTGTACCCGTAATTGATGACCACTCTAACTTAGCAGTGTTACCTGTACTCGTATCAGCAAACCCGGCAGGTGTCGCATCCACTTGTGCAACTCGCACCAGTGGTGATGGTAATACGTCTTGCAGGCTTAGACCACTTACCGTTGCGCCATCAGCAACAT
Source organism: Candidatus Saccharimonadota bacterium (assembly GCA_036826375.1). Classification (GTDB taxonomy): domain Bacteria; phylum Patescibacteriota; class Saccharimonadia; order Saccharimonadales; family HK-STAS-PATE-42; genus DAISWL01. Next base: position 35,750 of record DAISWL010000009.1, read on the forward strand.
CAGCAGTGATACGGAATCGTTGTTTGTGGTTATCACCTGGAACAATTTCATACTCATTCTTTAGATAGCTCTCGGTATCGTCAGACCCGTCAGTCACCGTCGGAATGTATTGTTTGCGAAGCTTTAGTACCGTTGGTTGTACTTCTGCGTCTGCAAACGAAGAAGGAGAAATACTAGGGTCTGAGGTAGGGTTATTTAGCGCATCGCTACCAAGGTAAAATCCCCCTCTTGCAGATAAAGTCTGCGGATTAGTGATCGATGCACCGGCTGCCACATTGACCGTCACCTGAAGATCTGCGGCCGATTGGGTATCCGTAAACGAGCCGAAGGGTAGCTGAATAACAAAGAGTGTCGTTTCCTTGGTCGGATTTAGGCACACTTCGACTGGAGCACCGCTGCTTTGCTTAACGAGCGGATGATTAAGACAGGTGTTCATTCCAGCTGGAAATGGGCCAATGGGCTGAACGTTTACACTTTGCCCAAGATAACTGGCCGAGGGATTAGAAAAATCTTCAGGAAGAACTAGATCAACATACGGGCCAAAACCAGCCTGGTCACCGGTGTTATCGAAGCGCAACGTAAAAGCCGTCTGCTCGCCGATCATTGGAGTGTTGTCAATGTTGTGAAAGGAAACGCTCGGCACCGATGCGGCACTGGCCATGCGGTATATGAACATACCCAGCACCACAGCGATTAAGACACCGAGCGTCGCAAGCACATAGGGCTTCGCCCCTTTCTTGGCGGTGCACAGCCGCGCACTTTTATTCCTCATACTCAGCCCCATTCCGTTTTGAATCAGGACACCACCATGTAAAATAACGTTATGAAGAA
>DAISWL010000010.1:0-26626 GCA_036826375.1 Candidatus Saccharimonadota bacterium
CGGCAGTAACTCCAACGGAAGTAATAACAACTCCAACTCCAACTCCAACTCCAACTCCAACTCCAACTCCAACCCTAGCAATGTACCAGTAGTATTCCCACCACAAACTGGAGTTAATATTCTGGGAGCAACTTTGCAACAAACAGATTACTATATCAATGATGAATTCATTGGCTCTAAGTTAGGCCAAGAAAACCTTAACATTAGTGATGTTATATTCAACACCCGTAAACTCCAACCAGGAGACTACGATCTTAAAACAGTTGGTAGATACACCGACGGTACTGTTAATGTAACCAGTAAGATAGTTAGAATATTCTCCAGATCTCTCCTTGGCAAATACCAAACACCAGCTCTAACTACTCTAGGTATACTAACTCTAGCCTCAGCAGGAGTATACGTAACCCACTATAACCGACAGAAAGCCAAGAAGGCCAGTAGGTAAGGGGAGAGTAGCTAAAAGTAGGCAACGGTAGACCACGATAGGTAATAGTCAGTATACCTGCGAAAGATATGAGGATATAAATATCTTAAGCTGGGGGCTATGCCAAGCACAGGATGGGGCAATAACATAACCGAGATAAACTAACCGAAACTACTAAATACTTATGTTTAAAATACAAAAGTTTTAGGTTATACTGTAGGTATAAATAAATAAGATGAGGGGTATTAGGCTAAAATGGCGTTAAATTCAATAAACCATATATTTAATAGTAGATTTACCAAACTGGTTACTATGCAAGCTATAGTAACGGCTTTATTGATCGGCATTGGGTTATTTGGCAATAGCCATATCTATGCCGCTCAGACAGTTAATTATCCAAACGGTAAGGTTGAAGTTGTCAATGACTTCCAACCTCCTCAGGATATAAATCCTGACCCACAACAGGGTGGGGATGGTTATAGGCCGATACCGACAGAAGATAAGGTTTATGCTATATATCATCATAGCTACCGTGCGAATAACATGGATTCAGGGTTCGAGAGAGTGGATGCGTCTTGTATTGTTAAATCTACCGGTCAGTTCTGCTCTGGATTCCCCAAAGCCATTAAAGATGGTTCCGATGATATAATAAGCGAAAATGGTTCAAGCACCGGGGTAGTTGATTATAAAAAAATGAAAGTTTATTTTGGGGCGGCTAAAGCATCATCAACCGGAATAATGTGTTTAGATTTAATCAGCGGGAACGAATGCGGGTACACCATAACTGATTCTAATGCCTTAGTCGGTACTCCGTGGACCTGGCAGGGATCCTATGTCCACTATGAGCCCAATATTAATGTTTTTCCATTTGGTAATGAGGTAGATTTTGATAACTTTGATGGGACTATACATTATTCCTATTTGGATGGCACTGATACTAAGGTTGGGTGTAAGGTTGTGGATGCCTCTTATGGAGGTTCTTGTCCGGTATCGTCAATTACTTATGCTTCTAGCAGTACCCCAGATTATAAAACATCTACCTCCTATGGAGAAAGAGCTTACATCGTTATATACGATAGCTCTAATCTACTCAGAGTGGTTTGTTACGATAAAGCCGCTAATAACGATTGCGGGTCTGGATCTACTGGTTGGAATTCCGGTAAGACCTTCTCTTCCGGTAGAGGAAATCAGACAGCCTTTTATATACCTAGTTTAAATAAGGTTTGTGTCGGATTAACCTATTCGGATTCTAGTAGCACTGGTGAATTCTCTTGCATAAATCCTAGCGACGGGACTCATCTTATAGACAGCTCGGGTGATGGCGGGATGGACGTAGTATTGAACAATGTATTTCATGCTGGCGAACAGAATAACGCCTGGTTCCCTAGCTATATCAAGAATAAATTATATATACCAGATAGAACCCCACAGGCATCTAAAGATATGTATTGCTGGGACAATGACACTAACAGCGAATGCCCAGAATTCTCTGGGGGGATCGACTGGTCTTCATTAAATAGCAATATATCTGGAGAACCCGAGGATTACGCTTACACAGGCGATAGGTATACCAATTATAGATGCGCATGGGCGCTGGGCGACGCTGGGCGATTGATTCCATTCAGATTAGATGGAGCAACTGGGACCGCAGGGTGCCTCGGTACCTCAACAAACCTAAATATTGACCTTTCTGATTATCTTTGCAAGCCAGAATTAGGGCTTATAGAATCGGTTTCAATCGAAAATATAAATATGACAGATGTAGACTACGCCGATGTAGCATTTACGGATCAAGATTCAAACCCCTTAAGCATAGGGGGGAACAGCAGTTTAGACTTAAAGGCTCTTGGCGGGCAAAAAATATATTCACCTCAAGTAGCCGGTTTGACTTATATTAGCGTCAATGGATCATTAGTCTTGAACACTCTCAGCAATTGGAACTCAGGTAGTCCTCCTGTTCTAAAGCTGGTGATTAACCCAAATGGATCTGCCCTTATAAGTACCGGGTGCACCACCACAAAAAAGGTACCCGCATCACTCGATGCTAACCCGCTAGTCTGCGATGTGGATAGACATAGCTGGTTAAGCGTTGATGTCCGAAAGGGCATAGATAATGCCAACTGGGCTAGCTTGCAAGAGGTTAAACTAACCCTCAAGGACGTTAATGGTAATGTAATTCCGGGCTTTAATGCTATAGATGCATCATCTGGGAGCATAGATATATCTAGCCTTAGCACAGCAACTTATCCTCTACTTAATGCAGAGGTTGAGTACAAGTTCGATAATAACCCTACACTAAGCGGACTGCTAGATAGTGCAGTCGAAATAAAGATAAGCAGTTTGCCAGCCGACAACCTCATCGCCTCAAACTGCCCAGTAGACCTGACTGCAGATAAAACCAGTAACTTCTCTCAGCTAGCAGATACTGCTGGAGTTGGAACTGAATTCGAATACACCCTAACCTTCACCAACAATGGGCCTAATGACGCTTACAATGCCAGGGTTACAGATACCTTACCCGCTAACAACATCCTAGAGCTATCAGGAGCCAACCCATTCAGCTATACCACCTCACCAGCTTCCACAACAGTTAGCTGTAGCCCCGCTTCATCTACTACTAGCTTCACGTGCGACATCAATAAGCTAATAGCGCTAACCAAAGATCCTGCAGCTAAGGTTGAGGTTAAGGTTAAGGTTAAACTAGCCCAAGCTTACTTAACCAACTATCTAAATAGCCCTGGTTTCAAAACTGGACAAGATTTTAGCCTTCATGATGCCATAGGTAACTTAACCAATACAGTTAGTATTGCCACCGGTAATCATCCCAAAACCAACCAACCTCAAGCAGAAACGGATCTCACCAACAACCAAGATACTGTAACCGATCAGCCTCAAGCTGCAGACATAGAGCTGGTTAAGCTTGTTAGCCCTATCAACACCGCTGGTAACCCCATACTAACCAGTAACGCTGGTGCTGGCTGGGAAACCCCATACCAAAGATACGTCACTTCAACTGGTCAAGTCTATGTATCTCAAGATATAGTACCTGGTGCAGAAGGCTGGGACGTAGCCAAGCTAGATTACATGATCTTTGTTATTAACAGAGGACCAAATACCCAAAAAGCTGTTAAGGTTCAAGACGTACGAAGCATTGCTAGCGGTAACTTACCAAGCATAGATTTAAGCTATGGAGTCAAAGAATACGCCCTAACTACCAACCCAAATTACTCCACAGCTACCCTGCAAGGATCATTGCCAGGTATCTCAGCAGGATCCACTACTATAGATTGGCCAGTTGGAGATATGACTTCGGGCTACGCTGAAGCATTGTTCTACCGAACCGATTATTCTAGCGGTACTGGAGACTACACTAACTTTGCACAAAACACCACCGAAGGTGCCGACAGAGACCCAGATTCTAACTCAGATAACTGTAACATCCAAGATTCTCTTACTCATGAAGATGACTGCGATGAAATTAATGTATCTAAGAATATGGCTAGCCTAACTATTAACAAATCTGCATCACCAACAGAAGTTACCGGAGCCAACCAAGATGTAACCTACACCATAGTGATCGCCAATAATGGCTCTCTAGATTATGCATCGAATGAATACTCAGTTGATGACACCCTACCCGAAGGACTAGATTACGTAAGCTCTACTCCAACCGGCAAATGTAACTACGATTCCTCTTCCAGAAAGATAAGCTGCTCAGATCTAGGACCTCTCCCCGCTGCTGATGCAGCTGCTGGAACCCCAGCTGGAAGCGTAACCATTACTATTAATACGAAGACTAATGAGAGTATTATATCTAAAACCAATTTAGCTAATGTTGCTTGCGTAAAACCAACAATACCCACGGTAGGCTTAACTAATGGACAGCTATGCGATGATGCTAATATCCATCAAGAATCAGTAGATTTGGAACTAACCAAAGAGATAGTAGGATCGAGCGGCATATATATTGGAGACAGCTTCCAATACAAAATAGCCCTAACAAATAAAGGCCCAGGCGTTGCCAAAGACGTAGTAATTAAAGAAACCTATCCTCCTTCAGTAGAGTTTGTTTCTGCCGCACCAGAAGTTGGTTCTTATGATGCCGCTACCCACCAATGGACAGTCCCTCAAATTGGAGTTGGCCAAACTATTAACCTACTCATTAATGCCAAAGCTCTAGAATACAAAGACGGTGACAACACCAAGAACCTAGCTGAAGTGACTGGATGCAAGCAGGGCGCCACATCATCTTTGACCGATTGTGACGATCCTGATTCCGATATGAATAACTGCCAGAACGGAGCCAATAAAGAAGATGATTGCGGCGAAGCTGGGTTCCATGAGCCAATACATGATATAAAATTGAGTAAAACTATCTCTAATAAGAAAGACAGTTATGCCGTAGGAGATACAGTAGAGTATCTAATTACAGTTACTAATGATGGACCCGACACTGCCAAACGAATGGTATTTAAAGATACCCTTCCGGCCGAGGTTCAGTATCTATACAGTGAGTCTCCAGACTCTACAGTATATAACGCCACTACCCACGAATGGTATGTTAGATCATTAGCAGCCGGCCAAAGCCTCCAACTTAAGGTTGTAGTAAAGATTAAGCAATTTACCAGCACCATAGTAAACCTAGTTGAATGGACTGGCTGTAAAGATGAAGCCGGCAAAGAAGTTAGATGTGGTAAAGATCCTGATTCAACACCTAACAACTGTAATAAGGGAACTAACAAAGAGGATGATTGTGACCAAAAAGATATTAAGCTTAGTGGTGGCAAGGGCGTAGGCGTACCTATAACAGGCGCCTTGGTCGGAAAGATAATAGCTGGAGCAACTGGTATAGCCTTGGTATCGTACTTAGGGCGAGACATCTATGCAAGAAATCAGAAGAAGCGCAAGTCTGAGAGATAATTTAGGGCGTGGCGAGCATACTGACTTACTAGGCTTAACTGATTAAGCCTAGTTTGAAATTGATTCAGATTTTAAAATACCAATAAACATTCGACTAGAGCATCTTTTATATCCAAAGTATGTATTAAAAATTAAGAAGGTAATTTAAGGATAATAGCTTATGAATAATAAAAAATCATTAAAACAAGAGCGTACTTTTGCTAAGTGGATTCCTTTGATAGTTCTTTCTAGCGCAATGATGATAGTTATCATTGACACTACAGTTCTGAACGTATCTATATCTAGCATGATTAAAGATCTTAAAACTAACGTCCAGAGTATACAATGGGTAATTTCGGCCTATTCTCTAACCCTAGCAGCTTTAACTGTAACAGGAGGCAGACTGGGCGATTTATTCGGCAGAAAAAAAATGTTTATAGTTGGAGCTATTTTATTTGCACTAGGATCACTACTTACAGCTACAGCTCCGACTATATCCTGGGTAATTGTAGGAAATTCAATCATAGAGGGGATAGGTGCTGCATTAATGATGCCCGCTACTTCATCTTTGTTAATTAGTGAATATAAGGGTAGCGATAGGGCATTAGCTTTTGCTGTTTGGGGTGGCGTTTCTGCTAGTGCGGCAGCTATCGGTCCAATTGTAGGCGGTTGGTTGACTACTACTTACTCTTGGCGGTGGGCCTTTGTTATTAATCTTTTTGTAGTAGCGGGTTTATTATATGGCACAAGATTTTTAAGCGAATCCAAAGAATCTAAATCTAAAATAGATATAGATTTAGTTGGCATTATCCTTAGCTCTTTAGGCCTAACTAGCGTTGTTTATGGTTTAATAGAATCTAGTACATATGGATGGGGCAAGGCATTGAAACCTTTTGCAATTTTCGGATTTAACTTTAAACCCCTTGGCCTTTCGGTTACACCCGTTGCAATTGTTTTGGGCATTTCCTTATTAATTATATTCGCGTTTTATGAACTTAAGATGGAAAAAAGAGGCAAAAATCCACTAGTATCTCCAGAGCTTTTCTTAAATAAACAGTTCACAGCAGGTAGTCTAACAACAATGCTACAAACCTTAAGCATGACTGGTATTATATTCTCTCTTCCGATTTTTTATCAAAGTGTGCTTGGCTTGGATGCTTTACATACTGGATTCGGCTTATTACCAATGTCATTAGCTGTTATGGTAGGAGCTCCTCTTAGCTTAAAATTAATTGGCAAGTTTACTCCTAAAATTATTATCATGACTGGCTTGGCGCTAAGCTTAATTGGTGCTACATTACTCAGAAGCGCGTTTAGTGTGGATGCAACAATCTGGAGCTTCGCGCCCGGCCTTGCTTTATTTGGCATGGGCATGGGATTCGGGTTTAGCCAGCTTAGTAATTTAACTTTATCTGCCGTATCGGTCAAACAATCTGGGGAGGCCTCCGGAGTAAATAATACAATTCGGCAGATAGGCTCTAGCTTCGGATCTGCTGTTATGGGGGCTGTTCTGTTAACTACTCTGACCAGCAGTGTAGTTACGCATATTAATGATAATAAGTTTATCCCTCCTCAATCTAAAGCTACCGTAACGGAACAAATAAAGAATGCTGGAAGCAATATTGAGTTTAGTTTGCCAGGACAGGACCAGAATATGCCAGCTCCCATGGCCTCGGCAGTAAAAGATAGTATTCATAGGGCAACTGTAGATGGCAATAAGGCTGCAATGGGCTTAGCTATTGCTTTTTCGGCCGTTACTTTAATTTTTTCTACCCTATTACCCAATATAAATAACCTTGAAACTAGTGAGGATATCTCTAAGGCCATTACACACTAAAGTCGGGGTATCCAATAGACAACAGCCGACTGTATAGGGGTAGTATCAATAATTCCGATGCACCGCTCTTTATGATTCGCCATGATTATCTCTGTATTTACCGATCTTTTATATCTGCAATCCAACGCCTAGATATAGCCAATCGGCCTATACAGATCTATTAATTTTTTTAAATAGCTCTAATCAGTAATTGTAAACTTGACCATCCACTAGATATGCTCCAGTGCTGTCTTTAATGACTCTATATTTTTCAGTGACAGTGTTTTCTTGCTCTACATTGCCACCGTTTTGGTCTTGGTAGGTGCTTAGATACGTTAGGTTGGCGTTAACTATATAACTTTCGCCACTCTTCTGGGAATCTAAAATACGATATGTCTTAGGGTGGCTATTATCCCAGCCCGATTCAATTTCACTAAACTTAAATTCATTTTGGAACCCACTAGTCATATTACTCTTCATACCTGCGAAATCTTTTCTAGAGTAATCTCCCAAAAAGCCATCAACAACATTCTTAGAGCTCTTTATTGCGGCAGCTTGATCATCGGCTTCTTGCTGCTCTTTTTCGGCCTCTGTTTTAGCGTTGTCCAATTTCTGGCTTAAATTTACCGGATAATTAAAAGATTTATAGTAGCTATCGTTTAAGTTCTCTTTAAACTTAAGTTGATCTATCATGTTGTTTACTGAGGTTTTCATTTCTTGATTTAAGCGCTTGATAGATTCAATCGACGATTGGTCAAAACTATCAGATTGAGAACCTAAGCTATCCACTAATGTTTTTAGTTGACTATTATAATCTTTGATTTTGTTTATGGCCGTAATCATTTCATCTTTCCTGTCGCTGCCAACCAGAATATAATTTAATTTGTCGGTGTTAAATTTAGCGTCATCAAGTTTGGAGCTCATGTCGACAGTTGCGGATAGAAGATCATTAGTATTAGAATCACTTACACTATTACTGGCAAAGCCCCCCGCATTATTACTTGCTATGACTACTTGATGCCATATATCAACTGATTTTCTATTAGAATTAACATTCTTGAATATTATTAAAGCAGTAGCCGTTAAAGCTAACAATAATATCACAGATGTAGATATAATTACTCTTTTATGTTTCATAAAACTTTATTTCCCTCCATATTAACTTTAAACTTAAGCTTAATTATACCATTTTATAGATCAGGCTCAACGGAAAAAGCAAGTTATTTGATAAACAACCCCGCTATTATTATTTTAACTCCTGCTGGCGATAGATATTATGGTATTTACTTTGTTTCAATTATAAATTATTTTTATATATAAATAAGGAGTTAAAATTGACAGATTCTAATAGCTGGAGAGAACAAGCTGCTTGCATAGGGGAGGAAACTAAAATTTTCTTCCCAGAAAATAACGTTACACCCAGTCTAGCTATAGCTAGATGTAATACTTGCCCTGTTAATAATGCTTGTCTAGAATATGCCCTAAGTAATCCAAACGAGCAGGGTGTATGGGGGGGTAAAACAAGAACAGAAAGAGATAGACTGCGAGAGCATATTGGTAGAGTGGCTTCCGGACGAAAGAAGTAACAGATTAATCCAACTCCACAAACTCCTCAACCTTAGGGTCAGTTCCGCTTAAGCTTAAGCCAGCTAGGCGCCAATCGTAATCTTCATATTTCGGTTCAAGCTCTAAAAACTTTTCAGCAGCAAGTTCCATCTGTTCTAATTTTTGATCATCAATATATTCTAGCCCGTCGCCGTATAAATCATTTTTTCTAAACTTAACCTCTACAAAAAACAAAACATCATCTTTAATTGCTACAATATCAATTTCGCATTCTCCGTGAACTTGCCAATTGCGGGCTAAAATACCGAATCCATTTTTAACTAGCCAGTTAGAGGCTGCATCTTCAGCCTTATTACCGATAGTTTTTGAATTAAGCTTAGTCACGCTGTTATTATATCAATAATGAAAAAATATATTGTAGCTGTTAGTGGTGGTCTGGATTCCGTAACTTTGCTGCATTTGTTGACCTCACCCCCAGCCCCATCTTCCGCCAGCCGGCGGATGGAGAGGGGAGTAGCGCTCACTCCGCTCAGAGCTTTACGCCTAAATTCGAAATTTGTTGTGGCCCATATCAACCACGGCATCAGGCCAGATTCTGATAAAACCGAACAGTTTGTTCGAAATCTGGCTATCGGCTACAATCTTAAATTTGTTTCAACCAAACTTAAACTTAAGGGCGTAAGCGAGGCTGAAAGCAGAGATGCTCGCTACCAAGCTTTATTTAAACTTAAAGATGAATTAGGCGCAGAAGGGATCATCACCGCCCACAACCTTAATGATACTTTGGAAACCGCGATCATAAATTTAACCAGAGGAACCGGTTGGCGGGGGCTCTGTTCTTTAGGTTCTAATAATCAGATAATTCGTCCGCTACTAAACTTAAGCAGGGCTCAAATCTCTACAATAGCGGCGGAGGCCAATCTTAGTTGGCATGAAGATAGCACTAATAGTGATGAAAAATATCTTAGAAACCATATTAGAAAAAACGTTATCCCGACTCTTAGTTCATCTCAGTTGAAACAATTAAGTTTAATAATCTTAAATTTAAAAAACATAAAATCAGAGCTGGATGACATTTTAAACCAACTTATAGAATACGGTGATGACGGCAGCTTAAGCTTAAATCGTTCGTGGCTGATTAAATTAGATGATAAAACCATTAGTGAAGCATTGGTTCATATTCTACCTAAATTCGGAGCCACCTATGATAAGAAAGTGGTTAGTTCTCTGTTAAGATTCTGTCTGGATGCGGTTAATGGTAAAAAGTTTTTGCAGGCCGGTAAAAACGTTAAGGTGAAAACAATCAGAATGGGCCGGGATTATCAGATTAAGTTTAGTAGATTAAATTAGGGTTTGCTCGAACACAAACCTAACTTTGTGTTAAAATACAAAGGTTATACAAGATTAATATCAGATACACACCAAGAAAATTCTATCAAGAAGGAGAATAATGGCGAATAAAATGCAACCACCAATAAAAGGCGGAAAGAACTCAATAGGTAAGAACATAGCTTTTTCAATTTTTATACTAGTGATGGTTCTGATTGGTTACGGAGCCTACGTTCAGAATCAACAGGCTAATAAAAAAGAGGAAGTCAGCTTCTCTGGCTTGATAGATAAGGTTAATAAAAGTGAAGTAGATACCGTTACTCAAAAAGGTCAGAAGCTAGAGATTAAGCTTAAAGGCCAAGATAAGGCCACCGAATACGCTGTTCTCCCTAGTGGCGCTAGTGCCACGGAACAAGGTTTAGATGCATCTAAAGTAAACTTTCAAAGTAAGCTAGAAGAAAACGGCACAGTTTGGCAAGATGCTCTAATCAACATTTTGGCGCCAATCTTAATTTTTGGAGCCTTCTTCTACTTTATGATGAAACAAGCTCAGGGACAGGGGAATCAAGCAATGAGCTTTGGCCGCAGCAAAGCTAGAATCTACGGAAATGAAAAAAAGAAGGTTAAGTTTAGCGATATTGCTGGAAACGCTGAGGCTAAGCAAGATTTATGGGAAGTTGTAGAATTCTTAAAACATCCTAAAAAGTTTGAAGCGGTTGGAGCCAAAATCCCTAAGGGCGTTCTTTTAGTAGGCTCGCCGGGAACTGGTAAAACAATGGTTGCAAGAGCCGTTGCGGGTGAAGCTAACGTGCCATTCTTTTCTATTTCAGGGTCAGAATTTGTAGAAATGTTTGTAGGTGTTGGCGCCAGTAGGGTTCGCGATCTATTCAATGTTGCTAAAAAGAATGCGCCGGCGATCATCTTTATTGATGAAATTGACGCAGTTGGTAGGCGCCGTGGTTCCGGCATGGGCGGCGGTCATGATGAACGCGAGCAAACTCTTAACCAAATTCTTGTTGAAATGGATGGCTTTGAACAAGGGCAGAACGTAATAGTTATTGCCGCAACCAACAGGGCCGATGTGCTAGATCCAGCCCTGCTTCGCCCCGGACGTTTTGATAGAAGAGTACATATTCCATTACCAGAAAGGCAAGATAGAGAGAAGATACTAACAATTCATTTCAAAAACAAGCCGGTTGATAAAACTGTAGATTTGTTAGCTTTGAGTAAAAAAACAGCTGGCATGGCCGGAGCGGATCTTGCGAACCTTGCAAATGAAAGTGCTATCGTGGCAGCTAGAAATAATCGTAAACACATCAATAATAGTGATGTAACCGAGGCTTTTGAGCGAGTAGCAATTGGTCCGGAGCGCAAATCTACCGTAATGAGTGATAAAGATAAAGAATTGACAGCTTACCACGAAGGTGGACACGCTTTAGTTGGTCACGTATTGCCTAATGCCGACCCTGTTCATAAAGTAACGATTATTCCTCGCGGCGGAACCGGTGGAGTTACTTGGTCGCTACCAGTTGATGATAAAAGCTACCATTCCTTAGCCGAAATGAAAGATAGGCTAGCGGTTTCAATGGGAGGCAGAATTGCCGAAGAGATCATCTACGGGCAAGAAAATGTTACAACCGGTGCAGGAAGTGACCTTGAAAGCGCTTCAGCTTTAGCTCGCGATATGGTGACTAAACAAGGGATGGGATCTAAGCTCTACAACCAGGTTTTCCCTGATGATGCCGGCGGAATGATGTTCGATAAAATGACTCATTCAAAACCTTACAGCGAAAAAACTGCTGAAGAAATTGACAAAGAAGTTGAGAGCTTAATGAAAGATGCCTACGAGCGAGCAAGAAAAGTTATTAAGCTTAATATTAAATCTTTAGAGGCAATAAAAGATGCCTTGCTTGAGCGTGAAACTTTAGATGACGAAGACGTAACCGATTTATTTAAAGCAGCTAAGAATGTAGTATAATAAATAACAGTAAAAATTTTAACAAGAAGGAGTAAGCAAAGATGAGCGAAGCTAAAAAACCAGCAACTAATAATCAAGATCAGAACAATGAAAAAACTATGTCGATTGTTGCCTACTTGGGCTTAATCGGCATCGTAGTGGTGCTAGCTACTGGTGCGCATCAGAAGAGCGAAGATGTTAAATTTCACCTTAATCAATCTATAACACTAGCAATCTGTTCTTTGGTAACAATGATCCCATTTATAGGCTGGGTTGCCGGTATAGGTGTTTTTGTTCTGTGGATAATATGTTTCATAGCTACTATAAATGGTGAAAAAAAAGTTGCACCAATAGTTGGTAACTTCAATTTAGTTAAGTAATTAGATTAAGCAATAGTAAACGTTACCTAATGCTAAAGCTACTCTTCCGTTGTGGAATGAGTAGTGGTTGGTTCAATAATGGTCTTAGCCTTGTTTCTTAGTCTCTATTTATCAAAAACCTAAGGCTTGACAGCAACAACTGCTTTATCCGCCCATGCATTATTGAAAACTTCAAAAGGTATGTGTCTAGATGGATGCGGTGGCATGCCCGGATCGTGAGCTATTAAACTTAATCCGTCATACCCATAGCAAATAATTCTATGGCCTTCCCAGCCCTTCTCACCATTCAGCGCCTTAGAATTTACAGAAAGCATTAAATAGTAGCCCTGATTAATAAGCATTTTTACTAAATTTAATCCTATTCTTTCACGCTTGAAAAACCATTCTTGTTTGGCAATATCGCCACAAAGTTTCTGCTCTAGGGAGATATTCTTTGTAGTTTTTCTGTTGTATTCAGCCGCCTCTTTTCCGTATCTTTCTGAAATATATTTCAAGCCTTCCGTACAGAACTTATCCATATCGAAATTATCATAGTATCTGAAATCAATGCCTAATTTTTGATAGTAAAACAGCTCATGAGTTTGCCAAGTGCTAAAGCCATCCAGCTTGTTCATAGCTTTCGCTAGTTGTTGATAAGTAAATGTTTCATTCGGAAATAAAACACTAAAAAGCATCATTGTTGCAGCTTGTGAGCAATGCTGGCCATCCTTCAGATTAGGATAGAATTTCGGTTCTTTTAGAATCTTCATCTATTAATTATTGCACACTCTCTACTTCTTCTGCTTAGTGATGTGCGGCTCAGCTCCATAATTAAGTTTAACAACGCTATCATCTTCGCTAGATTTCAGCCTCGAAATCCCAAACTCAAACCACTTATCATCAGCCTTAACTCCAACAATCGGAATTTCTAGGGCGTAGGCTAGGGCATTTAGGGTGGATGCTCCTATTCGCAGTCCCGTAAAACTACCGGGTCCGCTTACTAAAATTAATCCACTCAAATCACTAAGCTTAAGTGACTCGTCGGCAAGTATTTCTTCAATTAAGCTTAGTAAAACTTCAGAAAGTTTGTTGCCGGTTTCAACATCTTTTTGTTGTACAATTCGGCCATCTTTTTGGCCCAGAATAAGTTTTGTAATTGGGGTAGATGTATCAACGGCTAAAATCATTTTAAATCCTCTAAAAGATAATTCAGCTGATCTGGAAGATCAACTTCTATAATCCGTTTATTCTCATCTTCAGCATCGCTACTAAGCTTAATTGTGATTCTACTTTCAGGCAAAATATCAGCAACAATATCGCCCCATTCAATAACGATTACATCATTTTTTTCGGAGATGGCCTCCGCTAAACTTAAGCCGACTACGCCAGAATCTTCCAACCGGTAAAAATCAAAATGATGAATATTAAATTTAGGCGCGCTATAAAGATAGCTAATAGTAAAACTTGGGCTGGCAACCATATCTTTGCTTCCGGCTCCTTCAGCTATACCTTTGGTTAGAGTGGTCTTTCCGCCGCCTAAATCGCTAATTAGTTCAATAACCTCTCCGCCTTTTAGTTTGGAGCCGATTTCCCGACCAATTTCAATAGTTTCTGCTAGGTTTTTAGTGACTAATTGTTTCTTCATGAATATTACCTATAAATTATAACATTTCAGCACTTATTTAAGATGTAGAAGTTGAGCTCAAAACTTAGTTTGAATTTAAAAGCTGAAGTTATCTGCAATAGCGGGCATTTTTCATGCTAAAATTAACTTGAATGATTAACGATATCTTAAATTTAGTTAACTGGCAACTTGCTGTAGTTTTTTTTGTAATATTCCTCATCTTTTTGAGTAGTGAATATCTGGTTCATAAAAAGATAACCCACGGAGAGCTGAGCCGAAAATACATCCATGTTCTAACGGGCTTAACTTTAGCTGGTAGTTGCTTCATTTTAAATATTAATCAGATTATTTTAGTATGCATAGTTTTAAACTTAAGTTTAATTCTTGCGGATAGGCTCTTTTCATTTCTAGAACATAGAAAGTTTAAATCAGGGAGTTTTGGGGCGCATCTTAAGGGCGCTTTTAGGGTTTACGATGAGAGCCAGGAGGGAGTTAAACGTTGGACAATAGGACACTTAATTTATGCTATTGGTATTGGTTTGGTGGCGGTTATTTTCCAATCGAAATCTTTATTTTTTACAACCACCTTAATTTTAGCGTTGGCTGATGGAATGGCAGCGCTAGTGGGTAAAAGGTACGGCATCTATTTATTTAAAGTACCAGGAGGAGTCAAAAGTATTGAGGGCAGCACTATATTCTTCTTTATAACTTTAACCATAATATCTTTTTATATCTTGATGCTCAGAACAGGGGAGTTCGGTGAATACGTTACCTTAAGCTTAGGTTATAAAACAGTTTTTAATGTAGTTTTGGTTAGTGGAATTATTACTGTTAGTGAGGCGATTGTGGCTTATGGGCTAGATAACATAACAATTCCGCTGATATCAGGATTCCTCATCCATTATTTGATCACATAGGGCCTTTAATCAGCTTTAGTTTTCATAACTACATGAGCTAAAACCGTTAAAACAAAAAACAATACTAAGCTTAAGTATAAGCTAGGCGTGGCTAGCGGGTGAGTGAAGTAATAATACAAATCTTTTAAAATGTTGATTGGGTTAATGATTACATCCCAGCTGTTCCAGCGCAAGTATCGCCCCAGAAAAATAGCCACGCCTGTAGCAAGGCTAACTAAACCCAGGAATAAAAACTCAGATTTTCTATTAAACTTAATATACTTTTTTAGTTGACTATTTTTTAAGGCTTTAAACATACTGGTGGTGAGCATCCCAGAACTTTGAAAGCCAACTAGGGCCAGCAAAAATAACATTACAACATCATAAAGATAGGGAATCTCTCTTTTGCCTTGGTAGCTATTTAACTTATCTGTTTTAATTCTGCTACCCTGATATATTTTTGGGCTATTAAGATGCCCGACATCAGTAACTAAATAAATGGCGTTGGGCATTAAGCTTAGCCAGCCCATAAATACAAACACTAAACTTAAGTTCTTCAATTTTGGTTTAAGTTCAACTCCCCCAAGCTTATTGAATAATTTAATAAAGCCAAAAGCGGCTAGGGCTAAAAAAATGTTCCAGTAAACAAATAAATTGGTTAAAGTTCCAGAATAAGCAGCTCTTAAACCGGCCATAATAAATACTACTATACAGATTAAACTTAAAGTTAGGGCATCTCTTTTAACGGAATGGTTTTTACTGGCTATCATTTAAATTCATTATACCAAATTTATAATTAGCACTCTTGACGCTAGAGTGCTAGTAAGGTTACAATTGGATAAACTACATGAAAAAGGTTTAATATGGAACAACAGATTACAGCCAGACAATCTAAAATTTTAACCGCCATCATAGAACAATATGCCGAAGTGGCAGCTCCCGTGGGAAGCTCTTTGCTGGCAAAACTCTTTGATGTTAGCCCCGCCACAATAAGGGCGGAAATGGTTCATCTAGAAATAATGGGATATATAGCTCAGCCACATACCAGCGCTGGCAGAATCCCCACAGATAAAGGCTATAGATTCTACGTCAACAATATTGCTGAAGATGAAATTGGTGATAAGAGATCAGCTAGAAATTCAAGATATCTACAAAGTTCAATTAGCTCGGCTGGTCAGTATCAGCGAGCTGTTAAATCTGCGGTTGAAGGCTTGGTTAAGCTTACTGACAATTTAGGTTTAGCAACAATTGGCGATACAATTTATATGTCTGGGTTGGGGCATCTTTTTGCCCAACCCGAATTTAGTAGCGAGATTGCTATAAAAAGTGTGGCTAATTTTCTGGATAATCTAGAACCTTGGCTAAACGAGGCTGAGCTCAACCAGCCACTTTCAATTTACATTGGAACTGAAAATCCAATCGGCAAAGCTAGCGGATGTAGCTTGATCATTTCTAAGTTTAATTCCCCTTTTTCTGCTAAAAGCTACATAGGAGTTTTAGGCCCCACCAGGCAGAGTTATAAAAATGTGATGCAACTGGTAAGTTACGCAGGGCATTTGCTAGAGCAAAAGTATTAGCAAGGTTTAAAGTTTAATTAAGAAAGGTATAAAATCAATAAAATGTCAGGTAAGTATCAGGAAGATAATCAAAATCAAGATGATCAGTTAGAACAAAATGAGTTCAATAACCCAGATTCAGATCAGCGAGAAGAAGTTTCAGAATCAGATCAAACAATTCAACTAACCGAAGATTTGAAGCGAGTTCAAGCCGATTTTGTTAATTTTAAGCGTAGCGTAGATACTCAACTAGCTCAAGCTGAGCAACGCGGAAAACTGCAGGCTACCGTTAAATTTTTAGATATTATTGATGATATTGAACGAGCTTTATCTCACAGCCCAGACGAACTAAAAGATAACCAGTGGGTTCAGGGCTTAGAAAAGGTTTACACTGGTTTGCTCAAAAAGATGAGCGAACTTAAGCTTAGTAAAATTGATGCACTTGGCGCAGATTTCAACCCAGAGCTACACGAGGCAGTGATGAGAGGAGATTCTGAATCTGAAAAGGTAACCGAAGTTCTTAAAAATGGCTATGCTTATGAAGGAGTTGTGGTTAGGCACGCTATGGTTAAAGTTGGGTAGTCAGCTTAGTTACTAACAAGGGGGTTGGCAGGCTCATATAAAAATTACAATCCCAGGGCATCTTGGCTGGTAAGAAGTCGAGTTAATTAGGATATAGACCACGCGCGCTAACTAACTTAAACACCTAAAGCAGAGAGTGTTTTATTTAGTGTTTTTATTCAAGAATAATCTTTTATATTTGATTAGTAGGCTCTTGAGAAAAGACCGATTTTTAGAATCTGTCAGGTAATGAATCAATCCGGGTAGGAATGAAATAATTACAATTACCAATGTTATAGGTAGAAGATATGAATCTATGTTGGGAATCGAGTTTCCTAGAAAATAACCAAGATATGATACGCCAGCTCCCCACACTAAACCACCAATAATGTTGAATTGCAAAAATTTACCGTAATGCATTTTACTTGCTCCAGCTACGAACGGGGCAAAGGTTCTTATAATAGGAACAAATCTTGCCAGTATTATAGTTTTACCCCCATGTTTAGAGTAGAATTTATCGGTTTTTTCTAAGTACTCTTGCTTAATATACTTATTTTCTTTTTTGAAAATACGTTTACCCATGCGCTTACCCAGGTAATAACCGACAGAGTCACCCAAAATAGCGGAGATTGCCACACCTATTGCTAGAGTGTGTATATCTAGCAGCCCCTGGCTGGCTAAAAACCCAGATATAAAAAGCAGGCTGTCACCAGGCAAAAAGAAGCCGATTAGTAACCCACTTTCAGCAAAAACAACCCCGAATACACCAACAAGACCAACGGTTTGAATAAAATTTTCTATGTCAAAATTAAATAAGCTCATATATTACCTAAACTTAATTTTATCATCTTTGCTTGTAAAAAGTAATAAATATACTTATAATCATAAGTATTATGACAACATCTAAAAAAGCAACAAAGAAGATAGATAAAACTAAAAAAAGCACGGTAACTACGATACATAAAATAATGGCCACAGATATATTCAAGAGCGTAGCTATTGTTTCTATATTATTGAACATTTTGTTCATCATAACTGTACTAGTTGGAGGTGGCCACTCTACCATATACATTTCTAAGGGTGATTACCGCCAGAGGGCCGCAAGGTTGGAAGATGCGCAGAGCGTATTCTGTAATAAGGATATAACAGATCAGTATATAGAGGAAGCTGCTAAAAATGGTAAACAGGAAAATGCCAAGATTGTAGTAGCTGCCAATTGTGGTACCGGCGAATACGGTGAGCAGGTCAGAGATCTGAGAGATAACCTAACCAATCACTAGGCTGCATGATTCAATGTTTTTAAATTATTTATTAGGCATACTGTGGATAACATCTTATATTTTTTTAGTTTTGTTTTCCGCTGTTAAACTTAAAATTCCTCACAGTGTATACCAACTTAAGCTTAACAGCAAAAAGGGGAGTAAGGACGCGTCTAAGTGGCTTTGGTATTGGGAAAATCGGTCAGTAATACACGGATTCTTGAAATTAAAGAGGGGCGCCTTAAGTTTAATATTCATAACTATATCTTTGAAAATATTTGGTTTTGGAATCGGGTTCTTGATTGCCCTTATAATGATGGCATCATTAGTAAGATTGGATAATTTAGCTCTAACCAAACAACTCGGCCAAAAGCTATTTTGGTGGATCTATTCTAAAGTTGGTAGAAGATTAAAGAATATCTCTAAATACTTATATAAGCTAGGATTAGCTAAAGCAGATGAAGATAGCCATGTTCCACCAGTAGCCAGTATAGAAGAGTTACTTAACTTAATTAACGCTAATGCTAAAAATCTGCCGGAGCAAGAGTATAAACAAGTTACTAGATTGCTAGATATACAAGATATTAAGATACACGACATTATGTTGCCTAAAAACAGAATAGCTTTTGTTGAAGCCAATGAGATTATGACTCCTAAACTTATAGATCAACTACACAAAACTCACAATGGGTTTGCTCTTGTATTCGATAAAGACATAAAGAATGTGATAGGGGTGCTTAATCTCGGTGGCCCAGATTTACTTGAGCAAATAAAGGTTCCAACCAGGGTCGCGGATCGTACTCAGAGGGGTTTGTGCTATCTTCCTGAGCATGCTACTGTATCAACTTTTATCGCAAGCGCAGTTGAAACTAGGCAATCAGTTTTTGCGGTTGTAGACAGTAAATCTAGTATTAGCGGTGTTATATCTTTTGCCTTGATGTTTGAGTGGCAATATGGACTAGAGCTTCCTTCTCATGAAGTAGATTCAATCACATGGAATAACCCAGAGGCGATGGCACGTTACGAAATTATTAAAAAGGGCTAAAAGCAGACCACTCGGTCGCTATTATACCCTCCTTTTGTAGGTATCCCTAGCCTGACCGGTCTATCCTTAGAGATTTGATTCTCAGATTTATATGGAATAAACAGTTCAAGTTTATATTTTTATCTACTTTAAACTTAACAAATTTGCTATTATCAATAACAAGATAAACTATTAATAGTTAAAGGAATAATATGTCAAAAACTTTCTGGGCCATAGTAACAATATTAATAATAGGGTTGATCATCTTTCTATTTATAAATAGTAAAAATAAAAGCAATAGTAGTTTAAATTTTAATGGGGATGTTAATTCTATACAGGAGGGCGATCATTACGTAGGTCCTAAAGACGCTAAAGTAATAGTTATTGAATACGGTGATTATCAATGTCCGTCTTGTAAGTCGTGGGAGTCTAAAGTTGAAGAATTCAGGGCTGGGATGGATAGCCAGACGGCTTTTGTGTTTAGAAATTTTCCTATAACCACAACACATAAAAACGCATTTGCTGCAGCTAGAGCTGCTGAAGCGGCGGCACTACAAAATAAATACTGGGAGATGAATAGCGTAATATACAAGAGCCAGAGCGATTGGGATAACTCAGATAACCCCCAAGACGTATTCGCTGGTTATGCTAAGCAATTAAGCTTAGACACTCAGAAATTTAATCAAGACTACGAAGGGTCTCAAGTTTCTGATAAGATTAATTTTGATAGAGATCTAGCTACGAAACATAAAGTAGAAGGAACCCCAACATTTTTTGTTAACGGCGTTAAGCTAGAGGGGGCCAACCCCACAGGTCAGGATAATCCTCTTTCCAAGGCGGTTAAAGATCTTCAGAAGTAAATCTATATTAACCAATAGTAAAAACTATTTTTAATTTAGCCTAGACAATGATGGTGTGTTAATATAGTAAGTATGATTGGAGAAATTTTTAACACATTAATTCTGAAGCCAGTTTTCAACATCTTACTGGTAATAATTAACTATATACCCGGACATAATTTTGGCATAGCGGTAATAGTTTTTACCGTATTGGTCAGTGCGCTAATATGGCCTTCTAGAAAAAAACAGCTTAATCAAACTAAAATAATGCAGAGTTTGCAGCCAGAAATAAATAGAATTAAAAAAGAAACAAAGAACGATAAACAGAAACAGCAAACCATGCTGATGGAACTTTATAAAGAGAATGGTATTAATCCAATTGGTAGTCTAGGAGGTTTGGTTATCCAGTTACCAATCTTTATAGCGGTTATTAACTCAGTTCGACATCTGACTCAGGATGTTAGCGGCTCAATTGCTAACTATGGCTATAGCTTCATAGAGACTAGCTATATAAAACAGCTGTTAGATGGCTCAGCTAAACTTAATAATAAATTGGTTGGTATTGATCTGAGCTTGTTTGGGTACCATTCTAGCAAGTTTTATATACCGCTCGTAATCTTAGCCATCTTAACTGCCATTTTACAGTTTTTACAGATAAAACAAACTATGCCTAGCGATAAAGACTCTAAGAAACTTAAAGATGTTTTGGGTTCTAACGATAAGCCAAAGGCTGAAGATGTATCGGCCGCTATGAATAAAAATATGGCATTTCTGATGCCGGCAATGATAGGTTGGATTTGTTTAATATCTCAAGGTGCTAGCTCTCTATATTTCTTTACATCTGCCCTAGTATCAATATTGCAGCAAAGACTGCTCTTAGATAAAGACGTTCAGGAAATGGAAGCCATGCCAAACGGGATAGCTAAGTCTTCAGGCGGAGCGCATAAGACCAATATTAAGTCATTGAAACCAGGGCTAGGGCTGAAAGATAAAATCACCAAGAAGGCTGTAGAAAGAGCACAAAGTAAAGCCTTCAAGCCCGTTAGCGGAGTTAAGGTAAGGATGGTGTCTTCATCCGACGACAAGCCTAAGAATAATAACTTGAGAGGTAGAAAGTGATGGATTACAAAACAGCCCAGATCCAAGCTCAGAAGTACCTGGAAGATATTTTAAGTTTTTTCGGTATCAATATCAGTTCCAAGATAGAACATAGTGATGCCGAGGAAGATGACAACGTTATAAATTTGAGCGTTCCTTCTACCCATTTAAACGGATTTCTTATAGGTTTAAATGGAGAGACTTTGCGTTCGATACAGCATCTAGTTAATTCACATATTTCCGCTAACTCAGATTCTATAATTTACAAAATTAATATAGACATTGCTGGTTATAAAAAACAGCGTTCAGAAAAAATAGAGCAGATGTTAGATAGAAAGATAGGTGAATTTAAATTAAATAATGAGCCCATACACCTCGAACCCATGAATGCTTACGAGAGAAGAGTCGCACACCAAAAAATATCTCAAGCAGGCCTTAGTAGCGAGTCTGAAGGTTTTGGTCGCGATCGACATATAGTTATTAGCGCTTAGGATATAATCACAATTTTCAGTAGAACTAGTATATTTTATAGTATCAAAAAACAAATAAAAATTTCTAAAATTTTGCTAAAGATTAACTTGCGAATACTAGTAGCTTAGACGCTTACGCCCCTTAAGCATCCTACGCTTTAAAACAGCTCTACCTGCTTTAGTGGCCATACGTTTCATGAATCCGTGTACACGCTGGGCTTTTCGTTTTTTGGGTTGGAAAGTTCTTTTTGGCATAATGTTATTAAATATAGCAGATTTAAGGAGAAACGACAAGTTATTTAGTTTAGGTAATTATGATACAATAAGCTTATGATTCTAGAGTTTATATCCTGGTGGTATACATCAGGTTGGGTGGGTTGCTTTAATCGTTGGGTTGAACGCTACAAGAATATGGCTGAATATTTTAGTGTTTCAACCCTATTATCAACCTTATTTAACCCATTCAGGCAAATATCTTATAGACCCGCGAATAAATCTTTAGATGCTCGTTTCCATACTATGTTAGAGAATCTATTTTCTAGGTTTATGGGTGCGATTATCAGAACCATGATAATATTAACCGCATTTATAGTTTATATTGTGATTCTGCCTTTATTTATAGTCGAACTATTGCTTTGGCCTCTAATCCCTATTATGTGGTTGATAATTCCAGCGATAGTCATACTGTTCGGAGGCCAATCATGAATACAAGTCGGTCCCCTCTATCTAATAATGGCATCCAAAATATACAAATAGAAACTACTCCGGATAGTGTTGTTAGCAGCGTTCCATTGCAAGAGGAAGGCTCTTACGTAAGTAGGCCTAATGAAGGGGTTATTGTAAAATTTGATTATAATTCGATGCGAGCAAAACAAGCCAGGCTTGCCAACGTAGTTGGTTCTAATACCGTAAGTTTATTGGGTTGGGGGTTAAGTTTGGTTGGTTTCACAGTTCTGGCCTATATTGGGCCAATAATGGGCGAGACTTTTTTGGCGGCTATTGGCTTGCTGCCATGGGCAATATGGTGGCCCATACACATATACTACGAATACTATCTAAAAGATTTAAAAGTGAAACCTCAAGGGCAAGAACCTGAATTGCAAATAGATCATATACTGGACCAACAGGTTTTAGCTAGACTAAACCAAAACCCATCGCCGCAAGATATAGCCTTAAGCTTAAAATCTACTCCAGCTTCTAACTATTTTGGCTGGAGGTTCGGTCTAGCTAATCAGTTTTATGCTAATTTGAGCAGTGATCATCCCGAAGACGATGGTCGCACATGGATAAATGCAGTTAATTTGATGAAAAGTAACCAGGACACAACACTAAGACCCGAGCACCTCATTGCTGCACTCATAATGCAGATCCCCAATGCAGATCAATACCTGGCTCAGTTGAATCTGGAATCAGACGATATACTATCCGGTGTTAATCTGTTTAGGCATCGTAGAGAAGTACTAAATAATGCTTCAAGGAAGAGGAATGTAGGAGGTATAGGTAGAGACTTAAGTTTTGGATATACGCCAACTTTAGATAATTTCGCTCATAACATCACTAATGAGATATTCAGAGGTGCCTATGTTCACCGTAAATTAGAATCCCATCAGGACATATTAAGTCAGGTAGCTCACATTATGACTACTGGTGGAACTAGAAGTGTAGCTTTGGTAGGGAGATCGGGAGTGGGCAAGTCTACTCTTGTATGGGGCCTTGGAGATCTTCTAATAAGTGATCAGTCGCCGCCAGAGCTAAAATTCCACCAGGTTTTCAGTATAGATACGGCAGCTTTAATCTCTAAGATTAAGGCTAGTCAGGGCCAAGCTGAAAGTATACTCACCGCATTATTTATTGAGGCTTCTCATGCTAAGAATATTATTTTGGCTTTTGAAAATTCAGAGAAACTATTTTACGACGAAGGGGCTGGTACATATAATCTAAGCAATATCTTGATAGATTTAATATCTAAAGGCGCTGTTCCGGTTATTGTGACGGTATCCGATAATGCTTGGGTTAAATTATTACAAACAAATCCCTCAGTATCTAGTGCTATGCAGGCGCTACAGCTTAAACCCCAGACCCAAGAAGATGCTATGCTAACTCTAGAAGACCAGACTCTGATACTAGAAAACAAATATAGCGTGGTCTATACGTATCAAGCCCTTAAGAAATCGATAGAGATAGGAGATAGGTTCGTTAGAGATAAAGCCTTACCCGGGAGCGCAATAGAAATACTAGAGGCAGCCTCTTCGAAGGCTGAATCTAAACTAGTTACAAGGGCTTCGGTTGAGATTTCTGCTGAAGAAATGTTTGGGGTTAAGGTTCAATCCGTAAACACTAAGAGCGAACGACAGACCTTACTTAATCTAGAGCAATTAATACATCAAGGCATGGTTAACCAATCTCATGCAGTTAAGGCTGTGGCTGATGCGCTACGCCAATCAAGAGCTGGCGTCAAAACTAAAACTAGATCGATGGGTGCATTCTTATTTCTTGGCCCAACTGGGGTAGGTAAAACCGAACTTGCAAAGCAGCTAGCTAAAGTTTATTTTGGCGGTGAGGATAATATAATAAGATTTAATCTTAATGAGTATACTCAAGGTTCTGATGTGGCGAGATTATTACAGTCTCCATCCGACAACCCCTTAAGCTTAACTGCTCAAATATTTAAAAAGCCCTTCAGTGTCGTTCTGTTTGACGAAGTAGAAAAGGCGCATCCCCAGGTTTTAGATCTATTCCTACAACTTTTAGATGAGGGTATATTAACAGATAATGATGGCAAGACTGTCAGTTTTAGCGATGCTATTATTATAGCTACCTCTAATGCTGGTAGCCAAAATATTTACGATTTAATAAGTAGTGGCATACGGGTTGAAGACTTGCCAGCTTACGAAAAAAATATTATAGATGATTTAATCCAGAAGGGTCTATTCAGACCTGAATTTATAAATCGTTTTGACGAGAGCATTGTATTTAGACCACTTAATAAGCAAGAACTGGGTCTCGTGGCAAAGTTAATCATATCTGATTTAGCTAATAACCTTAAAATAAACCAAAAGCTTAATTTATCAGTTGGTTCAGAAGTAATTTCATTGTTAGTCGAGAAAGGATATGATCCTCAGATGGGTGCACGTCCTATGCGCAGAATTATTTCTAAAACTATAGAGAATATCGTGGCTAACAAAATATTGAGTGGAGAGGTTGCAGCTGGAGGATCAATATCTGTAGACCTTAGATCTGTGGAAGCTGTTTTAGGTGAGTAGCATATGAATCTTAACGTCCCGAAATATTTTTGGTACCACTTTAAGTTGTCTGTGGCCTTTTACATAAGCATCTTATATAATTATACCTATAAACTTTATTTAGGCTAAGTTCCCAGATAGATATTTGGTAAAGGAGGGCTATTACACAAATGAAATCACGAAGATCCATAGCTATGGCGAAATTGTTTTTCAATACTACCACGCTAAAAATAGCAGCATGTTCAATCGGCATGGTATTTTGCATATATCTAGTCGTTCCATTTGAGGCGAATGCTGCCATTCAACCCTCACCAAGTTGTGGCGGCAGGGTGCCAAATTACAATTACCAAGTTCCATTTGGCCTTGCAGTCTGGAATCAGCCTGTTTGCGGATTGCCAACCAAGGCTAATTCATCAGATTTAGTAAGCAGATTATATAATTGGGGTACGCTTAACGCTAATTATTCAAAGGGCCACATCGGTAACGATCCCGATTTCCCCGACCCCAGCAAAGGATCGGGCCATGAGCTTGATGGTATATGGAATAGGGCTGTCTATTATGCTAGTGAATCTACCACAACCACTCTTGTGTGGTCTTCTGCTTACCAATCTAATTTAGATAGTAGTCTTAGTAATACGCCTACAACTGCTATACCATGGAACCCAAACTGGAAATCTGGCACCGCTGGTTCCGGAGGTCAATTAGGGGATAGGATTATAGTGATTCTTGATGATAGACCAGGTCCCACTCTGGGAAGAGTATATGGCATATGGGGATACACTGGGTATTGTAATATTTTTCTTCCCGACAGGATATGCACCCTATCTACAAAGGTTGGTAAAGACCGAAGTGGCGCCATAGTAGATTATCGAACGTACGAGGGATTTATCAAGGAGCGGGGCATTGGCCTATCTAGATACGCAATGGTGGTTACACCGGAGGAGGTAGCTGCTGGGGAAATTAGACACGCCATAGGTCTTTCTATACCAAACACTCAATTCGGTCCAACTTGTACTCCGGCTCAACTAGGGACCTCAGCGGAGGGAACGGTGTGTGGTACTGCATATGCTCCCGCCACCCAACACGAGTGGCGCGGCGAAACAAATGCTTGTAATACTGACTGGCTATCATCTGCCTGCGGACCCTATACTATGGATAAAATGATACCAGAGGGCACACGTTTCGTATTAGATATGACTGATGAACAGGTAGAACAGTGGATTTCTACTCGCCCAGATTTAGTAGCCAACTCTACTAGAGCCCAATCCGTAAGGGTGTACATACGTGCTATGCGCGATTACGGTTTAATGGTTGTAGATACTAATGGTTCAAGGCCAGTTATTCAAAATGTTAATGGTATAAACCCTGATCATCAGGCTCTTTGGGAGAGCTTAGGTATGGGTTCGGAATATAGTAATAATGGCGACTTGCGTAACGAAAAGATGTTCGAAGGACTATTTAATGGTACCAATATGCACGTTATTGAGCCCCCGGTCGCGACATGTAGTGATGGCACCCAGAGTCAGTACTACAGTAATCTTGCTATTACAGACATGACAGGGATAGCCAATGAATGCAAGTGGACTAGCGTTCAATATTCTAGCCAGCCGCCTCCCCCCTCCTCCGCCCCCACCGTCAACACCTTTACAACTCAAAGCGATACCGCCCACGCCCAAGGAACCATACTACTCACTGCTAATGTCACCG
>DAISWL010000011.1:0-24293 GCA_036826375.1 Candidatus Saccharimonadota bacterium
GCTAGACTTACAGATCAGACAGCGGTACTGTTTGATGTACAGCCATGCTGGACGAAAATACTCAACCACTTAAATACTGCCTGTACGCTCGAAAGTCTTCCGAGTCTGACGAGCGTCAGGCAATGAGTATTGATTCACAATTAGCAGAAATGAGAGCCCTCGCCGAAAACGAGGGCTTAAACGTTGTATGCGAATTGCAGGAGAGTCACTCAGCCAAAGACTCAGGAAAGCGACCTTTATATAACAAACTTCTGGACGGTCTCGACCATCAAGAGTACAACGCAATTTTAACGTGGGCTCCAGACAGATTGAGTAGGAACGCAGGAGACTTGGGAGCGGTCGTAGATCTCATGGATCAACATAAACTCCTACATATACGAACTTATTCACAGACATTCACTAATAATCCAAATGAGAAATTCCTGCTCATGATCCTATGTTCTCAGGCCAAACTTGAGAACGACAACAAGAGTGTAAATGTTAAGCGAGGGATACGAAGCAAATGTGAGCAAGGCTGGCGACCAGGCGTTGCACCACTCGGTTACATCAATAGAGCTTTCGGTGGGGTAAAAGATATCGTCCCTGATCCAGATCGAGCCAAGATAGTGGCCGAGATGTTTCATAAAGCCGGGCATGATGGCTGGAGTGGCCGAAGGCTGAAAGCCTGGCTAGATGAACAAGAATTTACTGGCCGTTCTGGCAAACCAGTCAGCATCAGCCAGATCCTTGTGATACTAAGTACACCTTTCTACTATGGCAAGTTCCAATACCCCGAAGCTCCTGATGCACCATGGTACCAAGGAGCCCATAAACCACTGATCTCCAAAGAGCTTTACGATCTTGTCCAAGAAACCAGAGGGGTTTACAAAGGGGTTTGGGGCTCAAAGGTCTTCTCGTTCCGAGGATTACTCACCTGCGGCAGGTGCGGTGCGGACATTACAGCTCAAGAAAAAGTTAAGCTCATCAAAAAGACTGGCGACTACAAACGCTTCGTCTACTACAACTGCACTAGACGCAAAGATCCGAACTGTCCTGAGAAATATATTAACGAAGACAGACTGTGTCTTCTGCTTCAGGAATTCATTGAACAGAACTATAAAGATATCCGTATATCCAACAAGCTTCAGGCCAAAGTCGAGAAACACTACCACACAACTCAGACAGTGCTGGGTCACTATAAGATTGAGCAGGAACTGGATGAGCCGCTAGTTGAATATGCTCGCTACATACTGAGCAGAGGTACAGAGAACGATAGAACGGCATTTGCGGCCGGAATCGAGACCAAACTGCAGATCAAGGAATCTCAGCTCTTATTTCAACAGTAACTCTCTTTTATTTGCCTAAATCAGGGACAGGTCATGGAAAAAGGTCGGTTTTATACGTGCTGTTCCACCATAGGCAAACAGGTCAGTTTCGGAACTGTTTTTGAGGAGTTAACAGCTTGAAATAAGTCGTTTTTGCTGGTTCCAACATTTATTTAGTTTATTGGCTTATTAAGGATTGGGTTCGAACTAATTAACAGATCAGAGGTGCTTTACAGAATAAGAAAGACCTGGTCTAGAAACCAGGTCTACCTCTGTTACAAAATTTCTGGCTCCGGGGGCCGGGCTCGAACCGGCGGCCAATTGGTTAACAGCCAACTGCTCTACCACTGAGCTACCCCGGAAGAAAGTGCTACCCTGAGGCTATAGTTTCAAAGTTTAGTGCCTTAAAAGCCCCAGGAAGTCTAAATAATTATATCACAACAATTTACTTTTTTTGTAGAGCAATTCCAAAAAAACTCCACCACAGTAAAGTAACAGATACATCAACCCAAACTGGTTGCATTAACCCCACAACTGCCAGAGCCAAACCCGATGCCCCCAAAGCCATAGAATTTACAGATTTAAGCTTAAATAGTTCAACAATAGCCCAGCAACTTATAAGTATAAACAAAACCCCTCCCAACCAGCCTAACTGCAAAAATATCTGCAAAAAATAATTTTCTACAATTTTAACTCCCGAGGCTGAACGAACCGATGCCGGCCCGGCGGAATCTAGGCCATAACCCATAGGTTTATTTTTAATTAAACTTAAGGCATCTTTGTATGATTGCACCCTGTTTTGATCTGAACTAGCACTACCGCCAACCCCTGGCTTATCATGAAAAATTGCAGTTTTAAAAGCATCGGTTTTAAAAATTGCTACTGAACTAATAACTAACAAAAAAGATGTTATCAGCCCGCCGACTAGCATCTTTTTGCTTAACTTAATATTAGTAAAGCCCCAAATAACTAAAATTAAAATTCCCCCCAACCAAGCTGAACGAGACCAAGTTAAAATTAAGTTTAGCGTTACCAGTAAAATTAAGCTTAGTGACGTTAATCTATCTTTTATTTTTTTAAAGTTGAAGATTAAAAAACTGAATGGAATCAACAAAAAAGCTCCGTATGGGTTTGGGCCTCGCAAAAAAGATTGCGCTCTAACTAAACTGGTTCCATCAACAGTTGAAATTGGTTTTATTGGCGATGATCCATAACCCAAGAAAGATAATACATCAGGGTAGAAAAACTGAACTAATCCGAATATTAAAATCACAAATAAACTAAGCTTAATTATTTTTTCTGAATATAAATCTGAAAACTTAATTCCAGACATTCTAAAACTTAAATAAACAAAAGCGAATCTGGTTGAGCTTAAAAATCCCTGACCCAAGCTTAAGTTTAAGTTGGGGGAGGCTAATCCCCAAATTACATAAATCAAACTTATGGCCAGATAGATCCAAACTAAACAATCTAACTTGTTTTTTACTAGATGCACCATCTCCCCAGATTTAAACTTATTTAAAATCAGAATTAAAAAAGAGGTTAGAATAACAAAATCTGGCAAAGCCGCAAAATAGATGTACCCGCCGCCAAATAATCTGTTCAAAATAACAGAGATGGGCGCAATAAACAGTGCTAGCACTAAACTTAATTTCAGCAATTCTTTAGATAGGTTGAATCTATTCTGGTTTATTGAAGAAGTTGGCGGCATCTTTAACTTTTTGGCTATCATTAAGTTTAATTATAGCAGTGCCGTTTTGGGTGCTAACAACTGCTACGTTATCTAGCCCGATAACAGCAATTGGTTTATCCGTTTTATTATTAATATAAGTGTTTTTGTTGCCATCGCTATAAATTAAGTTTTGGTTACCGTTGATGCTAACCCCAGATTCATCTTTAGTACTAATATGATGGACATCTTCAAGGCTGCCCACATCTAGCCAATCAAAGTTAGCTCCAACTACAATCATATCGTTTAATTTTTCATTCAGGGCGGTATCAATGGGCTCATTTTTAAAGTTCAAAAATATCTTGTTAACCTGATTTATATCAGAGGCACACTCTATCAATTCTATTTGTTCTAGCCAGTGTTTATCTACGCCTGGTTTTTGAAGATTAAGCTTAAGGTTTTTATAATTAGAGATGATATAACCCGTGTTCCATAAGTAATCTCCGCTTGTAGTATATTCGGTGGCTAATTTAAAATCGGGCTTTTCTTTAAAAGCGCTAACTTGATGTGATGATCCTGCGTAATCTAGTTTTTCGCCTTTTTTGATGTGGCCCATTCCGGTGTGAGGGTAGAGTGGCTCGCTTCCGATAACCGTAATCACTTGGTTTTTTAAAGCTACTTTTTCGGCTAAACTTAAGGTTTCTTTCAAGCCATTTAAATTATTAATATGATGATCTGCCCATAAGCTGGCCACTACCTCATCTTCACCGAATTTTTTAGCGATTAAACTTAAGGCCGTTATTATTGCCGCCATAGTATTTTTTCTGGCAGGCTCAACAATTATGTTTTCAGAGTCTATCTCGGGAATCTGTTTTTCTATTAAATGGCCGTGGCTTAATTCGGTAGCTATAAATATTTTATCTAGGCTGGTTATTTTTCTAGCTCTATTAAAAGATTCCCGAATTAAGCTTAAACCCTGACCGGTAACATCTATTAACTGTTTTGGGTAATCGGGCGTTGAAAGAGGCCACAACCTTGTGCCCTTTCCACCCGCTACAATTAAAATAATCATTAAGCTTAGTATAGCATTTGTGTTAAAGTTAAAGAGTAGATAGACTTAAATTTTGGAGGGAAGCAGAATGTTGTTTAATTTTAGTGATGAAGTTTTTAATATTTTTAAAGCCTACGATATTAGAGGCAAAGTTGGCTCTGAATTAACCCCAGAGTTAGCTGAAGCCGTAGGCATTGCTTTTGGTAACTGGCTGCCTGAAAATGGCCCCGTAGCCATAGGCTACGATATGCGCCCAGATAGTAAAGAATTAGCTGAAAGCCTAATTAAGGGACTAAACTTAAGCGGCAGAGATGTCATAAACATTGGTCTTGTACCTAGTGATGTAATATATTTTGCCGTTGGCAGCCTAAACTGTGCCGGTGGCGCAGTTGTAACCGCAAGTCACAATCCTGGTGAATATAACGGAATCAAGCTCTGCAGAGAAGGCGCTGGGGGGATTAGCATAGAAAGTGGCCTGCAAGAAATCAGGGATTTAATTAAGTTTAATAAACTAAAACAATCAGATAAACCCGGTACCACAACTAAACAAGATGTAAAAAATGCCTGGATACAGCACGTTTTAAGTTTTGTTGAAATTAATAATATGAAGCCTTTTAAAATTGCAGTTGATGCCGGCAACGGAATGGCCGGAGCAGTGATACCAATCTTACAAAAATACTTACCTTGGCAGGTTACTGAAATGTATTATGAACTTGATGGAACTTTCCCTAACCACCCCGCAAGCCCAATTGAAATTGAAAACTTACAAGATTTAATCAAAAAAATTAAAGAAGAAGAACTAGATTTCGGCATTGCCTTCGATGGTGACGGTGATAGAGCATTTCTAGTAGATGAACTTGGTAACCAAATATCTGGCTCTACCTTAACTGCAATTCTAGCTGATTACTACCTTAAGCTTGGGCCCGGTTCAACTATAATTTGCAATGCCATCTGCGGTAAAGATGCCAAAGATGTAGTTTTAAGAAACGGCGGTAAATTTGTTAGGTCTAAAGTTGGGCATAGTTTTATAAAAACTGATATGAGAATATACGATGCCGTATTTGCCGGAGAACACAGCGGTCATTATTATTTTAGAGATAATTTTTATGCCGATAGCGGATTAATTGCTGCTGTAGTAGCTGCTTACGCCCTAGGCTTAAGCGGAAAAAAACTAAGCGAGTTTGCTAGCAGATATTCAACTTACCCTAGCATTCAGGAAACTAATTTTGAAGTTGAAGATAAGCAAGCTGTGATAGATCGGGTTAAAGCTGAATTTAGAGATGAACATATAGACGAGCTGGATGGAATCTCCGTTACCTTTACCTCCGGCGCCTGGCTAAACTTAAGGCCCTCAAACACCGAACCTCTGCTGAGGCTAAATGCCGAGGCCAACTCCAGAACAGAGTTAGACAAGATAGTTAGCAAAGTAAAAGATATCGTAGAGGCTTCAGTTCAATGAAAACAATTTTAATCACCGGCGGCCTTGGTTTTATAGGCTCTCACACCGCAGTGGAGCTTTTTGAAAGCGGCTATAAAGTAGTAATTATAGATAATTTAAGCAATACTAAACTTAAGGTTCTTGATAGCATTGAAGATATATCCGGCCAGAAACCTAAGTTCTATCAACTAGATGTACTCAATACCCCCGCTCTAACTAAAATCTTAAAAGATGAAGCCGTTGATAGCGTCATCCATTTTGCAGCCTTAAAATCGGTTGAAGAATCAATCGCAAAACCTGCCGAATATTACAAAAATAATATTGGCGGGTTATTAAGTTTAATCGAGGCGATGCAATCTGCCGATGTCAAAAATCTAATTTTTTCTAGCTCAGCCACAGTTTACGGATCTGAGAATGAATCCCCGGTTAGTGAAGATGCCCCTATCGGCAAAGCTTTGAACCCTTATGGTCAAACTAAAATTATGGGCGAGCAAATTCTGAATGATTTAAGTTTAAGTGACCCTAACTGGAATATTACACTTCTCAGGTACTTTAACCCCGTTGGCTCTCATCTATCTGGCCTACTGGGTGATGATCCCTCGCTGCCACCAACTAATTTAATGCCGATTTTAATGAGAGTAGCTAGCGGTGAAATGAAAGAGCTAAAAATTTTTGGCGATGATTACCCAACCAAAGATGGCACAGCCGTTAGAGATTACATCCACGTGCTAGATTTAGCCCGCGGCCATATTGCCGCATTAAAGAATGCTAACGCTGGAATCAAGATCTACAACCTCGGAACCGGAACAGGTTACACGGTTATGGAGATGCTAAAGACCTTTGAGCGTGTTAACAACCTTAAACTTAAGTTTGTAGTTGCCCCAAGAAGAGATGGCGATTTGGCAATCAGCTATTCTAACCCATCAAAAGTTGAACACGAACTAGGCTGGAAGGCTAACTTAAGCTTAGATCAAATGTGTAAAAGCGCGTGGGAGTTTTATAGGAAAAGCCAAAATCTTTAGCCTACTTTGATGCTATAATTAAACTTAAATGAAAACTATTCTAATCACAGGCGGAGCGGGATTTATCGGATCCAACTTTGCGCATCTTATTGCCAAAAAATACCCTGATTACAAAATAATAATAGTAGATAAGCTTAATCAACAGGGGCGCAGAGAAAACTTAAAAGATATTGAAGGCAAGATTGATTTTCATCAGTTCGATTTAATTGACTATCAAAAGCTAGAGGAAATCTTTAAAAATAACAACATAAATTTTGTTGCCCACTTCGCAGCCGAAACTAATGTTGATAGAAGTATTGAAAACCCGTTAGAGTTTGTGAATTCAAACGTTGTTGCTACTCAAAATTTACTAAGCTTAAGTGTTAAATATAGGGTTGAGCGATTCCACCACGTTTCAACAGATGAAGTTTTCGGTGAACTGCCGCTTGACCCTGAGTTTAAGTTTAGTGAAGATACCCCTTACGATCCTCGCAGCCCCTATAGCGCCACCAAAGCCGGGAGTGATCATCTAGTTAAAGCCTACTTCCACACTTATGGCCTACCAATTACCATCAGTAATTGTTCAAACAACTACGGGCCCTACCAGGTTCCGGAAAATATTGTTCCCCTATTTGCCCTATTTGCCTTGAGCGGTAAAGATTTAACAATTTACGGTGATGGAAAATCTGTACGTGATTATTTGTATGTAGAAGATCACTGTCGAGCAATTGATTTGATTATGCATCAAGGCAAGCCTGGTGAAACCTACTGCGTGGGCGGAGGAGCTGAAAAAAACGGTATTGAAATTGCCGATGCTATTTTAAGCGCCATGCCGGAATCTCAATCGCAGAAAAAATTTGTTACAGATAGGCCTGGTCACGATAGACGCTATGCCATTGATTACACTAAACTTAAAACTGAACTTGGCTATACCCCAAGCGTAACTTTTGAAGAAGGCCTAGAAAAAACTGTTCAGTGGTATAAAAATAATGAGTGGTGGTGGAAACCAATTATAGAAGATTTATACGTACCGGATTTTTTGAAAGGAAAAAATTAAGTTTAATGACCAATGTATTAAGGCCTACCGATGTTAAATTCTGCGCCTGGTGCTCATCTGAAATGAAATGGCAAGATGATAAATCGTTCGCTACCTGCGAGGAATGTGGGAGAAAACTATTTCCAAACCATAAACCCTGTACAGCGATAATTCTTGAATCTGAAAATAAGATTCTACTAGTACGCAGGAATACCGAGCCCAAAAAAGGATTTCTAGATTTACCTGGTGGATTCATAGATATAACAGATTTAAGCGCAGAAGAAGGCGCATCAAGAGAAGCCAAAGAAGAATTAGGCTTAAACTTAACCGTTGAAAGATTGAAATACATAGGCTCTAACACTGATAATTCTTACGTTTACCAGGATATGGGTACGCCTAATCTCATCTTCTATTATTCTATCAGTCTAACCACCGAGGAAGCTAATTCCATTAAACTAGATTCTGAAAATTCTGAATTTATTTGGGTTAAACTTAATGAGATAGAAAATCACCAGCTAGCTTTTGATTGCTTTTGGGAGATTATAGAAAAATTTAAAGAAGGGTTAAGCTTGAAATGACAAAAGTATCTGAATTTAAAATCACCGAAACTGAAATTCCTGGGCTTTTAGTTATCGATTTAAGCTTAATCGGCGATGATCGCGGCTGGTTTCAGGAGAAATTCCAAAAACAGAAATTAGTAGAGGCTGGGTTCCCAGCTTGGTTCGAAGCTAAACAAAACAATATTAGCTACAATAAAGATGCCGGCGTTGTACGTGGAATTCACGCCGAACCTTGGAACAAATACATTTCAGTTGTAAAAGGTAAAGTTTTCTGCGCCTTTGTAGATTTAAGACCCGGAAGCAGTTTCGGCAAAGTTTTGGAAATAGAAGTTACCCCAGAGCGGGCCATCTTTTTGCCTAAAGGCTGTGGCAATAGCTTCATGACACTGGAAGAGACTTACTATAGCTATCTTGTGGATGATTTCTGGACTCCTGAACTTTACGATAAATACACTTTCGTAAATCTGGCTGATCCTAAGCTTAATATTAACTGGCCAATCAAATTAGATAATTGCACTCTAAGTGACCGAGACAAAAATCACCCAATACTAGAAAATGTTAAACCAATGGAAGTTTAAATTTAGTTTATGAAAGTTTTAATCACCGGCGCAAATGGACAACTGGGCAGAGCCTTAAGCTTAGTGTTCCCCGGTGCAATTTTGGCTGATTCTAAAACTTTAGATATCTCCGATTCTTCAGCAGTTCAAAAATTTAATACTGATGGGATTCGGGCGATTATTAACGCCGCAGCCTATACTAAAGTTGATGAAGCCGAAAAACCAGAAAACTTAAGCTTAGCTTGGGCAGCTAATTATCAGGGTCCGGCCAACTTGGCTAGCCTAGCCGCTAAACTTAATATTCCCCTAGTTCATATTTCTACCGATTATGTATTTGATGGCCAAAAAGATGGCGCCTATACAGAAGATGACCTATTCAAGCCCCTTAGTGTTTACGGAGCCAGCAAAGCAGCTGGCGATTTGGCTGTTGCTAAATATAAAAAACACTATATCTTCAGGACATCTTGGGTTATTGGTGATGGTAATAATTTTGTTGGTATAATGCAAAGTTTGGCGGAAAAAGGGATTAATCCTAGCGTTGTAGATGATCAATTTGGCAGATTAACTTTTACTGATACTCTGGCGGGGGCAATCTTTTTTGCCCTGAAGAATGAGATAGAGTTTGGAACTTATAACTTAAGCTGTTCAGGTGAGGTTGTTAGCTGGTTTGATATTGCAAGAGAAGTTTTTAAGCTTAGCGGAGCGGATCCTGAAAGAATCTCTTCCGTTTCTACTTCAGAATATTATGCTGGCAAAAAGTTTATTGCCGCGCGGCCGAAAAATAGCGAACTGGATCTGGCTAAAATAATAGCGGCTGGGTTTGAGCCTGAAGATTGGCGTGTTAAACTAGAACAGTATTTGAATTAAGTTTAAGGGAGTTCAAACAATGAAGGGCATCATCTTAGCAGGAGGTAGCGGAACTAGGCTCTACCCCATCACTAAAGGAATTAGCAAACAATTGGCGCCACTATATGACAAGCCAATGATTTACTATCCCCTAACCACTTTATTGGAGGCTGGGATTAAAGATATCTTAATAATTTCTACCCCTAAAGATTTACCCAGATTTAAAGAATTACTTGGAACTGGTGAGGATTGGGGAATTAAGCTTAGCTACAAAGTTCAAGAAGAACCAAGAGGCCTAGCCGATGCCTTTATAATTGGCGAACAATTTATTGGCGATGATGCAGTTTGTATGATTTTGGGCGATAACATCTTTTATGGCGAGGATGTTTCATCTAAACTAAAAGCTAGTTTAAATATTGAAGGAGGCCTAGTTTTTGGTAGCCAGGTTCACGACCCTGAAAGATACGGCGTTGTTCAGTTTGATAATAATATGAACGTAGTTAGTATAGTTGAGAAGCCAGAAAAGCCAAAAAGCAAATACGCAATCCCCGGGCTTTATGTTTTTGATAATCGCTGCGTAAAATTTGCCAAAGATGTTAAACCTAGCCCAAGGGGTGAAATTGAAATCACAGAAGTTCAAAACGCCTACTTAAGTTTAGCGGAACTGAAAGTTTCGATATTAGAAAGAGGCACCGCCTGGCTAGATACCGGAACTTTTGAAACCCTACATCAAGCTGGAGAGTTTGTAAAAGTTGTAGAAAATCGCCAAGGAATTAAGATTGGCTGCCCCGAGGAAGCTTGTTACAACAATGGCTGGATAAGCAAAGAGCAATTATTAAGCTTAGCTGAGCCGTTGAAGAAGAGTGGGTACGGTGAGTATCTGGAGGGGTTAGTTGTAAATGGCTAATATTGTAAGCTTGAAACGCCTGATGAGGCTTAAGGATTATTATTATTATCATTGGCACTACCTCATTGCTATACTATTCAGCATTATTGTATTTGGATATCTTTACGGATTTTCGATTGTGAATCCACTTAATAATAATTGGGTTTTAGAACCAGGTGGTGATAGAACTCAGCATTACATAGGATGGGAGACTTTTAGAGATTCACCGCTTAGCTTCCCGGTTATTGGTAAAAACCATAACATATCATATCCGAACACTACATCTATAGCTATGACTGATAGCATTCCCCTAGTGGCCATCCCTTTGAAGATTATTGATAAGGTTATTGAATTGCCCGAAGGTTTTCAATACATAGGGCTCTACGGATTAATATCATTTATATTAACTGCCGCTGTTTCTGTGCGCATAATGTTCAGATTAACTAAAGATAAATTATTGTCTCTGCTGAGTTCTGCATTTTTTATCATCAGCCCAATAATGTTATTCAGGATGTTCGCTCACACAGCGCTAGCTTCGCATTGGATTATTTTATACGCTATATATTTGCTTATTACTTATAAAGATTATAGAGACTTGAATTGGATAAAAAAATCCACTAAATGGATGTTACCCGTTGTGGCATCTTCAATGATCCACCCCTATCTAAATATTATGGTTTTAGCTATGTTCGCCGGATACTTGTTTAAAAACCTCTTAGATAATAAGCTGATAAAACAGTTTCTAGCTACTGGTATAGTAGTGGCTATAGCACAGGTTGCATCTTATATAGTTGTTGGGTTGCTTATTACTGGAGGAGATGGCTTATCTGATTTTGGCTTTGGTGAATTCTCTTTAAACTTAGTAGGCGTATTTAACCCTCTGAATAATCCTATAGTTGGAAGGCAATCTTTGTTTATGAAGGGATTCTCCGGTCCAACTCAATATCAATATGAAGGGTTTATGTATTTAGGTCTTGGTATAATTATTGCCCTACTGGTAATTTTTATCCACAACTATAAATCTCTATTCTCTAAAAAAAATATTCTAAAGTCAATTGATACAATATTGAGTCCAAACTTACCTGTAGTATTATCCTTTGCTTTTTTAACTCTATACGCACTAAGCAATAAGATCAGCGTCTTAAACAAGGAAATTATATATATTAATATTAACGATAAGATGATGGTCTGGCTAAGCACATTTAGGGCCTCTGGCAGATTATTCTGGCCCGTTTATTATTTAATATTAATTTATGTAGTTTATTATTTCAACAGGATGTTTAAAACCAGAAAGTTAGCATTGGCATCCATAATTTTAGTACTACTTATTCAGGTTATAGATGCGAGTCCTAAATTATATGACATACACAATCAGTTTAAATCTAAACCGAATCATCATTACGAAACTAGCGAACAGTGGAAAAAGATAGCAGAGGGTAAAAAACACTTCGTGTTTATAGATGGAATTAGTACAAACTTTGAACTTATAGCGCCGATTGCAACGAATATAGATGCAACTATTTCAACCGCAAATATTGCCAGAGGCAACTACAAAGAGATTGACAGGTATGCGAAATCAAAGCTTAGTGATGTCATGAATAACCGCCTAAATAATGATGAGGTTTATCTATCGCAAGATGATAAAATATGTTCAGATATTGCGCACAGTAATTCAATATCATCAATGTCATACACTAATGATATTGATGGATTTTGCGTAATTACAAAGCAGTATTGATAGGCACTCTAAAATTAACGCTTGTACTTGCCTTTTAATCTATTTATAAAAAATCTTAAAAGTTCCTTTAGCTCTTGAGTAGCTACAATCCAAGCAGTATCACCAGCCAGCCCATTTTCCTTGGGTTCGTCCACGCCTTCTATTGGCATTTGGATAATATTAAGACCATTCTGCCTAGCTATTAAAAGAGCCTCCATATCAAATGACCATGATGAGGAGGTTAATTTAGAGAAAACTAAATCAGCGGCTTGGTCGGTAAATAATTTAAAGCCACACTGGGTATCTTTAAACCCAGGTAAAATTAGTATTCTAACCGCAAAACTTGAAATACTACTCATTATCAACCTTATCGTTGATCTTGACGTTGAGGATAGGCTTCTTGTAGCGATCACTACATCGGTTCTTTGATTTATAATTTTATGAATCCCTTGCTTAACATATTTTAAAGGGATCGCTAGATCGGTATCCATAAATAATTTGTATTCACCTTTAGCCATTTGCATACCAAGCTTAACTGCACCGCCCTTTCCTAGCCTTTTTTTGGCATCATGAATAATGAATTTATGGTTCTTATTAAGCTTAAGTTTTTTAGCAGATTTCTGAGCAACCCCAAGTGTCCCATCGGAAGCTGGTGAGTTAATGACCACTATTACTTCAATAATGGAATCTGGCATTTCTTTTTTTAAATAATCATTAAGCTTAACTAAAGATTGGCCGATTAGCTCAGCCTCGTTATAAGCAGGAAGTATAATTGATAGGTTTAACATAACTTGTTTATTATAATACCATTGTTGAGCGATACAAAAATATTGAGATCACTTCCTAAGTTTTAGATCTTCTGGCTCTTTCAATAGTTGTTTTTAAAAAAGCTTAAAAATTTATTCTAATTATAAACCCTGTACTTTTCGCCTTCGTAGCTCTAGATATTGGGCCTTAGCATCATGATTCCTTGGGCTTCACTACTGGCATATAAATAATGAGTTTACAACTACTATTAAAATCGGTGCTGGAAATATTTTGGAATAGTTAGTGGTGAGGGATAGCTGTCTTGGTAATTTTTTATATTTGTTTCTTTACGCTTTTGGTTAATTTACGTTTTGCTAGAGCTTCACATTCAGCTTTAGCATCTGAATACATCATTTGGTCGGGAGGCGTTTTTTGCGTCCAGGCGCTTGGTCCTCGTAGAGCCCCCGTTACACCCATCTCGCGTGCAACTTTGAGATATCTTATAGCATCTATGACTACTCCGGCACTATTCTCGCTATCTTGTACTGACAGTTTTGCATCAATAGTAACCTCGGCGCCACCAAAACCACGCATCCGAACATTAAAATAAGCCACCTTGTTATCTTTAAGATATGGCAAGTACGTACTTGGACCGGCAAAAAGACTATTTTCTGGAACTGGTATATTGCGAAGTTCATTCTGAGCTCTTATCACATTTTCCTTGCTCTTTTTTTTGCTGGCGAGGCGTGATTGAACCATCATATTGTTAAAATCTGTATTACCACCTATGTTAAGTTGTTGGTGGAAATCTACAGTCATTCCACGGTCAAATGCTAATTCTTGTATGACTTGACTAAAAATGCTAGCCCCGAGCTGGCTGCGCATATCATCGCCAATGAGAGGTAATTTAGCCTTAATGAATTTATCCTCCCATTGAGGATTGCTAGCTATGAATACAGGTATGCAGTTCAAAAATGCAACCCCGGCATCAATAGAGGCCTGAGCATAGAACTCAGTTGCTTTTTGTGAACCAACAGGAAGGTAGTTGATAAGGATGTCAGCCCTGGCATTTTTTAGAGATTCAACAACGTTTACTGGATCATTATTGGCTATCCTGAAACCGTAATCTTCTGGCTGATCTAGCATGTAATCGCTAACACCGTCTAGAGGATTACCCATCTCTACAATTGGTCCGCCCGGAACGTGATCTTGGAATACGCGAGCACAGTTAGGTTTTGAGAATATGGCCTC
The DNA here is from genome assembly GCA_036826375.1 of Candidatus Saccharimonadota bacterium. Lineage (GTDB taxonomy): Bacteria > Patescibacteriota > Saccharimonadia > Saccharimonadales > HK-STAS-PATE-42 > DAISWL01. The sequence continues at coordinate 14,064 of DAISWL010000011.1, forward strand.
CCCAGCCGATTTACCAACTTTTCTAGGGTCAACATCAAAAGCTGCCACAACTTCAATTTGACTAGGTCTATAACCTCCTATGTCCGCAAACATTACACCTGGTATATTATCTGAGCTATTCTGTCTATAATATTCTAGGCCTTGATATAGTGAAGAAAAACAATTGCCAACACCGACAACAGCTACTCTAATTTTTTTATCTAAACTCATGAATACCCCCTATTTTAGAAATGACACCAAACTATGTATTACTTTAGTGTTCTGTATATTATAACTAAATAATAATTATCTTGCCATTTATTGAAACGTAATAGCTAATAATATTTATTTCAATCTGAGGCTATTCTGGGTTATTGTGGGCTGTAAATACTTATTTTTGACTCATAGACATTATTAACCCTGTTGGATAGTAAGTACTCTATTGGGTCGTCACTGGTCATAAAAGCCCTATACATAGTCATTGTATCTGGGTCTTTTGGAATAATATTAGTAAGAGTGTAAGCTTTGAGATCACCTTGATAATTATCCGCAGAGTATACAACAGAAGCCAGAACTGCCCTACCACTAACAATGCTTGTTAGTTGTCCGTTATAACGACATAGTAGGGCACTATAGCTAGCATATGCACTAAAGGCAGGACCTAAAGTAGCAGCCGAACCGGGCCCCCTCCAGGTACAGCTCATATAAGCAGTTCCGGAATGAACACTAGTCACTTGAGGAGGGAACAAAGTTATAAACAAAGAGTTAGAAACTTCATTTGTACTTTTACCCCTATAAGGGGCTAAATCAATATCTCCAGGTCCAATATTCTTAAAGTTAACGTTGAATGTATATCTAGGTTTAAGGAAATAGGTGTGGAATAGGTCAGGAGATCCGAACCTGTTCACATAAGCCACGTCGGCAGCTGTTCTTGTAGTTATACTGAAATCTGTTGAATCTGAAAATAAAGTATTAAAATTATCAATTGTTCCATTATTAGGATCTAGTGAGTAGCTAATTGGGTCTATCCCTTGTGAAATTGCAGATACTACTTTTGGGAAATCAGGATCATCATGCATAACCGGAACCCCGATGGTTGCAACTTCCTCATTAGATTTAATCCCTGAAATAACCTTAATACGAAGCCTTAGTGTTAACTTATCGCCAGGGGCTATTATTGGAGCAGAACTACTACCGTGATAGCAGTGGACCTGTTTAAAGTTTAAGTGGTTAGGGAATACATCTTTAATATTTGATTGCTCAACATTGTTCCCGGCGCGGCAAAGTAATCCATTAGATTTAGTAAATGGTGATTCTATAAGATTAACAAACTCAAGTTTGGGGTTTAAAAATAGCGTTGCCAAAGAATCTTTAGCCCCATCTAACCCCTTGAAGCCACTAATATCTAAAGGTAATGACCCGTGGTTAGATACTGTTATATCGAAGTAATAGGTCTTTCCCGCTATAAGATCACTAGAGTTAGTACCCCGCACGCTAGCGCTTAAATTTCGTTCTGGGATATTATCGGATATAATTGTGTTTGAATTATTTGTTGGTGTTGTAATTATAGAATTCAACCAATCTGAGTTTGAATTTACCGTATCTTTAATTAGTGCAAAATCAGGGTCTGTGGGTGGTACATAAGAGGTGCTAAATATATTCAGGGTTGGTTGTTGAGAATTTTTTATTGATGAAAATAAAATGTCGTAAGATAAAGATTCACCCGATCCTAGAAGTTTAGTAGAGCTACTACTATTTAATTCACATTTAATTACTCTGGAATCCTGGTCTGCGGATGAATACGCCATGATATCTTTGACTTGTCCGATATTATTGCACTCTATTTCACCTGAATTACCACCATGGTTAAATTCTATTCCAGGAGAGAGAACGTGTACGCCTAGGCTATCCGCCAATAAATCACCACCATGTTTTATTTGTAAGCTCTGTGGTCCATTATTTTTAATCTCAACGTGCAGATTATATTGCATACCTTCTATATAGGGGGATGATGGTTCTTTATTTATAGATTGAATTATTTGCAAGTCTGATTTAGAAGGTTCCCCGAAACTACCAAACTCACTTGTTGAGCCATAGCCCGAGAATGTTGGTTTATTATACTCAGTGCCAGTTAACGTAATATTAGAATGACCCCTACCTGTAACTGTAGCACTGTACTCTTGAAGACCATTACCAGTTGAGTTTACTATGGCGCTTCCTATCAAGTACTGACCCTCGCCAGGATTGGTTGCTGTGGCCGGTTGATCATTGGTAAAAAATTCCGTAAGATAATCACCTGCAGGCCAATCTGCTGTAAAGGTGATGTCGGTAGATGACGCTCCTTCCACGATTTTTGTATAGCCTGGTGCGTTTAAATTATCGTTAGGGCCGCTATCAGTATCGAGTGAATCTGATTGATCGGCAGCAAACTGATCACCAATATCAATACCCAAAGAATCGCTATGTCCGCTAATTGAGTTGCTTAGTATTGCAACCTGACGAGCATAGCCGTCGACAACTACACCTCTCTTATCACTCACATCCCGAATCGTGTTATGGGTAATTAATACGTCACTAGAGTGACCCTCTACTACTATTCCTGATCCATTCTCAAACAGCGTCGTCTGATCGTCAAGTACCCCAAAACGATTTCCCTTAACTATAATATCATGTGAGCTAGTGCCACTAGCAGAATCTGTAATAGTGAGGCCTCTTATAGGGTGCATTGCCATTTCTAGTTGTGTAGGACGTCCTACTATTGTGTTGCTAGCCTCGGGTGAATCTCCGCCAATCAGAGCACCACTCACTCCTTCTAATAATATTGATGATGCACTTTCGCTATAGTAAAATGCCATCGACAATAAATTACCCTGTATGGTTAAATCCGTGCTGTCTCGAGCATAAATATGATTACCAACAGTATGACTAAATACGTTCCTATCACCACCATTTAATCCACCTATATGAGTTTGTTTGGTTCCCGAGTCGATAAATACTGAAACTGCTGAAGGGTTAAAACCAAGTGTTGTACGAGAAATATTAGTAATATTGTCGGCACCTACACCAAAGTTATTACCAAGAATGTATGTATTAACCGTATCACTGGTTGTATCACCGCTAAGCTTAACACAAGAAGATGCACAATAGCCCATGATATTTCGTTCTGCTGGATTTGAGCCTCCAATTCGAGCATTATTAGTGCCAATTAATTCGATATGCGACCAATCATTATGCTCTGTAGAAGATATGAAATAGGATCTTCCTCTAAAACCGCTAGAGTCCATACCTATGTTCGAGCCTGTTAAACTAAAATTCTTAGAGTGCTTAACAATAACATCTTGTCGATGAGAGCCATATATAGCGAGCCCTTGAAGAGCAATATCATCACCTTCAACACTTAGCATACCTCCACCAGAGTTGTCTATTTGTATGCGAATAACCGCATTGATCGATCCGGGCCACGATTGACTGCCTGACTGACTATCAGATTGTGTAAAACCATCAACAATAACTCTCTGAGTAATAACTAAGGGGCTTAGCAGCGATATGGTCTGGTCACCAATCCCGGGTATAGAAAAAACGATACTGTCTTGATCATCGGGATTACCATTATTATTAGCATCTGCGACAGCCTGACGTAGACTGCCAGAACCACTATCCGACGTATTGGTCACTGAAAATATCTGAGAAGCAGCCATTACGCGTTTTGGTTGTATAAAATTCAGCATGCCAATCATAAGTATAGTAATCACAAGATATAACCATAAAAAGTTAAAAAGCTTTTGCTTTTGCATAAAAGCTCCGTCATTATGAAAACTAGTAGGATCATGATAATTAATAGGATTTTGCATCTATAATATCTCCTGTGTTATTTTTTAACTCTATCGTGCCACTCATTTGTAATTCAGAGTTGAGTTGATTAACAATTATAGCCGGATCGTGATCACCCCGATAGCCAATATCATCTTCAACAATCAAAATAGTCCCACCCGCCGGAATAACTGAACCAGCTGGTATACCCACATCCACACCACTTAGTGACCATCCAGTGAGATCAACGGCTACAGTAGACTCGTTTCTAATAACAATAAATCTATCGGATGAAGAAGATCCGGCTGTAACTTGATCTATCTTAACCCGATGTTCATCGCTTAATGTTTGAGCTGGCGGCAATAGCCCAGAAGCTGAGTAATACGAATTGAGCATCTTTTTCTGCCAATCAATACTATCCGCGATTTTATCCCTTCCTCTCCTGGTGGCTGGCCAGCTAGATTGATCCTCCGACATAATCGAAATTGTATTAGAGCTGACCTCATTAAAATGGTTAGCGATGGCATCATTAGCATATAGCTGATCAGTGAGTGTCCGTAACCTTCGCATGAATAAAGATCGTAGTTCTGGGTTATTGTAAACTGCTGCCGTCAAAAAACGGCCCTGACCAATATCTTGAGAATAGTATTCAAATGGAGACATTCTGGTGTTATTTAAAGTGTTACTAAAGCAGCTATCCATGTCCCAGTGCAACAACGACCATCGATCGGTTTTTGATGAACGTCTTAATATTGAATTGAAATTATCAAAGTGATCACTGCAACTCATAAGTGCATCAAAAGTCATATAATTTAATACTGCTGGTATATCTATGTAGTCATACAAGGCAGCCAGATGTTCACTATCATGCCTATCAGCATTTAGTAGAGAGAATAATTGATCACGCTTAGTAGTGTCTCCAGGACCTGATCGTAGGGCGTAGTATTCTTCAAATAGATCGTCATTTTGCATTTTGTTATCTTTAATCCATTCACTACCAAACTTATCAATGTATATATATGATCCAAAGAAATAACCATTCTTCTGTAGCTGAATATTTAAGGCATCCAGCTGGGGCAGCCCTGTTTTCTCTGCCACCCACCATGCGGTGGGCACTTCTCCATGTGTCTCTGAATACTGCTCTCCGTCGACATGGAACTCGTTCATCTCACGAGTAGACCCATCAACTCGAATTTTAAAACCTGATGGTAATTTAAATTTTAGACTCTTCTTTGGGTCATTGCGTGATTGTAACCCCTTAACTCGCACCTTGGTATTGTCATAAACGATATCGTTATAAACAACAACTACTTCAAAATACATATCATCATGAGTGTGGTTTGTGACCATATCGGTATAACTTAAATCATCCATAAAGTAATCTAATACAGGCACAGTGCTGGTAAGTCCGTTAGGCTTAATATAATAACCAAGATAGTTCCTAGAATCATCACTAGATGGAACGCTACTTGTGTTAAGTCCGTTGTCGGCACTAACCTTATAGCGCACTAATGTTCTTTCTGAAACTCCTGGTATAGTAGCAGAGTAAATACCATCACCATTAGTTTGATCGCCATTAACTCCATTGTCGTTCATGTTAACAGTAATTTCGGCATCAAAATTTAATTTGTAAGTAAGGGTAGCGTGTTCAGCCAGTGCACCCACAACCTGAGCACTAATCGTTACATCCTGTCCACTACTTATGGAGTGTGGCTCGGTAACATTACTAATGCTTGGGCCTCCAGATCCAGCAGTGCTATTAACACTCCCGGGCGTGCCTCCGTTAGTTAAGCTACCTCCCCACGAAGCTGCTAGGGAATTATCTAAAGCTGGAGACTTCAACTCTAAACTAGGGCCAGATCCATCGGGACTTGTTGGCCATGGAGCCTTATCACTATAGCTTATGGAATCTATAGTAGTGCCATTTTGATCAATAAGAGTGACCGTTTCTCCACTGTTGGATAAATTAGAAGGAGCATACTGTGCGATTGAAGTAACCCCATAAGTTAATAATGTCTGAGAGATACTAGGAGATACCACCAAATAGCCATGTCCAGGGATTGTGGTAGCAGCGGGAAAAGTTAAAGTTATTCCTTGAGAGAAGCTCCAGTTACCAATATCTATACTATTTAGTGAGGGGTTATATAGCTCCAGGAATTCATCATTTTGATTACCGGTTGAAGGATTATAGTGAACCTCGTTGATAACTACCGTTGAGATTGCCGAGGCGGGTTGAACATGGTAAAAACCCACTATATAGAAAGATAACGACAATAATAATACTAAAATTAATCTTGGTTTTGTAATGCCTATGTTAAACCCTAATAACCTATATGGTCCCATGATTAGTTATTATAACAGACTACAATATAACCCTAAAAGCAACTTTTCTAGCTACAGGCAAAAACGGAGAGATTTTCATCCTAATTCCCCGCCGTTAGCTTCCAATAAGTAATATCTCTAGGCGTCACTTATTGCTATATAAATAAATGGGGGAAAGTTAGTTAAGAACTAAATTTAGGCTAATACGCAAATAATGGTTGTTTTACTCCCCTGTAGCTCCTCTGATAAAATTAAAAATCATTTTAGTTTTTAGCTTTTTGGATAAGCTTCTATGGCTGTTTAGGGCCCCTTTTAGATTTGAAAAGTAACCTTCAATTCTATTATTGGTTTTGGGTATGTTTAGATCTGAATGTTCTTCAAAAGTAAACAGGTTATCTAGGTTTCTAACTAAACTATGGTATGCTGATCTAGTTCTTTGATGGGTGTATCTTAATCTATTGCTGTTTAGGCTTAGCTCTCTTTCGTTAAGCCATTCTCTGTTTGTGAGGTACCATTTGATCTAAAAGGTACTTAAACTCTTTCTTGGTGGAGCTTTTTAAGTTTAGGGTTATCGTTTTTAATTGCTTGTTGGGTTCTAGTCTAGGATTGTTGGTTAGATATCTTTTAACTATGGCTACTTGATGGAACTGACAGTACTGGACGGCTAGTCCTAACGCTTCTAGGGTATTCTTAAGCCCTGGCATAATATCTATCACTACAGCCTTTACATTAAGCTTAAGATTAACATTCATGGAATGGATAGCGGCATGATAATCTAGTTTTGTTTCGTAGCCTTCAAACAGGTGGAAGTAGCTGGGTATCCCGTTGGAGCCGAGGGATAACATTAATCCATAGTCTCTACCGAAGTGAGTAGCATCTAGGTGTTGTACGGGGCTAATCTCTAACGTTTCTTTTTTGATACCAGGACTATGTTTATTTATTATTCCCCATATAGTTCTATTGCTGAGCTTAAGCAACAACCATTTTTTGCGTATAGTTCATAGCTTGGTCTCACTTAAAAGTTAAGGTTCAGATTTTAATTAATATGAAGCCGAATCTATTATAGTCCCCAAATTGGATTTCAGCTCTAGTGAACCAGAATTATTTAGATTATCAGAAAACTGACCCAATACATAAGCTGGCGGGTTTAAAGCTCTAAAGTCGTTGTCACTTCTTACTATAAATGCTGACCCACCGGGCGGTATTACAGCACCAGACGGGAAGGTAAAATTGATTTGACTGATACTCCAACTAGATATATCTACTGCGTTTTCGCTATTATTATGAATTTTTATAAACTCATCCCCCGGTACCAGACTTGCTGAAACTTGTTCAAATCTAATTTGTGATTCATCTGTAGGAGATTGTGAAGTGGGTATGCCCCAGGGGGTAGAATAATGTTCTTGCATTAGAATTGAGATCCAATTCATAAACTTAATATTATCATCATAGGTATGCCTCCACGGCTCCGCCCATTTAGAGTTATCTTCTGAGCTCAGGTCAGCATATTGGTTATGAAGCTCTGTATATTTAGAAATCATTTCTCCATTAGTATAAAATTTGTCTACTAAAGTTCGTAACCTTCTGTAGTACGCCTGACGTAATCCTGTGTCGTCGTATATTGCATTAAAAAAGAAATTCGAATGCCCTTCTGGATATAGGGTATCGTATCCGTTGATTGTTGTTTTAGGGCTATATACTTTGAAATCACCATCAGAGTCCCAGGGCAACAACTCCCATCTTTGCGTGGTAGACTCTCTATAATATATGACATTCCTATCTGCACTAGTATCGAAGTGTTGAACTATCGCACTCCACGCCATGAGATTAATAAGCGCTGGTATATTATTTCTATCGTACACCGTGTTTAATCTTGAGGGACTATTCCTATTATTAGCCTCGAGAACATTGCGCCATTCGTTCTTATCTAAATCATCCTGTGTACCAGAAATGTAGTTTGAGAAATCTTCGTAAATCAAACCCTCATCCAAGCCTTTGTCGGCCCTCCACTGTTTTTCATACTTATCTACAATTAAATAAGACCCTTGAAACTCACCATTTTTTTGCACACGATAAAGCTCTGTTTCTGGATGAGTTAATCCGGATTCCTTAGCTGACCACCAAACCAAAGGAACTCTAGCAGCATCGGCACTGTATTGATTACCGTTCAAATGAAACTCATCTACAGGGTTACCAATACCGCTAAAATCAACTTGGTATCCACTAGGTAACTTAAGTTTAAAGCTCTTTTTAGAATGATAGAGTGTATTATTGCCTTTTAAACGAATCTGAGATGAATCCCACACTGTGTCGTCATAAATTAATACCGCTGGGTAGTACTGAGTAGTACTTAGTCCATCTACCATTAATGTATAACTTAAATCATCCATAAAGTAATCTAATACAGGCACAGTGCTGGTAAGTCCGTTAGGCTTAATATAATAACCAAGATAGTTCCTAGAATCATCACTAGATGGAACGCTACTTGTGTTAAGTCCGTTGTCGGCACTAACCTTATAGCGCACTAATGTTCTTTCTGAAACTCCTGGTATAGTAGCAGAGTAAATACCATCACCATTAGTTTGATCGCCATTAACTCCATTGTCGTTCATGTTAACAGTAATTTCGGCATCAAAATTTAATTTGTAAGTAAGGGTAGCGTGTTCAGCCAGTGCACCCACAACCTGAGCACTAATCGTTACATCCTGTCCACTACTTATGGAGTGTGGCTCGGTAACATTACTAATGCTTGGGCCTCCAGATCCAGCAGTGCTATTAACACTCCCGGGCGTGCCTCCGTTAGTTAAGCTACCTCCCCACGAAGCTGCTAGGGAATTATCTAAAGCTGGAGACTTCAACTCTAAACTAGGGCCAGATCCATCGGGACTTGTTGGCCATGGAGCCTTATCACTATAGCTTATGGAATCTATAGTAGTGCCATTTTGATCAATAAGAGTGACCGTTTCTCCACTGTTGGATAAATTAGAAGGAGCATACTGTGCGATTGAAGTAACCCCATAAGTTAATAATGTCTGAGAGATACTAGGAGATACCACCAAATAGCCATGTCCAGGGATTGTGGTAGCAGCGGGAAAAGTTAAAGTTATTCCTTGAGAGAAGCTCCAGTTACCAATATCTATACTATTTAGTGAGGGGTTATATAGCTCCAGGAATTCATCATTTTGATTACCGGTTGAAGGATTATAGTGAACCTCGTTGATAACTACCGTTGAGATTGCCGAGGCGGGTTGAGGACTAAAAATGAACATTAATGTCATGGTAAATGTTAGAATTAAAATCAAAGCTAATGTAATACTCTTTTTTGTAATCATAGTTTGTACCGGTTGGATCCTTTCGTTTGAATATTAAAGCCTAAATAAGATTTCATTAGCTTACTCTAATCTAATCCCCAAGAGCCAATCTCTTAAATCATTGTTATTGTGGTCTAGTATATCGCTATCTACCGAGTTTGCTATTGTCATACTCGCTATATACATGTCGCCAACTTTAGTAATTGCAGACCTAGAAGCTTTATCAATTATAATATCGTTTTCATTAACATATTTGTATGAATTCATTAGGGATGTATATTTACTATCTCTTTCCGTTTTATCGCTATAGTTTCTAATAGTTAATTGAACCACGTACGATATATCGTCACCAGATCCAGAAGTTTCAGCTGTAAAACCGCATATTGTAACTTTGTTTTTATCTTTTTCTTCGGTTTGAGCTAGCTCCTGCAGGCCTATTATCTTTAGGCCTATTATCTTTGACAGTGCCTCGGTATTAATTCCCTTGCAACTAACGTGGTTTGAATTTGAATGTTTCAATGTGGTGTTTGGCTCGTTTAAAATTGTCTCAAAATCATCTTGGTGAGGCTGGTTATTAATATGGTTTATAGATGGATGCTTAAACAATAATAAATATATGGTATATATAACAACTGTTAGCAAGATGGTTACTCCGATATTTAGAGCTAATCTTTTTTTGTTATACATATGTTTTGTAAAAAAATTTCTATATTTAACCATTACTTATTTTTACGCCCCTTAGTAATATTGTTCATTCCTACCCCCCCCACAATCACAACACCGGCTATAATCATAGCTCTGTATATAG
>DAISWL010000012.1:0-22240 GCA_036826375.1 Candidatus Saccharimonadota bacterium
TTGTATTAACTATTCTAAACTAGAGGGTGTACACGATCTATTTGAGTATAGGCAAACGATATTCAATTGTTTTGATTTTTAATCAAACTTTTTAGTATAATTAAACTTGAAACAACAATTAAAATTAAATTTATAAAAAGTTTCTGGTTAGTGGGAGTTCGTCTAATGGTAGGACTACGGGTTTTGGTCCCGTCAATGGGGGTTCGATTCCCTCACTCCCAGCCAATATAACTTAAACGTCCAAGGAAAGATAAGGGGTTTTAAATGTTGAATTTACTAGCTGAAAGCTACAACTATAATTATTCATCCAGCAGTGATAGCACGGGGCTGGCTGGTCTATTGATATTTGCGGCTATATACAATTTAATAATACTAGCAATTCTCATAGTAATAATTATTGCTGGTTGGAGAATATTCACAAAAGCTGGCAAGCCAGGCTGGGCTGCTATCATCCCTATTTACAGCAGTATAATTTCCATGGAAGTTATCGGTCGACCGGGATGGTGGTTCCTTTTATACTTTGTCCCAATTCTCGGTATATATGTTAATATCATAGATGCAATTTTATTAGCGCGAAGTTTCGGCAAGGACGGTGGCTTTGCAATAGGTCTAATACTGCTCCCTGCGGTGTTCTATCCTATACTAGGATTCGGTAACGCCAAGTACCAGGGTCCTTCTGCTAACGGTACCTCGTTATCCATTTAAGCTTAGACGCTTATTGTTTTGAGTCACCAATCTATCACCTCTTTCGGGAAAAAGGGGTGATTTTTATTTTGAAGTTTTTCTAATTTTTATATATTCTTTCTTACTCATCCAGCTTTTAGAATTCATGACCCTATCGGGAAATAAAATACCATCAAGATGATCTAATTCATGCTGAAAAACATGGGCTAGAAAGCCGTCTAGATTTTCATTTTCCAGCTTACCATCCTGATTAAGATATTGAACCTTAAGTTTAGTATAGCGTTCAGTTTGAGCGAACATAGGCTCTTTGCCTTCACTAAGACAACCATCCCATAGTAAGGTTTTACTCCCCTTAAATTCTAATATTACAGGATTAATACAGATTCTAGTTCTTGATTTTAAATTAGGTCTGCCTTCGGTTGGTTTGGTTCTTATTACGAATAGCCTTAAATTAATACCTATTTGTGGAGCAGCGATTCCAACTCCCATAGGATGCTCATCGCAAGCTTGAATTAAATCTTTAATTAACTCTTGAATTTTTTCAGATGCAATCTCACTAAGCTTAACTTGTTTAGACACTTTTCTCAAAATAGCATTTCCGAACTCAATTATTTCCATAATTTGATTATATCACTATACTAAAAGCCGAAAATGATTATTTTTTTGATTCTACAACCTGCAGTTCGTTTAAAAGATTTTCAATTCTAGCCTTCAATACCTCAGATTGAATCAGTTTACCATTATCGTCAAAATCGGTTACTCCATCAACGCAAATTATGGTATGGCAAAGTTGACCGTAAGCTGTGCGGATGACATCTTGTAAATGGGTGGCGGGCAGAATAGCTGCCCCCCCATGACCAATAGTAATCACTCCAATATTTTTAGATCTCAAAAAATCGTAATGAAAAATATCAATCATATTTTTAATGTGCGATGAATAACTACCGTGATAAGTGGGGCTAGCCAGAATTACGGCATCTGCCTGCTTAAACCTAAGCGCAACCTCTCTAACTTCTGCTGGCACCGATTTCCCAAATGGGTTTTGATGCCACTCTGGCTTGGCTGTCGGCAAGGGGTGGTCTCCTAAGCTTAAAAAATCTGTATTAAACCTTTCTTGGGCTAGGTTTTGGATCATCAAACAACTTTGATAAGTTTTACTACCCTCGGCTAAAGTTTTAGGGCTACCAGAAATAATTAAAAGCTTCTTCACTGCTTTAAGTTTAGCATCTTTTTGCGGCTTAGTACGATTTTTTATTATTAAGCTTATAGTCAAAAATTACTTAAGTTTAGTAATAATCTGGCGGATTAAAGATGCTTCAGTACAACTTAAGGCTTAAATAACTTCCAGTTACCTTCTGAAATAACTCGGATTTGATCTCCAAGAACTTCTACAGCAGAATCATCGTCCAAGGCATATATCTTTGTTGCAAACTTTGTAGATACCTTTTGCAAAAGATCATCATTTATTATCAGTTTTTAAATTCTTTTGCAGATTCGTCCTTTATGCCTAAATACTTTGATGATACACTGCCCGGAATAAAGAAAATCCGATGAATAAATCTTGTTATAATAAACATGCCGAAGAAAATAAACATAAAGCTCAAAACTAAGGGGTTTGTTAGAGAATCTATTAGCGAAAGCGAGTTATTATATTGTAATTTAAGGGTATAGAATATTCCAACGATAGATGGAATAATAACAGCGATATCTACAAAAAACCAATATCTATGTTCTGTATTTAAAATTTTTCCCGTCTCAGAGATTCGTCCTATTACCTTTAGTTTACCTGTATGATTTATCTCTAAAACAAAAAAATCTGATGAGTCCAAATGGCCAATCTTAAGACTGACGATATTCTTTTCGTTATTTGTTTTCATCTCAATGGTTTCGTTAGCCTTAATAGTCCTCACTGAGTTTATTTTATTATCAGTTTTTAATTCAAGTTTTTTGATTTCATTTTCGGTGATACTTTTACCCCCGTTGTTATAAAATAAAATCCTAGAAGTAAATGTTGTATATTCGCTCCATTCATAAGTTTTATTATTTTCGCAGATGCATACCCTTGAAAAGACTAATCTATAAAGATTCTTGAAGTATAGATAACAACTAATTATAATCCCTAACACACTAATTATAATCCCTAACACACTGATTGAGTTAATTGAGCCAATAAATTTTTGTAATATTTCGATCATATTTTATTCATCGCTTTAAATCTAGTGCAAACATATAAGGGGCTACACTCTACTCCACACCTGCCCGCATTCGGTATCCTTAAGCTTAATACCTTGTTCTAGCAACAGATCACGGATTCTATCGCTTTCGGCAAAATCTTTCTCGTCTCTCGCTTTTTGCCTTAAGCTTAGTAGATTTTTCTGCTCGCTGGAGATGTCATCTACACTTAAGTTTATACCGAGCAGAGTTTGGGTTGTTTCGATTAAATTCTTGACTTTAAGCTTAGCGGAAAGCGAGTTCTGATTGATTTCGTCAACAAACTGATCTATTAAGCTTAATACAGTTGGAGTATCTATATTGTTGTTCAGAGCATCTTTAATGCTAGCCTCAAAGTCAGAGTTATCACTTCCTTCGTCCCCCTGATGAACCAACGCGGAAGCCTCAACCCAATTATCTAGCCTATTCTGAGCCGCTTCTAAAATCTCCCAGCTGAAGTTTCCTTCAGTTTGGTAATGGCTACTGAGTACCATCAGCCTGAAGGCATCTAAGCTTAAGCCTTTTTCTTCAATATCTTGCAGGGTGAAGATGTTGCCGAGAGATTTAGAAATTTTAGTTCCGTTAACTTTAATGTGATTGTTGTGGAACCAAAAAGCGGAAAATGGTTTTTTGCCAGTCAAAGTTTCAGTTTGGGCAATCTCATTAGTGTGATGAACCGGAATGTGATCAATCCCGCCAGTGTGAATATCAATCTGATCTCCCAAAGTTTCTCTAGCAATTACTGAACATTCAAGATGCCACCCCGGAAAGCCTTTGCCCCAGGGCGAATCCCATTCCATATCTCGCTGCTGATTTTTTGGAGAAAACTTCCACAGTGCGAAATCGGTTTTGTTTTTTTTATCAGTATTAGCAATTCTAGCTCCATCTTGAAGCCCGTGGAGATCTAACTTCGCCAGCTTCCCATAACCTTCAAGCTTAGATGTATCAAAATAGATGCCGTCATCTATTTGATAAGTATAGCCCTTAGCCTCTAACTCTTTTACGAATTCAATTTGTTCAGGTATCAAATCTGTTGCTCTAACAAGATTAGTAGGTTTAAGCAAATTAAGCTTAGCAGATTCCGCCTCGCAAATCTTAATATATTTATCAGCCACTTGCCAAGCTGTCATATTCTCTGATTTAGCTCCCTTTTCCATTTTATCTTCGCCGTCATCATCATCGCTAACCAGATGCCCAACATCGGTGATATTTTGGGTACGTTCAACATCATAACCAGAAGATAGTAATGTACGATGCAAAATATCACTATAAATATAAGCCAGCCAGTTGCCGATATGAGGTTGAGAATAAACTGTAATTCCGCAGGTGTACATCTTAACCTTACCTGGTTTTAAAGTGTTGAATTCTTCAACCTTGCGAGTTAGGGTGTTGTATAGTTTAAGTTTAGTCATGGATGAATCCTTAGTGTAAATTTTAATCTAACAGATTTAATGATTTTGATTTATGGGTTTAATCAAGTATGCCTTATTACTATCGTATCCAGTCAATAATTTCTTATTAGTTTGACAGGTTTGCGCTACCTTAAAATCTCTATATAAACTAGTTCTAGATTCAGCATCTTCAAATTTAGGGCTGGAGGGGCTAACATACCAAATATTATTTTGATTAAAGTTAAGTTTAGCGACATCATCTTTTAGGAGATATTCAAATTCACCTCTGTAGCGAAAAGTATCAAGCCAAGCGTCGTAGCCCTCCAGATCCTTAATATTATCAATTAAGTAGCGAATTTGATAACTACTTGGTTCAGGTTTAATAACATCATCTAAATAATATTTAACCGTTAGGTACTCCCCTTTGCCATCTACTAAAAAGATATTTGTTCCTGAGTTTTTTAGGCTACATTTGATGACCTTCTTGTCATCAAAAACCGTTGTCCAATTTCCTCCCAGAACCCTGGTATTACCATAAAAAAGCATATAGGCGTTACCCACCAGCAGAGTAATTAAGCCTAAAATTAAAATCTTCTTGCCCTTTTGCCTTGCGATGATTGAGGGCAACCCTATGCAGAAACCAACGAAAGCGTTTAAACTTAAGTATCTGCCGTAATAAACAGATGTCGGCATAGTTAGCGATATAACCAGCATAATACCAACCGGAATTGAGAAAATCAGACCGAAGAATCTAGCGTTAGTATCTAGTTTGGCTACTTGTCTTTTAAAATACTGAAGCTCAAATATAACTATTAAAAATATGATTAAAGATATAATCAATGCCGGTTTATTCCATAAAAAGTACTCGTCTATACCACTAAGGAAATTAAATGGCGTATAAAATGGCGAGGTAAGCATTGGCTTTGGAACCCAAAAACCACCATTCAATCCCTTAGTTTTATTAAGAAAAGTGTTTAGCCATGGCAAATAAAGAATAACCGCCACCAGGCCTGCTTTGATTAGGCTAGAATTTTTAATAAATCTCGCAATCTCTAATTTTTCTGAAGATCCACGCCAGTTGATATAATCTATAATTGCTACGGTTATAATCATAAATACCGAATAGTAGTGAGTGTACATAGCTAAAGCAGCCGTGATGCCCATGAAAAATAAAAAGATATTTTTTGGTTTATTGCGATGCTCCATATACGTCCACAAGAATAATGAGCAGAACAAAAAAGCCATTGAATACATTCTGATTTCCAAACCTATTCTAATAGCAAACGGGCTTAAGCTTAATAAAGCTCCGGTGATTATGGCTGATTTTTTATTGAAATAACGATAGCTAATTAAAACCAAAACCATTACTGCTGCGAACATGAATAACATACTCATTAACCTTAATACTATCTCCTGATAACCAAATAATCCTGACCAGAATTTTAGAAATATGTAATAAAGTGGTGGATGAACATCTTTAGCTGTTAGTTCTATCATTTTTTCGTAGCTGAGTTTGACAGCCTGAATACTAAAGGCTTCATCTCCCCAAACATTAAGCTTAGTAGCGTAAAATAAAGTCACTAAAAAGTTGGCCAGCCCCGAAGTTATGGCAATTATTAGCGCGCTTAAGTTTAACTGATTTTTAGGTTTTGGGGTTATGATCTGCATCTTACTTTTTGTATTTTCCTCTAATGTTATTAAACCAAAATCGGAGTAACTCTTTTAACTCTTTTAACATAGCTATAGAGGTATTGTCTCCGCCCAGACCATCTTGTTTGGGGTCGTGCCAATCTTTAATTGGCATCTTGGCAACCTTCATTTTATGGTTTCTGGCGATTAGTAGAGCCTCCATATCAAACGACCAGCCTGTGGATGTTAATCTGCTAAAAACCAGTTTTGAGGCATCTTTAGTGAACATCTTAAACCCGCATTGGGTATCACTGAAACCTGGCAAAATCAAAGCTCTTACAGCAAAATTAGATGCTTTGCTAGAAAGTCTTCTGATTAGAGTTGAGTGTGCTTTTTTTATATTTCTGGCTCCGATTATAATATCTGCGCCAGATTTCTCAATTAAGCTTAGGGCATCTTTGATATGATGGAGCGGAGTTGATAAATCTGTATCCATAAACAACTTGTAATCACCAGTTGCTATTTTCATCCCTAGTTTTACTGCTCCGCCCTTGCCTAGCCTTTTTAAAGCATCGTGAATTATAAAATTGTGATTTTTGCTAAGCTTAAGTTCGGATAGGGCCTCTTGAGCTGCACTGAAAGTTCCATCGCTGGCTGGAGAATTAACGATGACTAAGACCTCAACAGATTCTGCCTTTAACTCTTTAGATAAATAAGAGGCAGTAGCTTTTATAGAATCGCCAATGAAGATGGCTTCATTGTAGGCTGGCATTATTATTGAAAGTTTCATAAGACGTTAATTATTATAACCGCAAACAACTATAATCGCTACAGTCTGTATTTAATATCGCATGCTTTCAATGACGGATATTATTTTTTTCATGTCGTCAGATTTAAAATCGTCAATCGTGATGTCAGAATTATCAGATTTGGTTATACTGATTATATTGTAATGATCATTGCCGGTTTCAGATTTGAAAGTATGGGTAAATAGCGGTCTACTATTAACGTCATTTACTTTATCCGCGGATGACAGCTTCACGGAGTGCACCGTCCCGGAGGCCGAAATTTCTTCCCATAGATTCATTTTTTTAGCTTGTTTAAAAACAACTAAGTCGAGCGAGCTCAGTACCCTACAAGTTGCCTTAAATTCATTACCCTGTTCTTGTTCATGGCAGGGATCGCTTCCACCTAACCCATCTGGATGAGTTATGATCAATAACTTAAGTTTTCCACTGGTCAAGCTAAAGTTATCCGATTTAGTCATTATAGGGGTATCAGATCCAAAATTTTCCCACTCTACTATCTCATTTTTAAAATCTAGTCCTTCGGGTACGGTCAGTTTCAATCCTTCAGCGGCCAATGTTACTTCCTGGCCAGATTTAGTCGATCCATCAACTTTTTGGTTTGAAGATTCTGAGTTAATATTATTAGAAACTGATTTATCTTTTGCTGATTCTTTGTTCGATAACTTTGCGAATATTACCGTCCCCAAAACTGTATTGGCAGTTATAGCAACGACTGCGATTATAGCAATAACTGATTTTTTCATTTTTCATTATCTCCTTTATTTTTATAGTTTAAGCTTAAGTTCAGAATTAACATTCCTAGCTTAAGCTTAATTATACAAGCTTTAGCTGGTTAATGAAATATTATTTGTATTAAGTTTAACAAAGTGCGGTGGCGGGACTAAGCTTGGCAAAGTTTTCTACTAAATCTTTTTTTAAATCGGTGAGTTGCCAATCGTAGACCTTGAAGCCGGCCGCATATTTGTGTCCGCCGCCTCCGTAAATTGCAGCAATATCACTGGCGCTGATTTCATCTGGTGCGTTGGAACGAATTTTAGCTGTAATTTTTCCATCTGGATAAGTTTTAAAAGATATCGCGAGCTTAACCCCGGTTATGTTTCTGGCCTCTTCAAGAAAAAGCACATTAGGGTTATAGTGCGGGCTAATTTCTATAATTTCTTGCCAACTGATTTCTACCATAGCCAGAGCGCCTTCAAATAAGTATTCGATTCTGCTCAGCAACTCCCCCTTAAACTTAACAACTCCCGGGCTCTTTTTGCTGAGCTCGCGGCGGCGGGCATCTATTTGGCTTAAACTGGCACCAAGTTTTACCATTTCATAAATTATTCTGATAGATTCTGCCGATGCTGCCTCACTAGTTAAACCTAGTGTATCTGCTAGTATTGATTCGCAGATGTGGGTGGCGGCATCTTTATTGACGCTTAAGTTTAATGATTCTGCAAGTTCATAAACTATCTCGCCAGTAGCAGCGTAATCTTCTCTTTTCCCGGCAAAAAAGATTGCCTCCGGTAGTACATCTAAACCAGTTGCATTAGTAGCGTGATGATCTAGTACATAAATTGGTTTTCTGTTGATTAAGTTTAAGTTATCACCCAGAGTTTTTTCTAGTAGTAGTTCGCTAGCGGTATCTACAATTACTACTAAATCGAAC
Source organism: Candidatus Saccharimonadota bacterium (assembly GCA_036826375.1). GTDB lineage: Bacteria > Patescibacteriota > Saccharimonadia > Saccharimonadales > HK-STAS-PATE-42 > DAISWL01. Next base: position 8,376 of record DAISWL010000012.1, read on the forward strand.
TGGTTAGAATTTGGGAATATGTTAGTGATTCTATCTATACCCTGAATGTATTTTAGGTAATCTGGAATATTAGTGTAGGCATAAATTATAACCTGCTTACCTGCTTCACCAAGGATTTCCTCTAGCGCCAAGGCTGAAGCCACGCTGTCGCCATCGGGGTTTTCTGGCTGTAGAACTAATATTTTGTTATAATCGTTAAAATTCATCTTAAGTTAAAGTATAACACTAAACTTAAAGGTTTTGAGGTGCGGGGAAAGAAAGTTTGGCTTGAGTGATAATAATTCAGCTTTGGCTGCAAATAGAAATTCTGGTTTAAGAAAAAAAGCAGAAGGGCTAACTAGTTCCGTTGCGGGGTTTATAGATAAACGTTTTCCTTCGGTAACTCCAAATCACCTAACTATTTTTGGCACGGTGACTGCGCTGGGTGGTGCAGCATTGGCAACTTTCAGTAAGCATCGATTAATTGGCGGAGCCCTATTCTCAGTTGGTGCCGCTATGGATGGTTTTGACGGTAGTTTGGCTAGAAAAAAAGATGCCAGAGAAGAAAGAACACAAGAACAAAAAGATGCCGGCGTTCTTTTTGATGTCGCTAACGATAGGTATCAAGAAATTGGAGCATCAGCATTGCGAATGGTTAAGGGCGTTGCTAGTGGTTCTGTTTTCGGAGTTATGGCTGAATCTCTAAACTTAATCACTAATGTTAAACCTTCTGTTGCCAGAGCTAAGGCAGAAATGAAGGGTGTTGTGGTTCAGGAAACTGGTAATAACCCACTAGAATTTGCTGGCAGCAGGCCCGGTAGAGTTTTTCTTGGCGCACTAGCACTCGCTTTTCCCTCTTTCGCTCCTCCGCTGATGACTACTGTGGCTATGGGATCACATCTCAATGCAAGAAGCAGAATGAGGGCTGTGAATAATGCCGATGATAGCTACCATAATCCAGATCCTGCAATAGAGCAGAAGTTAGATGCTTTAAAAGGGCTTGATCGATCAGCCACTCTTCTGGGATGCGTAGGCTTAATTGGCGCTGGTGTTGCTACCTTTAAATCGAATATCCAGAAAAGATAAAGTTTTTGTTTATATACTCGTTCTGCCTTCTAGCGCATGCTTCAGAGTTATCATATCAGCGTATTCTAAATCTAGGCCAACGGGTATGCCTCTGGCCAAACGCGAGATGTTAAGCTTAAGGCCGGAATCTTGAATTGCTTTTTGAATATACAGAGCCGTACTCTCACCTTCTACGCTAGCATTGGTGGCTAAAATTAGTTCTTCAACCTGATCGTCCTTTATTCTTTGGATTAATTCTGGTATGTGCAATTTATCAGGCCCTACTCCATCAATCGGGCTGAGTAATCCCCCTAAAACGTGGTAGGTTCCGTTAAAGTTATTAGTACTTTCAAGTGCCAATACGTCTAAGGGATCCTCCACCACAGCAATTAATTTTTTATCTCGTTTTGGTGATGAATAAAGTTTAGATTCTTGCTCATCGCTAGAGATAATCATAAAAGTAACCGGGCAAAGTTTAATTCCGCCGTGTAGCTTAGCTAGTGCTAAACTTAACTTCTCAGCTTTATGAGTGGGAGAGCGCATCACACTAAGAGCATAACGCTCAGCAGTTCTTGGGCCAACACCCGGCAGACCAGAGAACGCCTCTATTAAATCTTCCAATGGCTTTGGTAAAATTGATGACATTTAAGTTTAAGTATAGTTTATTAGGGGGGCGTTGTACAGGTGGGGCGTATCGGATGAGGTCTCAGAATCTTGAATCGGGATTCTGAGGTGAACCGCCTCACCCCCTAACCCCCTCTCCAGTTGGAGAGGGGAACCGCGCTCACTTCAACTTAAGTTTAATGAGAAATCACCAAACACCAAGTTAACTACCGTCCTCCCTCTCCAACTGGAGAGGGACAGGGTGCCGAAGGCCCCAGGGTGAGGCCCCGCCTTAATTAAAAGAATTACTTGCCTAAAACCCCATCCCGCCTAAATTGCCCATTATAGGCTTCATTTTTTCAGCGGCGTATTGCTGGGCTGCTTGAGTTGCTCCACGAAGAGCATCCTCAATCCATTTTTCTAGTTCGCCAATATTTTCTAGATCTACTCTTTCAGGATCTATCTTCACTTTTTTAACTTTCATTTCTCCATTTACAGTCACTAGCACTGCGCCATCTCCGGCTTCAGCCTCTATTAGCTGCTTGGCCATTTCTTTTTGTAATTTTTTCGCCTGCATTAGCATTTTTGCTTGATCGAAAGCCATGTTTCCTCCTTAAGTTTAATGGTTGTAATAGATATATTTTAACAGAGTTAGATTTAAAAAGCACTTGATTTAAAATGCACTATACAACTATAGTTAGGTTTATTAAATGACTAAAGATAGAATCTATAAAAACATAACATCGATCGATATGTCTCATGGTTATGTTGGCCTAGTATTCGATTGGTTACACATCTCTTCTAAAGATATGTCATTGCTGGTTAGGGCAACTAGAGTAAACTCAGAACATAGGGCCAATGGTGCTAATTTTGATAATGAAATAGTTAGGGATGCCACCGCTATTGTAGCTAACGATGAGCTATTCCGCGGTTTGATGAAAGAACCTGGCGCAGTTTATTTAGAACCAAGTCAGCCTACATTCAATTATAGTGAAATCCAGATTTCAAAAGCTGGTCTAGAGGCATACATAGAAAAACTCAAAACTCTTCAAGATTAATTTTAATTTATTAACAAGCTTTAGCTTTAATGCCCTTTATCCAGCCCCTTAAACCTAACCCTTTGCTTATCAAAGTAAAGCTCTAGCTGACCAGTCGGTCCGTTACGGTGCTTTTTGATTATGATATCGGTAATCCCCTGACGATCAGTTTCAGGATTATAATAATCTTCGCGGTAAATAAACATCACCAAATCGGCATCTTGTTCGATGCTTCCAGATTCACGCAAGTCGGCTAGTTGCGGGCGTTTATCTGGACGACTCTCAACACTACGCGAAAGCTGACTTAAAGCCATAACCGGAACTCCCAATTCGCGGGCGACCATCTTCAAGCCACGAGATATTTCTGATATTTCTTGAACACGGTTATCTCCGTAACTTTTTTTAGCGCTACTCATCAACTGTAAATAATCAATCACAATTAAGCCTAGCGGATTTTTCATAGCGTGACGCCGAGCTTTAGTTTTAAGTTCCAGAATGTTCAGACCCGGTGTATCATCGATGTACATTTTAGCTTCGCTTAGGGCTCCCCATGCGTGTGAGAGCTTCTCAAACTCTTCATCGCTTAAATTACCCGTACGGATGTGCCAACTATCTACAGCGGCCTCCTCACTGAGCATTCTATCTACAAGTTGTTCTTTGCTCATCTCTAAGCTGAAAAAAAGTACCGATTTCCCACTGTGTTGTGCCACGTATTGAGCGATGTTCATGGCAAAAGTAGTTTTACCCATACTCGGACGAGCTGCCAAGATTATTAAATCGCTAGGATGCATCCCCGCCGTCAACTTATCATAATCTCCAAAACCAGTAGAAACTCCTCTCAACTTTCCGCCGCTAGCATGAAGTTCTTCAATCCTATCAAAGCTACTAGCTAAAATACTCTCTAAGCTTACTAGCTGATCATTATTCTGCCCTGCTTGGCTAACTTTAAATATTTCAGATTCAGCTAACTCTAATAATTCTGGAACTTCCCTATCGGCCTCTTCATCACCTGCCAACCTTACTATATTTTCTCCGGCTCCAATTAAATGTCTTCTGGTAGATTTTTCCTTAACAATTTCAGCGTAATTCTGAGCATGAGCAGCAGTAGGTATTATGCTGGTGATCTGGCTGATGTATCCGGGCCCACCAACAGAATCAATTTGTCCTTTATCTGTTAGATGATTAATGACCGTCAGTAAATCTACAGGTTTATTTTTATTGTATAAATCAAGAACTGATTGATAGATAATTTTGTGGCGGGGATCATAGAAATCGCTAGGTCTAATAATATCAACAATATCGATCAGTATCTTTTCTTCTATTAAGATGGATCCTAATAAAGATTCTTCCGCGCTAACATTCTGCGGAGGCACAACCCCTTTTATGTCGCTCATGTCTCGATAACCTCTCCCCCGCCCATGATGTCGCTAACTTTTGAAAGAATAGATTCCTGCTCCGGATTAGCTTCCAACTCATCGCTACTGGCACTATTGTTGCTTAAGTTTAAGTTAGTAAGCTGTATATTTTTATCTGTAGTATAGTTTAGGTCAGGCTCAAAGCCAAATACTAAGCTTAATGAATCTAGCAGAATCTTTTTGTTTTTGGCTTCATCTAACTTTTTTTTGTGAAAATCAAACTTAAAAATTAAGTTTAGAGTTTGATCGGCAATTTCAGCTTTTGCTAAACGCAGTACGGCATAAGTACTAGCCGATTTAGTTTTAACTTCTTCTAAAACTTTAACCCACTGAACATCGCTAAAGTTAAATTTATTTTTTGTTTTAGAATTTTGCTCAGAGAGATAATTGTCAGATTCCTGATCTTGTCCATCGGCCTCAACGGCTTTCTTTGATGGAGGTGTTAGGGTTTTTGAATCTTTATCAGCTGATTGGTCATTGGCTTCAGGTTCCACTTCAACTCGATCTGATTTACTAAGCTTAAGGCTAGATTCTTTCTTGATTTGGTTGGCTTCATCTGATTTTTGATCAGATTTTGAACTAGTATCAGGCTTCTGTTCCCCCTGAACCTTAAGCTTAGGAGCGACAAGTTCGGGCTCTGCCAACTCAACTTGGCGAATATTGGGGTTAAACTTAAGGATGGCAATCTTTAAAAATAGTTCTGGATTGTAGGTGTTGAGAGCAAAACCTAAATCATCAATTAAACTTAAGTGTAGATTAGTCAGTTCATCTAAGCCAGCACTTAAACTTATTAGATTTTTAATGATTTCTTTAGCGTCGGATCCAGATTCTAACATCTGAGCGACTAAACTTAATAAACTACCAGAATCAAAGTTCTGCAAAGCATCAATGCTAGATTCTTTTAGTTCGAGGCTGGGCATCCCCATAACATCTCGGACAAATTGTTGATCAATTTTTTTACTGCTATCACTTCCTAAAACTCTAAGTTGATCCAAAATGCTGATTCCATCTCGGACGCTTCCTCCTGAAAGTTCGGCAATTAAGCTTAAGGCGGTGTCATCTATTTCAATCCCTTCACGTTCGGATATATTTTTAAGATGATCCACCATCTCTTTAACACTGAGCAGTTTAAAGATAAATTTTTGAGTTCTACTTAAAATAGTAGCCGGTACTTTATGTAAATCTGTGGTAGCCAAAATGAATATAGCGTGTTCAGGAGGCTCCTCTAATGTTTTGAGCAATGCATTAAAACTTTCGTTTGTTAGCATGTGAACTTCATCTATTATGTAAACTTTGTACTTAAGTTTAGTGGGAGCCAGCTTAACAACTTCGCGCAGATCACGGATATCTTCAATTCGGCGGTTGCTGGCGGCATCGATTTCGATAATATCCAGATTTAAATTTTCGCTGTATTCAATATCATTAAATTCATGAGCTAAAATCCGAGCAGCACTAGTTTTTCCGGTTCCTCTTGGCCCGCTAAATAGATAAGCGTGGCTAATCATTTGCTTTTTTAAAGCAGCTTTTAATATATCGGTTACTTGGGGTTGACCGATGATGTCATCTAAATTTTTGGGTCTGTATTTACGGTACAGCGCCACTTTTGCCCTCTCGTTCATCTTTAGCAATTATAGCAATAATTTTAAATGATAAGTGTAGTTATTTTTAATCGATGGCTTAATCTTCTTATTTCACTAGGCTATAATAGTTAGTATCAATATGAAACTATTCAAAACAACCATAATTTCTCTGAGCATTATCGTGGCGGGATCCATCTTGCTGGTTCTCAATTTTTCTGAAGATTACAGAAATATGATTAAAGATGAAATAACCTCCAGGGGTTATCAGCCGTCATCAGAGGTTCAAAACTCAGCTGAAAGCCTAAGCTTAACCAAATATTCTGATCGCTTACTAAGGGCATCTCGTACCCAATTTGATGATGCCCAACAATTCAACACTAGTTGTGCCGACCTTACTTATAATCAAGAATCTAGCCGATTACTCGGTTGCTATGCAAATAATAAAATTTACGTTTATGATATAACTAACCCCGATCTAGAAAATTCTGAAAAAGTAACTCTTGCCCATGAGCTACTGCATGCCGGATGGCAACGCTTAAGTTCAAAAGAAAAACTAAAAATAAAAGATAAGCTTAACCAGCAACTGAGTTCCGGCATTAGCGAGGATACTCAAAAAGCAATACAAGTTTATAAAGATAGAAACTTGAGCGAGGAAAATCTGGCAAATGAGATTCATTCTATTTTAGCTACTGATGAGCCTAATTTAAGCCCAGAGCTTGAAAACTATTATTCCAAATTTTTTAAAGATAGGAAGGTTATCGCTAGCTTAAACTTAAGTGTTGTGAGCGTTTTTAAGGATGTTGAAAAACAGATGGAATCTCATAAAAATAACCTAGATGATCTCGGTACTAAAATAGATGACATCCAAAATAAAATTAAGCTTAATAACTCTGAATATGATCGCTTGGTTGCTGTTGCAAACGCTAAACTTGATGCTGGTGATTATTCTGGTTACAATGCGCTAGTAATCCCAATAAACGCGATCGTTTCCGCCAATCAAAGCCTAGATACATCTCAACAGGAGCTGATCTCTAGCTATAATACTAATGTGGCAGAATTTAACAAGTTAATTGAAAAGTATAATTTGTTAAATGATAGCTTAGATTCTAGATCTGCAGAGAAGATTAAAATTAAATAATATCTTTTATTGCTAGCTAGTTACGCGTTAGGTTGGGTCAGATTAAGCTTAAAGCGCAGCTTCAATAGCGGCCCATTCAACTTCATCATTATCCGCTGGTACAACTATACTGATTTGATCACCTGGTTTAGCCTTAAAATAAGTTACACTAGCAAGTAGAACTCGGTACTCACGGGAGTTAGCCTCCACGAAGTACATACCTTCCTTAAGCTTAAGCAGGCCAATTAACATTTGGCGTTCCACTGGGCCAATCTGCTTATAAACAAAACCGCCCTCTTCATTAATGGTAAGTTTTAGGATATCGCCCTGAACAAGCTTAGATTTTGATGAGTAGTTAGCTGGCACTGGATACGTTTTACCGTCGGGGCCAATCATGTTTTGGCCGTCAAAAACTCCTTCTACAATTCTACCTACATTTTTATTTACATCTTGAGAAGATGGAGCTATATCCGCGCCAAGAACACTCAATAATAATTCATTAGCAGCGGCTAGGTTAGTTTCGGCATCTTGGATTAATGCCTTCAGGCGCTTAACTTGTTTTTCTGGTAAATCAGCCATTTTGTTTCCTCTAGTTTCTCTTTTAAGTTTTCTCGCAGTTTATTTTTCTTAACTTAAAGATACCAGAACCAAGGGTCGGTGTCAATCTAAAGTTGTGGAAAAGTAATGGGTCACCGTAATTTAGTAACTTTTAGTTTAATTTTAATGAGACATATCTTTTTAATTATTAAGCTGAAGTAAGTGCTTAATTATTGACTATATCAGGTTTAAGCTCGTTACTATTATAAGAAAAGGCATACAAATACCATACTCCGTCGCTAGCATTTTTAAAAAGATCTACTCTGATATATATTTTACCCCTGTAGCCCTTGTAGTTGGTTGTATATATATAAACTTGCATATCTGAAGACGTTGTATCGGGTTCTACTATAACTTTGCCGGTATTCTCGTTGGTATAGGATGCCTCTCCGATTGATGCTTCAGAAAAAGTTTGAACATTAAATTTAAACTGATCCGTTGGAAAATTAGCTTTATTAGATTCTCTGATGTATTTATTTATAATTTCTTGTGGTTTATTTTCTTGAGCTAATTTAATTATTTCTTGAGTAGTTTTTTGTTGAATGTTTAAGCTTTCGTTATTAACTTTATTACTGAATTTCGCTCTAAACAAAAAGAATAATGCACCAGCTACTATAGCTAGAGTAAGTATAGTTATTGTCACTATCTTAAGCTTAGATTTAGATTTACGACGCTTAGGTTTAATATCTTCTATAACTGAATCTGGCTGGGGATGATTCAAACTAGAGCTAACGATACTGTTCATTTTTGACTGTTCTAGATGATCTTCGCCTAAACTTGAGCCCGGTGCTCTATCGGTATTTGGCGTTAAGGGCTTCATAGCCTCGACTCTCAAACTGGCGGGGCTAGTTTCGACCCCAGAAGATTCCCCCGGCCATGCAATAGAATCAAAACCACTAACCTCCTTATTATAGGGTGTGCCTGCGTTCGGTGTTGAACCTGGCCCATTTGGGCTGGGCTGAGGTCCGTATATAGGGTTGCTGTTGCTTAACCCGGTACTAAATAGGGGATCTTCATCGAAACCGGAACTATTCCGAGTAGCTGTGTTCTGCCGCTCATATTGGGCTGACACTGTTTTGGGTATGTCACCTTGAGTGCTACCATCCCCTGTCCCATAATGGTTATTTTGGCTGTTAGCTTGAGTTGAGTTTGTAGAGATTGGGTTATGATTATTTGAATTAACTTCGGGGGTATAGCCGATATTCCGCTGAGGAGGGGTTACCGGTGGGGATATCACCCTCCTATCAACTGTATTGATATTAGGATGCATAGCATTACTTACTGGCTCAAAATCTGCCCAGGGATTCGCACTATTTTGGTTATCATTCTGCATATTTATTTAACTCAAACCTTTCAAAATTAATTTAAATTCAGACCCTTTATTTAAATTACTGCTAACTTCTATTTTTCCATCTATCTTGTTGATTAATTTTTTTGTTACATATAGCCCTAGCCCCATCCCGCCGTTCTTTCTAGTCCTGTAATCTTCACTACGCCAGTATTTATCAAATATGTGCTGCTTATCATTTTTAGAAAGCCCGATGCCGGTGTCTTTAACTGAGATTATTAAATTTCTAGATTGATCACTATATAAATTAACTGTTACGGATCCCGTTTCGGTATATTTAATAGCGTTACTCACAAAATTAAAAAGAATCTCGAATAAATAAAGCTTAGATGTGAGAACGCCTGGAGTATCAACCGAAGCTGCTACTTTTAGAATTAGACCTTTTTCTTTTGCTTTTGAGCGAAAATTATTTAATATTTCAGAGCGAATCTCTTCAGCCGTGACTAGCGTAAGATCTAAATCTTCCAACTTCTTCTCTGCCCTACTAAGGCTTGATATATCGCTTAACATCTCTGATATTGCCATCACTTGATTATGAGCCTCTGTGGCAGCATCACCCAATGCTTTCTTATCTAATTTGTCATTACTATTCAAGAAGAACTTAAGATTAGAGATACTAGCTTCAGCGGTCGCTACAGGCGTTCGTAATTCATGGCTTACAACAGATATAAACTCGTCCCTCTCTTCATCTAAGCTTTTTTGCTTTGTTATGTCTCTGACGATAATAATAAAACCTCTTTGCATAGAGTTTTGGTAAGTCATTTTAACTGGAGAGATCTCAAAATTTAAAACTAATTCGTCATCATCCGATATCTTGTTAAATAATTCAATATTAGTTACTGATTGGATGTTATCTAGCATATTTGATAGGTATACAGCCTTTGAATGCTTATCCTTAAGCTCGAAAAGTTGATTTAGGTTTTTGTTTTTTATCTGTTCATTTGTATCCAATATAGAAAGAACCGAAGCATTATATTGATTTATGTAGCCCTCATCGCTAACTACCATCACTGCATCAGCCATGCTATTTATTAAAGTTTGTAACCGTTGCTTTTCAAAATCTTCGCTTTGTGATGTTCTGATTAACTCTCTAAGCTCTCTGGTACTTAAGTAGCGTGATTGAGCCAGTATTACAGAAACTAAGCTTACTATGGCAACCTGCGCTAAACCTAAAGTTAAATTAGTTGTGTTCGGTTCAATAGATCTGCCTATGTAGATCCACCCAAAAACAACTCCTCCATAAGATAGTAAGCTTAAAAGTAGCCCAGTTTTTTTGAAATCTTCAAAGGTAACTACCGCCAGAAGTATCCAGGCATAACTATAGGGTACTATGGGGTTGGTGAAAAACAACAGAGCAAGGGCCGCAAACAGATGGGCAAACCCAATCAGAAGTAATTTCTGAAATCTAAGCTTAAGTTTACCTCTATCATTCAAAATTAGTGAAACAAAAAGTAAAACTATACAGATTGAAAAAAACAGAATGTAATTTTCGTTAAAAATATCGGTGAAATAAAGTTGAATAGCCATTATCAGACCGATGATTATAATCGGAACGCTAATAATACTTACATCAAAATGAGATTCCACCTTATCTTGATAATCTTGATGATATCGCTTCGGCATCTTAAGTTTAATTATAATGCTTTTGGTTGAATAATCAAAGTTATTATATATTTAGGGTTTAAGATGTTAACGTAAAACTCGTTTATTTAGTGCTTGAGGCGTCATTTAAAGCGCACTCAAGATGAACAAGAAAAATTAAGAGCTAAAACAAGCTAGCGATTTTATATTTTTTAAGCTTAAGTTTAGCTTCTTTATGACTAGGGTATAACTCTTCAACAAGATGCCAGAAATCGGGCGAGTGGTTCATTTGTTTAGTGTGAGCTAGCTCATGAATGATTACGTAGTTGATTAAATCATCGGGTAACATCAACAGTAAAGAATTAAGATGAATATTTTTCTTGCTATCACAACTGCCCCAACGAGATTTCATAACTGAGTTTTTAAAACTGCTAAACTCAAAATCTATTCGCTGGGCCTGAACGCAGAGCATTTTTTCGAGCTTAGGTTTGGCCACCAAATTAAGCTTAGCCTTAAAGGTTTTCTTAATGTAGATTTGGGCATCCTCATTATCAGCGCTTAGCCCATGTTTAAGCTTAATAGTTAAAATGTCATCAAAATTATTAAAAGAGCTACTATTTTTGATTCCACCGCCAGTTTCGATATTAAGCTTAATACCCGCAAAAACTGAGCCATCTCTAAACTTAATTAAAGAAGATCTAGCTTTCTGTTGATGAGAAACGATCCACTCTTTATGCTGATTTATAAAGTTAATAATCTGCGCCTTAGTTACCAAATAAGGAGCCCGTATCTTGGCCAAACCATTGCTATCGATTTTTATAGATAGTCGTGAAGTTTTGGCTTTAACCACTGCTATATGGCCCCCAATTTCTGGTAATTCTATTTTATATTGCACTGTTAGTTGGGCTCAGCTGATGTTACCTAGATTTAAGCTTCTTCCTAGCATCATTCATTTTTGCTTGTCTGTATAGTGAATTGATGCGTTTCAAAACAGTTTCTAGCTGAGATTTAAAGGTGTGTTTCCCACTAACTACACTGAAATCTTCTTTTTCTTCGGGTTTTTCTAGCCTAAGTTTTATAGAGTTAAATTCCTGAATCGGAACTGGATCATTATACTTATCATCCGGCTTTCTTTTATCACGCTTAGAAGCTCGGCGTTTTGCTAAATCCTCTTCAGTTTGAACCCAAACTGTCAAAACCTGATAACCAGCGTTTGTCATAACTTGATGAACCTTTTGTCTTTCACTGGCATTAAGAAAACGGCCATCAAGTACCATATGCTTTTTTACTCTTGATAGCTCTTCTATCATGTACCCCATGATCTTGCGTACTACAATCTGCTCTTCGGATGTAAAACTGGGTTTATTGTATATGTCGAATCTGATTCTATCTTCACTGATATAACCAATGTTTAGATTATTGGCTAATTGGCGCGCAAAAAATGTTTTTCCTGCTCCGGGAATACCCATCATGACTATGGCCAAAGGCTTATCTAGCTCTAGTTTATTCATACCCTCACCTTTATTAATAATTTTGTTATCCCACTTAAGCTTAATTAAATCACATTTTAGCTACAAGTTGCAAATATTTGGGATATTCTATAGCTCAACAGCTATCGAAGGACCCATTGTTGTAGTTAAGAAAACAGATTTTATGTAAGTTCCTTTAACGCTCGATGGTTTAGCATCTCTGATAGATTGCATAATTACTTCGAAGTTTGTGGTTAAATCTTTATCGCTAAAAGATGTTTTACCGATTGCTGTATGAACTATTCCCTGCTTATCGACGCGGTATTCTATTTTTCCAGCTTTAGCCTCTTGTGTGGCTTTTACCACATCTTTAGATACGGTTCCAGATTTAGGGCTGGGCATTAATCCTTTAGGGCCTAGTATTCTAGCGAATTTAGCTAATTTAGGCATATTTTCAGGAGTAGTAATCAGAACATCAAAATCGATGTCTTCTTTTTTAAGTTTATCCAAGAACTCATCTCCATAAACTGCATCTGCGCCAGCTTTTTTAACGGCTTCGTGGAAATCTTGAGATGCCCAAACCGCAACATTAATAGTTTTTCCAGTACCAGCCGGTAATGTAACAGTGTTTCTAATGTTTTGATCGGCATGGCGAGGGTCTACGCCTAACCTCACATGAATCTCTAGGGTTGAATCGAATTTAGTGGTAGATGTTTTTTTAGCTAAACTTAAGGCTTCTTCTGGCTTATATAGCTTATCTTTCTCAACTTGCTGAGATGCTACTTTGTACTTTTTGGAGCGTCTTTCGGCTTTAGATCTGGTAACTGGCTTTGGGCCTTTTTTAACTTCTTGAGAATCTTCAATCTCTCCTGAAGCAATTTTAGCCTTACGATCTTCTTTTTCTGATAATTCTTCGGCCTCACGTTGAGCTTTGGCTGATCTTTTACCCGCCTTGGTGGTTTTAGAATCTTGCTCTTGAGTTTCGTCAGATGTTGATTCTTCTTGAACCTCAGTATCAACTTCGATCATCGCATCGTCAACCTCTGCAATAGGTTCTTCTTTTTTATTTGGCATTTTCTTGATCTCCTTTTAGTGGTTCAAACGCTTTTAAGGCTAATGCCGCTTAAAGCTCCCACGGTTATTTTTAAATTAAACAAGTATTACATCTACTATTAAGCTTAGTGAAGCTTTAAGATTTTTTAGTTTCCTTATCGGCACCTTCGGCATCTGCTGGAGCGCTTACTGAAGGTTCGTCATCGAATGTTTCCTCAACATATTCAGGAGTGGCATCTTGAGCATCTTTAGTATAGCCTTCAACTTCTACTCCCATACTACGGGCAGTTCCGGCTACTTGACGCATGGTCATTTCAATATCATCGGCATTACTAACCTGTTGTTTTATTTCAGCTATCTTTTTTAGCTGATCTACGGTTATTTTAGCCACCTTATCAGAATGAGGCTTGGCGCTACCTTTTTGGATGCCAGCTTCTTTCCTGATTAAATCATCAGTTGGGATACCCGAAACTCTGAAATCAAAGGTTCTATCTTCATATACCCTAATTTTTACTATAACATCGCTACCTATAAATTCTTTGGTAGCATCATTAAATGGGTTGATGAAATCCATCATGTTTAAGCCATACTGGCCTAGAGTTGAACCAACTGGTGGGCCTGCAGATGCTTTTCCGGCAGGTACCCTAAGCTTAAGATTGGCAGTTATTTTTTTTGCCATAAGTTTCTACTTACCCTTTATAACCTTTCTTTTAAGTTTATGAGAATAGTCATTCTCTAACTTCTTATATTCGATTTGCATTATTAGTGCGTAACTACACTAGATTAACAGATTAGATTCACTTTGTCTATAACTTTTTAAAACGCTTAAGCTATAAAACTTTTGGACACATTATTCAATCTTATCGAAATAACTGTTGACTTTATTTTATTTTAATGATATATTTTGTTTAGTAACTTTATTAAAAGAGAAGGAGTATTAATCAAATTATGAAGTTTAATGCAACAAATTTAAAAAAGGCTATCAAAGCCCGACTATCAAACAAAGCTTTCAGTTTAAGCT
>DAISWL010000013.1:0-18511 GCA_036826375.1 Candidatus Saccharimonadota bacterium
TATGCTAAGCTTAATTTACGGAGAGGTGACCGAGTGGTTGAAGGTACCGGTCTTGGGCGTACGCGTTCTTTTTAAAGAACTAAACTGGCGATCTTTAAGCTTTAGCTTGAAGGCCGGTTTTTAAGACCGAGAGTATGAACAGAACATTAATAATATGCTAAGCTTAATTTACGGAGAGGTGACCGAGTGGTTGAAGGTACCGGTCTTGAAAACCGGCGTGCCAGCAATGGTACCGAGGGTTCGAATCCCTCCCTCTCCGCCAGCACTGTCATTTCTTTAATCTATGGACAGGGCTTGGTGTTCATCATCCTCGCTGGACACAAGCTAGGAAATCCCAGATTGTACGAGACGGCTATTAAAGCCTACAAAAAACGGAATTTCCGCGAATTAACTTGTTTCCACTCGTATTTTACCAGAAATCCGCCTACGGCGGACAACCAAAAAAGCGCGGCTCCAGCCGCGCCCCAGCTCCCATTTCCCCCCTGAAAACATCTGGCTTGCGCTCCCGCGCAACCAAAGAAAGAGCCACCCATGCGGGCGACAATTTCCAAAAAAGTTTGCTACTGGCGCAGTTTTACAACCGAGCTAGAACCCATTTTGAGCGAAATTGCTGAAAAGCATAAGCCCCGCCGCCTTGCGGGCAAGTCTGCTCAGCTAGCGCCCCGCCAGAAAAACCCTTTGCATATTTTTTGAGATTCCCCCGCCGAGATTTTTTGGATTTGGAAAAGGATGTTTCTGGCGAGTGCGCCTGCTCTTGGGAGCAGAGGCGGCACATACTTCTACCAAGCGTCTGCTTTTGTTGCAAGAAGTGCGTCCCACATGTCTTCAGGCCTCTCAAATGTGCGGCTTTCAAAGAGCTTCGGACGAACCGATTGGTTGTATAATTCCAAACTCAACGGAGTTAGCTTGTAGGTAAAGCCATTGCGTGGGTCGATGAACTGTATAGATCCATCCTCCAGTTTCTGTACTTTGCCATCGCCAAAGCGACGCTCCTTGACCGTATCGAACCATTCAACACAATGCTCTCGTACTTGTACATCAATAGCAACAAGCGTTGTTCCATCGGTTGCTTCGCCATCTGCCGAACAAGATTCCACTAGATATGCCGGGTATGCGACTAGCGGCTCTTGTTCTAGTCGTTCGTTGTCTGTTGAGTTCATAGGTATCTCCTGTGTCATAATATCCAATCCTCACTTTCCGTGCTGGATGTGCCGCCAGCATCGGGCGGTTTGTATTCGCGCGGCGGCCGACCGTGAGCAACGTCAATTATCTGTGAGTAGTGTCCGGCAATCTGGACAAAATCCTCTACCGGTGCGCCATTTATCTCTGTGAGACCTGCTTCGTGCAGTGAGGTTATAAGCCGCTCTCTGTGCTCTGGGCTGCCGACGGACACGCCAGCAATTGCTTCTACTGGTATGCCGGTTCTAAACATCTGTTCGTTACTGGTCATCCTGCCCCAGCCCTGTTCGCCGAGACGCTCAAGCAAGCCGTCGGGAGTAAGCCTCGTATCAAAAATCGCGGGGTCAGTTGTGCCGTACTGGTCATCTGCATAAGCATACCAGTCGGTTCTATCTATAAGCTCCGGCTTGAGGACAAGTACAGTATTGCCGTACGTACTCTCGTCGCATTGTCCCTCTTTCAGGCTCTTTTCCGTAACGGTACGCACAAACACGCTGTCTGCGCCACCAGTATTCAAATCTATTTCAGAGGACATGCCGACTGCCTTTACACCACGGCGAAAACGCTCGTGGGTGGCCATAAGTCCATTTCTGAGTAATTTCGGCAGAACTGCATCGTTTTGTACTCCGTGAACAAGAGCTATCTCGCCATGTCTGCGCTCGTATTCTTTATACTTGCCAGGTTCAACGATGGTGCTGTAACCAGGATATACTTCCTGACGGACAAGCTTGTCGATCTGAACATAAGCTTTTTGGCCGTTCTCAATGCGGTGATGCCAGGTATAGCGGTTGACCTTATACTCCATTTCATCGACAATCTCAGGAGTACTAAATGCATCTTTGACCCCGAACAAATCACGCATGGCAGCATCCGCACGGCGGCCAAGCTCATCGTTATCTACCGGTGTTCCATCTTCATTCTGTTCTGGCAAATTGATATTGACGACGCCGTCTAATGCCCGCCAGTTTGAGTCGGGACGAGCAACCGTCAACTTCAACCCATTTATTTGGAATACGTCCGCAGTGGTAGTCAAAATCTCTCGATCCGTGCCATCGTAACGATTTTCAGCCATATAGCCAATTCGGCACGTACCAGAGCTGGACGGAACATCATGACCGCTGGTAAGTCTGTTATATGCCGAAGCAGTCAGTTTAAACGTCAGCTGAGTACCGGTTTCTGTCTTGATAAAACTGAGCTGCTGCCCCTCAATGTGTTCGCCATCGCCGATAATAGTCTCTTTCGGGTGTGGCTCCTCGGGGTTAAGGGGTTTAGTCTCTAGCCGGTCAAGGGCTTGCGTGGCTTGTACGGAACTTTCGGTTCGTAGAAGCTGCTCGACATGACCCCCGGCAATTTGTTCGCTACCCAGGACAACATTCAGCGCTGTTCCGCCCAAGTTTTGTGCGATTTGCTTCCGTTGGTGTTGTAACTCCGGAGAAGTCGGTAAAAGTTGCTGCTCAACAGAAAGTGGCGAGAGTTCGCCGTATGTATTTGGGGGGGCAGGTGCTAATGTTTCTGACATATATTAACCAATTTTTGTTTTTGAAAAACTACTGTAAATGTAGCACAGTATTTGTGTTTTGTCAATATCTGTGCTAATCTGTCGAGTATGAAAGTAAGCGTTGAGTCTATCCAGCAAGACAGGATTACTGGAAGTTTACAAGGGCTAGCCGTTGGCGACGCACTCGGTACGACTATTGAGTTTTCCCGCCGAGATACAGTTCCGGCAGTAACGGATATTGTCGGCGGCGGGCCATTTCAGCTAGAGGCTGGCCAATGGACGGATGATACCTCAATGGCATTATGCATTGCTGCGAGTTTGGCTGAGACCGGCGCCTATGATCCCAAAGACCAGCTGGAACGTTTTGTCCACTGGCGCGACAAGGGCTATATGAGCAGTAATGGGCGCTGTTTTGATATTGGCACACAAACAAGTGGTGGGCTGCATGACTACGAGTGTACTGGCGAGCCGTATCGTGCAGATACATCCAGCCATAACTCGGGTAATGGCTCATTGATGCGCCTTGCCCCTGTGCCTATGGCCTTTTCTGATAATATAAAATTGGCTGGTGAGCTGTCTGCCGACAGTTCGCAGACGACGCATCCCTCTATCGAGTGCCAGGAAGCTTGCGGCATATACGGCCAGCTTATCGTGAGCGCGATAAGCGGCAGTACGAAAGAGGAATTATATGAGTTTGCTAGGGGACTAGCTAATACCGTCACCTCGTTAAAAATTGCAAATGTGCTGAATGGAAGCTATCGCTCAAAAACTCGCGACGAGATTTCCTCATCTGGTTATGTGGTGAATAGTCTTGAGGCGGCCCTGTGGGCATTTGCCAATAGTGATAATTTTGAACAAGGCGCATTGCTTGCGGTGAATCTTGCTGATGACGCCGATACGGTCGGTGCAATCTATGGGCAATTGGCAGGGGCATACTATGGTAAGTCTGGTATACCTGAGCGTTGGATTGAGAAATTGTACGCGGCAGATATGATTGAAAGTCTAGCAAAGCGCATTGCCGGTAAAATTGGCACATACGCTATAAAATCTGTTCAACGTTAGCGTTTGCGTGTTGCAAGTGATACGCGCGGGCGACTGTGTCGCCTAGAGCCACGCCGCCTCCGCTCCCAAGAGCAGGCGCACTCGCCAGAAACATCCTTTTCCAAATCCAAAAAATCTCGGCGGGGGAATCTCAAAAAATATGCAAAGGGTTTTTCTGGCGGGGCGCTAGCTGAGCAGACTTGCCCGCAAGGCGGCGGGGCTTATGCTTTTCAGCAATTTCGCTCAAAATGGGTTCTAGCTCGGTTGTAAAACTGCGCCAAAATTCGGGATATTTGAATTCCGAACTTTATTCAATAGGCACCACCAGAAATAATACAGAATTTTTTTAAATGCTAAAAAGATCGAGATGAACATAAAGAAGACTCTCTTTGGGTGCCATTCTTGTTGTACGTATAACAATAGTTGATACCCGGGGTGCTACTAATTGCAACGTAGCGAAGATAACCACAAGCCTGATCAACAAGCGGGGAGGAGAGAGGACTGGGTTTTATTGGCTAAAAGCTGTTGCATGACATCTATGTGGATCTGAATACTATCTATTTTGCTCTGATGGCGGGATTAAGTTTGATATAACCACACCGTACCAAATAAAGTTGATTGAGCTAACTATAAACCCGGAATCGAGTTTAAGCTGCATCGCTTGGTGATGACAATCTGATTAGTGTATTGATATTACCAATTTTTATTATCGTAAGATCTATCGTTGACCCCTTCGTTGGATTGATTTGTACGCTGTGACTGAGAACGTTTTCTATTCTTTTGGTCGTTTTCTTGTTGTTTTTGTTCGAAATCATCTAGTTGTTGCTGGCTGGGCCCCTCGGATTGATTTGGGTCGGAGCCGTCGTTTTGAGATTCATCACCGTTACGAGCCTGTTTAGCATTCTCTTGTAACTTATTAATATCCTCCTCTAGTTGTTGAAGCTTTCGATTAGCCTCTTCAGTTTGTTCCTCTCCATCGTTTTTACCATCCTTACTTTCGGAACCATGTTCGTTAATAGAAAGACCACAATCACGTTCTTGAATAACGGCTTTGATTTTATCATAAGTTATAATTGCATCATCAAATTGCTTGTTATTATTTTGTTGATTGGCTTTAGACATAAGAACAAAAACAAGATTAACCCTCACTTGACATTCGAAATCAGAGGGGGTTGTATCTAGTGCCTTCCTAAATTCTAATTCAGCTTCATCAATTTTTGCAGCGCTAAAACTATATATGCCACGATTATAATTGACCTTATAAGGTTCAATTATATTAATAATAGCTACAGGCGCTAAAAGGTCGTGGGCTCTGTATATATCACCGGAATTATATTTTTTTATTGCAAGGCTAGTAAACATTGCTGGAGTGATTAGTTTTACTATTATAAGTAAAACTAAAATAGAAATGGGGACAGTTATTTTGAAAAGACGACGTCTCAATAGCTTCATTTTCTTATTAAGTTTAATCTCGGCAGTTTTGATATCGATACTATCAGTATTCATAAGCTAGTATCCTGATTAGGTTTTGGTAATTTTTCTAGTGATAATTTTTTAACTAAAATAAAATATTCTATTATTAATAATACGGTAGCGATAGCGGCCCAGGCCCAGTAAGTATTGTGATATACGGGTACATCCTTTTTGTTGGCAGATTCGGTCAAGGTGTTGATATTGTTAATAGATTTTAAGGTTGAACCACCAGAGCGTTGCTGATAAGGTACTCCTAATTGTTCGGCTATTATTTTTAAGTTTTCGGGGTTAAGTTTAGATACGGCATCTCTTGATTCAGAACTTGAGAAATCCTTAATATAACTAGTGTCTTGTTCCTCTTCTTCACCGTAAAATCCTATATATTCCTTCATCTTTCCGCCAGATTCCGTACCGTATCCTAAAACTAAGCCATCATTGATATATTTCTTCAGATTATCGAATGACTTAATTTTATCTTTACTGGTTTGCTCCCCGTCACCCATATAAATCAAAATATTATGCTTGTCTGGCCTGCTTTTTTTGTTATTCGAGAGGATGCTATCCAAAAGCTCAACTGGCTGAGAAATGCTGCTACCGTTAGAATAGTAAATTGCCTCAGGGTTAAGTGAATCGGCCACCGAATAAATAGCTGAAGAGTCGCTAGTTAATGGCAAATCAACATAAGATGAAGCGCCAAAACTAATTACAGAAAAATAAGATCCTGCTAGCTGTTCCGTAAAGGCGTGGATATCCTCCGAAACACCAGTCAGACGAGTTTGATTGCCATTATAATCCTCGGCTGCCATACTAGGCGTTATATCTATGACAAAATAAACATCAATATTGGTTGAGCTGGTTTTAGCTTTAGCGCCCGGCAGACTTATACCTATTAGCATAAAAACTACCATTAGCGATATTAATGCTTTGCGTGACTGGGCGCTTCGTCTTTCAGATTTCAGTGTTAGTACTATGGTCATGATTAATATCATCAATATTAGCGGGATAGTTAGCCACAATGGTAAAATTGGCTGCAGTTTCATCACTTTATTAACCTCTTCATCGCCAACAAGGAGCCAATTAAGCTTATACAGAATAATACCGTTAATATGGCTGGCTCATCATGCTTAATTACCTGAGGGGCACCTTTGAAACGAGTCGCCTCTTGTTCGCTAATTTTTTTTACAATATCTTCTATAACTGTTTGGTCAGCAGATTCGCCATATCTGATAGTATAATAGCCTCCTTTAGTGTCTAGGGTTCCCTTCTTGAATTCATCAGAGGCTTCGTCGTTATAATAATCACTTGATGAGTCATTAGGGTTTATCCCATAAACCCTAATACCACGTTTTTTTGCAAGCTCTATCGCTTGAGGTAGGTTAATCAACTGATTCCCGGATACTTGATTGTCTGTAGCCAAAATAATAGAACGAGATCTTTTAGTATCAAGCTGATCGAATCTGATAACGCAAGACCCTAATCCGTCACCAATAAGAGAACTCCCATCGCCTTGATAGGTCCCCTCAAAATTTAAAAATTCATTGTTTTTATAGTTTTCTATAAGGGTTTCTAGTTGAGAAGCTATAAAGTTATAATCATCGGTCAATGGGAATATCCTTTGAGATGATGAATCGAATATTGTTAGACCCATCCTTTCTCCGTTAAAACTTTCCGCCAGATTTTTAAATGTTTGTATTAAGGCCAAATCCGTTTCAACCATAGAGCCGGAAATATCTAAACAGAGCATTATATCTCTATTTCTAACCTCTGGTCTCTCAACTTTTCTAGTCGCTGGGCGACCACTTAGCGCTATCCCTGAGAATATAGCAAAAAATAAACAGATTAAGCTTAGGTTTCTGCAGAAATAGTAATTTCTATAAAGTTTTGCATAGTTTTTTGTCTTAGTGAAACGTTCCTGATGCGCTAAACGCTTAGATTGCATAGATTTATGTTCTTTCATGAAACTATAATGGTTTAACAAATAAATTACTACAACAATCACGAAAAAAATAATTAATATTAGGGATAGCCACCAATTAATTAAGACCATTGAATCACAACCTCCCTGGCCAACCTTAAAGCTTCTTCAGCAGAACCCTTTTGATGAGAGGAAAATTCTGTTGGATAGTAATGGTTAATGGCTTCACTGAGTTTAGAGAACTCAGATTTCTTAATGTCTAATAGCGTAAGCACGTGAGCTTCAAATCCGGAGGCTTCGTAGGCAAAAAAGCGTATTATCAGGCTTAGTTTTTGATTAAGTACCCTTAGGTTTAGCTCGCCACTCCTATAAAGGGTTTCGGTCTCATTTATTAAATTTAGATATTTTTTTTGTAAGAACTCTAACTTAGCCTTTTGAGCTTGTGGGCTTAAAATGTCTACCTTGGGTTTAAGATGTCGCTTACGGGTGATAGCGAATATTAACGTCACCCAAGTCATCAAAAGAACAAGTAAAATAAACGCAATTATAATCCATAGGTGGCTATAATTAATATTTTGGTATGGCAATTTATCACTTTGCATAGCGTTGCTTTCTCAGCAGTTTAAAAAGTTTATAGATCACATCATTTTCTCCGTTGATACTCTCACTCATAATTCCGCTACGCTGTAAGCGCCTTCTCCTTTTCGCCCCATCGTTTCTTACTAAGTCGCCCAGTTCCTGATTAAGCTTAGGTGAATTTTTTATAAAATTTGGAATCCGCATGCCACTATTTACGCTTTCTATGTCATAATCTTTCCAGCGCTTATCTGTAGGATCTAGATCGCTAATATTAACGAGCATCATTTCATGCTGGGCCACCAATCTTCTTAGAAGATGCTGATCTGTCGCGCTAATATTTCTGTCATCGCTTATTATTATTACAATCATGCGTCTACTAATGTTGCGTGCTATAAACTCTAGTTGTTTTGTTAAATTGCTTTCAGCGCTAGATTCTGTGGTGTTGTCAAGGATTTGTTGGAGCATAAATTCTAGTTGAGCATTAGTTCCTTTTAGGGGTAAGTATATAGTTCTCCTCTCATCTCCAGCAACCATGGCAACTAGATCTCCATGTTTTTGGGCTACATACCCAATAATCCCGGCTATCATTACGCCAACATCCTTTTTTAAATCACCATCCTTACTGTGGGCAAGCATATTTAGGCCGGTGTCATTAACTATAAGAATATTATGTTTACGTATGGCCACGTAGCGTCGTATTAAAGTAGTTCCGCTACGAGCAGTAGCTTTCCAATCTATATCTTTAATATCGTCGCCTAGGGTATATTCTCTTAAATCTTCAAAATCCATACTCCTACCCTTAAACACGGATCCATACTCACCCTCTAACAGTCCTCTCGTCTTTTCATGGGAATAAATTTTTAATTTAGCCTTAACTTTAATAATCAAGCTGCCCATAGCTAACCCATTAAGGTACCTGTATAACACTAAAAATGGCATCGATGATAACTTCAGGCTTAATTCTATCTGCTAACGCTTCAAAATTTAAGATTAACCTGTGTCTCAAGATTGCATATCGTAGTTTTTGTATGTCTTCTGGTATTACGTAATCTCTGCCGTCAATTATGGCCAGAGCTTTTGCAACTTGCAGAAGTGCTAACCCTCCCCTAGGGCTTGCGCCAATCTGAACATAGCTAGCCAATTGTTTATCTATGTAATCTTGAGGATTCCTGGTTGCGCCAATTAAGTTCACAATATATTGTTTGATAGATTTATCTACATAAACCCGGGATACATATTCCTGAAGAATCTCAATATCTTTTTTATTAACTACACTAGGATGCCTATTGCCAGGATCAAACAACCCCTCCTCAAATCTTTCTAAAATTAACTCTTCCTCATCAGGGCTTGGATAGGTCAGAACCTCTTTAAGTAAGAATCTATCTAGTTGAGCCTCTGGCAATTCATATGTTCCTTCTTGTTCAATGGGGTTTTGAGTGGCTAAAACCACAAAAGGTTTAGGTAAGGGATATACCTGACCACCTACACTGGTCTGCTTTTCTTGCATAGCTTCAAGCATAGCACTTTGGGTTTTAGCGCTAGAGCGGTTAATCTCATCCAATAACACAAAATTAGCGTGTACTGGCCCTAGTTTAGTTTCGAAAGTTCCTTTGCTATAGTTATATATTTGAGTGCCTATGATATCACTTGGTAATAAATCTGGCGTGCACTGAATACGTTTAAAGCTTGCGTCTACGGTTGAACTCATAGTCTCAGCTGCTGTAGTTTTCGCAAGCCCAGGCACGCTTTCTAAAAGAACGTGCCCTCCAGTGAGTAAGGCAACAAGTAGACTAGTTCTAAGATTTTCTTGACCAACTACCTTTTGATGAAAGCTATCTATTATGACAGATATCATCCCCGAAGCCTTGATAAGCACATCGGGGTCTATAGCTATCCTATTAGGTTTAAATTTAGTTTTATCTTGTGATACAGAACTACCATAGCTATCATGGGTTGCAGTATTGTTTTGATTGTCCGGTGCTATATCCCCCAACCCTTCAATTATTAAGTTCAAACTATTGAAATTAATAATAGCATAGATTATCTAATTATATTGCCAAAAAGTCTCAAGCTATCAAAAAATAATATAGCCAAGCTACTCTTATATCTTGCCTCGATTATTAACTTATCTCTTGATACCGCTGAGTTCACTTAAAGTTAATTCAAGTTCATCTCGAACCTGATCCGTCAATTATTTGGGGCGAGAGATCCATGAAGCCGTATTCTCAAGAAGCTGTTGTATGACATCTGTGTGGAGCTGAGTATTATATATTTTGGCTTTAATGTCGGAATCTAAGTTTAGCTACCCGTCGATTATCTATATTTATTGTTATTCTAATTATGGACATACTGATTAAAGCAATAGTATTAAACTTAATTGATTTAATAAGCCCTTTCTGTCATTCTCCTCGATTCATGTTTCTATAAAAGTTAAAACTAAGCCCTACACCAAACTTAACTGTTTTTTGGCGTTGGAAATCTGGTGATTAATAGAATCTAATTCTTCCCTACTCTGATCTACTAATTCTTTAGGGGCGCCTTCAATGTAGCTTTTGTTGGTTAAACGGGCTTCCAGAGCTTCTCTGCGGGCGTGGAGGGCATCTATTTGCTCGGTTAGTTTAGTTTTAAGCGTGCTTAACTCTTCCCTGCTCATTACAATAGTTAAGCTTAAGTTATTACTGGCTATTTTGTAACCTTCGGTATTAACTTCATCAATTAGCTCAGCCTTGGCTAAAGATGCTATCAGTTGGCGAGTTTTAGCTACTACATCATCATTAAAACTTAATTTAAGTTTAGATCCAGAATTTAGTTTTTGGATGGATCGAACAGTGGTAACTAGCTCCGCTACATCTTTAAACTGCTGAGCTTCAAAATCACTAAACTTCAACTGCTGAGGCCAACTTTTTTGGGCAACCAGCCCTTCGGTAAACGGCAGTGTTTGCCAGATGGTTTCAGTTACAAAAGGAGCGAAACTGTGCGCAATAATTAAGGTGTTAATTAAGCTTAAGTATAAGAAATGAGGGTTGTATTCTTTTTTGGCAGATTCTATAAACCAATCGGCGTAATCATCCCAAACAAACTTGGTTAAAGTATCTAGAGCAATGTGAAAATCATAAGATTCAAGCGATTCGCTAATTTCACCCGCTGCTTGGTTTAATTTAGAGGCCAACCAATGTTCCGCCAAATTAGATGGCGCACAATGGTCGATATCAAACTTAAAATCTTCGCCCAGCTTACCTTCTATAAACCTGGCGATATTCCATAATTTATTACAGAAGTTGCGCCCAGCTATAAACTTAGGTTTGCTCCAGGCTCCGCTAACGCCGGCTCTTCTGCCGCTTAAAAGGCCCATCCTTAAGCCATCAGCTCCGTAGCTTTCAATCATATCGAAAGGATCAACCACGTTACCAAGGCTCTTGCTCATTTTTCCGCCATCTTCGGCTCTAATCATTCCATGTAAATACAAATCTTTAAAAGGCGCTTCACCGGTGTTATAAAGGCCAAGCATAATCATGCGCAGAGCCCATTGGTTTAGGATATCTATCCCCATCCCCATAAACTGAGTTGGGTAGAAATATTCATAATCATCGCCATTAGGGTAATCTAAGGTTAAATAAGGCCATTGACCGCTACTAAACCAAGTATCGAAAACGTCTGCATCGCGCTTATAGGTTTTGTTGTTTAAGCTTAAGGTTTCTTTATCTACATCTGGAGAGAAGATCCAATCACTAGCATCGTCTATGTTCTGGAAAGCTGGGATGGGAATCCCC
This sequence comes from Candidatus Saccharimonadota bacterium, assembly GCA_036826375.1. GTDB lineage: Bacteria > Patescibacteriota > Saccharimonadia > Saccharimonadales > HK-STAS-PATE-42 > DAISWL01. Next base: position 11,456 of record DAISWL010000013.1, read on the forward strand.
CACGCTATTTGGCGAGATATATTCCAATCTTTAATATTCATCAAATAACTTATTGCTTGAGCCTTTTTAGTTTTTGGATAGAAGTTGATCTCCCCCGCTTCAATAGCCTCAATAGCTTTAGCGGCTAAAGGCTTCATATTAACAAACCACTGCTCTTTTAACAGGGGCTGAATGGGGTTTCCACATTTATAGCAGTGGCCAACGCTGTGGTTATATTCTTCCACTTTTTCTATTAAACTTAAGGATGTTAAATCTTCAATAATAACTTCACGTGCTTTTTGCAGATCCATTCCTTGATACTTCTCGGGAGCGTGATCATTAAGATTTCCATCTTCACCGATAATATTTACAATTGGCAGATCGTGCCGATTGGCGACCTGATAATCGTTGTTATCATGAGCAGGAGTAATTTTAACCGCCCCAGTTCCGAATTCAATTTCAGCCATCTGATCGGCAATAATTGGGATCTGCCTTTTTGTTAGAGGTAGCTCTACAAGCTTGCCTATTAAGTGCTTAAGCTTAGGGTTTTCGGGATGAATCGCCACTGCTTCATCTCCTAGCATAGTCTCAGGCCTGGTTGTAGCAACTATCACGTGAGATTCACTCCCTGCTAATGGATATTTTATGTAGTACAGTTTACCCGGCTCATCTTTATATTCAACCTCAATATCACTAAAACTGGTTCCATGAGTTATACAGAAGTTGACTAGGCGTTCGCCTCTGTAGATTAAGCCATCATTCCACATTCTTTCAAAAACTTTGTAGGCGCCATCAACAATTTTCTGATCTAGAGTATAGGTGAAGCGTGACCAATCGGCACTTAAGCCTAATTTGCGGTACATCATATTAAGATCAGTTTTGTTTTCTTCAACAAAATCCCAAACTTGCGAATACAACTCTTCACGTGAGTAATCGAACCGTGATTTGCCCTGTTTTGTTAGATGCTTTTCGTAAACATACCAGGTCTCAAATCCGGCATGATCTGCCCCGGGCAACATTAAAACATCAAAACCTTGTTGACGCTTAAAGCGAGCGAGGACATCTTTATAGTTGTAATCGTAGGCTGAACCGATGTGCAGGCGGGCATTGGCATTAGGCGGGGGAAGAATCATGGTGTAGGGTTCACCCTTAAGTTTAGGGCTGAAAACACCAGAAACTTCCCATAACTTGTAAATATCTGATTCAAAATCACTGTGATTATAAGTGCTTGGCAATTGCATTGGTTGGGGCCTCCTAAAAAATTATCTTCTTATTTAAGTATAGAGTATTTTAGGTGTAGAGTATAGAGTATGAAGCATAAGGTTTGGGGATTTGATAGTAGCTCAAGGAATTCTTGATTCAAGAATTAAGATGTAAGATTCAAGAATTTTGGATTTATAGTTTGAGATTCGGAATGCGGCCAACCTCAGCCCCGGCTGAATAAAAGATTCAAACTGCTCCTCCCCCGAAACGGGAGGGGAACAATAGCCGCCTCACCCCCTAACCCCCTCTCCAGTTGGAGAGGGTGAACCGCCCTCACTTCAACATTCAGCTTAGTGAAAACTTGCCCATACGGTCCATCCTTGACCAGCTGCCGCTAATCTCATCCTCCCCTAAAAGGGAGGAGGGTTCCGTTATGCCAGGAGATCGGTAATTCTGAGCGTTTAAGGTTGGCGAAAACAAGTTAAGCTTAATGATTAACCACCGACCTCCCTCTCTAAATGGAGAGGGACAGGGGCTTGCCCCAGGGTGAGGCCATTTAACCACCCTCACCTTACTCCTCCCCCTAATAAGGGGAGGAAACCAATGGAATAGTTTTTTATACTGGATCCCCGCCTCCGCAGGGATGACAGCGGCCGGGTTTTTAAGTTTAATGAAAGGCTCAGAGCTCTTTCTTGACCAGCTATCGCTGGCTCGTCCTCTAGCTTCGGGGGAGGATGTCTCTTAGACCTAACTTTTTGATAGCATTAAGCTTAGGATTATTGTTTTTTGCATTCACGTGAAAATAAAAATAGATTTTTGTCAAGAAAAATTAAATAATAATATCAATAACTAATTTAATAGCGCCAAAATATCAGTCCACATTTAGGACTGATTAAGTTTAATTTTTGCCTCTGTTTGTTTTATAGATTTTTTTAGGAAATCAACTAACTCCTACTGCAATGATATTAACTTAAGCTTAATAAGTCAAGCAGTTTGTACTGGTTCGTTATATATAGAAATTATTTTTCAGATTAATTTAGCCAAAATGACCAATTAAGCTTAATATGATTATTCTCAAAAACTTATTCAAAAAGTAAAAAGGAGCAATCAACATTCGGAGTCAACTGACTCAACAAACGGATCGCTCCAAGAATTGGTTCTAGATAGGGCCCAGTGCTGCAGGTAACCGAGGGTGTATTTTGCACTGGACCCTATCTAGGGGCATTAGTCGCCTCCTAGCGACCTTAGCTCTAAGAGCAGCCCTCTTCCAATTTTTATAGTTTAACGCTAACAACACTGAATGTCAACTATTACTATAAACAATAGGTTAGTTAAACGTTGAAGCGGAATTCAACTACATCACCAGGCTTCATAATATAAGTTTTGCCTTCGGTTCTAATTTTTCCAGCTGCTCTAGCATTGGCCTCGGAACCTGCCTCTATTAAATCTTCAAAATCTACAATTTGGGCAGCAATAAAACCGCGTTCAAAATCAGTATGAATAACGCCAGCGGCTTGAGGGGCTGAATCCCCAGATTTAATCGTCCAGGCGTGAATTTCTTTAGGCCCAGCGGTTAGGTAACTCTGCAAGCCCAAGAGGTTGTAAGCGGCGGTGATTAAGCGATTCAAGCCAGGTTCTTTCAAGCCATATTCCTTAATTAAGCTTAAGGCGTCATCTGGTTCTAACTCGCTGAGTTCTTCTTCTAACTTAGCGTTGACGAAAAGGGCAGGGTAGGGGGCAACTAGTTTTGCTAGCTCAGCTTGTTTATCTTTATTAACAAGATCAGCTTCGCTAACATTAAATAAGTAGAGAGTCGGCTTTAAGCTTAATAAGTTTAAATCTTTCAACTCAGTTTTCTCCTCATCTTTAAGAGATGGGACGTTACCAGCTTCAAGTTCAGATTTGATTCTTTGGTAAAGATCAGCCAGTGGCTTAAGTTTAGGGTTAGATTTAAGCTGTTTGCCGAAGCTGGCGATTCTTTTTTCTAAAGTTTCAATATCGCTAAGCATCAGTTCGGTTCTGATAATCTCAATATCTTCTTGAGGATTAATTCTATTGGCAACGTGCACAATGTCATTATTTTCAAAATCTCTAACTACCTGAACAATGGCAGAACATTCACGGATGTGGCTCAAAAACTTGTTGCCAAGGCCTTCGCCTTTAGATGCTCCGGCCACCAAGCCCGCAATATCTACAAACTCAACAGTGGCCGGGATAATCTTCTCAGAACCATATAGCTCCTTAAGCTTAAGTAAACGCTGATCTGGCACTGCAACAATTCCGGTATTTGGCTCTATTGTGGCAAAAGGGTAGTTAGCCGCCAAAGCTCCAGCCTTTGTTAAGCTATTGAACAAGGTAGATTTCCCAACATTGGGTAAACCAACGATTCCGATTTTTAAGCTCATAATTTTTCTCTCCCACTGATTATTTTAACTAACGATATGTGTATAGTTTAACATGAAGTAAGTTTAAGTTGGAAATAGTGCATAAGTATTGACAAAACTGCTTAAGTTTAGTATTATTAAAAATGAAAGTCGCGCGCAGAATAATAAAAATTTAAGGCAAAAACAAAAATGTTTAGAGAAGAGCTACCCCCCCTAAGACAACAGATCCATCAGAATTGCGATCTTTTGCGCTGGAGCAACATGAGAATACAATTCACGAGATGGTTAGAGAGGCAGCGAATCAAGGGATATTCCCTGGTGAGTTGGGTGCGTTTGTTCTGGCCCAGTTCTTGGAATTTGATGGGCCAAACTATAGCAACGAGGCTCCAACGCCGATACAGAGTGTGCTCATTGATTATTCGGGTCCTGGTCAAGCTAACCGACCTCCAGTTGAGGCTATTAAAGCTGCTCGAGACGGATCGGGGGCGAAGAAGTTTACCAGGTATATTATAAATAGTGCCTTTAATCCTGGAGCGTCTCCACCTCTGGTCCAAGAAGGAGATCGAAGCGGTCCGCCCCCTCGCCGCGATACTGATGGAAATACTCCATTAGATCTTACATATCTTAGCTAACAACACTATTGGCTTAAAGCTTAATTTTCAGAGAGCCAAACAATACAGCTAGAGGCTATAACTTCAACTCACCTCAGACTGCAATAACCATACCTTAGAGTATAATTGTAATTAATGAAAAACATTGGGTTAATTATCACCACCTTAAGCTTAATCAGCATTATTGTTACAGATTTCAAAAATCGTCAGGTACTAAACTTAAGCTTGGTGTTTCTTGTTGTTGGTTTTAGCATCTATTTACCAATGCCGAATTGGCTGGTGAGTGGGGCATCAGCATTGATTATCGGTTCAATCATCTTAATGTTAAATTTAATATTAATTAAGCTTAAGAAAACTAAAATTCAAACCGGAGATGTTAAGATTATTATAATCTTAGCTTGGTTCTTCAACTTTCAGAATCTGCTAATTACTCTGCTGGTTGGCTCGGGTTTGGGGGTTTTGTTAAGCTTAAGTTTAAAATCAAAAAAAGTTGCATTTGGCGGGTTATTAGCTCTAGCTGCTATGGTTATAATTCATGTTAAACTATAAATTAGTATGGAGATTCAGCCAATAACCCTATTTCTATTTATCCTTGTGATTCTGCTTACTCTTTTGCTATTAGCATTTTTCAAGCCCAGTCAAATTAAGCTTAATAAAGTTAAGTATCAAAATGCTCTGCTTGGGATTAAGAATGATTTCGAACGATCTCAATACCAACTTGTAATTTTAAATAGCGATAAATTGATGGATCAAGCCTTAAGAGGCTTGAGGGTAAGAGGACTAACCATGGGGGAGCGGCTTAAAAACTCTAAAAACCTTAAACTTAACTTGAATCAAGTTTGGCAGGTCCATAAACTTAGGAACAGGGTGGCACATGAAGTTGGCTTCAAGGTTTCTAGGAGTGATGCTCAACTTGCATATAACTCAACAAGGGATAACCTTAAAAAGTTAAATATTATTTAGTGAAACTATTGCTAAAAAAATGTAAGGTGCTACAATGGTGAATAGTCAAGACTCTTAAGCTAGAACATTAGTTGCTAGATAGGATTCAATAAAAGCAAAAAATAAATACTTAATAATGTCATCATTAAATAAAAATAGGCCCATCTTAAAAATAACACCAATACGTTGGCCAATATTAGTTCTGTTGATGATAATATTAATGATCTCTAATATTGTTTGGCCTCAGAATTTAGAAGCAAGAATAGAATCTAGTGAGATTAAATCTGGTAATAGCTATAAGATTAAACATCTTCTGTTTGATGAAGATGGGGGAATAATATCATCTAAGATAGAAACACAAGAAGCTAAAAATGATGGTTTTTTAATCGCTAATCAAAAGTTACCAGCCAATAAGTATAAAGGAGCAACCTATTCTAGTTTTTGTGTAATTGAGGATAAATCTGATTTCATCAATAATAATGATAGTTGTGGGAGCCAAGATGATTCAGCATTAGTATTCAATGGTTGCCAACTAGGTACGATAAATATCGTTAAAATACCCGGTACGTTGGCTAGATTTTCTAAAGATAAGAAAACATTCAGCCAAAGTAGTTGTAACGATATTGCAAGTCGATTGCTAAAGAGCATTAATGGTATAGATTTGGCTAATTATATTAAATTGAGTGGCTTTGAACATAATGACACTAAAACCAATCAGAAGTTAAGCTTAAACAATGGCATACTAAGACTTGGCGATGGTAACTTTGTCGACCTATCTGAGTTTAAGGGTGACTCTGGTAGAGATGGCTTAGATGGAGAACCTGGTAGCTCTGGTCAAAATGGGGTAGATGGCCTTAACGGACAACAAGGTTCCATCGGATTAACAGGTCCACAAGGTGTAGTAGGTGGTCAGGGCTTAGATGGGCAGCAAGGGGCACAAGGATCACCAGGCGTTTTGAACGTAGTTACTGGCGATGGTCTCGATTCAACTTTAGCTTCTCAGGTCTTAACTCTAGATTTAACTATAGATCCTAATGGTGGCTTAACAAAATCTTCAACGGGCTTAGGATTAACTGCCACTTGCTCAAACGGGCAACTACTAAAATGGAACGGCACCTCCTGGGCTTGTGCCACCGACATAGATACCGACACCGACACCCAAGATCTTAGCCTTACTGCCGACACCTTAAGTCTAGTCAACGGTGGTAGCGTAGACCTCACCCCTTACTTAGATAACACAGACAGTCAAGCTCTCTCATGGAACGGAGGCACTAGAACCTTAAGCTTAGCTAATGGTGGTAGTGTAGTTATTCCTGATGCTGACACCACCTACACTGCTGGCACTGGCATTACCCTCTCGGGCACCACATTCGCACTAACTAACACCGGAGTAGCACCCGGTACATACAACCTAGTCACAGTTGATGCTCAGGGTCGTATAACCTCGGCCAATAACATAGCCTACCTAACTTCCGAACAAGATGGAGTTATTGGTAATGAGATTGCAGATGTAACCTCTGGCTCAGGATTGATTCGAACTGGAACTGGCACCACAGGTGATCCCTACCAAGTATCTTTAATAACCACTTGTTCTGCTAACCAACTATTAAAATACAGTGGCACCTCCTGGGCCTGTGCCACCGACATAGATACCGACACCGATGCCCAGACCGTCTCCTGGAACTCAACTAGTAATATTCTCACCATCTCCGGCGGTAATACCGCAGATCTAACCAGTCTACTAGATAACACAGATAGCCAAACTGTTTCAACCTCCGGAGCTGGAAACTCTAGAACTCTAACAATTTCCGGTGGCAACACAATAGCTCTTGCAGATAACGACACCCTCCGAGATCTTTCTTGCGCATCCACCCAAGTAGCCAAATGGAACGGCACCTCCTGGGCTTGTGCCACCGACATAGATACCGACACCGACA
>DAISWL010000013.1:18611-21530 GCA_036826375.1 Candidatus Saccharimonadota bacterium
GTGGTAGTGTAGTTATTCCTGATGCTGACACCACCTACACTGCTGGCACTGGCATAACTATAACTCCCGGAACCCAGATTAATGCCACTCTTGGTACAGACATAGATTCAGCAGAAATAGTAGATGGCACCATCACTAACACAGACCTCGCAGCCGACTCAGTCAACTCATCTAATATTATTGACGGCACAGTCACAGGTACTGACATAGCTAACAACACAGTAACTTCATCTAACATCACTGACGGTACAATAACTTCTACGGACTTAGACAACACCGGAGTAACATCTGGAACTTATGGCTCAGGAACAGTAATCCCAGTAATCACAGTTAATGCCCAAGGACAACTAACAAGTGTTACTACAGCAGCTATCCCAACAGCTTCAACTTTAACCACTGGTTTATTAACTTCCACAGATTGGAATACTTTCAACGGTAAGGAAAATGTTCTTACTTTCAACGGTAATGGATTGTTTAGTAGGAGCGGGGATACAGTAACAGGCCTAGCTTGTGCGGCGGGCCAGATAACCAAGTGGAGTGGAGCGGCTTTTGCTTGTGGTTCTGATAATGATACTGATACTGGTATAACTAGCCTTAACGGCCTGACTGCTGTCACTCAAACATATGCTACTGGTAATACAGGAACAGATTTCAATATTGTTAGCTCTGGTTCCGTGCATACCTTCAATATACCCGATGCAAGTGTTACAGCTAGGGGATTAGTAACTACGGGAGCACAAACTCTGGCGGGTAATAAAACCCTACAAGATAACTTAACTGTAAACGGTACTACAATAACTTTTGGTGACGCAGCTACTGATATATCAACGTTTAATTCGGCTGTAAGCTTAAGTGCTGGATCTTGTGCCAGCTCGTCCACTAATATATTTTGTAATAATGGTAATTCATTAGGTGCTGCAGCAACTATAGGAACAAATGACTCTTTTGGATTAAACTTTGAAACAAATAGCTCTATTGCGGCTAGTTTATCTTCAACTGGGGAATTCTTAATCAAAGACCCTAGTAATTCAACCATATCTTTCCAGGTACAAAATTCAACGGCACTACCAACATTTAGTGTTGATACAACTGGGAACAGAATTGTGGTAGGTAGCCCAATAGCTGATGCTACCGGTATAAGCTTGGTTTTAGACTCCTCTACGCTAGAACCCACAGGGGTTAATGGTGCTATGTATTATAACTCAACCTCTAATCGCTTTAGATGTTTTGAAGCTGGAGCTTGGGTAAATTGTATCCAAGGAGTTAAGACTTTGTTGATAGCAACCAAAACTACAACTCAAACTCTTACCGCCACACCAACTGCTATGCCGTATAACTCAGCGTCTATCAATGTTGGGACCGCTTATAACACAGCTACTGGCGTATTCACAGCCCCCAGTACTGGCATATATGAAGTAACTGCATCGGCTAAGTTCCGATTTGGTACTAATGGGGCAGCTCCGAATGTAGCTTGTCTACAAATAAATGCTCCCGGGGCAACTAAGATAAACGAAAGTTGTAATGCATCTGAAAACGATGTTTCAGTGAGTGGAACAGATTTTAAAACTGCCGAACCAGCAGCAAAAGTAAACCTGACATCTGGTCAGACTATTACCATTCTAGTCTACGCTCCATCTGGTACCGTTCCAACACTTCAGACCACAGTAGGTACAAATCAGCTTTCAATAGTTAGACTAGAATAGTAATAAGGGTGAATATGATATTTTTAATAGAAAGGCATACTATGAATATAAAAAACTTAATTAAGTTGTTATCACTAACTACTATCACAGTATTAGTCTTATCTGGCGGTTTATCAAATAACACTAATTCATATGCTGCAGTTAATAAAACACCTGTAAGCATGAATGCATCGGCGAATATGACGGATAATCCGTTCATCGATGCCGACACTAGCCGTTTATTTGATTTGAGGGTTGTTAGAAATTCTAGACTCCAATCAATAGTAACCACTGAGGATGGGTCAGCTGTTACTTACAGATTAACTCCCCCTAATGTTTGTATCGGGGCAACATTTGAATCTATAAAGCTATCGTTTCATGTTGGTGCTATTGGGGTTGGTAATGGAGGCAATTCGCATAAAGTTTATAGCGGTTTATATGATGCTACTTCAGCTCGATCATTTGTCCCAATTCAAGGTAGCGTAGGTAGTGTAGCTAGCGACGGTCTCAACATGATAGTGGTTGATAGCGAACCCGATACTGTTAATTATTCTGCTTCTTTAACCTCTATACCTAAGTTTAATGGTTCAGACTTTAATGTTGGGTTGATGTTCTTCTTTGAGGACGAGGGATCTGTTGAACCAGACTACGTATCAGACATAAACATCGAGCTCACTTACGATGATTCCACCTGCCCCCCACCAGCAGATCCAGGCAAGGGAGGATCTGATAATCAGACACCAACGACTACGCCAAACCAAGCCAGTCAGCCATCAAATAACAAGAATATCCAACCACCAAAAACCGGGGAGCTGTTGGTCACCTTGATATCCATACCCATAACACTGTTAATCGTAACCTACGCTTACTTAGTACACCATAATAAATCTATTCTAAAAAACAGATCAGAAAGATAAGTAACTACTTCTTAAATTGACTTTTTCTGCCTGCCGCGGGCGGTGATTGCGATGGTGACGGTATCACTAATAAGAGTGAAGGCTATGATCTCGATCAAAATGGCGATCCAAGTACAGGGGTAGCACCAATAGATACAGATGGAGATGGAATCCCAGATTATCTTGATTTAGATTCTGATAATGACGGCATTCTAGATTATGAAGAAAAAGGAGCAACATCAGATGCCAATACTAACCCTATTGATACCGACAGAGATGGAATCCCGAGTAACACGACATTTCGTGGAGGTTTTTAACTCTCAGTTCGTGAATAAAGATAG
>DAISWL010000014.1:0-16276 GCA_036826375.1 Candidatus Saccharimonadota bacterium
TCTTAACAACCTTGAGGGTTCAAGTTTGTTATAATAATAGGCAGGATGCCGGATCCGAAAGCTAGCTATTTTAATAATCTATCAAAACATTTTTCATTAACCTTAAAATCATGGGCGAGTGGCGGAATTGGTATACGCGACGGACTTAAAATCCGTTGGTCTTAACAACCTTGAGGGTTCAAGTCCCTCCTCGCCCACCATTTAAGTTTAATAATAAAGGAGCCTGATTATGATTGAAGCAACCTTAAGTTTAATGTTTATTTTCGGGATCTTCTTATTCATAATTCTGATAGCTTCAATCAGATTAGTTAACGAGTACGAAAGAGGTGTGGTTTTTAGGTTGGGTAGAGTATCAAGTAGAATCCGCCAACCGGGGATACACATCATCTGGCCAATAATAGATAGAATGGTTAAGGTTACGATGCAAACCGTAACTTTACCTGTTAATTCGCAAAAGATTATCACCAAAGATAACGTCAGCATGGATGTAGCCGCCGTTGCCTACTACCAGACGAGTGACCCTGTTAAATCTTTAGTGGAAATTCAGAATGTGACATCGGCAATTTATCAGATTGCCCAAACCACGGTTAGAAATGTTGTTGGTCAGAGTAGCTTAGATGAAGTTTTAAGCCAAACCCAAGCCATTAACGATAAAATTAAACTTATTTTAGATAACGCCACTGAAAAATGGGGGATTTACGTAAGTTCAGTTGAGCTTAAGGATATTGAGCTTCCAGCAAGCATGCAACGAGCTATGGCCAAAGAGGCCGAAGCTGAGCGTGAAAAGCGGGCCAAAATCATCGCCGCAGAAGGTGAAAAACTCTCCGCTGCTGCACTTGGAGATGCCGCAGATATTATTTCCGATCACCCGATTGCACTGCAACTTAGAAATCTCCAAGTTTTAAATGAAATCGCAGTTGAAAAGAATTCAACAATTATTTTCCCAGCTCAGATGATGGATAGCATGTCTGACTTAAATAAATTTATGGCTGGCGAGATGGCTGCAAAGGCATTGAAAAGTAACTCGAGAGATACTAGGCTTAAGCTTTAATTTTGGGACCAATAGCATATAAATAGGTTGAGTTACGGTTTTAATAATCGCATAGTGGACGGTTTTAGTTTTGCGCTACTTGACATAGCGTCGTCGTTAATGTATGATTAATCCTAACCATTGAAAATCATGGTTGTAGGCTATGAACAGTATTTCGTAATTTGGACGCTTGAAGTACTATGAGCCACTAGCGTAACCGGATAACCAGATCAATCAGCTCGATGCTTTCGTATCTCAGGCCATATGATCTGAGAATATAATAGGAAGGCAAAATGGAAGAAACGCCAAAAAGAGGAAAAACGACCTTTGTCGATCTAACTGGAGAAAAGCCGTTTGTAATACAAACTGATCTTCTAGAACTATGCGGAGTCGGAGGGAGAAGATCCGGCGAAAGATATTCCGATTTAGCCATTCGTATGGTTAGAGGAATATGCGAAGAAGGTAATACTGACAGTATCCTCGCAGGGTGGGCTATCTCCGATCAATTCCCTAATATATTTAGAGAAGTAGATGAAAAGACGTTTTTCCCGGCAGATGCTGTAAACCCAGAAACCGCAAAACATATAGGCTATTTGCTAGCTAATCTAACGTTATTGGAATCCCAGGGTAATGCAGAGAATCGTGCAGGGGCGGACGAGGAATCCGTTCTGTTCGAAGCCCTCGCGGGATTGACCCGAGTAATAAACCGGCACTTTTCCTCCCAACCGCTGGAGCCCGGAGAACCACTGAAAACTTACGAATGGAGGATATTCGATCCGGTAGAAGATACCCTTATAATATTACAAAAATTTCTGGGTAAAGGCTTCACTGGGCTTACCGACGAGATATCTGACGCTCAAGCCGAGTTAGCTCATCAGTATGCTTTAGATGCTGCCAGCAGAGCTGTTAAATCTGTGCATGGCGAAACTCCAGCACATGATAGCATTGATACGACGTGGGAGAAACAATTTCTTAATACACCCGATAATAACAACCGACTCGGGCCCGCACTCGCTGTAGCGATGGATCTTATAGCGTCGATCCCTAGGATAAATTCATCGTTAAGGATTAAGACCAGACCAGAACACGCCAGGATGATTAGTACAATCGCTGAAGCCCAAATAAACGCCAACCCCGAATTAGGCGAAGATGATCCGGGTTATGAATTGTTGTATATTGTATTTAAGCGGATACTAGATGAATTACGTATACATTTAGACGGGGGTCGCCACAGCCCTAAAGCACATATCCGACTTTTTAATGAGTGGGTCGATGGATGTATGAAAGCTATTACAGAAACGTCAACTGGTGATACTAGCGGTTTATTAGAATTTATTGAGGGTATAAGGATAATAGCCATAACGGATAATGAGATGTCGAGTTTAAAAGATATGGAGACGCACTCCATTGAGGATGCTCTAACGACTTTACATAATGCAAGCAACAAATATATGGTTAATATCAGGGGTTCATATAGTCTTGGTGACAATTTTGCGGGGTTCCTTGTCGCCTATATTAAAGCTAACGGCACAGATATTATGTCGGGAGGGCCCATCCCCCCTAAGGTACCACCTGAAATTAATAGTAGCTTCTTTTGGTCGCTAAACGATGTTTTGAATAACTTTTGCAATATTATGACTAGGGACGGTAATCGTCTTAATGGCCATGTGTTTGACGGTTTGATTGAGATTTTATGGAATCGTATAGATACCGAAAGTAAAGACCAGCCAGAAATTATAATAAACCTGATAGGGGCCCTAATCTTAATTAAATCAATGAGGGGACGGACAAAGTACCCCGATTCAGAATAGATAGGCGTCTATAGCCCTACAGCTTTAAGATTTAGCTTATCTAGAGCTTGATCCAAAAAACTATTCAGATCGCTATTATTACTAAGCTTAATATCGCTAATCTCTTTAATACCCCTAAGGTTTTGCTTACTATTACTGCCGTAGTTAGCCTCCCACTCCCTGGCTTCGCTAACTTTAAAATCCTCAAAAGTTCGTACCTCCTCATCGCGAGCTCTCAGTTTAGCTCTTTGATATCTAATCTCAACAGGAGCATCTACAAAAACTAGAATTCCGCCCAGGCTTTTAACTTTTTTTGCTTCACCAACAGAACGCATTCCAGAGATGACCAACCCCAGCCCTTTTTCTTGCTTCCCCAAATTAAGATACCGTTTATAGGCCTCAGCCGCAAAATAATCATTACCCATTTTTTCACGATATTCATTAGATATTTTTTGGAGATAAACTCTATCTGTTGAGTTATATCTAGCCAAGCTTAATTCACGCACAATGTCGCTGGTGGAGATGTGCACAAAGCCATAATCGTCCGATAGCAATTTAGCTAGGGTATCTTTTCCGCTACTAAAAGTTCCACTTAAACCAATAATTTGCATTTGATATAATTATAACTCACTCGTGCTAGAGGTTACAGTGCTTTAAGCTTATCGGCCAAGCTAGAAATAGGTGGAAGCTTAATCCGTAAGCCCCACGATGGACTGTAATAAGCTAATTAGCACTCTTGCATGGCGAGTGCTAGTAGTGATATCATATAATGTAGAGCTTGCGGTATCATAACCTCAAGATATTCATACGATTAAGCCTGTTAAAGGAGCCCACCTTGTTAATGAACAATAACGATATAGAGAGCTACTACCCAAAAGTAACAGAAAATGCACGCTTAAGCCTCGTTAAGGCATCTTTTTATGCCAAAAAAGCTGGGGCTAAATATATCACTAATGAACATTTGCTGTTAGGGATTCTAGATCAACCAGGTTCGCTAGGATCAATTTATATTAAGAATATCGGAGAGCTACCTCCATCCTCAAAGTTAATGATAGAGTTGAAGAAATCTAATGAAAATCCTAATAAATTTTTTGGTCTCAGCGAAGTTGCTAGAAAAACTCTAGAAGAAGGCATAAACATAGCTCGCTCAGCTAATCAGCCCTACTGTGGTACGGAACACTTACTTTACGGTATGCTGATCCATGATGATAAGGCTGCTGAGAAAATATTAAACATGCTCAACATAGATACCAATCAGCTCGTTTTAGAACTAGAAGGTTTTATTAAGAAACAAAAAACGGATCAAACTCGAACTGATAGAAACCAACATCCCGCTAAATCCAAAACTAAAGAAAAAATCAAGCAATCTAACTTTATGAATTCATTCCAAATGCCTCAGGGCATAAAGATGTCTCCCAGCCACAACAAAAAAAATAAGAGTCCCCTATCTCAACACGCCGTTAATATAAGCGATGATGTGGCTATGGGCAGAATTGACAACCTGGTAGGAAGAAATACTGAACTAGATAGAATGATTACAATTCTGAGTCGTAGACGTAAAAATAATCCGGTACTTATCGGCGAACCAGGGGTGGGTAAAACCGCTATCGTCGAAGGTCTAGCCACTAGAATATTCAATCAAAATGTTCCTATTAGTTTAATGAATAAACAAGTTTTTAGTTTAGATATGGCCTCGTTGATAGCTGGCACTCAGTATCGTGGTCAATTTGAAGAACGTTTGAAAAATATCATAGCTGAAGTTGAAAGCAGGGTTGATGTCATACTGTTTATTGATGAAATTCATATGATCATAGGTTCGGGATCTACTGATAATAACTTTGATACAGCAAATATGCTCAAACCCGCCCTTGCAAGGGGCAGGATACAGCTCATAGGCGCCACAACAACTGATGAATATCGTAAATTCATAGAAAAAGATCCAGCTCTTGAGCGTCGCCTACAACCCATAATGGTAGATGAACCAAACAAAGATGAGACCTTTGAAATATTAAAATCTCAGCGATTAAGCTTAGAATCTCACCATATGGTAAAAATTAGTGATAGCCAAATTAAAGATGCCATCGAACTTAGCGAACGCTATATTACCGATAGACGTTTGCCGGATAAAGCTATCGATGTATTAGACGAAGCATCTGCAAAAGTTAGAGCTAACTCTCAAGCTTTGCCAATCGAGGTTCAATCCCTAGCTGAGATTATTTCCGAAAAAGAGCAAAAGCTTAGTCAAGCTGCCGAGAAACAAGATTTCAAAAAAGCCCACCAACTCAAATTACAATTAGACGCAATGAAGGTCGATCTTGAAAAACAAGTTGATGACCTATTCAACAAACCAAATGCTATTAAATTAAAAGATTCCGATGTGTTGGATGCTGTATCTTCGATAACTGGCGTACCTATATCTTCAATCAGTAGAGATCAAATCAAAGCTCTAGATAATGCTGAGGCAGATTTAAATAAAAAAATAATTGGCCAACAAGAAGCCACATCTAAAGTTATAAAAGCTTTGAAACGATCAAGAATGGGGCTAGGTTCAAATGGGGGACCTATGGGCAGCTTTATATTTTTAGGACCTAGCGGTGTTGGTAAAACTTACACAGCAAAGCTCCTTGCTGAAGAAATTTTTGGTTCTAAGAATGCTTTTATTAAGCTAGATATGAGTGAATTTGGGGAAAAACATACAGCCTCAAGACTTGTTGGGTCCCCGGCAGGTTATGTCGGCTACGAGGATGGCGGAAAATTAACAGAAGCAGTCCGCCGCCATCCATACAGCTTAATATTAATGGATGAAATAGAGAAAGCTCATCCAGATATATTTAATATTCTACTCCAAATTCTGGAAGATGGATATCTCACGGACGCCAAGGGTCACCGAGTAAGTTTCGAAAATACAGTAATAATAATGACCGGCAATTTAGGAGTATCCAAGCTTAATAGTGAAGCTAAACTAGGTTTTGGATCTAGCCACCATGAAGATTTCGATAAGGATGCCCTCCACCAAGAGAATGTCCAAATCATAGAAAAAGAGCTTAAAAGATTCATGAGACCAGAGCTACTGAGCAGGGTTACTGATGTTATTATTTTTAAATATCTATCCAAAAAAGATATCAGGCTAATCATCGCCCATTATCTCGAAATCTTGAACCAGCGGCTAGCTTCAAAAATAAAACTCAATGTTAAGCTTACTAGCGGAGTAATCAATCATCTGATCAATCAGTACCAGCCAGAAAAAGGTATTCGACCACTACTAAGCTTAATGCAGAATCAAATTGAAGATGCTATCGTAGAAGATTACGCATCTGCAAAATTTAAGCCAGGTTCAACGCTTAAGTTTAGCATCAAAAATGGTAATATCAGCATACTCCAACCTTAAGATTAAGTTTCTCGTGGAAATTTTCCGCATTAATACTTAATCGGGGTGCAATAGCACTATCTCAATTTAAACCCAGTGAGAAAGCAGCGCCTACCCACTGAGTTAAACTTAAGTTTTCCGCTCGGGAATTTAAATCGATATTACATTCTTCAAAAGTAGATTTAAGCTTAAATGAATCAAAAGTTGAATTCAAGTTATTAATAAGCTTTTTACGCCTGAACTTGAAGCCGATATTAACTAGCTTCATCAAGCTATCCATTTGCTGCTCGGGAATTATAGGTTGAGATCGCAACTTAAGTTTAATGACCTGGCTAGTTACCTTAGGTGGTGGATCAAAGGCGGATTTTGGCACTACCAAACCAAGCTCGGTTTCATAAATATTATTAAGTTTAATTGAAAGCGGGGAGCATCCTTTTTGCCCCGCTTCAGCCACTAAGCGCTGGGCAACCTCTTTTTGAATTAATAAAGAAGCAGCGATTGGCTTAAGCTTAATATTTACAAGCTTT
Source organism: Candidatus Saccharimonadota bacterium (assembly GCA_036826375.1). Classification (GTDB taxonomy): domain Bacteria; phylum Patescibacteriota; class Saccharimonadia; order Saccharimonadales; family HK-STAS-PATE-42; genus DAISWL01. Next base: position 6,715 of record DAISWL010000014.1, read on the forward strand.
GCGAAAATTGGTGATGAAATGTTATACGGCAAATTAGCAATAATAATATAACTCAGAGTCGCAGAAGTACTCCCATCGAGTGAATGCAAAAGATCTTCCTCGTTAAACTTAAGATAATCTTGATGAATTAGCTTCAAATTTTGAGCTGATGGATACTGCTTTTGAAGGTGGGCGTACATTCTATCATCAAATTCCACCGCAACAAGATGCTTGCCCTCGGATTTCACCGCTTTAAGCAGATATTGAGTCAGGGCTCCTCGGCCCGGCCCAATTTCTAAAATTAGATCGTAAGTTTTAGGATCAATTAAGTTTAAAGATTTAGAAATTTGTTTTAGAACATCCTGATCAACTAGCCAGTGTTGACCTAAAGATTTATCTTGAGCTAGGTTTAATTTATGGCTCAAGTTATTTTAACCTTGAAGAGCTATCCAACGCTCTAACCTTTTAATAATTAACCATTCTCGTTTGGGGTTATCATTAAGCTTAAGTAGATTTTGGGCCTCAGAGATACTAACCCACTCACGTCCAGAATGCTCTGAATCCATCGGTTGGAGATCTTCAGATTTAAGTTTAGCGGCATAATAATGAGTAACCTTGTTGATTGATTTGCCGTTACCAATAAACTCAGCTGATATGGCGCCCAGATAATACTCAAGGTCTACCGTGGCTCCGCTTTCTTCTAAAATCTCTCTCTTAGAGCAAGCTTCTAGAGATTCACCAGGCTCTAAAGTTCCTTTTGGTAAATGATAAGTTTTTCTGCCCTCGTCAATCCTCGAGAGCAATAGAACCTGATCGGAACTATAAACCACGCCGCCAGATGCAACGTTGTACGGATCCCCGTCGCTAGCATAATATGAAATCATTAAGCTTTATTATAACAAACCAGTTATTTTTATTCTAAAACTCTAAGCTTAATAGTATCAGTTTGACCAGGTGTGCCGGGATATTTATCCGCTAGAATCAAAACTATATCAGCGGGAGCGAGAATATCTTCAGATCGTAGCCAATCTGTTAGCTTGGTTGCGGCAAATTCATCTTTTGGTCTAACGAAACTTCTGACCCCATATACTATAGCCAGCTTATTAGCCGTACCCTCTAAATGAGTAACTGCCATGATGGGCATTTTTGGTCGCCAAGATGAAACACTCATGGCCGTTTTACCGGATGCAGTCTCAACAACTATAGCGGTAGCTTGAACCTTTTTAGCGATAGCTATAGCCGATTGAGCGACAACTTCGCCTATAGAGTAATCGTGGCTTGGCTCGAAAGATGCCGCCACCCTGCTATTCTTTTGAGTGTAGGATATAACCTTATCCATGGTTTCAATTGCTTCAATTGGATATTGCCCCATGGCAGTTTCATCGCTTAGCATTGTTGCATCGGCTCCAACTATTACGGCAGTAGCGATATCTGATATGTCAGCTCTAGAAGCTTCTGGAGACGAAACCATACTTGATAACATCTGAGTAGCGACGATACATACTTTTTCATAACGTAAGCAGGCCGCAATTAGATTTCTCTGAATAACCGGAACTTTCTCTGGCTCAATTTCATAGGCTAAATCCCCACGAGCCACCATTAATGCGTCGCTTTCTAGACAGATTTTATCAATGTTATCCAGAGCAGCTCTGGTTTCAATCTTAGCAATAATAAAAGCATCGCTACCCCCAGCTTTCAAAATATCTCTAAGCTCGCGGATATCTTTTTCTGTGTTAACAAAACTTAATGCTACGTAATCTACATCCAGGCTGAGGCCGAATTCGATATCTGCACGATCTTTATCTGTTATAACTGAGTTGGTGAATGTTGTATCGGGTAGATTAATCCCCTTCTTCTGGGTAGTTAGCCCATCGTTAATAACTTCAATTTTTAAAGATTGAGTTTCAGAATCTACTTCAAGAATCTTAGTTTTTATTTTGCCATCAAATATGAATAGACGCTCGCCAGGTTTGACATCTTCTGATATATTGGTTTGAATCGGTAAAACCTTCTCTATCAAATTAAGCTTAGCACCGGGCTCAGCAGTTAAAATCCAAACTTCGCCAGCACTAAGCTTAATCTCATGGTCGAACTCGCCTAAGCGTATTTTAGGTCCTTGAAGATCTTGGATTATAGCCACCGGTTTACCGTATTCAAGGCTGGCTTGACGTATCCATTTAACGTGCTGGGCCTTCTGGGGATGATCTCCATGGCTAAAATTGAGTCTGAAACCGTTAACCCCGGAACTCATCATCTGGTAAATCATATCGTAGCTATCGGTTGAAGGACCGACGGTTGCGATAATTTTAGTTTGTTTTACGTGGCTTAAATCTAGTTTTTTCATATTATCAATATTATAGCAGCTTAGAGATTTAAGTTTAAGAATTATTACCCTCGATAGTTTGCTCCGACGAAAAACTATATATTCAGATTATCCCCCTAATAAATACAATCTCAACGATGATTATAACTAAGCTGATTTAGAATTATCTTGCTTCCATTTTTCAATCTCGGCGTGATTGCCGCTTAAAAGAACTTCTGGCACTTTTTGACCTCTAAATTCTTCTGGCCTGGTGTATTGTGGATGCTCCAGCTGATATTTAGCTCCGAAGCTTTCATTTTCGGTTGCATCCTCACCGCCTAGAACTCCGGGAAGCAGCCGGGCTACGGAATCTGCCAGTATTGCTGCCGGTAATTCTCCACCGGTTAATACGTATTCGCCAATGCAAAACTGCTCATCTACTAAACTTAATATCCGCTGATCGTAGCCTTCGTAGTGTGGGCAAATTATAATCATATTCTGATTTTGATCGGCTAACTTTTGAGCTTTAGCCTGATTCCACTTTTCTCCGCTCGGAGTTGGCAGAAAAACTTTAGCCCCGGGGTTAAGCTTAAGAGCCTCTTCCACCGCTTTGAAGATGGGCTCTGGCTTGAGCAACATTCCCGGACCGCCTCCGTAGGGTTTGTCATCTATTTGTTTGCGCGGGCCGGAGCCGAACTGGCGCAAATCAATGTAATTAAGTTTAAGGATCCCATTTTTAATAGCATTGAACAGCATGCTGTATTCTAAACTTGCTTTTAGGTTATCCGGGAAAAGAGTGATGAAAGTTATTTGCATGGCTATCCGAGTTTCATGTTAATGAATTCATCCATACTTGATCTAGGATTTGGCTCACTGGCTATATTCTTTTCTATAAAACTAACGTCGTCTGAGCTTAGGGGGTTACCATCTATCAGGGAAAAAATATCTCGCCAATGTCCTTGGCTAGCTGCTGAGACTGTAATTAAAGCCCCTTTTTTTAGAACATAGGCTATTGCAATTTGAAAATTACTAACCCCTTTTTCTTTAGCTAACTTATTTAAAACTGGGTTAGTCTTAATTTTATCGGTTAAATCAGCCATGACCCTGTAGGCTTGAAATGCTATATTATTATCTTGACAATATCTCAGTAGGCCAGAATCAATTGCTTCTCTATTAAACACATTTAAACTGACTTGGTCGACCCTTATTGGATACTTGGATATTTTTTTAGCATACTCCAACAACTCTATGCTAAAGTTAGAAACACCTATGTTCTTAATCCTGCCTGAATCAACGAACCTAGAAACAACAGCGAAATAATTCTTAAGTCTAATTGTATTATTATTTTCAGCTGGAGCATGCAAAAGGTAGTAATCTATCACATCTATATCCAGCCTTTCGAAGCTCCCCTCGATAGCTGATCTTATTTCTTGTTTGGAGTTGAGTTTAAGTCTGCTGTGCTTGGTCAATATTTTTAACTCAGATATAGTTTCAGGGTCCAATCTCTTTATGGCTAGGCCAACTAGCTCCTCGCATTTTCCATTGGCATAATTCTGAGCTGTATCTATCAATCTAACGCCAGATTTTATAGCTAATAATATTTTTTGAATATCTGCTTCATCGTCATTATTAGGATCAGGATCTTTGGTTCCGCCCATTAGCCAAGTGCCTAGTGCTATTTTTGGAAAATCATTCATATCCTCAATTTTACCATAAAAACAAAACAACCCATCTTAATTTAAGATGGGTTAGAATTTTGCCACATAAAGCTCCCTAAAGTTCTCTAGGCTTTAGGCTCGCATGAGCTGTATTTTTGTTTTTTTAAATTTCCTTTCTGACTAAACTTATCTTAAGCTTTTTCAGACTAAATAGATTATATATCTAAATCATCTAGATCTGCAAGCTCTTTTCTGGTTTTGCTTGCTAAATCAGATTCTGATGATGTTTCTTCCACAACCTCATCTGTTATTGTTTCCACAGCCTCTGTGGAGTTATCCTCTTCAGGTACTGAAGCTTGAGCGTCATCTTCATCTTTTTGAACTGGTGCTGAATATTGACGTTCGCCTTCTGGCCTATCGGTATCTACAATTTTTAGGTTATAGCGGGCATCATTTTTTTTACCTAGCGAACGAAGTAAGGTTCTAATACTCTGAGCAGTTGCTCCGTGTTTGCCGATGACGCGTCCTAAATCTTCAGGATTAACAGTTAGAGTTAGCAGCACGCCTTTTTCATCTACTATTCTATCTATTCTGACATCATCAGGATTTGCTACTAATGATTTCACGACGAATTCAACGAATTGCTGATCTATGGTTGATGGCATTTTTCCTCCTTTATTGTTGATTACAAGTTTATTATACCATTAATAATGTTATAAGGTATATTGTTTATATTAAGCTTAAGTGCTATAAATTAGTTAGCTATTATTTTAATAATATAAGGAGGAACATCACTAATGGCTGAAAAGAAATCAAAAAAAGTTTCTGTTATAGAGAAAATTGCAACTCTACCAGAGATTGTAGCAGAGTTCTTAGGAACTTTCGGTTTAAGTTTTGCTGTACTAGCTTCAGCTAAAGCTGCAGCCGGCGCCGGCATCGTTGGCCAATATAATTCTTTAGATAAAACTGTAGAAACAATGCAGAAGCTAGGTACAGACCCAGCATCAGGCGCTACCGTAACAGCATCTACCTTTGTGATTGCTACTGGCGTTATCGCAGCATTCACTCTAGCTATTTTTGTACTAACAATTGGTAAAGTTTCAGGCTCTAACATTAACCCCGCCGTAACCTTTAGTTTATGGGCCAGCGGTCAAACTAAAACGATGAAAGCTATCAGTTATATGCTAGCTCAGTTTGCAGGAGCTTTCGCCGCATTTGCAGTATCTACCCGTTTCTTGCCAAGCCAAGCCTTTTCAGGCTTCGTTGCAACAGGAAGTTGGTCTCTATTCTCAGCTGAAGCAATAGGAGCAATGATATTTGTATTTGGTGTTACTAACGCAGTGCTAAATAAAAAAGAAGGTATCGAAGCCGCTTTAACAGTTGGTGGATCTCTATTCTTAGGTATAGTTTTTGCCGGTTTCGTCGCCGGAGCTGGCATATTGAATCCAGCAGTAGCTCTAGCAACTAAGAGTTTCAGTTGGGCTCACGTAGCAGGACCACTAGTAGGATCACTAGTTGGTGCTTTTGTCGCTCACTTCTTGAATGGCAAACAAAAAGAGTTCAGCTTCTTCGGTTTAAATAAGTAGAACGTTACTTAAAAATTTGGACCCCTAATCTTTTGAAAGATTGGGGGTTCTTTTTATTATGTTAATATAAAGATATGTTCATAGTCATTTATGTTACTCACAATAACCTAGAATCCGCCAAAAAGATGGCAACTCACTTGTTAAGCTTAAAGCTGATTGCATGCGTTAATTACCTACCAATAGCGGCCGCATATTGGTGGAATGGCGAAATTGCCACAGGCGAAGAATCTGTAACGCTACTTAAAACTTCCGCTAAAAACTGGGATAGATTAAAAATTGAAATTGAAAAAGTTCACCCATACGAAACCCCATGTATTATGAAATTTAATGTTGAAGCTAACGAGGCTTATGAGGAATGGATAGAGAAAGAAAGCTCAGCTGAGAAAATTGAAGATTAAGCTTAATCCCTACTATACTCTACAAAACTAAAATCGTACTGGTTGCGATCATCTTTTTTGAACTTCAATTCAGATGTTTTACGCCAAACTCGAGAATCTATTTTCGGGAAAAAGGCATCAGCCTTATCATCAGAAAAATCAACTTCTGTAATGTATAGCTTATCAGCTAAACTTAAGGTCTGGCTGTAGATTTCCCCTCCTCCGATAATAAACACCTCTTGTCCTCCAATATTATTAGATTCCTTGCTAAGCTTAAGAGCTTGCTCTACCGAATCTGCTACCAAGATGCCCTCTTTTTTATAGCTTTGATTTCTAGTTATCACAACATTGGTTCTACCAGGTAGAGTCCTGCCTATGCTCTCAAAAGTTTTTCGGCCCATTATTATAGTTTTGCCCATGGTTAAGTTTTTGAAATGCTTAAGATCTTCCGGCAAAGACCAGGGCAACTGACCTTTAATACCTATTTCATTATTTTTTCCGATGGCGGCTATTAGGGATATCATAATTTTAAATTGCTATAGCGTCTTTTTTGTTGTAAACGTTTTTGATCATTATATTAAATCCCTAAGTTTAATCTTTCACTTTTATCCCCAGATTAGCAGCTAACTGTAGTGATATTTCTACTAGCTGGGTTTCACTAATTATAGCACCTCTCATAGAACTGATTCCATTAATATCAGATAGCGAGTTGGCGGAGCTGAAATCTACCTCTTCCATTTCAACTTTGTCGAAATTAGTGGAAGCTAAGTTGCAACTCATAAAATCTAGACGTTTAAGTTTAGTCTGATAGAAATCTGATTCGGTCATCTCGCAATCTTTAAACTTAACATCTTTAAATTGAGAGAACCTGAAATTAGCGAAATCTAATTTACACCCATTAAACTTAATATTGGCCAGTCTGCTATCTGGGATAAGAATGCCGGTGGCTCGACAATTTACGAATTCAACCGATTCAAAAATGCAATCATTAAAATCGCTAGCAATTAGATCACAATCCTTAAAAATAACTCTCTTGAAATAGCCTTTCTTAAGTTTACAAGAGCTGAAGTTGACTTTATCAAAAACACCTTCAACCGCAGAGATGTTAGTTAAGTTGCAATCGGCGTCTAAGCTTAAATTTAAGTTAGATAGAATAAACTGGCAAATTTCATCATCTGCTTCTAGTTTGTTAAGAGATGCCCAATTATTACTGATCTTTAAGTTCAACTTTTATACCTTAATTTCATATTAATACCCCTACAGTATAGCAAGTTATAAATAAAGATGTTGCCCTTCAGAGTATTTTTATGCTAATATTGTACGTAATTATGAGTAATATTATTAAATCTATTGAGGATAAGTTCAAAAAACCAGTTATCGATGTTCGCCCGGGCGATACCGTCAGAGTGAACCAACGCATTCAAGAAGGAACTAAAACTAGAGTTCAAATGTTTGAAGGTCTAGTCATAAGAGTAACTAGAAAAAACTCTTTAAGCTATCGCATTCTAGTTAGAAAGGTTGCTAGCGGAGTGGGAGTAGAAAAAAGTTTCTTATTACACGCTCCAAACATTGAAAAAGTTGAAATCGTAAAACGCTCAGAAGTTAGAAGAAATTACTTAACTTATATGCGTGAGCGTAGTGGTAAATCTGCTCGCCTCGCAAGCGTAGAATTTGATAGACAAGCCGTCAACGCTTTGCCGGAAAATGATTCTGAACAGCCAATACAAAATGATACTGAAGCTAAAATCAGCCAAGAAGCTTAACTTCTAATAAAAATATAGAAGTTTCATTTATTTTACCTGCATTCTAGATGTAAGTTTTTTGATTACTCGCCATTAATTATGCTATCATTAAGCTTAAGGTTAAATAGCAAAATTATAGAAAAGGATGGGAAAATTAAAATGACTAAATTAGCAGCTCACCTCAGGGAACATTTATCTGGCGAGGTTTTTGATTCAGAATATATACGCAACTGGTTCGCAACTGATGGCAGCATTTTTAGAATCAAACCGAAATTGGTTATTTACCCCGCGAGGCTGAGTGATATAGCCAAGCTTAATCGTTTTCTCTGGAAGCTTAATGAAAAAGGGGCTCGACTAAGCTTAACTTCAAGAGGAGCTGGAAGTGACCAAAGTGGAGCAGCAGTTGGCGATGGAGTGACGCTCGCAATGAGCGCTCACATGAATAAGATAGCTGAACTTGATACTTCTAGAAACTATGTCAAAGTACAACCCGGCATCGTTTATGGGAATCTGGAGCAAGCCCTATACACTCATGGTAAGTTTCTGCCCCCTTATCCTTCTTCTGTAGATTTTGCCACTATAGGTGGTTCAATAGCAAATAATGCAGCCGGCGAAAAAAGCATTAAGTACGGGTCAATCAAGGAGTACGTTCAGAATCTTAAGATAGTTCTCTCTAACGGCGATGTTATAGAAACCGAAAAACTAAGCAAGGCTAAGCTTAAAAAGAAGAAGTCTCTCAATACCTTTGAGGGCGAGATATACCGTCAAATCGACCATCTTATTGAAAATAACAAAAATGTGATATCTAATTTGGTCAATACCAGGGTAACTAAAAATTCATCCGGCTACAAAATAGCTGACGTCAAGGATGGCAAGGGCAACTTTGATTTAACCCCATTATTCGTAGGTTCACAGGGTACTCTAGGGGTAATAGCTGAAGCAAAGCTTAAGATAGAAAATCACAACCCATCTACTAGTTTAATAGTGGCCGAGTTTCATAGCATAGACGAAGCAACTCGGGCGGCCCTTAAAATTAGCAGATTTAAACCCAGTGCTCTTGAGGTCGTAGATGGCAACCTGATAAATTTTGTTAAAGAAAACCAGCCGGGTCAGCTAGATTCCGTCATCCAGAGTCCTGAAACCCCAGCCATGATTATATTGTGTGAGTTTGATGACAAGAAATCGCAACAGAAAATAAAAATGAAAAAAAGTCTAAAAGTATTAGCAAGCCACACTAAATTCGTTAGAGTTTCAACAGATACCAATGAACAGGAAAATCTTTGGAAGATTCGTCACAGCGCAGCCACCGTACTAGCCCATAAACCAGAGGGCGGCCTAGCCGCATTACCTATCATAGAAGATGCGTGCGTACCACCAAATAAGCTTCCAGATCTAATTGGACTAATCTATTCGCTATTTAACAAGAATAGGATTAAGGTGGCAATTTGGGGTCATGCAGGTGACGCTAATTTACATATTGAGCCGTTTTTAAACTTAAGCAACCCAACCGATAGACGTAAAGTTTTTAAAATAGTTGATGAGTATTACAGAGAAGTTATAAGGATGGGGGGTACAATTAGTGGCGAGCATGGTGATGGGCGCATAAGAGCCCCCTATCTTAAGCTCCAGTATGGCGATAATGTTTATGCTATTTTTGAAAAAGTTAAGCATATATTTGACCCACTAAATATAATGAACCCAGGTGTTAAAATTGGTGTTAAACAAGCTGATACCATAGGGATAATGCGTAACGAATTCACAACTGATCATTACTTGGCAAAACACCTCCCCAGAAGCTAAAGATACTAGAAAATTAACCCTGAAGATTAAAAAAGTGCTTTTATTTTCTTATTATTATTGATATGAGTAACACGACATTTCGTGGAGGTTTTTAACTCTCAGTTCGTGAATAAAGATA
>DAISWL010000015.1:0-15520 GCA_036826375.1 Candidatus Saccharimonadota bacterium
AGAGAAAGGGCTATTTAAAAGGTAGAGTGTCCTGATTGGGGGTTGAATTAAGCTCTAACATTTTAGCGTAATTATAAAATAATTTGACATAATCATCAAGCTTTGTTAAGCTTAATGGTATGTTGAAAAACATCTTAAACTTGAACCTGCTGGAAAACGTTAATTAACGTCTGGGTTTTTAGTTTAAATAAATTAAGTTTAATAAAAAAGATAAAGCCTCCCAGACGGGAGGTTTTTTGTAATATTAAAAAGGAGAAAGAATGGGACAAGTAGACGTAGAACGAGGAGCAGAAGCATGCAAAAACAGAGAAGTGCCAAATACTGGTGTTATCAAGTTTACAGATGCCACCCTCCGCGATGGCGAGCAATGTGGCGTTGCCGAAATATCAACCCAAAAACGTGTTGAAGTATTTGATAGAATTATTTCTACCGGAATTGATGTTGTAGAAGTTGGTCATGGCGGCAACGAAACGGATTGGAATTTAGTGCAAGCGCTTGTTGAGCACACTCGTCAGAATCCTTCAAAATATGAAGATATTAAAATTCAAATTCTTTTTGGATCTCAGCCGGATATAATTACCAAGCGTGTCGATAGATTAGCTAAATTATTAACTAATAAGGAAAAAGATAAGTTTGTTTTTCACGTTTACGATAGAGAAGATGAACACTTAAGAGGCTTAGCCACTGAAGAATATAGTCGTGAAGAATCAGCCGATAAAGTGGCTGCTGGAATCGCCATAGCCAGAGAACGTGGTTTTAGAAACTTTTCTATATCTGGCGAAGGCTCAACTGGTAGTACGCCGGAGCAGGCAGCTGAATTCTACAATAGAGTTATAGCGAAAGTCTTTGAAAAAAATCCAGAAGAAATTGAATATTTTAATGTTAATCTAGCCAATACTTACGGCAAAACTATGGGTGAAGATACTGCGTGGGATAGACAAAGTTTTACTAGCTTTACACAATCAGTTAGAAGAGCCGCTCAGTTAGCAGGTAGAAAAGAACCCTTGAGCTTAAGTGTCCATTCTCATAATGATCATGGAACTGCTGTTGGCTCATCTACAATGGCGCTTGAATGTGGGTTTGATAGAGTTGAAGGAACCGTGTTCGGTATGGGTGAGAGGATCGGCAACGTTGCACTTTGCGATGTTATGTTAAACTTAACCGAACGCGCCAGGGAATCTGTTCAAAACCAAGCCGGCTTCTTCGCCGGAAGAGTTGTTTGCAGCAAATTAGTTGAGGGAGTTGGTAATTGGCATGAAGTTTGCCAAGAAATTGCCGAGTTATATTCATTTAAGAATAGGGGGGAACACGACGCTTTCTTTGAACTTAAAAGAAGAACAGCCGAAAGCAACCCTGATATTATTATAACAACCGAAGCTTTCAGGCGCTTACACGCTACCGCCTTCGGCAACCCTTCGGCTTTTGAAGCTGGCTCTGGGCCGCACGATCATGGAACTAAAGGACATTTAGAGAACCCGGAGCGGACTCCGGGCTGGCAACAGTACCTATATTCTTCTATGGTCAGGGCTATAATGGGAGATCCTAAAGCCCAAAGAGTACTAGCTTTCGATCCTAAATTAGCAGAAGAAATCACTTTAAATAAACATACCGGTGGAGGTTCAACAGCAAAAATAACCAAGGGGGAAGTTAATTTTGCCAGTGAAGAGGCCTACGATAGAGCCCGGGCAGATGCGAAAAGATTAGTGGGAGCTATTAAGCGAAGGATGGGAGCAGAGAATTAAACATTAGGGTTTTAGATGCTTATCTTCTATGTTAAACTAAACTTAATAATTTTATTTAAACTAGAAAGAAGGTCATTAGATGGATCAAAACAATAATAATAATAATAACAATTATAACAATAATAATGAACAGCCGAACAATGGCCCTATGAATATGCCGCCAATCGTTAATCAACCAGTAGCTCCGCAGATGACCCAAGCTAAAACTAACACAATGGCAATTCTTTCTTTAGTTTTTGCATTTATCTTTTCGCCACTAGGAATAGTTTTTGGAGCAATCGGCCTTAATCAGATTAAAAAAACTGGAGAAGAAGGCAAAGGGCTAGCAATTGCCGGATTAATAACTTCGTCTATATTTACTCTAATAGGATTTATATATGTGGTAATAGCTGTTATGGCTGTTATTTCAGCCGCTTCTTCGTCTAGCTACTAGACCAGAAATCATAAAAATAAACCGAGCTTATGAACAAGCAAACTAAGGTTTTTGGCCCATATAGCCCAATTCGGCGAGCTGGCGACATCTTTTTTATTGCCGGCCAAGTTGGGGTAGATGAAAACTCAAACGCTCCAGAGGAGTTTGAGAATCAGTTTGAATTTGTAATAGAAAATCTTAAACAGGTTTTGGCATCTGAGAGCTTAAGTTTAGGCGATGTTATTAATGTAAGAGTTTATTTAACCGATATCGCCAACTTTGTAGAACTTAATCATCTTTTTGAAAGATACTTCAGCGGCATATCTCCTAGCCGTGAATGCGTGGAAGTTAGCGCTTTGCCACCAGTTGCCAAAAATGGTGTTAAACTTAAGGTTGAGATGAGTGCCGTTGCCATTAAAAAACTGTAATATTTAATTATCGAGAATGTGATACTTATGAATAATCTATTAAACTTAATTAAAAATTCTAAGGTTTATGATTCAGTTGAACCAACTCCGCTAGTAAAAGCTGAAAATCTTAGCCTTGAGTTTAATTGTAGCATCTATTTAAAGCGGGAGGATCAAACCCTGGTTCACAGTTTTAAAATCCGTGGCGCCTATAACAAGATGGCTCATCTTTCAAAACAAGAAAGAGCTAAAGGTGTAATTTGTGCAAGTGCTGGGAATCATGCCCAAGGCGTAGCCTATTCTGCTAATAAACTTAAGCTTAAAGCTACAATAGTAATGCCAGCCACCACTCCGGAAATTAAGGTTGAAGCCGTAAAAAGATACGGAGCCAAAGTAATACTATTCGGCGATAGCTACTCGGAAGCTGGTGAAGAGGCCAAACGCCTACAAAAACAGCTAAACTTAACCTATATTCACCCGTTTGATGACGAGCTAGTGATAGCCGGGCAGGGAACGATAGCGCTAGAATTATTAAACCAACTACCGACTGTAACTCATATTTTTGTACCGGTTGGTGGTGGCGGATTGCTGGCGGGCATCTTAAGCTTAATTAAAAGCGAAAAACCAAGTGTAAAAGTAATTGCTGTGGAGCCCGAAGATTCAAACTGCCTGCAATCTGCGCTCAAAGCTGGTAAGCCGGTAGAGCTTAATCATGTTGGAATTTTTGCCGATGGAGTGGCCGTAAAGCAAATCGGCACAAAAACATTTGAAATTATTAAAGGCAAAATCGACGGTTCTATAACTGTTAATAACGATGAAATATCGCTGGCAATAAAGCAGATTTTCAATGAAACTAGAAGCTTGGTTGAACCCGCAGGCGCCTTAAGTTTAGCTGGAATTCTTAAGTTTAAAGATGAATTTAAGCCAGATGACCGGGTTGTGGCAATTGTTAGCGGTGCTAATATTGCTTTTGAGCGGCTGCAATTTATTACTGAAAGAACAATGCTGGCCAGCGGGAAAGAACTACTCCTAGGCATTAAGCTTAATGAAAAACCCGGAAGTTTAAAGAAACTACTAAAAGAAGTTATCAAAAAACGTAACATTACCGATTTTTCATACCGAAAAGATGATGCTGATACCGCCGAAATTATGGTTGGTATTCAAATTAAAGATGATGCTGACGCCCAAAAGTTTAAACAAAATCTACTTAAGTTTAACTATCAATTTGAAGATTTATCTGATAATGATTTAGCCATAACCCACCTGCGTCACATGGCCGGAGGAGGCAATTTAAACCCTATTGTAACTAAAAATTCTGAGGAGCAATTCATAGATTGTGCCTTCCCTGAAAGGCCGGGAGCTCTGGCTGAATTTTTAAGCAAAATGAGTGGTGAATGGAATATCAGTTTGTTTCATTACCGTGGCTTAGGTGGAGATACTGGCAAGGTTTTAATTGGCGTTGAAGTTCCGCTTGATGACAGCCTTAAGTTTAATCAGTTTATTGAGAGGTTGAATGAGGGTGGATTTAGAGCCATTAACAAGACTGACTATCGAGTGAACCAACTCTAATAGATACCTCAAGAACTAAGATGTGAACATCGCCGTTAGACGGTGCCCCCCTCCTTCCTTTAGAACTCTCCTTGCTCGCGTTAACCATTCTATCCGCATACCCAATGGCACCATTTATAGCTTCTAATATTGTTACCCCTGCTTCAGTCGATTCCATCTCGGTTACAATGAGGCGGGTATCACCAATAGTGGCGCCCATTTTAGGGTCAGCCCCACTACTATCATTAATTTTCATAAATATTCTCCCGATGTCCTGTTTAAATTGATCCCATTTGTCTTCGTTATCGGGGATATAAACGATAAACTCGTCACCGCTCCTCCTGCAGGCTAAACCCCCCAACTCTGTACCCAGCAATTGGAGCTCTAAACCGAGTGGAGCCAGAAAATTGTCATCAACAAATTCATGCCCCAGAGCATCGTTAAGAGCCTTAAAGCCATCTAAATCTATAAAAAGAATGTGACCAGATTGGTCGCTTAACAGTTTTGGGGTAATCTCTTTAACCCAAAATTCTAATTCTGGTAAACCGGTTAAATTATCATGATTGTTTTTATACTCTGCTAAATCAGTTAATGCTTCTTGCGCGTATTGTAGCCTTAACAACCTGGCGAGTATGTTTTCTCTTGCCATTTCCTGCCCATATTCTTCTTCTACGGTAGTACTTACCATTTCCCGTGGATTTAACTCGTGACCCGCAAGTTTAGCCAAAGCTAAAAAGCCTAAAAAATTAGCCTTGGTGGTCTCGGCATCTGTAGAATCAGAATCGTTCAATGTAGCTTCTGGCTGATTGCAGGTTGGTTTTGGTTCCATGTTTAGGATTGATTGGTTTATTACTAGCTAAGTCTGCAGTCACAAGCGACTAAATAAATGACTAGACCTCAAACGCTAACTTAATTTATTAATTCAATTAATAACATATATAATTGACTTTTGTCAAGTTGTTTTTTCATCTAACTTCTGGTAAACTAAATTTAAGTTCGTTTTGCTGAAGATAGCGAGCGTAAATAATCTTTATTATTTACATAATTCGCCGAGGTAAAATAATAAATTAACGTTTATATTTTAATCTCAGTTTTCAGCTTTAAGTTTAGCAAAAAATTGAGATTTTTTAATGTAAAACGAATTGGTCGAAGAAATCACTAAAATCTTATTTTTAAGAGGAGAAAAAGTGGCAATTTCAAAACAAACTAAACAGGATCAGGTAGCAGCTTTAGTGGCAATACTAAGCGGTGCCAAGGGTTCGGCTTTCGCTGGCTATGCGGGTTTAACCGTGGCAGATCTTCAAGATTTAAGAAGAAAAGCCAAAGAAACCAACGTTAAAATTAAAGTAGTAAAAAACCGTTTAGTGCGTGTGGCTCTAAGCCAAGTAGAAAACATGAAAGATGTTGACACTAGCGCCCTAACTGGTCAATTACTCTACGCTTTTAGCGCTGATGACGAAGTAGCCCCTGCGCAAATTCTATTCAATTTCGCTAAAACTAACCCCAACTTGGTTCTTACCGGAGGTATTAGCCCAGAAGGTAAAGTGCTTAGCGACGGAGATGTTAAAATTCTGGCTGAGCTACCAAGCAAAGATGTCCAAATAGCTGGCGTAGTTAATACGCTATTGAGTCAGGTTACCGGAATGGTGAATGCACTCGGTGGTAATTTGGGTGGATTAGTTCAAGCGTTAGAAGCAAAAGCATCTAACTAATTTTTAAGTTTAATAAAAGGAGAATACTAATGGCAGATGTCAAAAAACTAGCTGAAGAGCTAACAAAACTAACAGTTCTAGAAGTAAAAGAACTAAGCGATATTTTAAAAGATGAATACGGCATTGAACCTGCTGCTGCAGCTGTTGCAGTTGCCGGCCCAGCCGCTGGTGGCGAAGCCGCTGCAGCTGATGAAAAAAGTGAATACACTGTAATGCTTAAAGATGCAGGCGCTCAAAAAGTTGCTGTCATTAAAGCCGTTAAAGAAATCACTGGCTTAGGCCTTGGTGAGGCTAAAGCTATTGTAGATGAAGCCCCTAAAGCTGTAAAAGAAGGCATCAGCAAAGATGACGCTGAAGCTGCTAAAAAAGCTTTAGAAGCTGCCGGTGCAACTGTAGAACTAGTTTAAGTTTAATTAAACTCTAACTAATAAAAACACCTCTACTCACCAGAGGTGTTTTTATTAGTTAAAAATGAGTAAGGCTTAGGCCTGCTCGCCCGGGAATAAAGAGTGTTCCAAAACCGTTGCTGATGCTCTATTAACCATTGGGTTAGTCTGGACAGGCCGCCCATTAACCTTAACAGCTTCCTTACCGATATGATGTTCTATAGATACTTCATGCCCAACGAGCTCACAGGCTTTCCGCCCTAAGGCTCCACATCGGTTGGGGTCACAGCCTTCTGCTTCAAAAACTAACTCCCAGGGGGAGGAGCACCCCACGCTACTGGAGCCGCCATTGAATTCGAAAGATTTGGCCGTACACCCTTCAGTCGCCCCGGCTAACGCTAATAAAACACGGGAGAAGTCATGATTACAATGTCTAGTTTCAACTACAATATATGGGGGCTGGGGCCCAGCCTCTGGGGGGGTACGGGGGATTTTATTCTTAAGAACATAGCTATATGCTAGCGAATAAAATGTCTAGTGTTAACTATCGCTGAGGTGGCCAATATCCAGACCAAAGACCCGTATGTTATTAAGCTTAACCATTATGTTATAATTACAATATGAATTTAACTATTAGAGAAATTAAAGATAATTGTTTGAGGGCGCGGCATCTAATGCAACGTACCCGAGCACAGAAGTTTGCAGTTGGAGCTTTCAATATTGATAATCAAGAGACCTTAATTGCGGTGGCAAGGGCGGCATCTAAGCTTAATGCCCCTGTTTTGATAGAGGTCAGCCACGGAGAAGTTAAAGCTTTAGGGCTTGATAACATCCGCGATATGGTAGATAACTACAAGCGTGAATACGGTATTGAAGTTTACTTAAACTTAGATCATTCTCCAAGCGTAGCAGATTGCATCAAAGCTATTGATCATGGATTTGAATTTATTCATATTGATATATCTCAAGCCGACCATGATGCTAGCCAAGATGACATTATTGAAGCTACCAAGCAAGTGGTAGATTACGCCAGATTCACGGGCGCTATTGTAGAAAGCGAGCCCCATTACTTTGCTGGTGGTTCTAATTTTTTTGATAAAGATATAGATTATGAAGAAATTAAAAAAACTTTTTCTAGCCCCAGCGTAGCTACTTACTTTTGTAAGAAAACTGGGATTGACACTTTCGCCGCTGCGGTAGGGAACCTACATGGTAAATATAAAGTTCCCAAGCAGTTAGATTTAGCCCTGCTAACTGAAATTAGAAATTCTATAGAATGCAACATCTCATTGCACGGTGGGAGCGGGACTCCAATCCATTTTTATAGCGAGGCTGCTCATATTGGAGTAAGTAAAATTAACATCAATAGTGATATGCGCATAGCGTTTAGGAAAGGACTGGAGAAGGTTTTAGAGCAAAACCCCGATGAATACGCTGTGATTAAGCTTATGGAAAAAGTAAAAGATGAAGTTCAGCAAGTGGTAGAAGATAAAATAGCCGCTTTCGGATCTAGCAATAAGGCGGTAATTTAACTAGCAAATAGATGCTATACTTAGGTTATATAGGTACACTTTTATAAATATAAGGAGGAGAAATTAATGCAAGACAACCAACAGCAAATTACTAATAATGAGCTAGCTGATGATAATAAGCCAGAACTTAACCAGAATAGACCGTGGTACGAAAAAACCAATATCTACTACTTAGAGTTTTGCATCATGTTCTTTTTGCTGGTCGTAATTTCTGTCACTGTACCGATCGGAATCTACAGCTCTTTTGAATCGCTTTCTGGAGCTAGCTATAGCTGGCAAGGTTCACTTTGGGCGGGATCTATACTTTTGCCAACTGCTTTTCTTTTTGCTCCGCTTTATTTAAGAACAAGAATGGATGAGGCCTATGATGATGAAAAACAAAAGAACGGGCTGAAACTAGTTTTTGTGATAATGTTTAGCGTTGTAGCTATTATAACCTCTCTAATTTTAATTAGTAATTCAATATATTCACTAGGCTCCGCTATAAAGGATAATTCCACCAACAGATTATTAAGTAGCGCTCTACCAGCATTTTTAACAAGCTTAAGTTTAGCATTTCTAACTATATCCGTAGCTAAAAAATCCAAGCCCGGTTCTACAACTGTATTTACTGCAATGTTATTCATTTTAATATTTGGCTTTGGCCTGTTTTCAGTTATTGTAGGCGTCGGCGGTGGTGGAGTACGTAATAAAAATTGCCAAACTGGATATAAGTATTCTGAAAATAAAGATGCTTGCGTAATAGATTACAACTACAACCGTTACTAGCAGTATTAACACTTCAATATTTGTTGCTAAACTTAATGTTTTTATGATACTATTACTTAAGTTTAGCCAGTTTGGGCTCGTGGTACAGCTGGCCTAGTACGCCTCCCTGTCACGGAGGAGATCGCCGGTTCGAATCCGGTCGGGCCCGCCATTCGACTCGTAAACTCGCTCATGGCTACAGCCATATGCGATTCAAATAAACTCCTCGGTTTGAGGAGTTTATTGCTTATAGAGTCGAATGCACTGAGTGAACGAAGTGAATCGAAGTGCTAAAATTAAATTATGTATAGAGTATATATTTTAAGAAATTCCGAGAACAAGCTATATATCGGCCAAACAAGCGATATTCTAGAAAGATTAAAGAGACATAACTCCGGCAACGGTGCAGATTTCACCAGAAAGAACTTAAAGGATTTTAAAATAGTGTACACTGAAAACTATCAAACCCGTACGGAAGCAATGCAAAGAGAATCACAGTTAAAAAGATGGTCTCGAATAAAGAAAGAGGCTTTAATATCTGGAGATCTTAAAAAGCTAAAAGAAAGTTGAATTAAAACTCTAGAGATACTAGGGTTTTGTATTGTGAGCGCCAGCGAAAGATTCGAATTATCTACAAGATGCTTTGTACTTATTGAATCATGCTTTATAATTAAGCTTAATGTTAGTGATTAAAACCAAAAACTTAAGCAAAAAATATTCTCATAAATACGCTGTTGAAAATTTAAACTTAGAGGTTGAATCTGGGGAGGTATTTGGTTTTTTAGGCCCTAATGGAGCCGGTAAAACTACCACCATTAAGATGCTCATGAACCTGATTAAGCCTAGTGGCGGAACGGTTAGCATCTTCAATCAAGAAATTAAGTTTAATGATTTTAAGTTTAAATCTAAAATTGGTTTTTTGGATAGTGAAATAAATTTGCCCGAATCTGAAAGCTTAAATTCTGTTTTAAAAATAATAAAGAACCTGAACCCGTCAGATCATAAATTCTTCAATAAACTAGTTGAGGAATTAGGGATAGGGGAACAGGCTGATTCTGCTATTTCCGATCTTTCAAAAGGAACACGTCAGAAAGTGGCAATCGTGTTATCTATGGCTCACAACCCAGATCTATTGATATTAGATGAGCCAACTGAGGGGCTGGATCCTTTAGCCCAAGAGGTATTTTACAAGTTAATATTAAAAAGAAAAGCTGATGGCAAAACTACCTTCTTTTCATCTCATAACTTGAATGAAGTTCAAAAAGTATGCACTAAGGTAGCCTTTATAAAAGATTCCAAATTAATTAAAATTCAATCCATTAAAGATGAGGACTTGGAACTAGGCGGAAAAATTTTCACTCTCAGCCTCAAACGAAATGTTAAAAATACTGATTTAGCTAAACTTAAATCTGCCGGAGCCAAGCAGATTGAAACATCCGCCAACCTTAACCAAATATCTTTTTTAGTTGATTCTGATTTAGGACCAATTTTAGCCGTAGCCTCAGAGCTGAATCCGGATGATATCGAGATTAAAGCCCAAAGTTTAGAGCAAGTGTTTTTAAAACTTTATGAAAAGGGTAGCGAGGAGTAATCGTTATGAATTTGAAGCAATCATTAAACTTAAGTGCTTTTTTAATTAAATCTAAAACTAAGATGATTTTGATATACGCACTAATTATAATCATTACCAATCTTTTAGTAATTACACCGTATAGCTCAACCTCTAATTTAGATCTTGGTAGCCTCATCAGCAGTTTGCCTGAAGCCTACAAAGCTTTTTTTGGCGATCTAAACTTGATGTCAACCTCAACCGGCTTTTTAGCAGTTAAAAACTTCAGCCTTATTTATCCTATGATCCAAGTTATTTTAGGAATCAGCCTGGCTACATCTTTTTTTGGAAAACTGAAGACAGTTGGCTTCTTTAAGTTTATAGTGAGCAGACCTATTTCTAGAACTAACATCTACTTCACCGTAAGCCTATCTTATTTATTCATTATGTTACTGATGAACCTCATCAACTTTTTCAGCATCATCGTTATAGCTAAATTCAGTAATTTTAGTATAGATTATTCTAATCTGCATCTTGCCTTAATATCGCTAAACTTAATGTCAATGGTTGTTGCTGGTTTTTGCGGATTATTGGCAATTCAGTTCGAACAAGAACTAGCCATTGGAATGGGTTATTACTTCTTTTTCCAGAACTACATTTTAAGCTCGTTAGTAACGCTTTTTCCAACTGTTACTAAGCTTAAGTATCTTTCTATATTCCATTATTATGATTATCAGAACAACTTGTTCGGGAATTCTAACCCAACTTATTTTATGATACTAGCCGGGTTAATTATCATGATGTTACTGTTAGGCTTAATCTCTTTTAAAAATAAAGATTTTTAGACTTGCAGATTACGCCGATTCTCCTGCATAATAGTATAGCCTCGCGGAAAGATTATAGCCCGCCGTCTTAGCTCAGTTGGTAGAGCAGCACATTCGTAACGTGCAGGTCGCCGGTTCGATCCCGGCAGACGGCTCCATTAAGCCAGAACTTGAAACTTAAAGTTTAGTAGTCTCCTTTTGAATAATAATACTTTTTTTCTTCAAAAATAAAATCACCTTTAAAGTACCTCGTCTTATCTTTATCTAGCCCCTCGAAATATTTCTTAAGCTTAAGTTTAATATCACCAGGTCTTATCCAGATGTTCCTACCACCTTCAAATTCCTCAAACATATCCCCCTTAACATCGTAGCAGTGAACTATATTGAAAATTTTATCCTCTAATAATTGACCTGTTTCTTGGCTATAATCAAGTTTATGTTCTATGCCCACTAACTTAAGCTTAGCACTGAGGTTAGTTTCTTCTTTTAGTTCTCTCCCGGCACATTCTATGATAGTTTCACCCCAACGTATTTTCCCGGATGGCAAACCCCAGAATCCATAGAATGGTTGCTTTAAGCGCTGCTGGGCTAATATTTCTAAATCAGATCCCTTTCCCCTTGTTACAACTAGTAAAACCGCAACTTTCGGCTGCCGCTCAATTGTATTATTGTCGGTATCTAGCTTATTCGCATATTCTTTGCCCTTTAAACTTAGGCTATATCTGCCTTTTTCTATTCTTTCTACTAAGCCTAATTCTATCAACTTATTAACATGGAAGTTGAAATGATCACTAGTTAAGTTTGTTTGGGCTTGCATATCGCTAAAGCTGGCTGAAGGTTTAAATAGAAGTTCTCGCAATATTGCTGTTTGGGCATCGTGGATCTTTAATTCTATCGCCATTTTAAATTTTCTTGCCTTTCCTATATTTTAGGTTTAATACCCTCAAGCTTAACCTAACTGAAAATAATAATCTAGTAAAGTGCACTTTAGTTGCAAAAAACTAAAAAAGATTGTAATATTAAACTTAACATGCACCATTTCGAGCCACACGAACTAAGACGTTGGGGAACGGATAACCCCAGCCAGGTTTTGGTTAGTGTGCATGGCTTCGCTGGTGGATCTGAAGATTACGCCAGATTAGCCCAAAAATTAACTAAAACTAACTCCGGCTTACAAGTTGTCAGTTACGACAGAAAAAGAAACCCAAATATTAAGCCTCCTAGAATTGAGGGTACAGGGGCAATTCAAGCTAATGCGGCAGAACTGCTTATAGTTTTAGGTGAATCGGCTCAAAGTGACCGAATCAATAAATTAAGTTTAGCGGGTCATTCTTTAGGTGGGCCGATTATAGCCGCAGCCATTAGCATGGTTTATAGCCATAACTTACCCGAGAGCCTATCTAATGAGCAGCCTCGATTAGCCCAGATACTAGATCATGCTCCGCTAAACTTAATTGCTCCGGCTGGGTTCACTGATGCCTACGCCCTGATGCCCACCTCTGGTTTTGCGGCTCATTCTCTAGCAAAAGCCATCTTCAATGGCGCCAAAAGCATAGTAGCTGATGCCGATGGGCCAGCTGAGTTTTGGGCCCAGCGCCAGAGAGCGATAAGAGCGGCTAGCTATCTTTCTAAGTTTAAGTTTAGCTTAGAGGAATGTATTGATGCCTGTGGCCCCCAAACTATGCAAACCTTTGCAGCCGGGTATGTGAATCCTGGTAATGTATCTATATTCAGTTATAGAAATGATGAGATATTCTCAAGTTCAAAAATTTATTATAGACTGAAAAACCCCGATATACGCGGAACCGATTTTGCAGTATACGAAGCCCTAAAAAGCTTAAACCCGAGAGAAGCTGCTGCTCTAATGAGCCACTTAAGCTTAGCGGGAACAGCTGGTTTTATGGCACTGAGAGCTGCAGGTATTTTCGCATCTGAAAATGAACATAACGATCCGTTCAACGCCGAACAAGAGAAAGCTTTAGCTCAAATCCGCCACATAACCCTAAGGGGCAACCACACAACACCTCTAACAAATGAAGGCGCCCGAGCTTTGGCCGAACACATTAAGCTTGCAGCCTAATATGCTAAACTTAAAACTATGTTGAGCCACAAAAAATCTGAAAACTGGATTGTTTATAAGCACCTATTCAACATTTACATTAAGCACCGGCAAATCTGGCTGGGCTTTGTTCTAGATGCAATAAAAGTAGTATTATTAAGTATCGTTCAACCAATAGTAGCCTCTAACTTCGTTTTAAACCTAAGCACTAATAACATTGCGGGCGCCAAAAAAACTTTAGTTATCTTCACTGTTATTAGTTTGGTTGGTGGGGTTCTAAAAAGTTTTGCAGGCCTAATTGCTATGAAAATAGAAAACCCTATGTACATAAAGTCTATGCAGCAGTATCTTATTAACTTAATGAATTCTGATTATGTTTTTTTTACCAATTCACCAACTGGATACTTAACAGCTGCAACAAGGCAGTATGCAGATTCTGGGCTAAACCTAATAAAAAGAGCTCGCTCAACTTATCTTAAAACCCTAATTCAGATAGTTTTTCCGGTAATAGTCATCTTTTTTTATTCTAAAATTATAAGCTTAATTATGTTTATCTATATCGTAGTTTATTTTATTGTATCTAAATATTCATCACAAAAAATTGCCCCCTGGCGTGCCAAAACCAGGGAAATTTATAAACAAGTATCTGGGATGATGGCTGATGGCCTAACTAATTTCATAGCCCTCAAATCTATAGGCAATGATAATCCAATAAGTTTAAGCCTAGATAAGAAGCTAAAAAAAGAGCAGAAAATATTTAACTCGCGCAGAAAGATAGAATACCTTTTAAACATACCCAGGGAGTTGTTGCTAACTATATTCTATCTTATATTATTTACTATAATTATTCATCAATACAGCAAGGGCTTGGTACCTATTTCATTAGCAGTTTTAATTGTTACATATACCAATCAGCTTTATGGCGCCATTGGTTTTATACCAGATTTAATACTAGAACGTGATGACTACGTAGATCACATTTACCCGGCAATCATTAAAATGCAAACTCCAAATAAAATTTTAGATCCACCAAAACCAGTTAAGCTTAATTCCGTTAAAGGTGATATTGAGTTTAATAATATTTCATTTTACTATCAAGAAAATTCCAACACTAACGTACTCAAAAATTTTAACTTGCATATTAAGCCTGGCGAACACATTGGTATAGTGGGTGAAAGCGGAGCTGGCAAAAGTACTTTAACTAAGCTTATGCTCAGGTTTGAAGATGTAGTAGATGGCGAAATATTACTAGATAACATAAATATTAAAGATTTAGCCCAAAACAATTTACGGCGTAGCATTGCCTATGTTAGCCAAGAACCACTGTTGCTGCATCAAACCATAAAACAGAACCTAACCCTTGCAGACCCCAATGCTTCACAAAAAGATGTTCAGTTGGCCGCCAAACATGCCCACGCTCTAGAATTTATAAAAGAACTGCCTCAGGGTTTTGATAGCGTAGTGGGTGAGCGCGGAATTAAGCTTAGCGGAGGTCAAAAACAACGTATCGCAATTGCCAGGGCACTGCTGCAAAAATCTCCAATTATAATTTTAGATGAAGCCACCAGCGCCCTAGATACCGAAAGCGAAAAAATCATCCAATCCTCATTCCCAGAGATACTAAAAGGAAAAACTGCAATTGTAGTTGCGCATCGCCTCAGCACCCTTGTTGATATGGATAGAATTGTTGTAATTGAAAATGGCGAAATAACTGAAGAGGGATCTCATGCTGAATTACTAAAGCTTGGTAGAACCTATGCAAAAACCTGGGCCAAGCAAACTAAAAGCTAAATACTTAGATTATAAGGCTAAGCACACTGAGAGATTGGATAGCTCTTAACTGTGCAAATATTCCTCATCAACCCTTTTATATTCAACTATTTCATCGTCACTGAACCAAAGCTTAATTTCGTATTCGGCTTCGGCGGGTTCTCCGCTGGCGTGAATTAAGTTTTTGATTGGCCGTTTTTTGTTGTTGGCTAATGCCGAGCTATCAAAGCTGAAATCTCCACGAATTGTGCCAGGTTGAGCAGCAAGCGGTAGGGTAGAGCCAACTATTTTTCTGGTTAGCTCAATAGCGTGAGGAGCCTCTAATACCAATGCCATAACTGGGCCAGAAGTTATAAAGTTTACTAACCAACCCTGAACCATTAAGCCTATTTTTTTTGCATCATCAGTGCCTAGTTCTTTTACCGGGTCCATCCCCAAAGCTTTGTAATTATCTAAAGTTTTATTTCCCATCCCTACAATAAATTCTTCGCGGGTTACAGGGTAGTGTTTGTTGGCAAGTTCAGCGTGCGGAGTGAACATCTTGCAGCCTACCACCTTCAAACCAGCCCGCTCAAACCGGCCGATTATCTCCCCAATTAGGGCCCTTTTAACTGTATCTGGCTTTAAAACTACCAAAGTTTGTTCAATCATTTTGATTTTTTCCTTTCTTATTAAGCTTAAGATCGTTTTTTAAAATTCTAGCATACCCCCGAAAAGAATACAAAAAATGGTTTACTAAGCTTAAGTTATATGCTATAATATAATTATGAAAAGTAGGCTTAATTCAACCCCCAATCAGGACACTCTACCTTTTAAATAGCCCTTTCTCTAT
>DAISWL010000016.1:0-12919 GCA_036826375.1 Candidatus Saccharimonadota bacterium
ACTCGCATTCGCTCGCTCACCAAACAAAAAATTCCCTAAATCGGGAATTATTTATTTGGTGCTGGGAGAGGGATTCGAACCCCCGAAGGCGTACGCCGGCAGATTTACAGTCTGCTGTGTTTGACCGCTTCACTACCCCAGCTTAAAAGTTTGAAATATGGAGCCGCCTGTCGGATTCGAACCGACGACCTACGGTTTACAAAACCGTCGCTCTAACCAACTGAGCTAAGGCGGCATAATAGCGTAAAATCTAAAACTAAGTTTAACAAAATGAAGATATTTTAGCAATCAGATAATCTTACGAGGTTGTTTTAATGCTGGCGAGCGAGAGGGCTGATGAGCAACCCTACTGAAACGAGACCTTGTGTCCTCTGCTTTATCAGCCATTCCCGCAGATTCATAAGCCTGAACAAGCAAACCGTATACCTGTTTATCCGGTTTTATGTCTACGATATCTTCTAGAGTTTTAATGGTATTTTTTATATCACCTTTCTTATCGTAAGCCTTAGCTAGTGCTAGATAACGAGAGGGAGTTTTAGGCTCTAATTGAATTGATCGCTCAAACGCACTGATAGCCTTATCGTATTTATCAATCTCCAAGTAAATTAAACCCACATTATGGATACTACTAGCGTTAGGATCTAAACCGTAAGCTATCTCAAAACAGCTAAGAGAATCTTTAAAGTTCTTCTGCCGGGCGTAAAGTACGCCAAGACGGTTATAGGCAGATACATTGTGTTGATCTATATGGAGCATGGCTAGTAAAGCTTTCTCTGCCCTTATAAAACGATTCATCCTGATTGACTGGACAGCTTCATTCCATAATCTGTTTATGTGAGGTTCACTTCCCTCCGGAGCAGTCGGCTCAACATAAGCATCCTGTTTATTAGCTAGAAGCATAGTAATGTACAGGCCGACAAAAAATAATAAATAAACTATCATAATGTATTTAGCTAAATTGTAGCACTTATCGTATTAAAATCACAGTATAGACCAAACATTCTTAAATGTTCCAAACTAGAATTTTGCTACTCTGTTAATGTGGAGCAAAGCTAAATGATTTGCCTATATTCAGTATTAAGTATAAATTATTTGTTCGTTATAATCTAGATATTACTTAGTTCTATTTGTATAACTCTTTTGTTCAAATTAAGATAAGAGGTGTCTCGAATAATAGTATCTACCGACATTGCCTTTTTACTCATATTTTGAGCAAGTTTAAAATCTCTACTGTCTATAAAATGCTCTACCAATGATTTCTGAACCCCAGCGATGGCCACTATAAAGTCGTTAATTTGATCTAGTTCTGAGTACTTATCTGAAATTTCCAATCTCTCCAACTTATCTTTACTTGTAACCCACTTTTTGGCATCTTCTAAAATTTGTCGCTCAGAGCTGGCTGAATCGCCTTCATCGATTATTCTAACCAGAGTATCTAGCCTACCACCGCAAAGCATCATTAGGGGTTTAAGTTTAGCTAATTCTAGGCCAAGACCCAGAGATAGATCTTTCATATTCGGTTTTTTAAGTTTAAGCTTATAACAACGCGAGGCTATTGTTGGAAGAATCTGATCTTGGTATCCGACTCCCAGAATGAACATAGTACCCCTATTTGGTTCTTCTAGAATTTTAAGAAGTGCCGTTGCAGCCTCTAAACTTAAGGCATTAGCTTGCTCAATCACAACTATACTGAGTTCTGTTTCTTTTTTGCTAAGCTTAAGTTTAGCGTTGAGTTCACGAACAGAATCAATTGATATCTTTTTTTTGCCGTCTATCGGGTTCAAATCTAGCCTGGTCAAAATGCTATTTTGTTTCAATTTAAGAATGAAGTGTTCAATTATTTTATTCAAGTTAGATCCGTAGTATCCAACCAACATTACCGCATGTGGCTTAAGTTTAGCGATACTTTGTAAATACCTGTCATCTTGTTCGGTGATAAAGATAGAACTGTCGATCATCTCATTAGGTTCACCTCTCATTGTGCGACATCCTCATTTTTATACTTAAGCGAGTTGTCATTCATGAAATCAGTAAAATCATCTGGTAAATTTACCTTAAAAATTTTTCTTATACCACCCGGAATAGTTATCTCCAGGGTTGAAGCGTGAAGCATTAAACGCAGAGTTTCTTTAGAAGAACCATCTTTCACGGAGCTGGTGGAAACTGGTGATTGTAATTTTTTTCGTAAATTAAGTGCGAGTTTAGACGATTGGTTATAGAATCTATCCCCTACAATTGGACACCCGAGCTCGAGCA
Organism: Candidatus Saccharimonadota bacterium; assembly: GCA_036826375.1. Lineage (GTDB taxonomy): Bacteria > Patescibacteriota > Saccharimonadia > Saccharimonadales > HK-STAS-PATE-42 > DAISWL01. The sequence goes on from DAISWL010000016.1 coordinate 2,257, forward strand.
TATGAACTCTAAGCTGATGAGTTCGGCCAGTAACAGGCTTCAGCTCTACTAAACTTAAGTTTTCGTTTGAGCTTATAATCTGGTAATTGGTTTGAGCTGGCTTCCCCTCGGACGAAACTCTGAATAAGTTTAACTGTTTGGGATTCCGCGCGATTGGCCAATCTAACTTGGCGCACTCAAGTTTAGGTACGCCCTCAATGATTGCAAAATAAGTTTTTTTGGCTTTTCTATCTGAAAATTGTCTCATTAAAAATGATTTAGCCTCCGGATTTTTAGCACAGATAATCACTCCACTGGTATCCCTATCTAAGCGGTGGACGATCCCGCTTCTCTCCGCCTCAAGCTTAATCGTTATAGGCTGTAGAACAGATGCAACAGTTTGCTCATCAATGAATCCACCCTTAGCGTGGGTTAACATCCCACTGGGTTTATTGAAAACTATCACGTTTTCATCTTCGTAAATAATTGGCAAGTTAAAGTTAGATGTTGAGGCCTCGGGCATACTAATAGATATATCCTCACCGCCCTTAAGCTTAAATCCAGATTTAACCGTAGCACCGTCAACTAGAATCTGACCAGCGTCAATCATTTTTTTTATCTGCGATCGATTAAACTTAACGGGTTGATCGGAACTTAAGTTATAAATCTGGCCAGCCAAACTTAAGCTTAACAAGGCTACATCTAAGCGTTGGTTTTTGAGAGTGATATCTGCTTTTAGATTCATGTCTTAGATATATTATAACCTAAAAATATAGCCCTCTTCGAAATTGAGGGCTATATTTATATCGCTAATCGCTATTTAAAATAGTAGGTGCGTGGGGAAGTGACTAGCGTGTGTTCCTTGCTACTCTAGCAAGGGCTAATGCTGCATCCTTACCCGATTCGACCTGTTTTGCCAAGGAGGCTGCCCTTAGATCAGGCTTCCAAGTTTTTGGATGATGTTTTGCGTAATGAACCATATCAGTAAAACCATCGCCCCATGCTCGTTTAGCTCCAGGAGTAGAATTTTCCCAAACCTCTCGCGCGTATGAACCACCGCCTTTACCAAGTGGGTTCAATGCTCGAAAAGCCTCAGATAGGCTGAAATCACCGCCTATGCCAGTAAAACTTTGAAAAGCATTTTCTAATCTGGCACTTACCCTGCCTAGTAAGCTAAAACCCTGTCCGCCTGCCTGGAATTGTTCTGTTATCGCTCGGGGTGACTGTATTTGAACGCCTGTTTTGTTGCCTATATATACCCCTAAAGCTAATGCACCTGCTCCAAGCATAACTTTTATAGCTCTTTTGGTTCTTTCGCTAAATCTTTCTCTACCTTCTGGTGTATTCTGGGTTTCCTCTTCATTACTTCCGTATGGGTTGCTCATGAAATCAAATAGATTTTTTGCAGCTTGCCTAGCCTGATCATTCCTATTATTCCAGCTACCGTCAGGATTTAATGGCTCAGTAGATAATGCGCCCAACTCAGATAACTGATCATGATTAATAGGTATCTCATCAACATCCCTAGTAAGTAACTTTATTTCTTGGGCGATTAGCTTCTCTCTTAGTGTATTAAGCTGTCTATCGCCCATGTTAGCTTTTCTTTCTTCTAGGCTATCTCTCTTAGATGTTAGGGATGTCTCTAGAGAAACGTCACCTCTCCTGTTTGCACCCTCTATCTGAGCGTTAAGCTGATCAATCTTTAGTTGGGCCTTTTCGGCTCCCTCTGAGCTCGACTTAAGCCTCTTGGCGGCCTCATGCATATCTTTAACTTGATTAGGAGCCAAGTTGGCGTTGCTAATCATTTTCATCACCTTGTTCTGTTGACTAGAATCCATATCAGCGAAAGGAGTAGCAAACAATTCAGTATTATTTGTAACCATCTGCATAGCCCTATTCACGCGATTATTTACGGTATTAGCTCTAGTTAAAATCTCAGTTGGAGTAAATTTATCATGTAGCTGATCGGCCACGTGGTCGAAATCCACACCAGGCATTTCAGCCATGGATTTAACAGTACGTTCTGCTGATTTACTCAGCGTTCCTATGGCTCTACCACTAGAATCTACCGTACAAGCTAAGTTCCTTTGTACATAAGACTTGAATGGATCTGTACTTATCATGCCACTTGATTCACTATCTTCGACTAGCGCACTTAGTTTTGCCGGGCTTAAACTATTCAAACGATTGAACATATCGGGTTTAGCTAAAAGATCCGCAACTGCCGGCGCTGATGCTATATCTACAGCTACTCGCTCTACTTCTGGATCCTTTATATAGTCGGATCTTTCGGGACCAGTCATCCCTAATGGTCTAGCTGCTTCTCTTAATGATGTATTGTTTATTACTGCCGTATCTATTGCTCTGTGCATTTTTTCTGACATAATTTTTTCTCCTTTTTCTAATTATGATTAATTTTTATTGTTTTTGTTTTAATTATTTAAATGATTTCAATAACATATCTGAAATCTTGTTATTATCTTAGCAAATTATTGAGCTTATGTCAATACTTTTAAAACCTTAGTTAAATTCTAGCCTCACCCTGGGGGCAGAGCCCCTATCCCTCTCCTGAAAGAGAGGGAGATCGGTGGTCAATTGTAGGTTAAGGTCTGGTTTTCAGGGCTTGAAATCCTTAAAATAGGTAGATTATATGGAATTAAGCTCATGAAAATAAGTCAATCTTCATGAGTTTACCTTATACAACCATTTCTCAAAAACCTATTAAGCTTAACCCTATTAGCAACTAACTAACTTCAGCTTCATTATCATCAATTGCCTCTTTCACTAGGCTATAGTCAAATCCCCTGCCAACTAGGTATCGCTTAAGCTTAAGGTCATCTTGATAGCGGGTTTTTGTTTTAAGTTTAGCAACCAGCTTTTTCAAGGTTTTGGTTTGATGTTCATCCCCACTAATTTCAGCTGTTACTTGATCGATTATCTCTAGGCTGATGCCTTTTTTTACTAGTTCATTTTTTAGCTTTAATGAAGAATAATTTCTATGGGCTACTGATTTCAGCCACGACCCGGCAAACTCACCATCGTTTAAGTATTTTTTATTTTTTAAGTGCGTAATTATTTTGGCGGAAAGGGATTCGGCTTCATCGGCTGATATTTCAGCCTTAAGTTTAATGATTTCCCCACTCCGTTTTTTTATCACTCTATTTTTAGAACTTTTAGCGATGACAAACCTTCTCATCTCTGATTCGCTCCTAGCTCTTTTGGCTAGAAAATCTAGAGCCATGCCGTAATACTTGCCAAATAGAGATTCACTTTTTAACATCTTGAAATCTTCAGGTTGTAGCTGTTGGCCGACCTTCAGACCCAACTGGTTCAACTGAGCTAGGCTTAAAGATAAGTTAAACTGCCCATCAATAAAAACATTAACTTTGTGCGAATTTCTAGCTTGGGCGGTAATTTTAGTAATTTCCATAATTAGGAATTTAGGATCTTAAGCTTAAGGCGATTTACAGTTTTTCTTTACCGCTAACCAATAAATAGCTATGCAAAATTAAATCTTGAACCTCTGCTAAGCTTAACTGTCCGCCGCAAACAATGGTGTTCCAGTGTTTTTTATTGAGATGATATCCGGGCATAACTTCATCGTATTTTTCTCTTAAGTTTAAGCTGAGGTTAGGATCACACTTTAAGCTTAAGTTAACTGGCTCAACGTTTTCTTTGGCAATTAAGGCAATCATCTTGCCCTCATCTTCAGGGCTAACAAAGTATTTGTATACAGCGGGATTCTCACCGAACGGATAGGTTTTTTGTACCGATGGTAAACTTAATAAATATTTTTCTATTTCTTCAAATTTAATCATCATTTTTTAACTCCATTTAAATAAAACTTAAGTTCGGCAATACTTTCTTTGATGTCATCTAACGCCCGGTGGCTTTCACCTTTTCTAAAAATTCTTTTATATTTAGTTTGAAAGACAACCTTAAAACTACTTACATCTAGCATTCGATAATGCAGCCTATTTTCTAACCTTTTGAGATGTTGGGCTATGAAAGCTCTATCACTATGTATTGAATTACCGGCAAGTAGAACTGGGATGTCATCCCCAAAATATTTATCAATTAAATTTAAGATCTGATCTTCAGCTTCAGATTGATTCAGGGTAGATGCTTTCACCGCTTCAGTTAGGCCGTTAAGCTTAAATTGATTTTTACACCAATCGTTCATCCCCGCTAGAACTTGCTCTGACCGATGTATAATTACATCTAGGCTATCGAAATAATTGAAATTCCAATCTGTGATTATAGCTGCTATCTCTAGAATCTGATCTGATTGGGGATCCAAACCAGTCATCTCAAGATCTAACCATAATATATATTGAGAATTTTGATAAGTTTTATCTTTAATATTTGAATTAGGATGAGCCATATATAAACAGTATACTAAACTTAAATAAAAATTGTGATTCTTAGGGCTTAAATTAGAATTGAAAAACTAATTTCAGCCGAAGGAGCCAAAACTAATAAACGCACTGAAAACTAGTTTCTACCAGCTGATCGAAGCTTGAGAGCGGAATGTTTTTTGTAAGCAGAGTAGAGTAGAGTAGGAGCTAAAAAAACTGATATAGACCAAGATAGCAGGCATAAATAGAGTGAATAAGAATGTCTAGTCTATATTAAGTAATCTAGTTTTTGTTAGTGGCGTTGGTTAGTATGAACCTAACTATAACTTGAGAGAATAGAACCACAACCAAACCAATAATGGCGTACATTATAGTATTTTTAGCAGCTGTTACGCTGTTCTGGTCGCCACCAGATATAATGTAGCGGAAGCCACCGATTATAATCATAATCACTGAAACTGCACCAATTATTACTGAAAAAATATTAATTACTCTAGTTATAATTGTGTTAAAGCTATTGTCACCATCTTCTTGGCAAGATGAAGCATCCGCTCCTTCTTCTCCAGAAGTACTAAGGACACCACTACAAACCTTATCAGCTATTGATGATTGAGCACTAACACTGGTTACTGGCAAAGCAGCCCCAAACAATCCAAAACTTAAGATTAAGCTTAACATTGTTAATTTTAAATTCTTTAGCATTTATTCTCCTTGAAATTATAAACTTTACTTTAGGTCTATTTTAGCAAATACTATTAATCATATCAAGACTAGGGTGTAGATGTCCCACCACCGCCCCCGTTACTACTATCAGTGGCATTGGTCCAGACGAACCTTACTATTATTTGAGCAAACAAAACGATAATTAAACCTATTAGGGCATACATTATGGTATCTTTAGCTGATTTGGTTGAGTTGGAATCTCCATTAGATATTATGTAACGGAAACCGCCAATAATCAGCATTATAACTGATACAGCACCGACTAGTATTGAAAGGATGCTTATCACTTTCCTGATTATACTACTAAAGCTGGCATTGCCATCATCCTTACAATCCCCAGCATCCCCCCCACCAGTAGCGATGCTTATCCCCTCACAAGTACTCTTATTGATAGTATTCGTAGTTTGAGCTCCTACTCTAGCAGGTGTTGTTGCTAAACCTAAAAATGCTAGAGAAACTACAGCGACTAGGACCCCTAGTTTTGATTTTTCAAATATTTTATTTAGTTTCATGATAATGTTCATTATACCCTCTCGTTTCATTTTGTTATTACGTCTTACTCCATACAAATCTTACTATAGTTTGGGCAAAACCTACAAGAGCTAAACCTATTAGAGCATACATTATGGTATCTTTAGCTGATTTGGTCGAGTTGGCGTCTCCATTAGAAGTAACGTATTTGAAGCCACCCAATATAACCATAATTACAGAGACAGCACCTACCAATAGCGAAAGTATCCCTATTATGCTTTTCACTATCTCTGAAAACTTATTTTTAGCAGCATCTTGATCGCAGGCTCCCCCTCCATCTATTTGCTGAATAGCATTACAAGCTTCTGCTTTCGGGTCCGCAGCATAACTGACACTGGTAATTTGGCCAATCGCTAGCAAACTAAACACCGCAGCTATATAAATTAGACTCTGGCTTATTTTTTGAGATAGTTTAATCTTTTTCATTACACTTATGATTTCCTTTTAAAATTAATATAGCACAACTTGAATCATGAGGTAAATAAGTTTTATACTAAACTTAAATATTTATGTTGATTTTAGGTATAGAAACTAGTTGTGATGACGCTTCGGCGGCCGTTGTAGAAAATGGTCATAAGTTGCTAGGCATGGCTACCGCGTCACAAATAGATGCTCACAGAGCCTACGGAGGCGTAGTACCGGAGATTGCCGCCCGTGAACACGTTGGATCTATAATCGGTGTGGTAGATCAAGCTTTAGCGAGCGCCGCTATTAAACTTAATAATGTAGATGCCATAGCCGTAACCTCCGGACCAGGGTTAATTGGAAGTTTGATGATTGGAGTTCAAACCGCTAAATCGCTTAGCCTTGGTTTACGCATACCTATTCAGCCGGTTCATCATGTTGTTGGCCACGTTTACGCTAATTTTATTACCGAATCTAAAATTAAGTTAAGTAATACGCTGCCCCATGGTCAGCCCCAGTTTCCGATGTTAGCATTAGTTGTTAGCGGTGGTCACACTCAAATGATGCTATTTGATAGTCATCTTAAATTTAAGATTGTGGGGAGAACTTGTGATGATGCAATTGGCGAGGCCTTTGATAAAACAGCTAAAATATTGAATCTACCCTACCCCGGTGGAGTATCAGTATCAGAGCAAGCGATACTAGGCGATAGAGATGCTTATAAACTACCTAAGCCTAAAACTGAAAATATTTTAGATACCAGCTTCTCCGGATTAAAAACTGCTCTATTGAGAGAGGCCCAAAAAACTGCCGGTGGTGATTTCACTATGCCCAGTTTTGAAATAGCATCTCATTTAAATCAAAAACAAGTTAATGATTTTTGTGCTAGTTTTGAAGACGCTGCACTTGATTACGTTGTGGATAAGATGCGTTTGGCATATCTTAAGTTTAAACCAAAATCTGTTGTAATAGGTGGAGGAGTTGCGGGAAGCCAAAGATTACGCACTAAATTAAGTTTGAGTCTCGGTATAGATATCGAATATGCCCCCGCTGAGCTATGTGTAGATAACGGAGCAATGATTGCAGCTGCTGGCTACCAAGCTCATAAACTTAAAAAACCTATAGACGCCAACGAGATTAGAATAGAACCTAATAAAAAAGTTTTTATTGGTGTTTAAGCTGCAATAATCCTCGATACCTATTAAACTCGTAATACGTGAAACGATGCTATAATAATATTACCTGGTACTATTGAGAATATTTCGGGCTGTAGCGCAGTGGACACACGCGTACGGCTGGGGTGAAAATTGCTGGGAGCAATTTGCAAGGCCGGAAACTGATTCGAAAGCTATGCTTGAGAGTAAGTCGAGACGGGTCGAGACAGATTTGTTAGCCCGAAGGGCAAGCAAGTATGATCGTGACCGTGAGGACCTCACGGCAATATGGTTTATAATTAAAATGAAGACACCATTTCGGGGTGTGGCGCAGTTTGGCTAGCGCGTACGGCTGGGGGCCGTGAGGTCGCAGGTTCAAGTCCTGTCACCCCGACCAGAAATAAAAGAGGTTGTTTGGATAGGTTTAGGCTTAATTGTTTAGAAAGCTGAGCCTGCGACCTCACGAAATATAAAGGTTGGTCGCAGTTTAACTTTTGCCCTGAAAGGGCTAAAGTTACAGGTTCAATCCACGATCACCCCGACCAGAATTTCGATCAAGAAATTAAAATTATGAAAAAACATTTTTTACAATCTAGTGCTTGGATTAATTTCCAAAAATCACTAGGGAAAAAAACAATTACAGTTAAAAATTTTGATGCCACGGGCTTTATTGAAGGTCAGAAACCCTTTCAAAGAGTCTTTTTCCCGTATGGACCGCCCCTTTCAAGGCAAGATGATTTGAAAATATTCTTAAGCTTAGTAAAAAATGATTGCAGAACCAAGGGGCTAACTTATTTAAGAATTGAACCAGTTTTAACCAACCAAATAACTATTGAGGGCAATTATCTTAAGAAGTTAGGTTTAATTAAAGTTAAAGATGTTCAACCCCAATTTACAATGATAGTAGATCTGCGGCCAGATGCTGAGCAAATTATCGCTAATATGAGTCAATCTAGCAGAAACTTGCACCGCAATATCTACAAAAAAGGTGTTAAGTTTAGTGAATCTAATAACCCCGAAGATATGCTGAAGCTTATAGCTATGCTAAAGCTTGTAGCCAAGAGAACAGGGATGAGGCCTCACTCAGATAACTATCTTCAATCTCAAGCTGCCGAACTTATGGGTGCGAGTAAAGCTAAGTTATTTTTTGCTTACGATAAGCACGATAATGTTTTAGCTGCTACTCTAATTTTTACAGATGAAAAAATTTGGTATTATTCTCATTCAGCCGGCAATGAAGATGCCAGAAAGCTGCAAGTTATGGCTCCACTGCTAAGTTTCATCATGCTGGAGGCTAAAAAAGCCGGAGCTAATTATTTTGATTTATACGGAGTAGGCGACCCCGAAGATCCTAAGCACCCCTTAACCAATATATCCAAGTTTAAACAATCTTTTGGGGGTAAAGTGTTAGCTCGTTCAGGCACGTGGGATCTACCCCTAAATAAATTTAAATATCTTTTATATAAATTGGCGCTAAAACTTAGGCACTAAAAATCTCAAGAGTTCAGAGTTTATTCTGCTCTAAATACCCAGTGTACCAGCTGTATTCTTGACCCAGTAATTTGGCTATGAGTTCAATCGCGAGTTCGGCAGTTTTCTTGTTCTCATCTTGAAGAGGGTTGTATTCCACAATATCTAAACCTAAAACCGGACAGTGCTGGCCAATGTATTTACAGATGAAAGATACTTCGCGGTAACTGAGGCCCGCGTTACTAGGCATCCCGGCACCTGGAGCGTAGAGCCTATCAATAGAATCTAAATCTACACTAACCCAAATGTAATCGCAGCGAGCGGCCAGCTGATCTATCATTTTTATGAGTGGGGCCAGGCCGTAGAGCATGACATCTGCCAGAGAGAAGTTAGGTATTTTTTTATCTCGCATTAAATCTAGTTCGGCTTGATCTAAATCGCTTCCGCCAATGTGAAGAAGATTTTCAAACTTAAGCTTAACAAAATCACCGCTAACGGATTTGAGTTTATCTGGGCCAAGCCCCATTAAACTAGCTACATGCATTCCATGGATGTTACCGGAAAGAGTAGTTTCATCGGTGTTCATGTCGCCATGAGCATCCAGGTATATCATACCCAGCGTTTTGTTGATGCCCTTGCAGTAAGATGCTGCCCCTGAAAAGAGACCTAGGTTGATTGAATGATCGCCGCCCAAGCCAATTACCTTCTGACCTTCGCCTAACTTAAGTTTAGTAGCCTCAGCTACTTGTTCACAAACTCTAATTATCTCAGCCATATACCTTGCTTTAGGATCCCCCATCTCAACCTGGCTCCTGGGTTTAGGGTTAAACCTAACTAAATCATCATTAAGCTTAAATCCAGCAGATGACAGTTTACTTTCTAAACCAGCGTAGATGAAAGCCTCGGGTCCTATATCTACTCCCAGGTTTTTAGCGCCTAAATCGAGCGGGATTAAAAAAATTGAAGTATTTATATTATTGCTTTTTTGCATGTCATTAAAAGTATACTCAACTTAATCTAAAACCTAAAGGGCTACATGGCTTTACGGTGAAATAAAACATAATAGAGTATACAGACAAGCATGTTAGTGCATAAATAGATTGTGGATAGTCAATCAAACTTTAAAAACCATAAAATATTTTTAGTTAGATGTATCTGAGGAAGAATCTGTTTTTTTAGAATCTTCGGCAGTTACCGCAATTGGGCCAACATTAATAAGCTTATTGTCTTTCTCACGATAAACAACTGCTTTTTTAGCCTCTGGGAATATTAACAACTTATCACCATTCTCAACACCAGAGAAAAATGGCTGATCTTTAAATTTTTCTTTATCATTAACTGTGCCAACAACAGGGGTTTCATCTGGTAGGTTAATTATTTTAGCTATCTTATTCTTCAGATCGGCAGCTTCATCATTCTTTGATTGAGCTTTTTTGGTCTGCATAAAAAAATAACCACTAGCTGCCAAGGAAAGTATTGTTACAATAATTAAAAACACACTTAGCAACTTGGATCTTCCATCTTTTTTATTCAACATTGTATTCTCCTCTATTTTAAGTTAAAAGCTTAAGCTTAATAATACATCACCTCTTGGCTATAAACAAGACTTTTTAGAATTTTGAGTAGACTTACTTTAAAGTTTTAAATACTTTTCTTTGAACCATTTATCTTGTAGCCAATAAGGCTTAGTATTGTCGTCATTATGGCCAAGCTAATAGCCAAGACGAGTCTGGCATTTTGGCCGGTAATTGCTAATGAACTAAGCTTCTCTCTAAAATCTGCTATACCGTTGTTATTAGTATCGACAAGAGTGGTGATAGATAGTTTAGTGGGATCGGATGAGCTAACGATACTTGCTGCTATACCGTAAGCATTTACGCCACCATCTACCTTGCCATCATTATTAGTATCTGCAAAGTTTCTACCTGATTCTTTAATATCATTCATGCCGTCATTATCTGAATCGATATCTCTAAAATCTGGGATTCCGAGTAATACGACAAAACGTGGAGGTTTTTAACTAACTTTTCCTCTGTTATATAG
>DAISWL010000017.1:0-10055 GCA_036826375.1 Candidatus Saccharimonadota bacterium
AGCTTAAACTGAAAGCTTTGTTTGATAGTCGGGCTTTGATAGCCTTTTTTAAATTGGTGTAGCTCACCTTCATAAACTGCTCCTTTTTTTAATATTTATTTTGATTTGATTACTACTCTAATCAGATGCTACCATACTTATATTAAAGTATCAAGAACTTTGTGAAATTCTAGTCTTTTATATACTCTTTTAATTTTCTTGCAGCCGGATGTCTCCTTAGCTTTACCAGTGCTTTAGCCTCTATCTGCCTTATTCTTTCTCTAGTAACATTAAATTCCCTACCAACCTCCTCGAGAGTATAATTCTTACCATCATCAAGCCCAAACCTGAGAGCTATAATTTTTTGCTCCCTTTCGGTTAAATCTGAAAGTACGCGCTTTATTGTATCTTTTAAAAACTGAGCAGAAGCCGTCTCATCTGGAGTCTCAGCATCTTCATCAACCACAAAATCGCCTACTACTGAATCGTCATCATCGTTATTCACGCTAGCGTCTAATGAACCTGCATCCTGCTTCACTTTCAACATGTATTCAACCTTTTCTGGTGGCATCTCGACTTCTTTGGCTATCTCCTCAATACTCGGCTCACGATTTAGCTCTTGGGATAGCTGGCGGTGTGTTCGCATAATTTTATTAATTGTTTCATTAACATGTACCGGCAGCCTTATAACTCTTGCCTGGTCTGCAATAGCCCTAGTTATAGCCTGCCTTATCCACCAAGTAGCATATGTAGAGAACTTAAAACCCTTATCTGGATCAAATTTCTCTACAGCTCTGAGAAGACCCGTGTTACCCTCCTGGATCAAATCTAAGAAATCTAGACCACGACCGGAATAACGTTTAGCTATTGAAACTACTAAACGCATGTTAGATTCAATCATTTTATTTTTAGCCCTAACGTTTCCTTCTAGGATTTTATAAGCTAAATCCAGCTCCTCATCAGGTTTTAAAAGTGGTATCTTACCTATCTCCCTTAAGTACATTTTAACCGAATCATCAGAAACCTCTTCTACATACTTACTAGCAACTGCGTTTAGCTCCTCATCGCTAACCTCTGCAGGGTCATCATCATCTTCATTGCCTGAATCATCTATATAATCTATCTTTAAAGATTCTAACTCGCCTATCAACTGTTCTAATTTTTCGGGAGAAGCCGCTACATCTGGTAATAACTTTTTTATTTCACTATATTCAACCGAACCTACGGTTTGGCCAGCCTTAAGTAACTTTTCCTTCTGATCACTGTTTTTTTTAGACATCTTCCTCGCCTCTCAGTTTATTGGTTAAGCTTAATTGAGATTTTAACAGTTTTTGCAATTGAGCCTTATCTTTATAATTATTAGCTGCAACTTGTGAACTAATTAAATCTATTTTATTTTTTAAAATTAAGATTTTAAGTTTTCTCTGTAAGTACTTATGGTGATCATCTATTTGATCTTTATCCCAATTGACGAACTGCTCCTCTGAGCGCAATGATAGTATCTTAGCATAACTATCATCAGCTTTCAATAGAGTGTCAATGTTATGATTAATGTCGGGGCCTAGTATTAAGCCGAGCCTAGCACTACCCACCTCCTCCTTATTTAGATCCTCAACTAAATATTTTAAACTTAAGTTTAGGGAGAACTTCAGATTAAGAGTTAACAATTCATCTATCGTAGAATTAATTTCATCTAACCTGGTGTTTGTATTGGATTTAATTTTAGCGAGCTTAATTGGTTTATTTATAGTTTTATTCAGACCTGTTAGTTGCTCTAGCTTATCCTTAAGTGCATCGATCGATAAGTTAGACATCTCAGCAACTTTAATGAGGTAGTGATCGATTAGTATTGGGTCTTTAAGCTTAGTAAGGGCATTCCCGAATAAATTAATGAAATTAGATTTATCTACTGCCGCAGTCAGATCCAGCCCTTCGCTATATTTATTCATCAACCAGTCCAATCCATAAGTTTTATTTTTTAGAGCTTGAGTAAATAATTTTGGATCTTGATTGACCATCTCGTCAGGATCTTTAAATTTTCCCAAATCGATGATGTACATCGTCATTTCCACTTCTTGAGATAATAGAATAGCCCTTTCGCTAGCACTAACCCCCGCGGAATCACTATCGTAGGCTAGATATATATTATGGCTGAACCGCTTAATTTGCTTGAGATGATTAATAGTCATTGCCGTTCCAGCCGTAGCTACCACATTCTTGAACCCATTCTGGAACAAACTGACAACATCCAGGTTGCCTTCTACCAAGATAGCTGCGTCTTGTTCTTTGATGTACCTTTTTGCTAAACTTAAGCCGAAAACTTGGCGGCTTTTATCGTAAATTGACGTTTGAGGGGTGTTTAGATATTTGGGGATTCTGGGGTTATCAACAGCTAAGGTTCTTCCAGTAAAACCGATTGTTCTACCCTCTATATCGGTTAAGCTTATGACTAACCTGTTTCTAAAGATATCACTAGCCTTACCATATCTATATGCCACTAACCCAGCCTTGATCATTTCATCCAGGCTAAATCCTCTGGATTCAAGGTGTTTGTATAATTGATCACCAGTAACCCCTCCACTAGCCCAACCTATCCCGTAATCTATGATTGATTCTCTGGATATACTCCTTTTTTTAATATAGGCGACTGATTCGGGATATCGACTTAGGTTTTTTTGGAAAAATATTTGAGCAGACTTATTGGCGGCTATTAGCCTATCTTTGGTTTTATAATCTGTATTTACTGAATTTTTAAGTTGTTTATAATCATCAATATTAAGCCCAGCCTGACGAGCTAAAAGCTCTAAAGATTCTTTAAAATCTAAGCCTTCAACCTCCATAATAAAGCTAAACATATCACCACCCTTATTACTTGAGAAATCGTGCCATATCTGTTTTTCGGGACTGACCACAAAACTAGGAGTTCTTTCACTAGTAAAGGGAGAAAGCCCTTTGAAGTTTCTACCAGCTCTTTTAAGCTGAACGTAACGACCAATCACCTCTTCTATGTTTAAGCGAGATTTTATATCATCTTTTAAATCCATACTGTAACCTATATAATAGCACTTGAGCTACGCCTTTAACTTACGATTAAGTTTAAGTGCTTAAATTAAGAATGAATATAACGATAATAACTGTAGGCAAAAATAATGAACGCTGTATCCAACAGCTTATAGATGAATATAGCGGAAGAATTAAGGCTAAGCTTAATTGGATTATGATTCCTAATCAGAATATGGCTAGCAATGCATCTCAGACTAAGCTAAAGGAAACTGCCATTATCATAAAGAAACTTGAATCTATAAATGATTCGTATAAAATATTGCTAGATGAAAAAGGAAATATGATTAAATCGGAGCAGTTATCTCATATCATTGAGCAAACTAAAATCGATTCCAAAAATTTAGTATTCGTAATAGGAGGAGCCTACGGCGTTGAGCCTGAGCTCCATCAAAAAGTAGATTTTATTTGGTCTCTATCGAATCTAGTTTTTCCCCATCGACTAGTACGCTTAATCTTGGCTGAACAGATCTACAGAGCCATGAGTATTAGCTCTGGTTCTAAGTATCACCATGCTTAAGGTTTAGACCTGTTCTATAAGATCATCTATTTCGTTTATGATTTCCCTTGCGATAATTCTGGCTTTTGTTTGATCACAGGCAACTGCTTCGGACATGTATTTATAGATTTCATCCCTAGCTACCTCTAGATCATCATTAATGATGAAGTGGAACTTTGGCTCCTCAAGGCCTAATATTAATTCTTTTTTGGCGCTTCTCATTCTTTGAATGAACTCTTCTCTTGGCATTTCTCCTCTGTTAGAGAGTCTGGTTTGCCACTCCTCGAAACTTGGCGGGAGTATAAATATCGGTTTTATGGTATTAAATTGTTTTATCAGTTTTAGTGCTCCTGCTATTTCTATATCATTAATGATATAATTTCCACCTGGTATATCGGTGAGGGTGGCGGAATCTAGGCCGGATAATTGTTGAGCGTGTATGATGGCCCATTCTAACATTTGCTTATTCTTAATTTTATCTAAAAACTGATCTTCGCTAACAAAAAAATATTCAACACCATTCTCTTCAAGTTTACCGTTGTTGACTCTTGGTTTCCTGGTTGTAGTAGTAACCAGGTCGTAAACATCTTCGTAATTAAGTTTAAGAGATCTAATCAGGCTATCTCTCCCGGATGAAGAAATACCAGCCAAAGGATAGTATCTTATATTCTTAAAAATATTTATAGCCTGTTCATCAGCTTCGTAGCCTTGCCATAATTTTTTTAGGATATTGATGTTAGATAACTTGTTTATTTCTGCCATTGAACAATTTTAGCATCTATATGCAAATTTAAGAAATAGTGGTTATCTCTCCTAGTTTTTTCTTATTCTGTTCTAAGAGCTTCTATCGGATCTAGTTTTGCCGCTTTTCTGGCTGGCAATAAACCTGAGATTACAGCTACTGCAGCTAAAACTAAGGTTAAGGCGAATGATTGGAGGAAGCTAAATTCAAGCAACTCTAAGCCTATAGCATTTTTTATGAGTGGGTTGCCTACTAGAGTTAGCGAGTATGCGATTAGCCCTCCGATTACCCCTCCGATGAATCCTATTAGAGCCGCCTCCATCTCAAACAAGTTCATAATGTTTCTAGAACGCATACCTAAAGCCTTCATCAACCCTATTTCTTTGGTTCTTTCTAATACTGAAATATATTGCGTATTAATGATGCCAAAAACGCTGGCTATAACAGTTATAGCCCCGAATCCTACTACTATTAACTGCAATATGCTGATGAATTGAGTGATGAATGAAATGCTTTCTGTTGGTGTTTGAGCGAAGAAACCATCTTTATTAAGCTTAACTTTTACTGAATCTAAACGCGTACCCTTCATGGTGCAAGAAGTATCATTTTTGCCAGGTTGCTTTAGACAATCCTGATCTACATAATCAGCTTTTTGATCGTAATTCTTAATAGCTACACTAACTGCTAAATGCTTGCCTTCGTTTACTGTACTTTCAGTTAAGTAATTATTTATATCCGCCGCAACATCATTGTTGATGTAAGTTTGGTTTGGCTGATTGGATACCGAGCCTTTAGATTTTGAAACTGCCACTATTTTAAAGCTGTAATCTTTTTGATTATTGGCAGAGTTATTTAGCGGTAATCTAGAGAAATTTATTTTTACGTTTTTACCTATCGCTTCTTCAGCTGATCCCAAATTAAGTTTATCTACAGCTAAATAGCTGTCAGGCAAAATGATGCCATCTTTGGATAAATCTTTGGCTGAACCTGAAGCTAAATCTGGTTCAAAATAAGGATCTATACCCTGAACGCTACCTGTAAACTTAAGCTCTGGGTTTGCATCTGGAAAAATATAGTTCGGAGTAAGCTGGTAGAATGTTCGAACTGATTCTACATCTTGATTATTCTTAAGTTTAGTAATATCATCATTAGTTAATTGAACTACGGTGCCTCCTTGAGATGAATCGGTTAATGAATCTGGATTATACTTCTGGGGTCCGGTAGATTCTATCCCCCCGAACTGAGGCTTTTCTTTGTATACAATTAATTCACTTGGATTGAAATTGCTTTTAATAACCTTGTCGATAAAGCCATTGGCTCCGTTGCTGGCCGCCATGGCTAGGTTAATAGTTAAAGCTCCTATGGCGATAGCTAGAGCTGTTAAAAATGTTCTTAGTTTACTTTCTTTTAAGCTTCTTGAGGAGAGCCTTAATTGATCTAACAACTTCATTTGTTTGTCCTCGCTTTTTCAATTGATTGTATTTTGCCATCTTTAATATTAATAACTGTGTTGCAACGATCAGCCAGATCTTTATCGTGAGTTACCACTACCAGAGTAACCCCATCCTCTTTATTAAGCTTAAACAACATATCCTCAACTAATACCCCCGTGGTAGAATCTAGGTTACCGGTTGGTTCATCTGCAAATATAATACTAGGGCCATTAACTATTGCTCTCGCTACGGCAAGCCTCTGTTTCTGCCCACCTGAAAGATTACCAGCTTTTTGATTAATCTTATCAAATAAATCTACTTTTTTTAGAGCATCTATTATTTTCTTGCGCCGCTTGGAAACTGGAGTTCCATTAATTATCAAAGGCAATTCCACATTATGATAACAAGTTTCATTAGGCTGAATAAAGAAAGCTTGGAATATGAAACCAATAGTTTGGTTACGGAAGGAATCTACAGCTTTTTTGCTAAGCTTAAGTATATTTTCACCATCTATTAAGATCGAGCCCTGTTGAGGTTTATCTAAACCCGATATTACATGCATTAAAGTAGATTTACCGGATCCAGATTTGCCCACTATAGCTACGCTATCGCCTTTTTCTATGCTCAAACTTACGTCATCAAGAGCTACAAACTTATCATTTTTCTTGCCATAAGTTTTACTGACATCTTTAACTTGAATAAAACTCATTATCAGAAACCTCCCTTATTACTTTGAACTTATTATATCAGAAAATCATTACCTAAAAATAGATTTTGAGGCTTTGTGTTATGCCTGCATTTTAGATTTATTCTTTTTGCCTCGTTTTCGCCGACGCTTCTTCTTTTCTGGTTCTTCAGCCCCTTTCAAGCTTAAGGCCCGGGTTAGAGATGTATTATTTGCAACGCTATTTAAGTTTAGCTGTTGATCAGAAGCCGGTGGGACACTGGCCGGTGAGTTAGCCTGATTATTTAGTGCAGACATGGGCCTCGGATTAATTTTTTGGGGTAGCTGGGCACTGACGTTAAGTTTAACAAGGGCGCGGGCGACATCTTTATGGGTAAGGGGGGCTTTCGGTGGTGGCGAGGTCGGTTGAGCTTGAGGCTGGTTTTGATTCTGATTAAGTTGACCTGTTGTTTCGGCAAATATTCTCTGTTCAATCTCATCTTTAGGTTTACAGTAACTATCTCGGTTAAGCTTAATAATATTCTGCAGTTGAGATTCTGGTTTTGGTGGAATATCTGCGGTTCTAGCGCTAAAGGGGAAGGTTTTTTCGTTCAGAATTGTTAGGTTGGCTAGGAAATCGCGGTTATGGAGTTGCAATAAATCAACTGATTCAAATTTTGGTTGAAAATATTTAGCCAGATACTCGGCGTCATCGGCGCTAACTCGGAAGCTAATAATGGAGCCAACGTTACCGAAAACAGCATCTTTTACGCCATCCTCCATTTGGGCGATGTACTGGTTGGCAACGGTTAAGTTTAAGGCATATTTGCGAGCTTCGCTTAAAATTACGCCAAAGCTTTCTGTGGCGAAGTTCTGGAACTCATCTACATAAAAATAGAAGGGGCGCCTATCTTCTACATTGGCAATATCTGCCCTGCTCATAGCGGCTAGCTGAACTTTACTGACTAAAAGTGATCCCATAATGGCAGCGTTATCCTCACCCATTAAACCTTTACTTAAGTTAACTATCAAAATCTTACCGCTATCCATAATTTCGCGAATATTAAAGCCACTCTGTTTTTGCCCTACGATATTTCTGATAATTGGGTTAGCCGTGAAAGCTCCAATCTTATTAAGAACTGGCGATATCGCTTCTTGCATAAACCTATCGGTCCATTTATCAAATTCTTTGGACCAGAAGTTTAGCACTACTGGATCGGTCACATTTTTAAGAATCGATTTTCTAAAATTCTTATCAGTCAGCATTCTAGTTATATCAAGCATCGTGGTGCCAGGATTCTCAAGCAAGCTTAAGAGAGTATAACGAAGAATATACTCTAGTCTGGGTCCCCAACTATCTTCGAATAGTTTTTTAACAGAGGCAATTATTTCACTGGCGATGTTGCCTTTTTGGCCGGCATCTTGATATTCAAACGGGTTAAAGCCCATCGGGAAATCTACATCGCTAGGGTTAAAATAGATTACGTCCCCTACTCTTTCCGGTGGGATAAAGTTTAAAACGTCTATCGCTAAATCTCCGTGCGGATCGATAAGCGCAAATCCCATTCCAGATTTGATATCCGCTAAACTTAGGTTAGTGAGCAAACCAGATTTACCAGTTCCAGTTTGACCAATAATATAGAGATGCCTTCCCCTATCCTTTCTTGTCATCCCAAAAAGCTTATGATCACCTCTAAAGTTAGTGACTCCCGTTGGAGTGACATCATCCGTGAACTGCTCTACTATGGGCAGATTTGAGGGCGGCTCACCGGTACGGGAACGAGCCCAGACTATGCTTGGAGTTTCAACGCTAGAATGAGGTAGGTGATATAAGCTAGCTAGCTCTTCAATATTTAAGATGTATCCTCCATTTATAAACTTCCTGGATGAATAATCCTCCAAACTTGGCCTAGCAGTTTTACTAAGCTTAAATCCATTCAAGTTTGTAGTGTTAAACTGCTTGAAGGTTCCTACGAGAGCCTGCAGCTTTATTCTATTGGTGGGGCTATCCACAGGGTTAGAATAAAGGATTCTAATTTTAACTTTAAAAGCTAATTTCTCAGATTTCTCTTGAATAGCCGAAGCTCTAGATTTATCTCTTTCGTTGACATCACCCTTGCCCGATTCCCCCGCCTCGGGGACAGTAGAAGCTGCGGCCAAGTATTTTCCAAGGTTACCGACTTTTGAACCTGCAGATCCTAAATGCATTTTATTAATAAACTTAAATGATTTCTTGTGCCAACTGTCATCTATTGGTTTAGCTACTATTTGAATCCACAGGTTTTCTTTTGGATTCTCAAGCTTTGAAAGCGTTGCCGTTATGCCCGCTAACGGATCAACCTCAAAGCTGGGAAATGTTTTTATAGGCAAAACATCGTTATCAGTTAGATCTAGCTCCCTTATCTCTGTATAATCACCTTTATTGAGTGATCGAGCGACATAATCTTCTTCTAGCTCTTTTATTTGGGCATCTGGATACTGAGCGTAGACCTGACCCTCAACAAAGTTTTTTAGGTGTTTAGGTGTGTATATGTAAAATTGTATCTGGTTCCCCACTGATACTATCTCAAAGCTAATGTGTTCTTGAAAGCTACGGGAGCTGAATAGATCTTTTTTAGAACGCAGAATCCCATGAATACTAGCAAACATTTGCTCGGCCGATAACTCTTTTTTATCATTCTCTCTTGGAATCTCAATTAGTAGAAGTTGCATCGGATTCTTGACGTACCAAGATCTCTGGTAAAATTTATATTGAATATACACTACGGTTATACCAAGCGTGAGTAGTAGTGCGGTGAACAATAAAATTAAATACATAAGCTTTTACTTAAATTATATCTTAATAGTGATTCTATTTACATAGACTCGGTTAAACCTAGCTTATAGTAACGATTTGATAGAGGCTCCAACTGGGTGTTAATTATAATTAGTCTAGGTTTTAGAAGAAAGATCTAGTTTAGCTGGCAAAGATATATTTAGGGTGATTTTAACTTAAGCTTAATATGTTAGAATTAATACATGGCAAATCTACCAGATATAACTAATACTAAGATAATTTCTAAAATACTAAATAGTAAAATACTTTTAGGTTTTATCGGTTTTATAATTGTAATACTAACTATTACGGTTCTAAGTTCTGGCGGTAACAAGCCCGGTAGTTTATCTAATTTATCTAGTACCTACAAGTCATCAAACCAATTAATAGAATTATTTGATAAGTACCAAGCCAACATAGATAAGAGTGATGCCGCAACGCAACAACTAATAACTCAAACTAGAATTTTAATGAGCGGAAACTCTCAAGAAATAATAGCCTATAGTAATGAATCGTATGATAAAAAAACATTTCAAGGTAACTTCAAGAGAGTCACCAAGCCAGATAAGAAAGATGACAAACAACTTACAGATGCCGTAAAAATTAATTCTTTTGAAATCAATGTAACAAATATTATCAAGAATAAGGTATCAGAACAGAAAAATAATATAGCAAGCTTAAATCCGGAACCCGGTTCTGATTTAGAGAAGCTTAAGATAAAGCTATTAGATAACATATCTAGCTTGGAGAATAACCCACTTTTAAGCTAAAGTGGTGACTGTATGGGTTGGGATGTTTTTGCCGTACGACTCGCATTCGCTCGCTCACCAAACAAAAAATTCCCTAAATCGGGAATTATTTAT
>DAISWL010000018.1:0-2786 GCA_036826375.1 Candidatus Saccharimonadota bacterium
AGATGAGCGATGGTGTAAGCGCCCATCATCAGCTCAAAACCACTCAGGCGAGGAATCAAATCGGTTTTAGCGTAAGCTGGCCACATGCCCTCTTGCCCCTTAAACTTAAGATGCACAAACTTAATGATTTCGTTCAAAAATGTTGCAGTTCCGGTGGCGGGATCGAGAACTTGCACCCGATGAAAGGTTTTTTCTGCTTTTTTGCCCTGAACCTCAACTTTTTTAGTAATGGTGGAGCTATCCGCCAAACCTCGGTTGATGCCAAACTGAGATTTCAAAACTTCATCAACGGCGCGAACCATGTAATCTACTACCGGAAGAGGCGTGTAGTAAGCTCCCATTTTTTTGCGCTCAGCCGGATCGTATTCGCTCAAAAAATCTTCATAAAAATGAATAACCGGATCTTTCCCTTGTTTGTCATCACTCTCAAGCTTAAGGTATTTGTTGATGATACCAGCGATGTCGCTAACCTGAAACACTTCGCAGAGTTCATCTACTATCACGGCTAGGCGAGATTCAAACTGAGCTCCGGCAATGTGATCAAAAAAATGTCGGAGGAAAGGGTTAGAATGCGGAACTAAATCTCTGGCTTCGCTTCGGCTAAAGCTTTCAGGAGATTGATCGCTATATCTGGCAACAAACAAACCATATACTAAAGTTTGGGCATACATATCAGCAAAAGATGCTGGGCTCATATCCGCCACTAGCATTTTCTGCATCAGTTGGTAAATTTTGGTGATTTCCACCGCCCTAGATTCATCCTCCTGATTTTGCTTAAGCAATATGTTGATGTTGCTTTTTATACGCCTAGCTTTAGCGCCCATAATTTGGCTGAGGCGTTTAGCGTTTGCGATTTTTTCAGGATTCTGTTCAAAAAAGTTAGCCAACTCATCTGTTAAAATTTGGAAGTTTTCTGGAATTGGCACTAAACTTAAGCCATCAAGTTTGGCAATTTCAACGGATGCATAACGCTTACCATTTTGGTAGAAACGATATTCGATGTAGTTGGTTAAAATTAAGTTATTGTAGCCTGAATAGCGTTCTAGCTGTTCGGTTTTTTCGGTTCTATCTAGGCTGACGTTGATATCTTTGGCCTCGGCATAACCTAAAATAATGTTGATGTTAGATTTTTTATAGAACACGAAATCGGTTGCGCCGTGTTCGGTTCTGGCTTGATCGTTAGCGGCCTGAACATTGCTAAAACTTGCAAATAGCCTTTCAGTTGCTGGGCGATAAGTGTGCTCGCGGGCTCCACCAGTTTTTAAGTGAGCTTCTAATTCTTTGAGGTAATCGTTTAAATCTATCATTATTAGTTTAATTATAGCAAGAGTTTGCTAATTAAGCCTTAAGCTTAAGCCCTTGCCGCCAAATTCCTTGCAAACAAAAACTGGTTGATTCTCACTTAAGCTTAATTCTGGGCTGAATAAATATCCTAGCTGATTGAAGTTATTAAGCTTAGAGCCATCTGTTAATTTGTTCTTGATTACCCACCCAGCAAAGGCTCCACGAGCAATTTTGGCATGAACGGCTGTAAATTTTGGCTGATTAGTTTTATGATCAACAGTCAAGAACTTAGGAGTTACAACCTTAACTCCGGCATCTAGATGCCCACCCACCACTTTATAATATTCATCTGAGCTTAAGTTTAGTATTAGTTTTGGTTTATTTAAACTTTTGTAGATTTTATCTCCCCAAAATTTATACAAATTAGGTTCTTTAAAACTATCCAACCTATAAGCCATCTCCATTCTGTAGGGTTTGATTAAATCTAACGGTTTCAAAACTCCATATAATCCCGAGAGGATTCTTAAGTTCAGCTGAGCGAATTCAAGATCTGCAACGCTAAAACTTTGAGCCTGCAACCCGCTATAAATATCTCCTACAAAATTATACATTGCCGGGCTTAAGTTGAGATTATCCCAGTTTGAGTAATTATTTTGAACAGTAACAGCTAGATTTTTAGATATTTTCATCATATCAACAATTTGCCCTAAACTTAGATTCCGCATATACGCAGATAAACTATCGGCTTCGATGCCAAAAAGTGGCTGGCTTAAACTTAAGCTACTCAAATCAAAAGCCTGAGCTTTCATGGTTTTGGATGAGTGAATTAGAATTATCATATAAATTAATTGGCTTTTGTATTATATCTAACTTATTGAAGTTATGAAAAAATAAAAACCCCATCGTTAGATGAGGTCTTTATATAAATCGGCACCGTGCTATTTTTCCTTAAGGAAGTATAGTCGCCGCTGCTGGGCTTAGCTTCTGAGTTCGGAATGGTATCAGGCGTTTCCCCAGCGCTATGGGCACCGATCTTATTAAACTTAAATCAATTTATTAAATTTAGTAAGATCGATACTCATAGTTAGATTATTTGAAGCTTAAATTTAAAGTGCAATTGATGTATACAAATTATAGATCAAGTCATGCCCAACTTGCAAAACAAGTTAAGATGCATAAAAAGTCAATGGATCTATTAGTACGCTTCGGCTCAATATGTTACCACACTTTCACCTTGCGCCTATCAACCTGATCGTCTTTCAGGGATCTCATAGAGAAATCTAATCTTGAGGCCAGTTTCGCGCTTAATATGCTTTCAGCGCTTATCTGTACCGAACTTAGCTACCCAGCCGTGCCATTGGTATGACAACTGGTACACCATAGGTTCGTCCACCCCGGTCCTCTCGTACTAGGGGCAGATCCTCTCAAATTTCTTATGCGTCCACACCGGATATAAACCGAACTGTCTCACGACGTTCTGAACCCAGCTCACGTACCACTTT